>NZ_RBIL01000001.1:3595446-4255451 GCF_003633755.1 Solirubrobacter pauli
AGAGCATCACGGTCAACCTGGCGACGAACGCGACCGGCGCGCTGTCCTCGACCGCCGCGCAGGTGCGTGACGCCATCAACGCGTCGGCGCCCGCGAGCGAGCTGGTCACCGCCTACACGTACGCCGCCAACGCCGGTTCCGGCATCGTCCAGGCCCGTGCCCGCGTGACGCTGTCGGACTTCCTCGCCGCCCCCGCGAGCGTCAAGCGCGGCCCGTTCGAGCAGCGCATCCTGCGCATCGGCAAGCAGCGGGACGGCTCCAAGGTCGGTGTCTACATCTACTGCCAGCAGCACGCGCGTGAGTGGGTCACCCCGATCACGTGCCTCGAGACGGCCGAGCGCCTGGTCAAGAACTACGCGACCGACCCGACCACGAAGTCCTACGTCGACAACCTGGACATCTTCATCCTGCCGTCGGCCAACCCGGACGGCGCGCACTACTCGATGTACGACTTCAACTCCAAGCGCCGCAACATGGCCAACTACTGCCCGCCCGGCTCGGCCAGCGGCAACGTCGGCAACCGCAACAACTGGGGCGTCGACCTCAACCGCAACGCGACCGTCGGCTCGGCGTTCGACGGCTACGTCGGGGCGGACCTCGGCACGGCGAGCTGCACCAGCGACGTGTTCGCCGGTGCGTTCGAGGGCTCCGAGCCGGAGATGAAGAACGAGCTGTGGGTCGCGGACACGTTCCCGAAGATCAAGTTCGCGATCAACATCCACACGCACGGCGGCTACTTCATGTGGGCGCCGGGCGCGTACAAGTCCCAGAACCGCGAGACGCTGCCGGCGCCGAACATCGGCATCGAGAAGTACTTCTTCCAGGTCTCGGAGACGATCCTGTCGCACATCGCCGACTCGCGCGACACGGTCCTGCTGCCGGAGCGCACGGGCCCGATCGCGGACGTCCTGTACTCGGCCGCGGGCAACTCGGCCGACGACCAGTGGTACCGCAAGGGGATCATCTCCTACTCGTTCGAGGCAGGCGCGCAGCGCATGACCGTCAACCCGACCACCGGCGCCATCTCGCGCCGTGACGTCGGCTTCCAGCCGTGCTTCGGCGGCCCGGGTACCCACGGCGGCACGAACACGTCGACCGCGTCCCAGTGCGGCACGGCCAGCAACCCGGACCCGCTGATGGTCAACGAGGGCCGCCTGTCCACGCAGGAGTTCGCCGACGGCAACTACGGCCTGCTCCAGGGTGCGCTCGAGTACTCGCAGGACACGAAGGCGCCGAACGTCGGCATCGAGTTCTCGGCCGCGCAGACGTCCGGTGAGCCGATCAACTACCGCTTCAACTGGCTCGACGAGGCGGCGGTCATCCACTACACGACGGACGGCTCGACCCCGACCACCGACTCGCCGAAGTACGAGGCCCAGGGCATCCGCCGCCCGGGTCAGGTGCTGACGGTGTCCGCCCTGGGCGCGCACACGATCAAGTGGATCGCGGTCGACATGAAGGGCAACGTCTCGCCGGTGAAGTCGCAGCGGCTGCTGGTCGCGGCCGACGACGCCGACGGCACGGTCGGCGGCAGCGTGCCCGCCACGCTGTCGCTCACGCTGGGCGCACCGGCTTCGTTCCCGACGTTCGTCCCGGGCCTCGCGCGCGAGTACACGGCGAACACGGAGGCGACGGTGACCTCGACGGCCGGCGACGCGACCCTGACGGTCGCCGACCCGAGCACGACCAACACCGGCAAACTGGTCAACGGCGCGTTCACGCTGCCGCAGTCCCTGCAGGGCCTCGGCGTCGTCAAGACGTGGAGCGCTCCGACGTCCTCGGAGCGGGTCCCGGTCACGTTCAAGCAGGCGATCGACGCCAACGACGCCCTGCGCACCGGCACCTACAGCAAGACGCTCACCTTCACGCTGAGCACGACCAACCCGTAGGAGACCCGACGGGCCCGCTCGCCGCGAGCGGGCCCGTCAGCGGTCAGCACCGGGTGGCTTCGACGGCGCCGGGCGCCAGGCACAGCGTCCGGCCCGTCACCCGCTTGCGCGCGATCCGCAGCTCGCGGACCTTGCCGATCGCGTTCGGCGTGGTCACGGCGACACGCACACGCGCGCCGACCTTCAGCGGCTTGCGGAACAGCTTCGTGAGCGAGACGCTGCCCTTCGCCGAGGTGGTGAGCGTCTGCGACCTCGGGCAGCCCTTCCGGCGGCCGGTGCAGGTGACGGCGACCTGCGCGCCGGCGGGTGCCTCGGCCACACGTAGGCTCCTGAATCGGGTCGACGTGCGGGTGCTGCGCGAGCTGAAGACGATCGTCGCGCTCACCCGCCCGGCCGCGTCCGCGCCGTTGCAGTCCTGGTCGATGCCGTCCCCGACCACCTCGGGCGCGCCCGGATACACGCGCGAGTTGGTGTCGTCGCAGTCGGTCGGCGGCGCGACGCCGTCACGGTCCGCGTCAACGGCCGGTGTCGTCGGGCTCGGCGGCGGACTGGGGCTCGTCGCGGGTGGCGAGCCCCAGGCGCCGTTGTAGCTGGGCGGCGTCCCGTGCGCCCCGTTGCACGGCGGCGTTCCGCCGCCGAAGGAGCCGTAGTCGTCCCCGCCGGACGCGTCCAGCGCGCTCGCCCAGCCCCACGCGCCGTTGTCGGCCTGCGTCCAGCCGAACCAGTGGTTGCGATAGCCGTCGGCGCTGCGCATGTCGCCGCCCTGCTCCTCGCACTGGATCCAGTTGCGACCCTGGTGGAGGTAGCCGACGGTGGTGGTGCCGACGGCGACGATCGAACCGCCTGACCGGCCGTCACCTGAGCGGAACCAGCCGCACTCGAACTTCCCGCCGCCCACGTTGGTGCACGGAACCTCGGCCTGCCCCAGCGCCGGCTCCGCCACGGCGAGCGCCAGCAGCGCGCCCGCGATGAGTCCTGCCCTCATCGGACCGAGTCTGCCGTCTCGCGGTTGGGAGAACCTTGGGGACAGCCGTACGCGGACCTGAACGCAGACCCCATTGGACATGGAGGCGTGATGGATGCAGAATGGGCCCCTGAGGAGGGGTGAGCCTTTCCTGATGGCTCGGCTCGCCCCCTTGTGTTCCATACACATGGAGGGTTCTGCCCATGGTCGGGAGAACATCGCTGGCCGCCGTCTTCGCGTCAGCGTTGCTGTTATCGGGAGGAGGTCTGGCGTACGCCGACACCGACTTCCCGGACGCGGACGCGTCGCTGATCGAGGTCCACGTCGGGAGCGAGTCCGACATCGACGCGCTGATCGACGACGGGTTCGATCTCGCTGAGTACAAGCGCGTGGAGAGCGCGAACGACATCGTCGTCGCCATCGACGCGGTGCCGGCCGAGATCGGCCAGCTCAAGCAGCGCGGCTTCAAGATCGGCCGCACGATCGAGACGCCCGAGCACCGCGAGGCGATCGCGGCCGCACGCGACGCCCAGCGCGAGCTCGACAGCCGCACGGCCGAGTACGCCGAGAACGGCGTGCCGAAGACGCGGTCCGCCGTCGCCCAGCCGGGCGAGACGGTGATCCAGCGCGCCAACAAGTTCACCAACTACGCCGGCACGTTCCTCTACGTCGAGGCGCACAACAAGGCGATCCAGCGCGTCGCCGGCAGCAACACGCAGTTCACCGGCCCGACGCTGCAGATGGCGTACGCGGGCGCGGACGGCAACTTCGTCCCGGCCGACACGGCGATGCCGCGCTTCATCGACACGGACACGACGCCTGACGAGTACCTCTACAACCGTCAGCTGATCCGCCTCACGGGCGCCGCGGCCAACATCCCGGCGTCCCAGATGACCGTCCGGGTCGCCGCGAGCACGGGCTCGGTCGACACCTTCAAGGTCACGGAGTGGCTCGGCAGCTCGCTGCCGCCGCACGTCGCCGGCTACCAGCAGGGCTTCTTCACCCGGTACCAGGACCCGACGGAGAACCGCGCGCAGCTGGACAAGCTGGCCGCGGAGTTCCCGAACCTGGTGACGGCGGTCAACCTGCCGAACCTGACGAACGGCTACCAGCGCAAGTCGCAGGCGATCCTGTCCGGCACGTCCGGCATCGGCGTCGCCCCGCCGGCCGTCTACGGTGCGCCGATCGCCGAGTCCACGGGCGAGATCACGGCCGCGGCGCCGGTCGCCTCGATCCCGTTCAACGGCACCGCGGGCCAGCGCATCTTCGCGACGGTCGACGGCATCCCGGGCGGCTCGACCGACTTCATCTTCACGCTCAAGAGCCCGACCGGCGCCGTGATCAGCGGCCCCATCGACACGGGCACGAGCCCCGAGTTCATCACGAACCTGAACCTGCCGGTGACCGGCACGTACACGTTCGAGGTCTCCGGCTACGACGGCGACCTGGGTGACTTCACGTTCAAGGTGCAGCCCGTCCAGGTGTCCTCCGCCGAGGCCGCCAACGGCGCGGTCGTCCTGACGTCCAAGGACTGGGGCCACCAGGGCGGCGACCAGATCACCGCCGAGGTCAAGGCGGCGGCCACGGCCAATGCCCCGCTGTCCGTCGCCGTCACGGGCAAGGACATCGTCGTCACGCTGGCGACCAACGAGTCCGGCGCGGCCGTCAGCACGGCCAAGCAGGTCGTCGACGCGATCAACGCCTCGCCCGCGGCGACGGCGCTGGTGAGCGCCACGACGTACCGCAACAACGCCGGGGCCGGCATCGTCCAGCCGCGGGCCAAGGTCAACCTGGACGACTTCCTCAACGCGCCCGCGCACGTCGCGCGCGGCCCGTTCCAGCAGCGCGTCTACCGGATCGGCTCCGTCCGTGACGGCTCGAAGGTCGGCGTCTTCCTCTACTGCCAGCAGCACGCTCGCGAGTGGACGACCGGCCTGAGCTGCGTCGAGACCGCCGAGCGGCTGGTCAAGAACTACGCGACCGACCCCGACACGAAGAAGCTGCTGGACCAGGTCGAGGTGTTCGTGCTGCCGAACGTCAACCCGGACGGCGGCCACTACTCGATGTACGACTACGCCTCCCAGCGGCGCAACATGACCAACCACTGCGCGGACTCGCTCGGCGTGAGCGACCCGGCGGCACGCAACGCCTGGGGCGTGGACCTCAACCGCAACAACGGCGAGTACTCGCTGTTCGACGGCTACGCCGGCGCGTCGCCGAGCTGCACCAGCGACGTGTACGCCGGCCCGGGCGAGTACTCCGAGCCGGAGATCAAGAACGAGAAGTGGGTGGCGGACACGTTCCCGAACATCAAGTTCGCGAACAACATCCACTCGTTCGGCGGCTACTTCATGTGGGCGCCGGGCTCCTACAAGGACGACGGCATGCGCACGACGGCGCCGGCGCCGAACATCGGCATCGAGAAGTACTTCTTCGAGGCCGGCGAGAAGATCCTCACCCGCATCAAGGAGTACCGCAACACGGTGATCCTGCCGGAGCGCACCGGCCCGATCGCGGACGTTCTGTACTCGGCCGCCGGCAACTCGGCGGACGACCAGTGGTACCGCAAGGGCATCATCAGCTACTCGTTCGAGACGGGCGCGGACCGCTTCATCTCGACCACGAGCGGCACCGCCCAGATCCCGACCGGCTTCCAGCCGTGCTTCGCGGGTCCCGGCACCTACGGCGGGTCCAACACGCAGTTCGGCTACCCGATCTGCGACGACTACCCGGTGCTGCTCAACGAGGGCCGCGACCAGGCCATGGAGTTCGCCTCCGGCAACTTCGGCATGGTCGAGTCCGCGTACGACTACGCGATGGACACGACGCCGCCGAAGACCTCGGTCGAGGTGTCGGCCGAGAAGGGCACGTTCCCGGTGAACTTCAAGTTCAACTGGGATGACGAGGCCGCGGTCATCCACTACACGACCGACGGCTCGACGCCGACGCTGTCCTCGCCGACCTACAACGCCCAGCGTGCCCGCGGCCTCGGTGAGGTGCTGCAGCTCACGAAGCTCGGCGAGAACCTCATCAAGTGGATCGCCGTGGACATCAAGGGCAACCAGTCGGCGGTCCAGACCAAGCGCGTGCTGGTCGGCGCGACCGAGGAGACGGGCACCGTGGGCGGGACCGTGCCGGCGACGCTGTCGCTGACGCTCGGCGCTCCGGCGACGTTCCCGACGTTCACGCCGGGCGTGGCGCGCGAGTACACGGCGACCACCGACGCGACGGTCACGTCCACCGCGGGTGACGCGACGCTGTCGGTCGCCGACCCGAGCACGACGAACACCGGCAAGCTCGTCAACGGCGCGTTCGCGCTGGCCCAGCCGCTGCAGGGTCTCGGCGTCATCAAGACGTGGACCGGCCCGACGTCGAACGAGAAGGTCACGGTGACCTTCAAGCAGGCGATCGGTGCGAACGATCCGCTGCGCACGGGCACGTACAGCAAGACGCTCACGTACACGCTGAGCACGACGAACCCGTAGTCACCGCCTAGCCATAGGTCCGGGCGTGGAGCGATTTCCACGCCCGGACCTGGCGAGATCTCTTCATTTCTGGTCACATACCGCTCTGACGTCCGCCCGTGTGTGTGAGGGAGGGGGACGTGGGTCTATGAATGGAGGGTTCTACCCATGGTTGGGAAGACTGCGCTAGCCGCGTTCGCGGCTTCGGCGTTGTTGCTGGCGGGAGGCCAGTCGGCGTTCGCCGCCGATGACGGCACCCCGTTCCAGAAGCTGCTCGAGGTCACCGTCGGCTCGCAGAGCGACGTCGACAAGGTCGTGACCAAGTACGACGCCGCGGAGTACAAGCGCGTCAACGACGACGGCTCGATCCTGCTGAACGTGTTCGCGACCGCTGAGGAAGAGGACGCGCTCGAGAAGGCGGGCTACAAGGTCGGCGCCACGATCGAGGACTCGAACACCGGCAAGGAGCGGATGCGCGAGCGCCAGGAGATCCTCGATGAGGAGGAGCTCGCGAAGACCGTCGCCGAGGACGGTCTCAAGGGCACCAAGTTCGAGGGCCGCTCGGTCGTGCCGCTGCCGGGTGACACCGTCATCCAGCGCGCCAACACCTTCACCGACATCGTCGGCCTGGCTCCGAACACGGCCAAGGCTCGCTTCATCTACATCGAGGCGTTCAACAAGTCGACCAAGGTCGCGGCCAACAACTCGGTCACCGGTCCCACGCTCGCCGTGTCGTACGCGGGCGCGGACGGCGTCTACAGCACGGCGACGAACATGGGTCGGTTCATCGACACCGACACCACGCCGGACGTGTACCTGTACCACCGGCAGCTGATCCGCCTGCCCGCCAACGCCCCGGCGGACATCAAGACGATCCGCATCGCCACCACGGCGACCAACGGCGGTGCCGCCGCCAGCGTCGAGACCTTCCCGGTCACCGAGTGGCTCGGCAAGGACCTGCCGCCGCACGTCGAGGGCTTCAAGAACCAGCCGTTCTTCACGAAGTACATGGACCCGACCGAGAACCGCGCGGACCTCGACGCCCTGGCGGCGCGGTACCCCGAGCTCGTGTCGGTCGTCAACATGCCGGAGAAGACGTCGGGCTACCAGCGCAAGTCGCAGGCGATGATGTTCGGCACCACCGGCATCGGCTCGACGCCGCCGGTCACCATCGGCGGCAATCTGCAGCCGCTCCAGACCGGTACGACCACGGCCGCGCAGCCCGTCGCGACCTTCTCGTTCAACGCGAAGAAGGACCAGTCCGCCCGGGCGATCGTGGACTCCACCGCGAGCCCGAAGCCGGACTTCATCCTCACACTGAAGGATCCGAGCGGCAAGGTCATGCAGCAGATCGACACGGGCACGAGCCCGGAGCAGGTCGATCAGACGTTCCCGGCCGACGGCACGTACACGTACGAGATCTCCGGTTACCAGGGCGCGCTCGGCAGCTACACGTTCAAGATCGACGAGATCACCGGCGGTCCGATCTCGGCCGTCGTGCTGACCGCCAAGGAGTTCGGGCAGAACGGCGGCGACCAGGTCCAGGCCGAGTTCCTGAACCCGGGCGCGCCGAACTCGCCGCTCGGCGTCACGGTCACCGACAAGCTGATCTCGGTCTCGCTGGCCACGGACGCCCAGGGCGCCCTGAGCTCGCGGACCCGTGACGTCGTCGCGGCCATCAACGCGAACGCCGCCGCCTCGGCGCTCGTGACGGCGACGACGTTCCGCGGCAACCCCGGGCCCGGCATCGTCCCGGCCCACGCGCGCGTGAACCTCGACGACTTCCTCAACGCGCCCGCGAGCGTCGCGCGCGGCCCGTTCCAGCAGCACCTGTACCGCATCGGCACCAAGCGCGACGGCAGCAAGCCGGGCGTCTTCCTGTTCTGCCAGCAGCACGCGCGTGAGTGGGCCACGGGCCTGACGTGCATCCAGACGGCGCACGAGCTCGTCGAGAACTACGCGACCGACCCGCAGACGAAGCAGCTGCTGGACAACGTCGAGGTGTTCATCTCGCCGAACTCCAACCCGGACGGCGCGCACTACTCGATGTACGACAGCAACTCCCAGCGCCGCACGCTCGTGAACTACTGCCCGGCCTCGGGCAACTCGGACCCGGCGTCGCGCAACACCTGGGGCGTCGACATGAACCGCAACAGCGGCGAGTACTCGCTGTTCGACGGCTACGCCGGCGCGGACCAGAACTGCAACAGCGACACGTACGCCGGCCCGGGCGAGTACTCCGAGCCGGAGACCCGTAACGAGACCTGGGTCGTGGACACGTTCCCGAACATCAAGTTCATGAACAACATCCACTCCTACGGTGGGTACTTCATGTGGGCGCCCGGCTCCTACAAGGACGACGGCAACCGCACCACGGCGCCCGCGCCGAACATCGGCATCGAGAAGTACTTCTTCGAGGCCGGCGAGAAGATCCTCAAGCGCATCAAGGACTCGCGCGGCACCGTGATCCTGCCGCAGCGCACCGGCCCGATCGCCGACGTGCTGTACTCCGCCGCCGGCAACTCGGCCGACGACGGCTGGTACCGCAAGGGCATCATCGCCTACTCGTTCGAGACGGGCGCTGACCGCTTCACGTCGACGACGTCCGGCACGAGCACGCAGATCGTCGGCTTCCAGCCGTGCTTCGGCGCGGTCGGCACGGGCGGCAGCACCGGTACCTGCAACAGCGGCCTCGTGAACGAGGGCCGTGACGAGGCGCTCGAGTTCGCGGCCGGCAACTTCGGCCTCGTCGAGTCCGCGTACGACTACGGCAAGGACGTGACCCCGCCGAGCACCTCGATCGAGGTCTCGGAGGCGAAGACGGTCGGCGCGCCGATCAACTTCAAGTTCAACTGGAACGACGAAGCGGCGGTCATCCACTACACGACCGACGGCTCGACGCCGACGCTCTCCTCGCCCGTCTACAACAACCAGCGGGCCCGCAGCGTCGGCGAGGTGCTGACCATCAGCGCCCCGGGCGTGCACCAGGTCAAGTGGTTCGCCGTGGACATCAAGGGCAACCAGTCCGCGGTCCAGACCCAGCGCCTGGACATCGGCAACAGCACCGACGGCACCGTCGGCGGCACCGTGCCGGCGACGCTGTCGCTGACGCTCGGCGCCCCGGCGTCGTTCCCGACGTTCGTCCCCGGCTTCGCCCGCGAGTACACGGCGACGACCGACGCGACCGTCACGTCGACGGCCGGCGACGCGACCCTCACGGTCGCCGACCCGAGCCCGACCAACACCGGCAAGCTGGTCAACGGCGCGTTCGCGCTGGCCCAGCCGCTGCAGGGCCTGGGCGTCGTCAAGACGTGGACCGGCCCGACGTCCAACGAGAAGGTCACCGTGACCTTCAAGCAGGCCATCGGCGCCAACGACCCGCTCCGCACGGGCTCGTACAGCAAGACGCTCACGTACACGCTGAGCACGACGAACCCGTAGTCCCCCGGCCTTCGGGCTGAGCGAGAGCCCGTCCTGGCACTCCCGTGCCAGGGCGGGCTCTCCGTCGTTCTGGCACCTCCTGTCCGTTTTTCGCCCTCGCGGGTGCCTGAGCGCTGAAGAGGCTTGACCCGGTGTGCTCATGCGTGTTTAGTGCCGCACGCCGGGCAGGACTCTTCAAACCTTCACAAGTGGGGTGGGTGCGTGATGGTCGATGCTGCTGTGCGTGGGGTGGCCCGTGGTCGGTCACTCGGGGTGGGCCGGCGGACGAGGCTCGCGGCCGGGGTGACGCTGGTGGCGCTGGCCCTGCCGAGCGTGGCGCTCGCGGACTCGGCGCGGAACGACACCTCGAGGACCGGCGTGCGGGCGGCGGCGCCGCCGCTCGATCCGCTCCCAGCAGCCAGCGCGCGGCGCGGTGCGGACGTCCCGCACCTGCGCACGCGGACGTCGCGGACCTACGAGGCGCGCGACGGCTCCTACGAGACGCGGCTGTCGCCGGAGTCCATCAACTACCAGGACGACCTCGACCGCTGGCAACCGATCGACAATCGCCTCCGGATCGACGGGGACGTCGTGCGCAACGGCGCCAACCGGTACGTGTTCACGGCGCCTCGGCGACTCACGGACAACGCGCAGATCAAGGTCGGTGCGGACAGCTCATGGGTTGCGTTCGCCCCGAGCGGTGCACGTGGCACCGCTCGTGTCGACGGCTCCTCGGTGACGTACGCGAACGCATGGCCGGGGGTCGACCTGCGCTACACGGCGACCGGCGACGCAGTGCGAGAGGAGATGGTGGTGCGAGACCGGGCCAGCGCTCGCGACTTCCATTTCGGTCTCCGCCTGCCCGCCGGCACGGTCGCGCAGGAGGCGGGCGACGGCGTCACCCAGTTGCGCGACGCGACAGGCGCCAAGCGGATGCGGCTGTCGTCCGCGTGGATGGTCGACGCGGCCGGTGCCCGCGCCCCGGTCACCTCGAAGCTGACGCGTGGGGTCGGGGGCTGGTCGATGCGCATCAGCCCTGACCGGGGCTGGCTCGCGGCGCACGAGCGCAAGTGGCCGGTGCGGGTCGACCCGACCGTCGTCGTCGGTGAGACGCTCGGCTGCACGATCGCCTGGGACGAGCTTCGCGAGGACGAGGAGTCCTACTGCGGCGAAGGGCTGGTCGTCGGCGAGGTGTGCCAGGACGTCTGCAAGTACTACCGCACGCTGCTGCGATTCGACCTCGGCTCGCTGCCTCCTGGGGCGTACATCGAGGCCGCGACGCTCACCGGTGTGGACGACATCGACGAGATCGGCAGGCTCACGAAGGCGTGGACCAACGACGTGACGTGGGACACGACAGACGGTTCGACGGAGTGGACGTGGCCAACGCTCGGTGGGTACTTCGGCGGGGCGGGCAACGACCAGGTCCCCATCCCGGACCTGACGCAGCTCACGCGCGACTGGCAGTCGGGGGCGGTCGCCAACCACGGCTTCTTCTTCGCCGAGGCGCTCGCCTCACGACAGGATCCGCTCGTCGAGATCGACCCCGTCCTGTCGATCCAGTACGCCCAGACCGAAGATCCGGACAGCGCGGCACAGGGCAACTCGCTCGAGGACTACACCGAAGACGCCGGCATCTCCGCGGCCGAAGCGGCCCGCCGGCTGCAGTTGCAGGACCGCTTCGGCAGCCTCAACGGTGCGATCGAGGACGCCATCGACCCGGCGGACTTCGGCGGGACGTGGTTCGACGACAACGACGACGGCCGCTTCAAGATCGCCATCAAGACGAACCAGCCGTCGCCCCCGAACGCGAAGATCGAGGACGCGGAGGACCTGCTCGCCGACCACGACCTCCTGTCCGAGGCCGATTTCGTCGCGGTCGAGTTCAACGAGGCCGAGCTCGACGACGCGCAGGACGACGTCTCAGCTGCGCTCAGCACGCTCACGGACGCGGGCAAGGTCACGGTTTCGGCGGACGTGGAGCTCAACGGCCTGCTCGTCGAGGAGGCCACGACGATCACCCCGACCGAGCACGGGCAGGTGACGACCGCGGCAGGCACCGTCGACCCGCCGACGACGATCGTCGCGGTCGACGAGACAGACCTGCGGATGGAGGCCCGCGAGGAGCTCGATCCGTGCGGCCTCGCACCCAACGGCTGGCTCGCGTGCCCACCACCGCTTCGCGGCGGCATCAACCTCGTCAGCACCGGGCTCGACGGCTGCACGGCGGGCTTCTGGGCCAAGGACGGCAGTGACGAGTTCATCGTGACGGCGGGCCACTGCCTCGGCTCGGTCGACACGGGCTGGTTCACGATCACGGCTCCGACCCCAGAGGAGGCGTCGCATCCGGAGCTGCTCGGGCAGACGAGCCGGGTCGAGTGGGCCACGAACGTCAAGAAGGACGTAGGGGCGATCCGGGTCGACGGCTCGGACTTCGAGAACAGCGCTCCCGGTTACATCTACGTCACCGCGAACGATGAGTCCAACACGCCGCACAAGGAGAACTTCGAGATCACGAGGGTCGCGCGCAAGCGGCCACCGAAGGGACGGCGCATGTGCGTCACGCAGGCACCGCCCAACCCGACGGCGAACCGCCACACGGTGTGCGGGACCGTCGTCAACAGCAACTACGAGGCCAAGTACGACGGTCACACGGTGTTGCACACGGTCGTCGTCCGGACCTGCAAGCGGAGCGATGAGTCGGACCGTGAGGTCAAGCAGCAGTACGTCGAAGGCGGCAGTGGCGGCCCGGTGTACCGCAACCACACCGCGTATGGCATCGGCGTCGCCGGGCGGTGGTGCCGGATGGCGTTCGTGTCCGCGGGCCAGCTCCAGACGGACCTGGACCTGGAGATCCAGACGCGCTGAGCCGCGTCGTCACAGGCCGGGGCTGAACGCCGAGTACAGCCCCGGCCGGACCGCGCTCGTGACCACCAGCGGCGGGGACACCAGCACGTCCCCGCCGCGCGTCAGCGGCGGCGCGGCCTCAGGCTGCAGGTAGACGGGCCCCGCCAGCCATTCGCCGGGCCGCACGGGGTCGTCAAGGGCCTGGATGTAGCGTCCGGCCGCCCAGCCGGGGATGACGACCGTGCCGTGGTCGGCGAGCGCGTACGGGTCCGGGGCGCTCAAGGTGACGCAGTCCACGCCGGGGGCGCGGCACGCCTCGATCCGCAGCTCGTGGAGCTGCGCCCGGTCCGAGACCTCCGAGGGGCGGACGGACACCGTCGCTCCCACCGTCGGCGTGCCGACGAGCGTCGGCTGGTCGACCGCCCCCGCGCTCGCGGGCCATGTGAGGACCGCCACGGTCGTCGCGAGTCCGACGGATCTCATGCGTCAACTATGACCGCTCCCCCGCTCGGGGGAGCGCGGTCCGCCCCCGTCAACCAGGGCGGACGCACTCGGAGGTCTGCGAGCGATTCTGCAATCGCCTGTCCGTTTTGGGACCCGTGCCGCTCTGCGCTGCGTCTCGTGCGTCCCGGGAGTACCCCCAGAACGGGGAGGATCCGGAAGTTCTTGAGGCAATCTTCAGATCAGGCAGTACGCTGCCCAAAGCTCGAAAAGGCCTAAAGCCCTTCGAGCGGGGAACCGATGTAGGTGGAGAGCTCGCCGGGGACATCGCTGAGAGAGGCGATGGGCGAGGCACCTTCACTCAATCGACGTACGAGGACACGTGTCGCTGAATCTGGGCATCCTGCTCGCGCTTGTCTGCGCGATCGCAACGCAGCTGGGCTTTCTCTACAAGCACAAGGGCGCCAACGAGGCTCCCACGGTTGACATCCGTCATCCGTTCCGTACGGCGAAGCAGCTGTACGCGTGCAAGTGGTTCGCGATCGGCATGGCCATCGCGGCGGGCGCGTGGATCTTCCACGTCGCCGCGCTGAAGTTCGCCCCGCTGTCGGTCGTCCAGGCCGTCCTCTCGACCGGCGTGGTGATCCTCGCCGTCATGGCCGAGCGCATCTTCGGCTTCAAGGTCGGGCTGCGCCAGTGGGTCGGCGTCGCCATGACCGCCCTCGGCCTCGTCCTCCTCGTCATCACGCTGCCGGCCACGCACGGCGCGCACTCGGCGTACTCGCTCGCCGGCATGATCGCCTTCGAGGGCGCGATGCTGGCCATCGGCGCCGTCCTCATCGGCGGCAAGCGCTTCGGCGTGCCGGACCACCATCACGGCATCATGCTCGGCGCGGCCGCCGGCGTCCTGTTCGGCGTCTCCGACATCGCCATCAAGGCCCTCACCGGCCTGAGCGGCATCGGCGCGATCGCCGGCTCGCCGTGGCTGGCCGTGACGATCATGGCCTCGGTCATCGCCTTCTACGCCAGCGCCCGCGGCATGCAGCAGGGCGAGGCCGTGCCGGTCATCGCCGCCACGTCCACCGCCGCCAACGTGTCCTGCATCCTCGGCGGCATCATCGTCTTCGGCGACCCGATGCCCTCCGACACGGTCGGCATCTGCGTCCAGGCCTTCGCCTTCGTGCTCGTCGTCGTCGCCGCGATCCTCACGCCGCCGCCGGTCCGCGCCGCGGCCGCCGCCTCCCACGCATAGAAGGAAGGCGGGACATCCCCGCCGCCCCACCCCGATCATCCGACCTTCTCGAGCGCCACCGAGCCCTAGCGGTGGCGCGCTGCGTTTAAGCTCGCGACGTGCTGCCCCTGCGGGAACTGCTGCGTGAGCTGGAGCTGGAGGTCGTCGCCGGTGCGACCGGCCTCGACAACCCGCTGCGCTGGGTGCACATCTCCGAGCTGGAGGACCCGACGCCGTGGCTCTCCGGCGGCGAGCTGCTGCTGACGACCGGGCTCGGCCTGGGGGATGAGCGCCAGCAGCGCGCCTACGTGGAGCGGCTCGCCGGCCACGGGCTCGCCGGGCTCGGCTTCGGCACGGGCTTCTCGCACGCCGGCGTGCCGGAGGCGCTGCGCGCGGCGGCCGAGGCGCAGGACTTCCCCGTCTTCGAGGTGCCGTACGCGACGCCGTTCATCGCCATCACCGAGCGCGCCGCGGCGCAGCTCGTGAACGAGCAGTACGCGGTGCTGCGGCGGGCGCTGTCCGCTCACGAGCGGCTCGAGCAGGTCGTGCTGTCCGAACGTGGTCTGGAGGGCGTGGCGAGCGAGCTCGGCACGATGATCGGCGGACCGGCGCTGATACTCGACGCACGGGGTGAGGTGCTCGCCGCACGCGGGCGCGTGGACCCGGCGGGCGTCGTGCGGGAGCTGCGGGAACGGCTCGAGGCGGGCGTCAAGCGCGGCTACGCGCCCGAAGCCGAGGACTTCCCGGCCGGTGCGCTCGCGCTGCCGGTGTCCCGCTCCGGCGCGGCGCTCCCGGAAGCGTGGCTGGTCGCGGCGCGCGCGAACGGGCCGCTGAACGAGCTGGACCGGCTGACGCTGCACCAGGCGGTGACGATCGTGGCGCTGGAGCTGTTGCGCCGGCGCGTCGTCGACGACACCGAGCGCCGGCTCGCCGGCGACGTGCTGAGCGCGCTCGTCGCGGGTGACCTCGCGGGCGCGGAGCTCGCGCGCCGCCTGGAGCCGTTCGGCGTGCGCGAGCGTGCCGGCGTGCTCGTGCTCGCGCCGCCGCGGGGCGTCCGCGCGGTCGCCGAGGAGGCGCTCGCGCGCGCCGTGCGCGAGGAGGCCGGCGGCGGGCTCGTGGCCCCAGCGGGCGCGTTGCTGTGCGCGCTGTTGCCGACGAGCGGCGACGACGAGCTGTTCGCCCTCGCCGGGCGGCTGCTCGCGCGGGTGGAGCAGGAGACGGGCGCGACGCTGCCCGCGGGCGCGGGGCGCTGCGTGGCGCCCGGCGAGCTGCGACGCGGGTTCCACGAGGCGCGCTGCGCGCTCGAGGCCCGCGCGCTCGCGGTCGGCGGCAGCGGCTCGGAGAGCGGGATCGCGACCTACCGCGACCTCGGCTCGTTCCAACTGCTCTTGTCGCTCCAGGACGACGACGCGCTGCGCCTGTTCTGCGACTCGATCCTCGCGCCGATCGAGGACTCCGAGGGGGCGTATGGGGGCGAGCTGATGCGGTCTCTGGAAGCCTTCATCGAGTGCAACGGCCAGTGGGAACGTGCGGCGAAGGCGCTCTTCTGTCACCGTCACACGCTGCGCTACCGGATCCGGCGCGTAGAGGAGCTGACCGGCAGGTCGCTGGACTCCGCCCGGGACCGGATCGACTTCTGGCTCGCGTTGCGCGGCCGCGAATTGATCCAACCTGAGAGGTGACGAGAGATGAAGGTCGGCTGCCCCACCGAGATCAAGACCGACGAGTACCGGGTTGCACTGACGCCCGCCGGCGTACGTGAGCTGGTAGAGCACGGCCACGAGGTCGTCATCCAGGCCGGTGCCGGCGAGGGCTCGGCGATCACCGACGCGGAGTACGTCTCGCAGGGCGCGTCGATCCTCCCGGACGCGGCCGCCGTGTTCGAGGCCTCGGACATGATCGTCAAGGTCAAGGAGCCGCAGGCGGTCGAGGTCGCGATGCTCGAGCCGCGCCACACGCTGTTCACCTACCTGCACCTCGCGCCGGACCCCGAGCTGACGAAGGGGCTCGTCGAGTCGGGCGCCACGTGCGTCGCCTACGAGACCGTCGAGGACTCGCGCGGGCGGCTGCCGTTGCTGGCGCCGATGAGCGAGGTGGCCGGCAAGATCGCCACGCAGGCGGGCGCGTTCATGCTCGAGAAGCCGCTCGGCGGCCGCGGCATCCTGCTCGGCGGCGTGCCGGGCGTCGCCGCCGCGAAGGTGATGATCATCGGCGGCGGCGTGGTCGGCATGAACGCGGCGTTCATCGCGCTCGGGATGGAGGCCACGGTCTACGTCTACGACCGCAACATCGACCGCCTGCGCGAGCTCGACATCGCCTTCGGCGGCCGCGCGGACACGTGCTACGCGTCGACGCTGGACATCGAGCAGCGGCTGCCCGAGGTCGACCTCGTGATCGGCGCGGTGCTCGTCGCGGGCGCGAAGGCGCCGTACGTCATCCGCCGCGACCAGCTCGCGCTGATGAAGCCGAGCGCGGTGCTCGTCGACGTGTCGATCGACCAGGGCGGCTGCTTCGAGACGTCGCGGCCGACGACGCACTCGGACCCCACCTACGAGGTCGACGGCGTCCTGCACTACTGCGTCGCGAACATGCCGGGCGCGGTGCCGATCACGTCCACGCGCGCGCTGACGAACGCGACGATGCCGTACATCGTCCACGTCGCCGACGCGGGCGTCGAGCGGGCGGCGCGCGAGAACCCGGGGCTGGCGAAGGGCGTCAACGTCGTCGGTGGCAAGGTCACGTACGCGCCGGTCGCGGAGTCGACGGGGCTGCCGTACGTGGACGCCTTCGAGGCGCTCGCGGCCTAGTCGTGTACGACGCCGTCATCGTCGGCGGCGGCCACAACGGGCTGGTGGCGGCGACGCTGCTGGCCCGGGCCGGGCGGTCCGTGGTCGTGCTCGAGCGGCGCGACCACGTGGGCGGCGCGGCGGTCTCCGAGCGCCCGTGGGCGGGGGTGGACGCGCGGTTGTCGCGCTACTCGTACCTCGTGTCGCTGATGCCGGAGGCGCTGCGCGCGCAGATGGGGCTGCGCACGGAGATGCGGCGGCGCTCGGTCTCCTCGTACTCGCCGCGCGAGGACGGCACCGGGCTGCTCGTGCGGGTCGGCGAGCCACCCGGGCCGAGCTGGGCGGCGTTCGAGGCGCTGACGGGGCGGGTCGCCGAGTCGGTGTTCCCGACCCTGACCGAGCCGCTGCCCTCGCGCGCGGACCTCCGCGCGCGCGTGGGTGACGACGCGGCGTGGGAGGCGCTGTTCGAGCGCCCGCTGGACGGGCTGCTGCGCCGCTTCTTCGAGGACGACTTCGAGCGCGGGATCATCGCGACCGACGCGCTGATCGGCACGTTCGCGGAGCTCGACGAGCCGTCGCTGCGGCAGAACCGCTGCTTCGTCTACCACGTGATCGGCAACGGCACCGGGCACTGGGACGTGCCCGTCGGCGGGATGGGCGCGCTGACGTCCGAGCTCGCGGAGCTGGCGACGGCGGCCGGCGCGGAGGTGCGGCTCGAATGCGAGGTGACCGGGATCGATCCCGGCGGCGAGGTGCGCTTCGACGGCGGATCGGTGCGGGGGGAGTGGGTGCTGGCGAACGTGGCGCCCGCGGTGCTCGCGCGGCTGCTGGGTGAGCCGCCGCCGGACGAGCCGGCGCCGGAGGGCGCGCAGCTGAAGCTCAACATGCTGCTGCAGCGGCTTCCGCGGCTGCTGGACGCGTCGGTCGACCCGCGCGAGGCGTTCGCGGGGACGTTTCACGTCAACGAGTCGGCCGCGCAGCTGGCGGAGGCGTACGCGAGCGCGGCGCGCGGCGAGGTGCCGTCGCTGCCGCCGTGCGAGATCTACTGCCACTCGTTGACGGACCCGACGATCCTGGGCCCCGAGCTGCAGGCGTCGGGCGCGCAGACGCTGACGTGCTTCGGGCTGCACATGCCGGCGCGGCTGTTCGCGCAGGACCATGACCGGGTCAAGGCGGAGGCGGTCGCGGCGACGCTGCGGTCGCTCAACCGCGTCCTCGCCGAGCCGATCGAGGACTGCCTCTACGTCGCGCCCGACGGCGAGCCGTGCCTGGAGGCCAGGACGCCCGTCGAGCTCGAGGAGGAGCTGGGGCTGCCGGGCGGGAACATCTTCCACCGGGACCTCGCGTGGCCGTTCGCCGAGGACGACGCGGAAGTCGGCACATGGGGCGTCGAGACCCCGTGGGAGCGCGTGCTGGTCTGCGGCGCGGGCGCGCGAAGAGGGGGTGGCGTGAGCGGCATTCCTGGGCATAATGCGGCCATGAAGGTCCTCTCAGCGGGGTCCTGACGCGGTTCGCCGGGTTTGCTGCTACATGCGTTGCTACTATCCAGCGCCGTATGCCGACGACGTCCCAGCTGGTCCGGAAGGGCCGCAACCCTAAGACGAAGAAGCTCGCTACCCCTGGCTTGAAGTCCGGTAAGGGCCGCAAGAAGAAGGTGGCCGCTCCCCAGCGTCGCGGGGTCTGCACGCGCGTCTACACCACCACGCCCAAGAAGCCGAACTCGGCTCTGCGCAAGGTGGCTCGTGTGCGCCTGACGAACTCGATGGAAGTCACGGTCTACATCCCCGGCGAGGGTCACAACCTGCAGGAGCACTCCGTCGTGCTCGTGCGTGGTGGCCGCGTCAAGGACCTTCCGGGCGTCCGGTACAAGGTCGTCCGCGGCACGCTCGATGCCGCCGGCGTCTCTGACCGCAAGAAGGCCCGTTCCCAGTACGGAGTGAAAGCCAAGTAATGCCTCGTCGCGCCGCCGCCGGGCGCCGGACCATCGATCCGGACCCCGTTCACCGTTCCAAGCTCGTCCAGCAGGTCATCAACCGTGTGATGCTGGACGGCAAGAAGTCGACCGCCGAGCGCATCGTGTACGACGCGCTGGCGATCCTCTCGGAGCGCACGGGCAAGGAGCCGGTCCAGGCTCTGGAGGACTCGATCAAGGCCCTCACGCCGGTCCTCGAGGTTCGCTCCCGCCGCGTCGGTGGTGCGACCTACCAGGTGCCCGTCGAGGTGCCGGCCCCGCGTGCCCGCACGCTCGCCGTCCGCTGGCTGGTCGAGTTCTCGCGCAACCGTCGCGAGAAGTCGATGGCCCAGCGTCTCGCCAACGAGCTGCTGGACGCGCAGTCCCAGCAGGGCGGCGCCTACAAGCGCAAGGACGACATCTTCCGCATGGCGCAGGCCAACAAGGCCTTCGCGCACTACCGCTGGTAGTCGTCCGCTTCATCTGAGCTTTGCGAACGGCCCGCGTTGCGGGCCGTTCGTCTTTAACCGGCCAGGTCGTCCACTGCGCTGTAGGACGGGAGCTGCGCGTGGTGCAGGTCGTCGCCGGCCCGGATCGCGGCCGCCGCGGCGACGGCGCTCTGCAGAGCTGCCCGGAACAGTAGCGAGCCGGTGCTGATCCGCGCGGCGCCGCGGGCGGCGAGGTCGGCGACCGTGTGGCCCGGCTGGAAGAGCACGTTCAGCGGTGCCGCGACCGCGTCGGTGAACGGCGCGACGTCCTCGAGCGGGAGGCCCGGGACGAACACGCCGTCGGCGCCCGCGCGGACGTACGCGGTGCACCGGGCGATCGCGTCGTCGAGGTCGCCGGTGCGCAGCCAGTGCGTGTCCGTGCGCGCGTTGACGAACACGTGCGGGTTGCGCCGCTTGACCGCGGCGATCACGGCCGCGTGGTGGTCGGGGTCGCCGTGCTGGTCCTCGAGGTTGACGCCGGCGATCCCGTCGAGCTGCGCGACCCGCTCGGCCACGGCGTCGGGATGCTCGCCGAACCCGTGCTCGAGGTCGACGGTCAGGTGGCAGTCGAGCCGGCTCAGCCTGAGGGCGAGCGCGCGCGTCTCCTCCCACGCGGCCCCGACCCCGTCCCGCTTGCCGGCGGCCGCGGCAACCCCGAGGCTGGTCGTCCCGATCGCCTTGAACCCGGCGGCGACGAGCGCCGCGCCGGACACCGCGTCCCACGCGTTCGGCAGCACGAGCGGGTCGCCGGGCACGTGCAGCTCCGCGAACCCCGTCACCGGAGCGCCTCCGCGAGCGCCCGCGCGTGCGCCTCGCCCGGGCAGCGGCGCGGCCCGTCCCCGAACGGCCGCCCATCGAGGCCGACCGCGACGATCTCGCCGTCCGCGGTGACACGCTTCGTCGTCTTCACGGGCAGATTGTCGCCGCGCACGAGGCCGGCCGTCGCCTCGCACGCCTGCACCAGCAACGCGACGTGCTGCGCGAGCGCCTCGGGCTCGTCGGCGGGCAGGAGCGCGAGCAGGGCGGCGAGCGCCGCGTCGGCCTCGGGATGCTCCGTCCCGGGCTGATACGCGGCGGCGACGACCCGCGTGAACCCGACGGCCGCGACCGGGTCGGCGACGCCGGTCGCGTCGGCGAGCACGGCGACGGGGAGATACGCGCGGGGCACGCCGGCGAAGCCGCGAGCGGCCGGCGAGGCACCGGGCCACGTGGCGGCGGCGGGCGGCGTGGAGGCAGCGGTCTCGCGCGTGCCTGCGGCCGCGTTCTTCGCGGCGGCGGCGAGCGTCGCCGGGTCGAGCGTGGCGAGGCGGGCCTCGGTGAGCGCGCGGCGGCGGGCGTGGGTCTCGCCGTTGGCGAAGCGCGAGACGGTCGCGCGCAGCCAGGCCATCGTGGCGAACGGGCCGGACGGGCCGGGGTCCGGGACGGGGAGGTCGAGCATCGTCCGACGGTAGGGCCGGGACGGTTCGGTCGCCGCCGAAACGTCGCGGGCGTACGCTGGGCGGCATGTCCGAGCTCGCCGACGTCGCCGCGCTGCTCGCCGACCGCACGCGGGCGCGGATCCTCGAGGAGCTGCTCGGCGGGCCGCCGCTCCCCGCCGGGGCGTTGGCGGTGCGGGTGGGTGTGGCGCCGTCGACGGTCAGCGGCCACCTCGCGAAGCTCGAGGCGGCCGGGCTGATCGTCGTGCGCCAACGTGGGCGCCGGCGTGAGGCGGAGCTCGCGCGCCCCGAGGTCGCCGAGGCGCTCGAGGCGTTGTCGCGGCTCGCGCCTGGTGTCGCGCGGCCGATCGGCCTCCGCGCCGTGAACGGGCACGCCGCGTTGCGCGAGGCCCGCTCGTGCTACGACCATCTCGCCGGCCGCACGGGCGTCGCGCTCGCGGACGACCTCGTCGCGCGCGGCGCGCTCGTCCTCCGGGACGGCGCGTTCACGGTGGGCGACGGGGCCCACTTCTCGCGCGCGTTCGCGATCGACCTCGACGCGCTCGGCGGCCGCCGCGTGCTGGTGCGCGCGTGTCCCGACTGGACCGAACGCCGCCCGCACGTGGCGGGGGCGCTGGGCGCGGCGCTGCTCGACGTCGCGCTGGCGCGGGACTGGGTGCGGCGGCGGGATGACGGGCGGGCGCTGAACGTCACGGCCGCGGGGCGCTGTGCGCTCTTGTGCGGCTGAGCCGGGTCCCCGGACTGTGGAACGCGTGCGCGTTCCCCCGTTCGCATGGCGAGGGCCGGTCTCGCAGGGGTGGGCCGGCTGGCTTTCGATTGGCGAGAGTTCCCTGGCCCACCCCGTCACGGCAGGTCCCCCGTGATCGGCGGCGGGTAGGGCTAACCCGAGCCCCACCCGGGGGTGTACGACGTACACAAACGGTCCCGCGCCCCAGTGGAACGGCGCCTGGGAACGGCGATGTTCCCGGTATGTCCTCCAACGTTCATTCCGCGGGCCTGCTGGCGCGCGTCACACGACGGTGCGCGGCCGCTTCGGCGCGGCGCCCGAAGACCATCGTCCTGCTGTGGATACTGCTCGTCGCGGGGTTCGTCACCGCCGGGGCGATGACCGGGACGAAGGCGCTGACCGGGGCGGACGCCGGCGTCGGCGAGTCCGCCAAGGCCGATCGCATCCTCGCCGAGGCGGGCCTGCAGGGGCCGGCGGTCGAGACGGTGCTGCTGCGCGCTGATGATGCCGCGAAGACCGCGACGGCCGCGCGCGACCTCACCAAGCGGGCGCAGGCGCTGCCCGAGGTCGCCTCGGCTCGTGCTGATCTCGAGCGCGACAAGGGCCGCACGCGGCTGGTGCAGGTCACGTTGCGCGGGGATCCGGCGGACGCCGCCGACCACGTCGACGGGCTGGTCAAGGCCGTCGACGAGCTGCAGGCCACGCACCCGGACGTCACGGTCCAGGCGGCCGGGCCCGGGACGACCGACAAGGCGATCGGCGAGGTCGTCACGCGCGACCTGCGCACGGCCGAGCTGATCTCGCTGCCGATCACGCTGATCATCCTGTTCCTGGCGTTCGGCGCGCTGGTCGCCGCGGCCGTGCCGCTGATGCTCGGCCTCACGTCGGTGATCGCCGCGATGGGCGGCATGGGCGTGCTCTCGCAGATCGCGCCGATGGACGAGGCCACGTCCTCGCTGGTGGTCCTGCTGGGCCTGGCGGTCGGCGTCGACTACTCGCTCTTCTACATCCGCCGCGAGCGCGAGGAGCGCAAGGCCGGCCGGGACGAGGACGCCGCGCTCAACGCCACCGCCGCGACCGTCGGCCGCGCGATCGTCGTGTCCGGCGTCACGGTCATCGCGGGCCTCGCCGGGTTGCTGCTGACGGGCCTGACGATCTTCTCGAGCATGGCGCTCGCGACGATGCTCGTGGTCGCGATCGCGGTCGTCGGCTCGCTCACGGTCCTGCCGGCGGTGCTGGCGCTGCTCGGCGACCGCATCAACAAGGGCCGCCTGCCGTTCATGCCGCGCACCGGCGGCAAGAGCCGCGTGTGGACCGCGCTCGCGAACGTGGTCACGCGCCGCCCCCGCACGTCGCTGGCGATCGCCGCGGCCGCGCTCGTCGCCCTCGCCGCGCCGGTCCTGAACCTGCACACCAGCGGCACCATCCCGAGCCTTCCGGAGGACGAGCCGTCGATGGTCGCCGCGCGCGACATCGAGCGGGCCTTCCCGGGCGCGCCCGGCTCGGCGAGCCTCGTCGTCACCGGCCCGAAGCAGGACCTCGAGCAGATCGCCGAGACCGCGCAGCAGATCACGGGCGGCAACGGCGACGCGTCCATCACCGAGGGCAAGGGCGCGAGCCTCGTCACGGTCCCGATGCCCGACCGCAGCGACGACCGTGCCGGCCAGATCGTCGAGGAGCTCCGCGCCGAGCTGCCCGACAGCGTGCTGGTCACCGGCGACGCCGCCTCCAGCCTCGACTTCGCCGACCGCCTGCGCACGACCACGCCGCTGGTGATCGCGTTCGTGCTCGGCCTGGCGCTGATCCTGCTGCTCGCGAGCTTCCGCTCCCTTCCGCTCGCGCTCGCGATCATCGGCCTGAACCTGCTGAGCGTCGGCGCGGCCTACGGCGTCCTCACGGCGGTCTTCCAGAACACGTGGGCGGAGGGCCTGCTCGGCTTCACGTCCCACGGCGCGATCGTCGACTGGGTCCCGCTGAACACGTTCGTGATCCTGTTCGGGCTCTCGATGGACTACACGATCCTCGTGCTCGAGCGCATCCGCGAGGCGCGCCGCGAGGGCCGCGACCCCCGCGCCGCGGCGGCCGAGGGCGTCTCGGCGACGGCGGGCGCGATCACGAGCGCGGCGGTCGTGATGGTCGCGATCTTCGCGATCTTCCCGACGCTCCCGCTGATCGAGA
The DNA here is from genome assembly GCF_003633755.1 of Solirubrobacter pauli. Taxonomy (GTDB): domain Bacteria; phylum Actinomycetota; class Thermoleophilia; order Solirubrobacterales; family Solirubrobacteraceae; genus Solirubrobacter; species Solirubrobacter pauli. Next base: position 3,619,269 of record NZ_RBIL01000001.1, read on the forward strand.
TGAAGATGATCGGCCTCGGCCTGGCGATCGGCGTGCTCGTCGACGCGACGCTGGTCCGCGGGATCGCGCTCCCCGCCGCGGTCGCCCTGCTCGGCGAGCGCGGCGTCAAGGCCCCGGCTACAGCACGCGCGCTACGCGACCGTCAGGGTCGACGGTTCGCACCTGCAACCGACCGCGCGGGACGCTGAGCACCCGCGCCTGACCCCGTCGCACGGTCCTCGTGACCGTCCGGCCACCCGCGCTCGCGCGCACGCGGCACGTGCGCGCGGGAGCGTTGATGCACGCCACCCGGAGCCGCGGCGCGTCCCCGCGCAGCGGCTCCGCGGCGATCTCGGTCCGCGCACACGGCCCGGCCGGCAGCGTCGCGGCGGAGGCCGACGCCACGTACAGGCACGATGGCGTCGAGAACCCGAGCCACGCCCCGTCGAACGAGAGCGACGTGACGTCGTACACGGCCGGCCCGCGCAGGATCTCGCCGCGATCGGCGGGGGAGAGCGCCGCGGGGGTCGCGGGCGCCGCGGGAGCGGGCGCTGCGGGGGTGGGCGCTGCGGGGGTGGGCGCTGCGGGGGTGGCAGGCGCCGCCGCGGCGCCTCGTGCCCTGGTGGCCGCGCTCGCGCCGACGTCGTGGACCGCGGCCGGGTCGACCACGACGACGCGCACGCCCTCGCGCAGGCCCGCGCCCGTCACGTGCGCGACGCGCCGCCCGGCGACCGCCACGCGGCCCAGGCGCTCCCCGCGCGCGATCACGCGCACGCGGCTCTCGCCCGCCGCGGCCCAGACCAGCGCGCCCGTCCCGTCACCGACCGGCACGCTCGCGGCGACATCACCCGCCGGCGACAACGCGAGCCCGTCCAGGTTCACGGGGTCCAGCGCGCCGAGCGACACCTGGCGCACCTCGACGCCCGAGCGCAGGTCGAAGACGACGAGCGCGCCCTCCGGCACCGGCGCGACCCCAAGGCCGCCCGCCACGGCCACGACGGACGGATCGGCGCCCGGCGGCAGCGCGATCTCCACGCGCCGCCCGTCACGCCGCAGCCACACGCCGCCGTCCTCGAGCGTCACCACGCCGAGGTCCGACGACTGCACGGGATCGACGACCGCGAACGGCGACGACTCGCCCAGCGGCGGCGACAGCGGTGCGAGCACGCCGGCCGGCGCCGCCGCCGTGCGCGGAGGCCCGCCCCAGAGCGGCTCGGTGAACACGTCGCCGCCGGATTCGAACCACACCGTGTTCCCGTAGATCACGGGGCCCGCCCCCGCGGGCGCGAGCGCGCGCACGGGCGCGCCGGAAGCTGAGGAGCAGAGCGCCGCGGAGACCAGCAGCGCGGCGATCAAAACCCGCATGAGGTCTCAGTTCTAGCGAGTGAAACCGCGATACCGCCGCGGCGTCGACCCCCTGCTATATTCGACTGCCGTTGCGGGTGGCCCTGTGCCCGCGCAACGACCCCGGTCCTTCACATGGAGTCAAGCGAGACATAGCCCACCGAGTCTTCGGGCCGCCTCGCAGCATGTGAACGACACGGGCCCGAAAGGGCCCGTTTCTTTGCCCGCTGTCAGGGCACCCTACGCAGGAAGACCGTAGAGACAGAGAAGAGATCTGCATGCCGCGCAAGTTCACACTCGAGAAGACCCGAAACATCGGGATCATGGCCCACATTGACGCGGGCAAGACGACGACGACCGAGCGCATCCTGTACTACACCGGAAAGTCCCACAAGCTGGGCGAGGTGCACGAAGGCGCCGCGACCATGGACTGGATGGAGCAGGAGCAGGAGCGTGGCATCACGATCACCTCTGCTGCGACCACGTGCGAGTGGGACAACCACCGCATCAACATCATCGACACGCCCGGCCACGTCGACTTCACCGTCGAGGTGGAGCGTTCGCTGCGCGTGCTCGACGGTGCTGTCGCGCTGTTCGACTCTGTCGCCGGTGTAGAGCCGCAGTCGGAGACCGTCTGGCGTCAGGCCGACAAGTACCAGGTCCCGCGCATCGCCTACATCAACAAGATGGACCGCATCGGGGCCGACTTCGAGCGCGGTGTGCAGACGATGATCGATCGCCTGGGTGCCCACCCGGTGCCGATCCAGCTGCCGATCGGCGCTGAGTCCGAGTTCCTCGGCATCATCGACCTCATCGAGATGAAGGCCGTCGTCTACAACGACGACCTCGGCAAGGACGTCGTCGTCAAGGACATCCCGGAGGACCTGCTCGACGAGGCCAACGCGGCCCGTGAGCACCTCCTCGAGGAGGTCTCGCACTACGACGACGAGCTCGTCGAGATGATCCTCGAGGACCAGGAGATCCCGACGGCCCGCCTGGTCGCCGCGATCCGCAAGGCGACGCTCTCGAGCCAGCTCACGCCGGTCCTCTGCGGCTCCAGCTTCAAGAACAAGGGCGTTCAGCCGCTGCTGGACGCGGTCATCGCCTTCCTGCCGTCCCCGCTGGACGTCCCGGCCGTCACCGGCCTGGAGCCCGTCCGCGGCGGCGAGGACGTCGAGGCGACGCGCACGGCTTCGGACAACGAGCCCTTCGCGGCGCTGGCGTTCAAGATCATGGCCGACCCGTACGTCGGCAAGCTCACCTACTTCCGCGTCTACTCGGGCAAGCTCGAGGCCGGCTCGCGCGTCCTGAACGTGTCGACCGGCAAGAACGAGCGCATCGGCCGCATCCTGATGATGCACGCCAATGACCGTGAGGACGTGACCGAGGTCTACGCGGGCGACATCGCCGCGGCGGTCGGCATCAAGCAGGTCGTCACGGGCGACACGCTCGCGGCGCCGGACAAGCCGATCAAGCTCGAGGCGATCACCTTCGACGACCCGGTCATCTCGGTGGCCATCGAGCCGAAGACGAAGTCCGACCAGGAGAAGATGTCGGTTGCCCTTGGCCGTCTGGCCGAGGAGGACCCGACCTTCCAGGTCCGGACGAACGAGGAGAGCGGCCAGACCGAGATCTCGGGCATGGGCGAGCTGCACCTCGAGGTGCTGGTCGATCGCATGATGCGCGAGTACAAGGTCGAGGCGAACGTCGGCCGTCCGCAGGTCTCGTACCGCGAGACCGTGCGTGGCACCGCCGAGAAGGTCGAAGGCCGCCACGTGCGCCAGACCGGCGGCTCGGGCCAGTACGGCATCGTGTACATCAACATCGAGCCGGCGCCGGGCGAGGGCTTCGACTTCGTCAACAAGATCAAGGGTGGCTCGATTCCGACCGAGTACATCCCCTCGATCGAGAAGGGTGTCGAGGAGTCCCTCTCCAACGGCATCCGCGCCGGCTACCCGGTGGTCGACGTGCGGGTCACGCTCGTGGACGGCAAGTTCCACGACACGGACTCGTCGGAGATCGCGTTCAAGATTGCCGGCTCGCTGGCGTTCAAGGAAGCGGCCAAGCGCGCGAAGCCGGTTCTGCTGGAGCCGGTGTTCGCCGTCGAGGTCGTCACGCCCGAGGAGTACATGGGCGATGTCATCGGCGACCTCAACCGTCGCCGCGGGCGCGTGAACGGCATGGAGCCGCGCGGCAACGCCCAGGTCGTCTCGGCGCATGTGCCGCTGAGCGAGATGTTCGGTTACGCCACCGACGTGCGGACGATGTCCCAGGGTCGCGCGACGTACACCATGCAGTTCGACAAGTACGAGGAAGTGCCGCCCAACATCGCCGAAAAGGTGATCGAGGGTCGCACCGGCGAGCCAGTCCCCGCCTGAGCGCGGTAGTCTGGATGGGTTCGCCTGAGCACGGGTTTCGAGATAGGAGCGAGTAGAAAGTGGCGAAGGAGAAGTTCACGCGGGACAAGCCGCACGTCAACGTCGGCACCATCGGTCACATCGACCATGGCAAGACGACGCTGACGGCGGCCATCACGAAGGTCCTCTCTGAGAAGTGGGGCGGCCAGGCTCGCTCCTTCGACGAGATCGACAACGCTCCTGAGGAGAAGGCCCGCGGCATCACGATCGCGACGTCGCACGTCGAGTACGAGACGGAGGCGCGTCACTACGCCCACGTCGACTGCCCCGGCCACGCCGACTACGTGAAGAACATGATCACGGGCGCCGCGCAGATGGACGGCGCGATCCTCGTGGTCTCGGCGGCTGACGGCCCCATGCCCCAGACGCGTGAGCACATCCTGCTCGCCCGTCAGGTCGGCGTGCCGTACATCGTCGTGTTCCTCAACAAGGCCGACATGGTCGACGACGAGGAGCTGCTCGAGCTCGTCGAGGTCGAGGTCCGTGACCTCCTCAACGAGTACGAGTTCCCGGGCGACGACGTCCCGTTCGTCGTGGGCTCGGCGCTCAAGGCGCTCGAGGGCGAGCAGGAGTACGTCGACAAGATCATCGAGCTCGGCAACCAGCTGGACTCGTACATCCCGGAGCCCGAGCGCGCGCTCGACAAGCCGTTCCTGATGCCGGTCGAGGACGTCTTCTCGATCACGGGTCGCGGCACGGTGGCCACGGGCCGCATCGAGCAGGGCATCGTCAACACGGGCGACACGGTCGAGATCGTGGGCATCCACAAGGAGACGTCCAACACGGTCGTCACCGGCGTCGAGATGTTCCGCAAGATCCTCGACGAGGGTCGCGCGGGCGACAACGTCGGCTGCCTCCTCCGCGGCATCAAGCGCGAGGAGATCGAGCGTGGCCAGGTGCTGTGCAAGCCGGGCTCGATCACGCCGCACACGAAGTTCAAGGCTGAGGTCTACGTCCTGAAGAAGGAGGAGGGTGGCCGCCACACTCCGTTCTTCAACGGGTACCGGCCGCAGTTCTACTTCCGCACGACGGACGTCACCGGTGTCGCCAACCTGCCCGAGGGCACGGAGATGGTCATGCCGGGCGACAACATCGCGATGGTCGTCGAGCTCATCCAGCCGATCGCCATGGACGCCGGCCTGCGCTTCGCCATCCGCGAGGGTGGCCGCACCGTCGGCTCCGGCGTCGTCACGGAGATCGTCGAGTAACACGTAGGTGATCCAGCGGCGGGCGCCCAAGCGCCCGCCGCAGCGCAAGAAGTCGACCGATACGACCTTGGAGGGCGGGCCCCGTAGCCCGGGGGCCGCCCTCATTGCGCGCAAGAAGCCAGCAAAGATTTCACTCCAAGTACCGGACAGAACGTGGCCATAGCCCAGAACAAGATCCGCATTCGTCTCAAGGCGTACGACTCGTCGGCCATCGAGACCGCGGCCAAGGAGATCGTCGAGACCGCGACGCGGACTGGCGCCACTGTCTCCGGCCCGGTGCCGCTCCCGACCGAGAAGAACGTGTACGCCGTGGTGAAGTCCCCCTTCAAGGACAAGGACTCCCAGGAGCACTTCGAGATCCGGACGCACAAGCGCCTGATCGACATCCATCAGCCCACGCCCAAGACGGTCGACTCGCTTCAGCGCCTCGACCACCTGCCCGCCGGCGTGGACATCGAGATCCGACTCGCTTTCAACTAATGCCCGCCATCCTCGCCAAGAAGCTGGGAATGACCCAGCGCTTCCTCGACGACGGTCGTGTCGAGCGCGTGACCGTGCTCGAGGCGGGCCCGTGCCCCGTGACCGCCATCCGCACGAATGACGTCGACGGCTACGAGGCTGTTCAGCTCGGCTTCGGCGCCGTCCGCGAGAAAGCGCTCAACAAGCCCAAGCTCGGCTACCTGAAGAAGGTCAACGCCTCCCCCGTCCGCACGCTCGTGGAGTTCCGCGACGAAGCGGGCGAGCTCGTCGTCGGCGACACCGTGACCGTGGAGGCCTTCGAGGTCGGCCAGAAGGTCAAGATCGCCGGCAAGGGCAAGGGCAAGGGCTTCCAGGGCACGATCAAGCGCCACAACTTCTCGTCCGGTCCGAAGTCCCACGGCTCGCACAACAAGCGCGCCCCGGGCTCGATCGGTGCCTCGGCCACGCCCTCGCGCGTGTTCAAGGGCATTCGCGGCCCCGGCCAGATGGGCGGCAAGCGCGTCACGCAGAAGGGTCTGACGATCGTCGACCTTCTGCCCGAGCAGAACCTGATGCTCGTCCGCGGCTCGGTTCCGGGCTCCAAGGGCGACACCGTGGAGGTCCGTACGGATGCCTAGCTCCGCTCCGACCCTGGGCGGCGGCAACGCCGTCACGCTGGACGCCGACGTCTTCGAGCAGCCGTTCAACGGCCCGCTCGTGCACGAGGTCGTCATCGCCGAGCTGGCCGCGCGCCGGCAGGGGACGCACGCGACCAAGACGCGTGGCATGGTCTCCGGCGGCGGCGCCAAGCCGTGGCGTCAGAAGGGCACCGGCCGCGCCCGTGCGGGTACGAGCCGTTCCCCGATCTGGACCGGCGGCGGCACCGTCTTCGGCCCCAGCCCGCGTTCGTACGTCGTGAAGGTCAACCGCAAGGCGCGCAAGTCCGCGCTGCGCAGCGCGCTCTCGGTGCACGCCGAGCGCGGGACCATCCACGTCGTCGACACGGCCGGCTTCGACGCGCCGTCGACCGCCAAGGCGTCCGACCTGCTGAACGCCCACCGTGGCGGTTCGGTCCTGGTCGTCGTCGCCGACGGCGAGGTCACGACGCTCAAGTCGTTCCGCAACCTGGTGCGCACGAACGTCCTGCACGTCGACGACGTCGGTGTGGCCGACCTCGTCCGCGCCGCGACCCTGGTCCTGAGCCAGGCCGCGCTGGACTCCCTCACGACGCGCGCCCGCAAGGAGGCGAAGGCCTGATGGACCACAGCCAGGTGATCATCCGCCCGGTCGTCTCCGAGAAGAGCTACGTCCTGGCGACCGCCGAGAAGTACACGTTCCGCGTGCACGACAAGGCGCACAAGACGCAGATCAAGCAGGCCGTCGAGGCGCTGTTCGACGTCAACGTCGTCGAGGTCCGCACGTCCAAGGTCCCCTCCAAGCCCAAGCGTCGCGGCGTCACCGCCGGTCGCACCCGGGCGTGGAAGAAGGCCGTCGTGCAGGTCGCTCCCGGCCAGTCCATCCCGATCTTCCAGGGCCTCGAGGCCGACCTCTAAGCCATGCCGATTCGCAAGCCCAAGCCCACCTCCGCCGGACGACGTTTCATCACGTTCCCGGACTTCGCGGAGATCACGAAGACCGAGCCGGAGAAGTCCCTCACCGAGGGCCTCAAGAAGTCCGGCGGGCGCAACGCGCGCGGTCGCAAGACGGCTCGTCACCGCGGTGGTGGCGCCAAGCGCCTTTACCGCAAGATCGACTTCAAGCGGACCAAGGACGGCGTCTCGGCGCGCGTCGCCGCGATCGAGTACGACCCCAACCGCACGGCGTACATCGCGCTGCTCCACTACACGGACGGCACGAAGGCCTACATCATCGCTCCGAACCGCCTTCGGGTCGGCATGGACGTGATCTCGGGCGTCGGCGCGGACATCCAGGTCGGCAACGCGATGCCGCTCTCGGCCATGCCGGTCGGCACCCTGGTCCACAACGTCGAGCTGCAGCCGGGCCGTGGCGCCCAGCTCGCCCGCTCAGCCGGTGTGGGCGTGCAGTTGATGGCGAAGGAGGGCGACTACGCCACCCTGCGCCTCCCGTCCGGCGAGATGCGCCAGGTGCGCGTCGAGTGCCGCGCGACGGTCGGCGTGGTCGGCAACTCCGACCACCAGAACGTCACGATCGGCAAGGCCGGCCGCAAGCGTCACCTGGGCGTCCGCCCGCAGACGCGCGGCAAGGCCATGAACCCCGTCGACCATCCGCACGGCGGTGGCGAGGGCGGTGGCTCGCTGGGCAACCATCCGAAGACCCCGTGGGGCGTGCCGACGCTCGGCTACCGCACCCGCAAGAAGGGCAAAGCTTCAGACCGTTTGATCGTCCGCGGCCGTCGCCGTGGCAAGAAGGGTGGCCGCTGATGAGCCGTTCCTCAAAGAAGGGGCCGTGGGTCGAGGATCGTCTCTTCGCCCGCATCGAGTCAATGAACGACGCGAACCAGCGCACGATGATCAAGACGTGGTCGCGGGCTTCGACGATCTTCCCGGAGTTCGTCGGTCACACGATCGCCGTCCACGACGGCCGCAAGCACGTCCCGGTCTTCGTCTCTGAGTCCATGGTGGGTCACAAGCTCGGCGAGTTCGCGCCGACGCGTACCTATCGCGGACATGACGCGCGAGGCAAGGTGCGATGACTCCGGACAACGAGAAGCAGACCGACCAGGTCGACGAGAACGTGCCTGACGACGCCGTGGAGGAGACTCCGCAGGCCGAGGGCACGTCCGCCGAGCCGGTCGACCAGCAGGAGCGTGCCGACGAGGCCGCCGCTCGCGCGACCGACGCCGCCGTGGAGGCCGAAGAGGCCGCCGACGAGGCCGGTACCGAGACGGCTGTCGCTGCCGCCGCCGAGGCCGAGGAGGCCGCGGACAAGGCGCAGAACGCCGCGGCCGCCGCTGCTGACAAGCCCAAGCGCGAGAAGTCCCGCAAGGCCCGCGAGGCCGAGCAGGCCGCGGACCAGGCCGAGGAGGCCGCCGACGAGGCGAAGAAGTCCGCGAGCCGGACTCGGAGCCGTCGTGGCGGTCGGGCCGAGGAGCCCAAGGCCGTGCCGGTCGGGCTGGAGGTCTCCGCGCAGGCCAAGTACGTGCGTACATCCGCCCGCAAGGCGCGGCTCGTGTGCGACCACATCCGCGGCAAGGACGTCGTCGAGGCGCGCAAGATCCTTGCGTTCGCCACGCGCGACGCCGCCAAGGCGTGGAGCAAGCTGCTCGAGTCGGCCGTGGCCAACGCCGAGCACAACCACGAGCTGGTCGGCGAGGAGCTCCGCATCCTCTCCGTGCACGCCGACGAGGGTCCGACGCTGAAGCGCTACCGGCCGCGCGCCATGGGCCGCGCCACGCGCATCCGCAAGCGCACCTCGCACCTGTCCATCACGCTCACCCCGAAGGAGTCCTAGCCCCCCATGGGTCAGAAGGTTCATCCCGAGGCCATGCGCGTGGGCTACATCCACGATTGGAAGTCGAACTGGTTCTCTGAGCGCCAGTTCAGCGACTTCCTGATCGAGGATGTTCGGATTCGCGATCACATCACGAACAAGCTCGCGCACGCCGGCCTCTCCGACATCACGATCCGCAAGGACGCGGCTGAGGTGGAGGTCAACATCCACACCGCCCGTCCGGGCATCGTGATCGGCAAGTCGGGTTCCGAGGTGGACGCGCTGCGGCGCGACCTGCACCGGATCACCGGCAAGTCCATCAAGGTCAACATCCTCGAGATCAAGCGCCCCGAGCTCGACGCGAAGCTCGTCGCGCAGTCGATCGCCGAGCAGCTGCAGAACCGCGTGGCGTTCCGCCGCGCGATGAAGCGCGCCCTCACGAGCGCCATGCGCTCGGGCGCCAAGGGCTGCAAGATCCAGGTCGGCGGCCGCCTCGGCGGCGCCGAGATGGCTCGTACGGAGATGTACTCCGATGGCCGCGTGCCGCTGCACACGCTGCGCGCCGACATCGACTACGGCTTCTACGAGGCCCGCACGACGTTCGGTCGCATCGGCGTCAAGTGCTGGATCAACAAGGGCGAGATCATGCCCAAGGGCTTCACCGGTCAGGACCTGACGTCGCTCGACGAGCCGGCGCAGAGCCAGACCGATCGCGACGACGACCGTCGTGGCGGTCGCGGCCGTGACGGCCGCGGGCGTGGCGACGGGCGCGGCGGCGGCGGTGGCCGTGGGCGCGGCGGTCGCGGCGGCCAGGGCGGCGGCCCCGGCGGTCGTGGCGGCGGACCCGGCGGCGGCGGTGGCCGTGGCGGCGGGGGCGGCTTCGGCGGCGGCGGTGGCCGTGGCGGCGGAGGCGGCTTCGGCGGCGGCGGTGGCCGTGGCGGCGGAGGCGGCGGCTTCGGCGGCGGCGGTCGTGGCGGCCAGGGCGGTCCCCCGCGAGGTGGTCGCTGATGCTTTCCCCTAAGCGCGTCAAGTACCGCAAGGTCCATCGCGGACGCCGGCACGGCCTCTCGCGCGGTCAGCAGACGGTCAACTTCGGTGAGTACGGCCTCAAGGCCACCGAGGCGGGCTGGCTGACGAACCGCCAGATCGAGGCGGCTCGTATCGCGATGACCCGCAAGATCAAGCGTGGCGGCAAGGTGTGGATCAACGTCTTCCCGGACAAGGCCTTCACCAAGAAGCCGGCCGAGACCCGCATGGGTTCCGGCAAGGGCAACCCGGAGGGCTGGGTTGCCGTCGTCAAGCCGGGTCGCGTGATGTTCGAGCTCTCCGGCGTGCCGGAGGACCTCGCTCGCGAGGCCATGCGCCTGGCCGGCCACAAGCTGCCCGTGAAGACCAAGTTCGTGCTGCGAGAGGACGGTCAGTGATGAAGGCGTCCGAACTCCGCGACCTCGACGACAAGGCCCTGGGCGAGCACGTGGCCAACGTGCGCCGTGAGCTGTTCGGCCTGCGGCTGCAGCACGCCACGGGCGAGCTCGAGAACACGGCGGGCCTGCGGTCCGCCAAGCGCGACGTCGCTCGCGCCCTGACCGTCGCGCGTCAGCGCGGCATCGACCCGACACAGAAGAACAATGGCTGAATCCGAAGAGACAACTGAGAACGTGGAGGAGGTGACCTCCACGGAGGCGACCGCCGAAGCGCCCGCCTCCGAGGAGAAGTCCGCCGCTCCCACCGCGACTCGCCGCGAGCGCAATGCCGCCGCGCGTGCCGCGAAGAAGAAGGCCACCGGTCCCCAGACGCTCGAGGAGCGTCTGGCGGAGCGCCAGGCCCACAAGGAGCGCAACGCCGCCCAGCGGCGTCGCTACCGCGCGAAGCAGAAGGCCAAGCGCGCCGAAGCGCGTGCCGCGGCGCCGGCCGTCGAGGAGCAGCACGCTCCCGAGCATGGTCCCGGTCGTCCGAAGGTGCGCCAGGGCATCGTCGTCTCCGACAAGCCCGACAAGACGGTGGTCGTGCGCGTGGACATCGCGCGTCGTCACCGCCGCTACCACAAGATCCTCCGCAGCTCGATCACCCTGCACGTCCACGACGAGAGCAACAACGCCCATGAGGGCGACACGGTTCGCGTCCAGGAGTGCCGGCCGATGTCGCGCACCAAGCGCTGGCGGCTGCTCGAGGTCCTGGAGCGTGCGAAGTGATCCAGAACGAGACCCGGCTCCGCGTCGCCGACAACACCGGCGCGCGCGAGATCCTCACCATCCGCGTCATGGGTGGCTCGCGCCGCCGCTACGCGGGCGTGGGGGACATCATCGTCGCCACGGTCAAGCAGGCCAACCCGAACGGGACGGTCAAGAAGGGTGACGTCGTCAAGGCGGTCGTCGTGCGCACGAAGAAGGAGTTCGGGCGCGAAGACGGCACCTACATCGCCTTCGACGAGAACGCCGCGGTGATCATCGACGCCCAGAACAACCCGCGCGGCACGCGCATCTTCGGCCCGGTGGCGCGCGAGCTGCGCGACGGCGGGTTCATGAAGATCGTCTCGCTCGCTCCCGAGGTGCTCTAGGCATGGCCAAGAAGATCCGCACCGACGACAACGTGATCGTCATCTCCGGCAAGGACAAGGGGAAGACCGGCAAGGTCCTCCGTGTCGAGCCGGCGAAGGACCGCGTGTACGTCGAGGGCCTGAACATCATCAAGCGTCACCAGCGCCCGGTGCCGGGCCGACCGAACCTCGAGGTCGGCGTCATCGAGCGCGAGGCGCCGATCCACATCTCCAACGTGGCGTTGGTGGATCCCAAGGACCACAAGCCCACCCGCGTGGGCGTCACCCGCGAGGGCGGCATTCGCAAGCGCGTGAGCCGTCGCTCTGGGACGGAGCTCGACTGATGGCACGTTTGAAGGACCGTTACAACGACGAGATCCGCGCGCAGCTCGTGGACAAGTTCGGCTACTCGACGCCGATGCAGGCGCCGAAGCTGGTCAAGGTGACGCTCAACATGGGCGTCGGCGAGGCCAAGCAGGACTCCAAGCAGCTCGAGGCGGCCAAGGCGCAGCTCGCGGACATCGCGGGCCAGCAGCCGAACATCCGCCGGGCGCGCAAGTCCGTCGCCGCCTTCAAGCTCCGCGAGGGCATGCCCGTGGGCCTGACCGTCACCCTGCGTGACCAGAAGGCGTACGAGTTCATCGACCGCCTGGTCTCCGTGGCCATCCCGCGTCTGCGCGACTTCCGGGGCCTCAACCCCAAGTCGTTCGACGGCCGTGGGAACTACAACACGGGGATCAAGGAGCACGTGATCTTCCCGGAGATCGACTACGACACCGTCGACGCCGTCCGCGGCTTCGACATCGCTTTCACGACGACCGCCAAGACTGACGCAGAGGCGTTCACGCTTCTCGACGCGCTCGGCCTGCCCTTCGCCCGCGATGGCCGGCCCAAGCAGTACGAGAGCCTCCGCCAGCCGGTCGCCGCCTAGACAAGAGAGAACTTCTCGAATGGCTAAGACATCCAAGATCGTCGCCTCGCAGCGCACGCCCAAGTACAAGACGCGCCAGCAGTCCCGCTGCCGTCGTTGTGGGCGTCCGCGCGCGGTGTACCGCAAGTTCGGCATCTGCCGTCTGTGCCTGCGCCAGCTGGCCCACAACGGCATGATCCCCGGCATGACGAAGTCGAGCTGGTAGGTCCATCATGTCGATGACCGACCCCATCGCGGACTTCCTCACCCGCATCCGCAACGGCATCATGGCCGCGCACGAGACGGTGGAGATCCCCTCCAGCACGTTCAAGCGCGAGCTGGCCCGCATCCTCACGGAGCAGGGCTACATCGAGGGCTTCGACGAGAAGCCCGGTGTGCCCGGCAGCGCGGCCGACAAGATCCTCATCCGCCTCAAGTACACTGAGAACCGGACATCGGTGATCTCCGGCCTGCGCCGGGTGTCCCGCCCCGGTCAGCGTCGGTACGTCGACTCCAAGTCGATCCCGAAGGTCCTCGGTGGCATGGGCACCACCATCGTGTCCACCTCGCACGGCGTCATGACCGGCCACGAAGCTCGCGCTGCGGGCGTCGGTGGCGAGGTCGTCGCCGAGGTCTGGTAATCTGCAATGTCCCGCATCGGTAGAAAGCCCATCCCCGTGCCCTCGTCCGTGACTGTCACGGTCGAGCCCGAGGTCGTGCGCGTCAGCGGGCCCCGGGGCAACCTCGAGGAGCGCAAGAACCGCGCGATCGAGGTCGTCCAGGAAGACGGCCAGCTGCTCGTCACCCGTCCGACCGATCGCGCCGAGCACCGGGCCCTGCACGGGCTCACGCGCTCGCTGGTCGCGAACATGGTCGAGGGTGTGACCGTCGGCTTCACGAAGACGCTCGAGATCCAGGGCGTCGGTTACCGCGCGCAGCTCAAGGGCAAGGACCTGGAGCTCGCGCTCGGCTACTCGCACCCTGTGCCGATCAAGGCGCCGGAGGGCATCGAGTTCGAGGTCCCGCAGCCCACGCGCGTGATCATCAAGGGCAACTCGAAGCAGGTTGTCGGCGAGATCGCCGCCATCATCCGCAAGCAGCGTCCGCCGGAGCCGTACAAGGGCAAGGGCATCCGCTATCAGGGCGAGTACGTGGCCCGGAAGGTCGGTAAGCGCGCATGACGGTTCTGTCTCCTCCTGCGAAGCGCCTCAAGCGTCGTCGCCGCGTCCGTGCGAAGGTGCACGGCTCGGCCGTGCGCCCGCGCATCTCGGTGTTCCGCTCCAACCGCGGCATCTTCGCCCAGCTCATCGACGACGACGCCGGCCGCACGCTGGCCTCGGTCCAGTGGACCGAGGACGCGCTGAAGTCGCTCAAGCCGATGGAGCAGGCGACGGAGGCGGGCAAGCTGCTCGCTTCCCGCGCGAAGGACGCCGGCATCGACTCCGCCGTGTTCGATCGCGGTGGCTACCAGTATCACGGCCGTGTGAAGGCCCTGGCCGAGGGCGCCCGCGAGGGCGGCCTGAGCTTCTAAGACCGCTACCCTCGAAGGACTCCATGGCAGCCCCCGATCGATCCACCTCAGCCTCCGGCTTCGACCTGGAAGAACGCGTCGTCGAGATCAACCGCGTCGCCAAGGTCGTCAAGGGCGGCCGGCGCTTCTCGTTCACCGCGCTGGTCGTTGTTGGCGACGGGAACGGCGTCGTCGGCGTTGGCTACGGCAAGGCGAACGAAGTCCCGCTGGCGATCCAGAAGGGCGTCGAGCGTGCGAAGAAGAACCTCTTCAAGGTTCCGCGCCACGGCTCGACGATCACCCATCAGACCACTGGCATCTTCGGCTCCGGCCGTGTGTTCCTGAAGCCCGCGTCCCCCGGTACCGGCGTCATCGCCGGTGGCGGTGTGCGCGCGGTGCTCGAGCTCGCCGGGATCCACGACATCCTCTCGAAGTCGCTGGGCTCCCAGAACCCCATCAACCTGGTCAAGGCGACCATCGCCGGCCTGCAGGACCTGCGCAAGCCCGAGGAGATCGCGGCGCTGCGTGGCCTGTCGGTGGACAAGGTTCTGGGCCTCGGCTCCAAGCCGGTGGCCGCGACCTCGACGAATGGCGAGTCCGCTCCGGCGGACGTTGACGACACTCCGGCGGAGACCACCTCGGAGGAGGTCACCACCGCATGAGCACCCTCGTCATCACCCAGGTCAAGTCCGCGAACGGCACGAATGGCCGTCAGCGGGACACGCTGCGCTCGCTCGGCCTGCGCGGCATCGGCAAGACGGTGGAGCGGCCCGACTCGGAGCCGCTGCGCGGCATGGTTCACGCCGTGCGCCACCTCGTAACGGTTGAGGAGAAGTCGTGAGCGAGCAGGACGCTGTCAACGAGGAGCTGCGCGCCGAGGCGGTCGGGCTCCATTCGCTGAAGCCGGCTCCCGGCTCCAAGAAGGACCGCAAGCGCGTCGGTCGCGGCCATGGCTCCGGCCACGGCAAGACCTCGGGCCGCGGCCACAAGGGCTACAACTCGCGCGCCGGCGCGAAGGACCGCGCTCGTTTCGAGGGCGGCCAGAATCCGCTGCACATGCGGATGCGCAAGCTGCGCGGCCCGAACAAGAAGATGTCGATGCCGTTCGAGATGTTCCGGACGCACACGCAGCACGTGAATCTGGACGATCTCGAGGCGCGCTTCGATGCAGGCGCGACCATCGGGCTCGAGGAGCTCAAGGCCACGGGTCTCGCCAAGCAGCGGGACGTGCCGGTCAAGATCCTCGGTCGCGGTGAGCTCACCAAGAGCTTCACCGTGAACGTCCACAAGATCTCGGCCTCCGCGCGCTCGTCTATCGAGGGCGCCGGCGGCACCGTTCAGCTCATCGAGGACTAGCTCACCGTGGTCTCCACGATTCTGCAGTCGTTCCGCGTCGCGGAGATCCGCAAGAAGCTGCTGTTCACGGCGGCGATCCTGGCGCTCTACCGGCTCGGTTCGTTCATCCCTGTCCCGGGCGTCAACGTCGACGCGATCGAGCAGATCCAGAACAACTACTCGACGGGTGTCCTGAACCTCCTGGACACCTTCACGGGTGGCGGTCTCTCGAGGATCTCGCTGTTCGCGCTCGGGATCATGCCGTACATCACGGCCTCGATCATCTTGCAGCTCCTGGTCGTCGTCTCGCCTTCGCTGGAGAAGCTCCAGAAGGAGGGCGAGGTCGGCCAGGCGCGCATCACGCAGTACACGCGCTATCTGACCGTCGGCCTCGCGGCCGCGCAGGCCGTGGGCTACACGTTCCTGTTCCGCTCGCAGGGCTCTGCCGGCGGTGCGCCGGTGTTCGACGAGTTCAACGCCGGCACGGTCATCCTCGTCGTGCTCTGCCTGACGGCGGGCTCCATCCTCGTCATGTGGATGGGCGAGCTGATCACGCAGCGCGGCATCGGCAACGGCATCTCGCTGATGATCTTCGCGTCGATCGTGGCCGGCCTGCCGGGTGGCGTGACCACCTGGTGGACGAACCCGGACCCGGTCTTCAAGATCATCCTGCCGTTCCTGGCGCTCGGCGTCGTGGCCGCGGTGGTCTTCATCCAGGAAGGCCAGCGCCGGATCCCGATCCAGTACGCCAAGCGCGTGATCGGGCGTCGCATGAGCTCGGGCGGCCAGACCTACCTGCCGCTGCGCGTGAACATGGCGGGCGTGATCCCGGTCATCTTCGCCGCGTCGATCATGGCGTTCCCGCCGACGATCGGTCAGCTCGTCCCGGGCCTCGAAGGCCTGGCGACGACGTTCAACCCCGGCGGCGTCTGGTACGTCATCGGCGAGACGCTGATGATCATCATCTTCACGTACTTCTACACCGCGGTGACGTTCAACCCGGTGGACCAGGCGGACAACCTGCGCAAGTACGGCGGGTTCATCCCCGGCGTGCGGCCGGGCCGTCCGACGGCCGAGTTCCTCGACCGCATCCTGGCCCGCCTGACGTTCCCGGGTGCGCTCTACCTGGCAGCCGTCGCCGCGCTGCCGACCATCATCATCGCCACGACGAACGCGCCGTCGAGCTTCTACTTCGGTGGCACCTCGCTGCTGATCGTCGTGGGCGTGGCCCTCGACACCATGAAGCAGCTCGAGGCGCAGCTGATGATGCGCAACTACGAAGGCTTCCTGAAGTAGGCATGTCAGAGCTGAACCTCATCCTCCTGGGTCCTCCCGGGGCCGGTAAGGGCACCCAGGCCGCGCGGCTGCGCGAGGACTTCGGGTTGGCCTACATCGGCACGGGCGATCTGCTGCGCGAGCACAAGGAGAACAAGACCGAGCTCGGTCAGCGCGCGCAGGAGTTCATGGACAACGGCGACCTCGTCCCGGATGAGCTCGTCATCTCCATGATCATCGACAAGATCGAGGACGAGGGCGACGACGGCTTCCTGCTCGACGGCTTCCCGCGCACGGTCGGCCAGGCCGACGCGCTGACGGAGGAGCTGGAGAAGCTCGGCCGCCGTCTGACGGCCGCGCTGCTCGTCGACGCGCCGGACGAGGTCGTGCTTCAGCGCCTCAGCGGTCGCCGGCAGTGCTCGAACGGGCACCTCTACCACGTCGAGTTCGATCCGCCGAAGCACGCTGACGTCTGCGACCAGGACGGCAAGCCGCTGTTCCGCCGCAAGGACGACGAGCCGGACACGATCCGCAAGCGCCTCGCGACGTACCACAAGCAGACGGAGCCGCTGCGCGACTACTACGAGGAGCGCGGCTACCTGCGGCGCTTCGACGGCACGCGCGACAAGACCGAGGTCCACGACCACATCCGCGCGACCTTGGCCACGCTGCGGCTCGAGGAACGGCTGTGATCATCAAGAAGTCCCCCGCCGAGATCGACCAGATGGCCGCGGCGGGGGAGATCCTGGTGCGCACCATGGATCTGCTGGCGGGCAAGATCCGCCCCGGCGTCACGACGCTGGAGCTGGACGCCGCCGCCGAGAAGTACATCCGCTCGCAGGGCGCGACGCCGGCCTTCAAGGGCTACCGCGGCTTCCCGGGCTCGATCTGCGCCTCGCCGAACGACATGGTCGTCCACGGCATCCCCGGCAAGTTCAAGCTGCAGCGCGGGGACATCATCTCCGTCGACATCGGCGTCGTGAAGGACGGCTGGGTTGCCGACGCCGCCCGCACGTTCCCGGTCGGGGACGTCTCGCCGGTCGCGATGCACCTGCTGGACACGACGCGCGAGTCGCTCTTCAAGGCCGTCGAGCAGTGCCGCGTCGGGAATCGCCTCGGCGACGTGTCCCACGCCGTGCAGCAGCACGTCGAGGGTGCGGGCCTGTCGATCGTGCGCTCGCTGGTCGGCCACGGCGTCGGCCGCGACATGCACGAGGAGCCCCAGGTGCCGAACTACGGCTCCCCGGGCAAGGGCACCCCGCTCGAGGAGGGCATGGTCCTCGCCGTCGAGCCGATGGTGAACGCCGGGCGCCACATGGTCCGCATGGGCGACGACGGCTGGGCGATCTACTCGCAGGACGGCTCGCTGGCCGCCCACTTCGAGTTCACGATCGCGATCACGGCCGCCGGCCCGCGCATCCTCACCCCGTGGCACCACCCGGAGGCCTCCGCCTCCGCGCCCGCCGCAGCGTAAGCAGCACCGCCCCGAGCATCACCGCCGCCGCGCTGACCGTCAGCGCCTTCTCGGGCGCGTCGCACTCGCCGACGGCGTTGCAGCCGGCCTGGCAGTCCCGCGCCTCCGCGGCGAACGCGTCGGCGTCGAACCGCTCCGGCTGGAACGCCGGCCCGCGCGGCGAGTCCTGCTCCAGGGGAACGAGCCGGCTGGCCCGCGAGCCACCCCACGGCGTCGCCTTCGTCATCCAGGCCGGGTCCGTCCGCGTGATCTCGACCACCGGCGCCGTCGTGGCCCGCCCGCGCCCGTCGGACTCGTCGTTGGGATCGGGCCAGAGCCGGTCCCGCGTGCCGGCGTGGAAGTACGACGCGTGGCTGCCGTGCGCGGCATAGACCACGGGCCGGTCGCCGCGGCGCTCGACCGCGTCCGCGCCGCACCGCTCCTGCCCGGAGTGCTGCGCGTAGACGGCCTCGACGAGCCGGTTCTCCTCGACCCGGTACTGCACGAGCTCCCAGTCACCCTCGTGCCGACCGGTTCGCACGATGCCGCGATCCTGGTCCTGGTACCGGTAGTACAGCCAGTACTGGAGCCAGGTCCCACCGTCGCGCGCGGGGACGGCTCGCCCGTAGAGCGCGGGGCGGGCGCTGTCCACGGCCGCGAGCGGGGAGGACTCGGCGGCGTCGTGGACGACGATGGGCGCGAAGGCGTCCAGCACAGAGCGCGCATCATGACGGACCGGGCGCCCGCAAACTCCGCACAACGAGAGCGAACCCGCTCCCGAATCGACACCTTTCGTACGCTAACGTGGTACGTCGCGCGCGTGAGACGGCGTGTGCGACCCCGACGGAACGGCAGAAACAAGCCGTTTGCAGGGCCTTAGCAGATGGACCGGACGCCCCGGGTGCTTTGCTATCCTGCTCTGTCGCGCTCGGAGCCGGGAGGCTTCTGCGTGTGCACCGCTCCGGGGGCATGGTAGCGGTGGCCGTCCCGGCCACCAGAGCCACCCCGTCTGGTACATCAGCCGAAAGGGATCATGAAGGTACGACCGTCGGTAAAGCCGATGTGTGAAAAGTGCAAGATCATCCGTCGCCACGGTCGGGTGCTCGTGATCTGCCAGAACCCTCGCCACAAGCAGCGTCAGGGGTAAGGGCGGACACCGATGGCACGCATCGCAGGAATCAACATCCCGCTCAACAAGCGCGTTGAGATCGGACTCACCTACATCTACGGGATCGGGCGTCCGACCTCGAACGACATCCTCGCCGCGCTCGGGATCGAGCCGGACCGCAAGGTCCGCGACCTCACCGACGACGAGGTGTCCAAGCTTCGCGACATCATCGACCGCGACTACGTGGTCGAGGGCGACCTTCGCCGTGAGCGCAGCCAGAACATCAAGCGCCTGATGGAGATCGGCTGCTACCGCGGCCTGCGCCATCGCCGCGGCCTGCCCGTGCGCGGCCAGAAGACCAAGACCAACGCTCGTACGCGCAAGGGCCCCAAGCGCATGCAGGTGGCCGGCAAGAAGAAGGCAGGTAAGAAGTAATGCCCGCTCCCCGCCGCCCCCAGCGTGGTCGCCGCAAGGTCAAGAAGAACATCCCCGTCGGCCAGGCGCACATCAAGACGTCGTTCAACAACACGATCGTCGCGCTGACCGACCGCGAGGGCAACGTCATCGCCTGGGAGTCCGCCGGTGGCGCTGGCTTCAAGGGCTCGCGCAAGTCGACCCCCTTCGCTGCGCAGGTGACGGCTGACGCCGCCGCGCGCAAGGGCATCGAGCAGGGCATGCAGAAGGTCGAGGTCTTCGTGAAGGGCCCGGGCTCGGGTCGCGAGACCGCGATCCGCTCGCTGCAGGCCGCCGGCCTCGAGGTGACGGGCGTCAAGGACGTCACGCCGCAGGCCCACAACGGTTGCCGACCCCGAAAGCGCCGCCGCGTCTAACGACCGTGGGGACTGCAGGCTGAACACGATCAGCTCGGCGCGAGACCTAGTCACAGACTTCCCACCCCCTTGGGCGCACAACCGGTGCCGCCAGGGCTTGCTCCCCACACGAGAACGAAGTTAGGAACATTGATGCTCGACTTCCAGATCCCCCGGATCACGTCCGAATCGGTTGAGGAAAACCGCGGACAGTTCGTGGTTGAGCCGCTTGATCGCGGCTTCGGCTACACGTTCGGGAACTCCCTGCGTCGCGTGCTGCTGGCCAGCCTGGCCGGCGCTGCCGTGACGTCGGTCCGGATCGAGGGGGTGGCGCACGAGTTCTCGACGATCAAGGGTGTGACGGAGGACGTCACCGACATCGTCCTCAACCTCAAGGGCATCGTGTGCCGCATGCACTCGGACGCCACCGAGGTTGAAGCTCCGCTCGTCGTGACGGGCCCGGGCGAGATCACCGCGCGTGACATCGACCTGCCGTCGGGGGTTGAGATCCTCAACCCGGACGCGCACATCGCGACGCTCGACAAGAAGACCAAGCTCGAGCTCTACCTCACGATCGGCCGTGGCCGCGGCTACCGCCCGGCCGAGGAGAACAAGTCGCCCGATCAGCCGATCGGCGTCATCCCGATCGACTCGATCTTCAGCCCGGTCCGCCGTGTCGCCTACTCGGTCGAGCAGGCCCGTGTCGGCCAGCGCACCGACTTCGACAAGCTGACGCTGGACATCGAGACCGACGGGTCGATCGACCCGCAGGCCGCGCTCCGGGAGGCCGCCGAGATCCTGATCTCGAGCCTCTCGATCTTCACGGACGAGGATCGCATCGAGGACCTGCGTCAGGGTCACGCGAACCTCCAGCTCGACAACGGCGCCGGCCCCGGCGGCAACGTCCTGGCCCCCGGCGGCCAGCGTGGCGGCGGCCCGATGGACGACATCCTCATCGAGGAGCTCGAGCTCGGCGTCCGTAGCTACAACTGCCTCAAGCGTGCCGGCATCCAGACGGTCGGCGATCTGGTGTCGAAGTCGGAGGGCGAGCTCGCCGCCATCCCGAACTTCGGCAAGAAGTCCATCGACGAGGTCATCGAGACCCTCTCGCAGCGGGGCCTGACGCTGCGCACTGACTGATCAAAATGCGCCATCAGAAGACCCGCCATAAGCTCTCCCGCGACAGCGCGCACCGCAAGGCGCTCCTCGCCAACCTCTGCATCGAGGTCATCGACCACGAGCGGATCAAGACCACCGAGGCCAAGGCCAAGGCGGTCAAGCCCGAGATCGAGAAGCTGATCACCCTTGCGCGCAAGGGCGACATCCACGCTCGCCGTCAGGCGACGTCGATCCTGCAGCACCCCGACAAGGGCGTCATCTACAAGCTCTTCGAGGAGATCGCCCCGCGTTACACGGAGCGGCCGGGTGGCTACACCCGGATCCTCAAGCTCGGCCCGCGCTCTTCGGACGCGACCGAGATGGTCTACCTCGAGCTCGTCTAGAGCTGACCAGCAAGCTCACCCTGAGCTACGACGGCGGCCCGTTCGCCGGTTGGGCACTTCAGCCCGGCCAGCGGACCGTGGCCGCCGAGGTCGTTAAGGCGCTCGGGATCGTCCTGCGCCGGCCGGTCACGTTGACCGTCGCCGGCCGCACCGACTCCGGCGTCCACGCGCTCGGCCAGGTCGTCTCCTACGACGGCCCGCTCCCGCGCCTGCGCAGCGTCAACGCGCTGCTGCCGGACGAGATCTCCGTCCTCGCGGCCGAGACCGTCCCCGACGGGTTCTCCGCCCGCTACGACGCGAAGGCGCGCAGCTACGTCTACCGCGTGCTCAACCGCTCCCAGCCCGACCCGTTCGAGCGCGGCCGGGCGCTGTGGTGGCCGTACGCGCTGGACCGCGACGCGCTGGACGCCTGCGCGGCGCTGCTCGTCGGCTCGCACGACTTCACGGCCTTCACCCCGACCGAGACGTCGCACCGTCGGTTCCAGCGCGACGTGTTCAGCGCGGCGTGGCAGCGGCACGGCGACCTCCTCGAGTTCCGGATCGAGGCCGACTCGTTCATGCGGAACATGAACCGCATCCTCGTCGGCACGATGCTCGAGGTCGCGCAGGGGCAGCGCACCGGGTTCGCGGAGCTGCTGCAGGGCGCCCCGCGTGCGGCCGCCGGCCGCACGGCACCCCCGCACGGCCTCTACCTCGAGCGGGTCCGCTACGCGTAGTTGAGCGCGCGGTTCTTGCCGCCGCGCTTGGCGGCGCGCAGCGCCTCGTCCGCCTCGAGCAGCAGCTGCTGCGGGTCGGCGGGCCCGATCACCCAGCCGGCGCTGATCCGCACGACGTCGCCGTAGCGGATCTCGGTCATCAGCCGCTGCGCGAGCGCTTCCATGCCGGCCGCGTCGATCCCGGGCGCCAACAGCGCGAACTCGTCTCCGCCGAGCCGGGCGGGAAGGTCCTGCTCACGCGACGAGGTGCGAAGCGCATCCGCCACGAACACGAGCGCGCGGTCCCCGCCCGGGTGCCCGTACAGGGTGTTGATGCCCTTGAAGTCGTCGACGTCGAGCGTGAGCAGCCCGACCATGCCGCTCGCGGCGGAGATCGCCTCCAGCAGCGCCCGCCGGTTGGCCAGCCCGGTGAGCGGGTCCTGGCGCGCCAGCGCGTCCGCCTGGGCCCGCAGCTCGACCATGCCGCGCTTGCCGGCGACGAGCACGAACATCAGCAGCCAGTAGCAGGGCAGGAGGATCAGCAGCTCGCCGAGCAGCGCCTCGCCGACCGCGTCCGGGTCGTACAGGAGCGGGAACGCGTGCACGAGGACCACGAGGCCGAGGTACGGCCACGCCTCCTCCGAGCGGAAGAAGTACCCGGGCAGCACGAGCGAGAGCAGCAGCAGGAACCGCGCGGGGGAGTTCACCCCGCCGGTGTCGGCGACCGCGACCGCGATGCAGACCACGCCGAGGAACACGGCCGCGTGCATCAGCCAGCCGGGTGCGATGTGCCAGTCACGCCGCAGCGCGGCATGCAGGCCCCACACGCCCGCGCCGATGCCGATCGGCAGCGTCGGCGTCAGCACGGCGCCCTCGGCCCCCGGCAGCAGCGGCAGCAGCGTGGTGAGCACGGCGCCGACCACGAACATCCAGCCGACGATCCGCCCGGCCAGCGGGCGTTCATCCGCAACCGCGGTTCCCGTCAGCCGGCGTACAACCTCCATATCTCGGGTGATCGGCCGGACGCCGCCGACCTCGCAGCGATCACCGACTGGAGGACAGTCACACAGGCGCTTGCTCCGCGGGCGGCGTCAGGAATCGAACCACGAACCGGTGGGTTCGGAGTCGTCGTATCCTCCGGCGCGTGCTCCGCGTGCTGCTGACCAACGACGACGGCATCGAGGCGGAAGGGCTGCAGACGCTGCGCCGCGCCCTCGTCGCGCTCGACGACGTCGAGCTCGCCGTCGTGGCCCCGGACGAGAACCAGTCCGCGACGGCCCGCTCGATCTCGATCAAGCGCCCGCTCTGGGTCCAGGAGGTCGGCTTCGAGGACGGCACCGTCGGCTACGCCTGCGACGGCACGCCCGTCGATTGCGTCCGGCTCGCCGCGCTGGGCCTGATCGAAGGCTTCGAGCCGGACCTGATCGTCTCCGGCATCAACCACGGCGCCAACCTGGGCGACGACATCACCTACTCCGGCACGGTCGCGGCGGCGCTGGAGGGGATCATGCTCGGCGTGCCGGGGATCGCCGTCTCCCAGCAGTCCACGCGCCGCGAGCTGGACTTCCGCCTGGGGCACGAGTTCGCGTTCGAGAACGCCGCCGCGTTCGTCGCGCGCGTCGTGGACCGGCTCGAGGACGTCCCGCTGCCCGTCGGCTCGCTGCTGAACATCAACGTGCCCACGGGTGACATCGGCGGCGTCGAGGTCACCCGGCTCGGCAAGCGCATCTACCAGGACCGGCTGGACTTGATCGACGAGGACACGGGCCGCAAGCGCTACCGCGTCTACGGCGACTCGCCGGTGCACGACGACGACCCCGGCACGGACCTCGCCGCGGTGTCGGCTGGGCGGATCGCGGTCACGCCGCTGCACTTCGACCTCACCGCCGAGGCCGGGATGGAGGCGCTGCGCGAGTTCGACCTCGCGCAGCTGCTCGAGGCCGACGATGTCGACCCCACCTCCTGAGGCGCGCGCGGCCGAGCTGCGCGAGCAGCTCGACTACCACTCGCACCGGTACTACGTCCTCGACGACCCGGAGATCGGCGACGACGCCTACGACGCGCTGCTGGACGAGCTGCGCGCGATCGAGCGGGCGCACCCCGAGCTGCTGACGCCCGACTCGCCGACGCAGCGGGTGGGCGGCGAGCCGGTCTCCAAGCTGGAGAAGGTCACGCACCTCCAGCCGATGCTCTCGCTCGCCAACGCGCGTTCGGAGGAGGACCTGCGCGCGTGGGTGGGGCGGATGCGCAACCACCTCGCGCGCGAGGGAATCGAGGCGCCGGCGTTCGCGTTCGTGGCCGAGCCGAAGATCGACGGGCTCGCGATGTCCCTGCTCTACGAGGACGGCGTGCTCGTCCGCGGCGCGACGCGCGGCAACGGCGTGGTCGGCGAGGACGTGACCCACAACCTGCGGACGATCGAGTCGATCCCGAAGCGGATCCCGTACGCGGGGCGGGTGGAGGTGCGCGGCGAGGTCTACATGTCGCTGCCGGACTTCACGGCGCTCAACGAGCGGCGCGCGCAGGCCGGGCAGTCGACGTTCGCCAACCCCCGCAACAGCGCCGCCGGGACGATCCGGCAGCTGGACCCGGCGCTGGCCGCGGAGCGCCCGCTGTCGATGTGGTGCTACGCGCTCGGCGTCAACGAGCTCGGCCTCACGTCGCACTGGGCGGCGCTCGAGTGGCTGCGCGAGCAGGGCTTCCGCGTCAACGGCGACGTGAAGAAGCTCGCCACCGAGGACGAGGTCGTCGCCCAGTGCCTGGGCTGGCAGGCCCGGCGCGGCGGGCTGGACTTCGAGATCGACGGCGTGGTCGTCAAGGTCGACGACTTCGAGCTGCAGCGGCGGCTCGGCGTGGTCGGGCGCGACCCGCGCTGGGCGATCGCGTGGAAGTTCCCGCCGACGACCGCGGTGACGCGGCTGATCGACATCAAGTGGAACGTCGGCAAGTTCGGCGACCTGCACCCGTTCGCGGCGCTCGAGCCGGTGCACGTGGGCGGCGTCACGGTCAAGGCCGCGACGATGCACAACGAGGAGGACCTCGCGCGCAAGGACATCCGGGTCGGCGACGACGTGATCGTCCTGCGCGCCGGCGACGTGATCCCGCAGGTCGTCTCGCCCGCGCCGCACGCCGTCGAGCGGCCCGACCGCGCCGCGCCGCCGCTGCCGCCCGAGCGCTGCCCGTTCTGCGACACCCCGACGGTCAAGACCGGCGTCTTCACGCGCTGCCCGAACCGCGAATGCCCGGAGCGGCGCTGGCAGCTGCTGACCACGTTCGCGCACGTGATGGACATCGACGGCCTGGGCGAGAAGCAGGTCGCGCTCTTCCAGCGGCTCGGGCTCGTGCGGTCCGTCGCCGACTTCTACCGCCTGGACCGGGACGCCCTGCTCGCGCTCGAGGGCTTCGGGCCGGTCAGCGTGGACCGGCTGCTCGCGTCGGTCGAGGCGTCGCGCGAGCGACCCTTCAGCACCGTCCTGTTCGCGGTGGGGATCGAAGGCGTCGGCTACGTCACGGGCCGCAGCCTCGCGCAGCAGTTCCGCACGGTCGACGCGCTGCTGGAGGCGACGCCCGAGCAGATCGCCGAGACGCCGGGCATCGGCCCGATCGTCGCGCGGCTGATCCACTCGCAGCTCGACGAGCTGCGGCCGCTGTTCGACGATCTGCGTGGCGTGCTGCGCCTCGAGGAGGAGGGTCCGCCGCCCGGCGAGGGCCCGCTGGCCGGGCAGACGTTCGTGCTCACCGGCACGCTCCCGGACCTCACCCGCGAGGAGGCGACGCAGCGGATCCTCGCGCAGGGCGGCAAGGTCACCGGCAGCGTCTCGAAGAAGACGAGCTACGTCGTCGCGGGCGACTCGCCGGGCTCCAAGCTCGAGAAGGCCGAGCGCTTCGGCGTGACGGTGCTCGACGAAGCCGGACTGCTGCAGCTTCTCGACCGCAGCGGCTAGGCTCCGCGCGTGGCTTCTGGCACGGACGCCACTCGTCTCACCGAGAAGGAGCTGAAGATGTCACACCTCGTCCGCGCGTCTGCGCTCGGCGTGGTCGCTCTCGCGCTGGCCGTCCCGGGCAACGCCGCGGCTGCCAAGGCGAAGAAGCCGAAGCACACGGTGACGGTCAACACCGTCGACGCGCTGCCCAAGACCACGCTCAAGAACCTCAGCCGCAAGTGCGGCAAGAGCACGTCGGCGAAGAAGATCCGCAAGCGCTCGACGAGCCGCCCGACGAAGAACCGCGTCCGGATCGTGACCACGTACTGCTCCGGCGGGACGCGCACGGTCTTCTACATCAAGAAGGTCACGAAGGTCGTCACCGTCCCCGCGCCGGTGCCCGCGCCGGTGCCGGTGCCCGCGCCGGCCAACAAGGGCTTCCGGCTCACGCTCCTGCACAACAACGACGGCGAGTCCAAGTACGTGGTCGGCGACTCGGTCAACAACTACGGCGGCATCACGCGCTTCAAGACCGTGCTCGACCAGGTGCGCCAGGAGGCCGCCGACGAGCCGGTGCCGGGCAACCTCGACAAGGGCACGCTGACGGTCAGCTCGGGCGACAACTTCCTCGCCGGCTTGAACCTGCGCGCGTCCTTCGAGCGCTTCGACGCCGGCGCGGGCCCGTTCTACGACTCGGAGGCGATCGGTGCGCTCGGGTACGACGCGGTCACGATCGGCAACCACGAGTACGACTTCGGGCCGGCGCGTCTGGCGCAGTTCGTCGCGTTCGAGACCAGCGGCGTGCCGTTCCTGACGGCCAACACGGACTTCACCGGCGAGCCGCTGCTGCAGGCGCTGCGCGCCAACGGCCGGATCGCCGACTCGACCGTCGTCGAGAAGGGCGGCCAGCGGATCGGCGTCATCGGCGTCTCGCCGCCGGAGACCCCGACGATCTCGTCCACGCGCAACGTCAAGTTCGCCGCCGACGTGGCCGGGCTCGTCAACGCCGAGGCCCAGCGGCTCACCACCGCGGGCGTCAACAAGATCGTGCTCTCCTCGCACCTGCAGAACACGGCCAACGAGCGCGCGGTGGTCAGCCAGCTCAGGAACGTCGACATCGTCATCTCCGGCGGCGCCGACGACCTGCTGGCCAACGCGAACGACCGGCTCGTGCCGGGCGCCGGCAACCCGGTCGGGCCGTACCCGCTCGTGAGCAAGGACGCCACCGGCGCCGACGTGCCGATCGTCACCACGCAGGGCGAGTACCGCTACCTCGGGCGCCTGACCGTGAACTTCGACAAGGATGGCAAGCTCGTCTCGACGGACGCCGCGAAGTCCGGTCCGATCCGCATCACGGCCGACCCGGCGCAGCCCGACTACGCGAAGGAGGACCCCGGCCTCAAGGCGCGCGTCACCGACCCGCTCGTGGCCTACAAGGCCGCCCTGGCGGCGAACGTGATCGGCCAGACCGAGGTGGCACTCGAGGGCGGCAACCCGAACCCGATCCGGATCCGGGAGGCCAACCTGGGCAACCTCGTGGCCGACGGCTTCCGCTTCGCCGCCAACCGCACGGCGGTCGCCGACGGCCGCCCCGTGGCGGACATCGCGTTCTCCAACGGCGGCGGCATCCGCGCGTCGATCCCCGGGCCGGGCGACCTCAACGAGAAGCAGACGTTCGACGTGCTGCCGTTCGACAACGTCATGGTCACGGTGCCGAACGTGAGCGTCGCGCAGCTCAAGTCGCTGATGGAGTGGGGGGTCTCGCGCACGCCATCGGGCGACGGCAAGTTCCCGCAGATCTCGGGCTTCCGCATGAACGTCAGCACGAACGTCGCCTACACCGCCCAGCTGCAGTCGGGCACGACGGTCACCACGCCGGGCACCCGTGTGCGTGACCTGTGGCTGACGAACGCGGACGGGACCGACGGCGAGCAGCTAATCGCCAACGGCGCGGTCGTCTCCAACCGCACGGTGAACATCGCGACGACGAACTTCACCGCCAACAACGGGGACAGCTACCCGTTCACGGGCACGACGTTCCAGTTCGCGCACCGTCCGGGCCAGGAGGGCTTCTACCCCTACCAGGCGTCGCTGTACGACTTCATCACGACGCCCACCGCCCAGGGTGGCCTCGGCGGCGTGGTGACCGCCGCGCGCTACCCGATCGCGGGCAGCGGCCGGATCGCCATCCGCTCTACGCCGTAGCTGAGACTTCGAGCGGGCGTCGCGCGTATGATGGCGCGCGGTGCCCGACTCGTCGCTCGTCGCCGTCGTCGAGATCCCCAAGGGGTCGTCGAACAAGTACGAGTGGGACGAGGAGCTGGGAGCGATCAAGCTCGACCGGCTCCTGTTCTCCTCACTCGGCTACCCGACCGACTACGGCTTCTTCCGGGAGACCCTCGCCGGGGACGGCGACCCGCTGGACGCCATGATCGTCGTGTCCGAGCCGACGTTCCCCGGCTGCCTGATCGAGGTCAAGCCGGTCGCGCTGTTCCGGATGCGCGACGAGAACGCCGAGGACAACAAGATCCTCTGCGTCCCACACACGGACCCGAACTGGTCGCACATCGAGCGCCTCGACGACCTGCCGATGACGCTCCGCGACGAGATCTCGCACTTCTTCTCGATCTACAAGACGCCCGAGTGGAAAGTCGTCCGGGTGGACGGCTGGTACCCCCGCGAGGACGCGCTCGAGTCGATCGAACGCGCCCGCAAGCGGTACGCCGACAAGCACGCTCAGGCGTCGTAGCGCGCCAGGGCCGCGGTCATGCGGTCCTGCAGCGCGCGGGCGCTCGCCGGCCACACGCGGTTCATCATGAACGCGAACGCCACGCGCTCGCCGCCGGTGGTCGTGCAGTAGCCCGCCAGCGCGGAGACGTCGCGCAGCGTGCCGGTCTTGGCGTGGCAGTTGTCCTGCGCCGCCGTGCCGCGCATGCGGCTGGAGACGGTGCCGTTGCGACCGATCACGGCCAGCGACGCGTCGAACGCCTCCGCGTGCTCGGACTGCGCCATGCCGGACAGCAGCTGCACGACCTCGCGCGGGGACGTGCGGTTCTGGCGCGAGAGGCCCGAGCCGTCGTCGATCTTCGGGCGGATGCCGAACTGCCCGAGCGTCTGCGCCATGACCTTGCCGCCCGCCGCGGTGGAGCCCTCGCCGCCGAACTGCGCGCCGATGCCCTTGATCAGCATCTCGGCGATGAAGTTGTCCGACGGCTGGTTCATCTGGCGCGTGATCGTCGCGATGCTCGGCGAGACGTGCTCGTTGAAGGGCGTCATGCCCTCGGTGGCCAGCCCGGAGCGGGCGGCGCCCTTGATCTTCACGCCGCGGCGCTCGAGCGCCTTCTCGAAGGCGTCGGCGGCGAAGCGCGCGGGGCTCGTCTGCCAATAGGGCCGCGACTGGCCGGTGCGGCCGTGGTTGAAGGCCAACGCGGAGAGCGGGCCGACGTCGCTCGACGTCTGGAAGCGCGAGGACGGCGGGCCGCGGAAGGCGTCGAACGCCGACTCGTCACCCACCACGCGGCCCGTGATCTGCTTGAGGCCGCCGTCGGCGAGCGTCTTGGCGAGGTCGGCGGCCGCGGTGGTGCCGAAGGTGGGGTCGCCGCCGCCGCGCAGCACGACGTTGCCGATGATCGTGCCCGTCTCGTCCGGGAGGGCGTTGGCGAGCACGGACGTGGTGAGCGTCGCGTCAGGGCCGTAGAGCAGCATCGCCGTCGCGGACGTGTAGAGCTTCTCGACCGAGGCGGGCATGCGCTTGGCGTCGGGCTTGCTCGCGTAGAGCTCCTGGCCGGTCCCGAGGTCGACCACGTAGGCGCCGCTGTACGCGCCGGCGCGCGCCATCTCGCGCGCCAGGGCGCGCTTGGTCTCGGCGAGCGTCGCGGCCTGGGCGGGCGCGGCGAGGATCGCAACGATGAGGGCGAGGAGAACGGTCAGGCGGGCCATGGGCATCTCGAGCCTACGAAACCCCGACGGCTCCGCAAAGTCGCGGCCTAAGCTTTGCAGCGTGAGCAACGTGGTGGAGATGAACGCTCCGGCGCGGCGCAAGCGCCGGTCCTCGCGCACCGCGCTCGTCCTCGGCGGGGGCGGCTTCACCGGCGGCGTGTACCAGATCGGTGCCCTGCGGGCTCTGGACCTGCTGTCGTCGAACCGCTCGGTCAACCAGTTCGACATCTACGTCGGCACCAGCGCGGGCGCGCTGATCGCGTCGCTCGCGGCCAACGGCGTCTCGCCGGAGCAGATGATGCGCACGGTCAACGACCAGGTGCCGTACTCACTGCCGCCGATCCAGCGCGAGATGCTGCTGCGGTTCAACAAGTCCGAGTTCGCGCTGCGGGCGCTCAAGCTCCCGCTGCACGCGGTCAGCATGGCGCGCAACGTCGCGTCCTCGCTCGGGTCGCTGAGCGCCGTAGACCTCGTGCTCGCGCTCGGCGACGCCCTGCCGTCCGGCGTCTACACCGGCGAGGGCGTCGAGGAGTACCTGCGTGAGGCGCTCGCGGCGGAGGGCCGCACGGACGACTTCCGCCGGCTCGAGCGCGAGCTCTACCTCGCGGCGACCGACCTGGACACGTGCGAGCGGATCGTGCTCGGCGCCGAGGGCTGGGACGACATCCCGATCTCCGCGGCCGTGCGCGCCAGCACCGCGCTGCCGATGATCTACGCGCCCTACCGGGTGCGCGACCGCGAGCTGGTGGACGGCGGGATCGTCTCGACCACCAATCTCGACATCGCCGTCGAGGCGGGCGCGAAGTTCATCGTCGTCGTCAACCCGCTCGTGCCGTTCGTCAACGACTTCTCGAAGACGATCCCGACGCTGTTCGGCACCCGCGCGCGCCGCGTCAGCGACATGGGGTTCCCGAAGATCGGCTACCAGGCGTTCAAGCTCCTCGCCTACCAGCGGTTGCACGAGATGGCCTCGCATTGGAAGGAGCGCTATCCGGGCGTCGACATCGTCCTGATCGAGCCGGACGCCGACGACGAGCTGATGTTCCAGACGAACATCCTCAACTTCGCCTCGCGCGTGGACGTCGCCCGCCACGGCTTCGAGTCGGTCACGCTCAAGCTCGCGCAGGACTACGACGACCTGCGCGAGGTCTGCCGCCGCCACGGCATCGAGATCTCGGCCACCCGCGTGCGCAAGGTCGTCCGCCACTTCTCCGCCGAGCGCGAGAAGACCCGCGCCTGGCGGCGGATCCTCGAGCAGACCACCGGCGCCCTGCTCCGCCAGAGCGCGGATCAGGGGTCGTAGAGCCGCTCGAACTCGTCCGCGTACAGGTCGTTGATGACCGTGCGCTTGACCTTCAGCGTCGGCGTGAGCTCGCCGGTCTCCTGCGACAGGTCGTGGTCGAGCAGGAAGAACTTCTTGATCCGCTCGGCTTGGGCGTAGTTGGCGTTGACCCGGTCCAGCTCGCCCTGGATCAGCTCGATGACCTGCGGGTGCCGCGAGAGCGTGACGACGTCCTCGGGCAGCCCGTGCTCGCGCGCGAAGTGGACGATCTCGTCGGGGTCGAGCGTGAGCAGCGCGACCGGGTACGGCCGGCGGTCCGCGTGCATCACCGCCTGGGAGATCCAGCGGGAGCGTTTGAGGTCGTTCTCGACGTTGGCGGGCGCGAGGTTCTTGCCGCCCGCGGTGATCATGATGTCCTTCTTGCGGCCGGTGATCGAGAGGTAGCCGTCCTCGTCGAGCGAGCCGAGGTCGCCGGTGTGCAACCAGCCGTCCTCGCTGACCGCGCCGAAGGCCGTGGTGTCGCCGCTGCCGTAGTACCCGCCGAAGACGTGCGGGCCGCGCACGAGCACCTCGCCGTCGTCGGCGATGCGCAGCTCCGAGCCGGCGAGGGCACGGCCGACCGTGCCGAGCTTGTGGTCCGTGAGCGTGGAGACGGTCGTCACCGTCGAGGTCTCGGTCATGCCGTAGCCCTCGAGCACGGGCACCCCGCAGGCGTAGAAGAACTCCAGGACCTCACGGGCGATCGGGGCCGCGCCGGTGGTCGCCTGCTTCAGGCGCCCCCCGAACAGGTTGCGGACGTTGACGTAGAGCTCGGCGTCCGCTCGGTCGAACGCCGCCTGCAGCGGCTCCGGGACCTCCTGGCCGGCCGCCCGCATCCGTCGCACCTGCAGGCCCAGCTGCGTGGCGGCGGCGATCCGGTCCGACTCCATCGACGACGTCACGCGCGCGTAGACCTTCTCGAAGATCCGCGGGACGCTCGGCAGGAAGACGGGCCGGGTCGCCATCAGGTCCGGGATGATCTGGTCCGGATCGCCGCTCCAGTAGATCAGCGGGGCGCCGACGTCCACGCACAGCAGCTGGATGAGCAGCGCGTAGGAGTGGGCGAGCGGCAGGAAGAGGTAGACGGGCTCATCCACCTGGATGACGTCGTCCGCCGCCTCGCACATGCGCGTGACGGTCCGGTAATTGCCGTGGCTGAGCACGCAGCCCTTGGGCGGCCCGGTCGTGCCCGAGGTGTAGATGATCGTGTAGGGATCCTCAGGCGTCACGGCGGCGACGCGCTCGGCCACCTCGCCGGCGTCGCGCGCCCGGCCGCGCGCTCGCAGCTCGTCCAGCGGCAGCGCGCCCTCGGCGGGCTCGATGGCGATGATCGCCTCCAGCTGCGGCAGCTGGTCGCGGACGGCGACGAGCTTCGCCACCTGGGCGGCGTCCTCGGCGATCGCGAAGCGCGACTGGGAGTCGCCGGCCACCCACGCGCACTCCTCAGGGGAGTTGGTCGGGTAGATCGGCACGACGACACCGCCGGCGGACGTGATGCCGAAGTCGGCGAGCGTCCACTCGACGCGGGTGGTGCACAGGAGCGCGACGCGCTCTCCGGGTCGGAGCCCGAGGTCGATCAGGCCGCGAGCGATCTCCGAGACGGTCTCGGACAGCTCGGCGTAGCTGAGGTCGACCCACTCGCCGTCACGTTTGAAGCGGGCCGCCGGCTGCTCTCCATAGCGCTCGGCGGCCAGGCCCACGATGTCGGCGATCGTCCGTGAGTCGGTTCCGGTTCCGGTACCCACGGACGTCGTGTCGCTACGCGGTTAGGCGGTAGCTACCTGCCTGACCCCTGACTCTTCCATGGTGGCCAAGAAGAGGGTTTTGTCGATCCTTCCCTGGAAGATCGGCACGCCCAGTTCCATGCACTTCTCGATCACGTCGCGCCGTTCCATGCCGGCTTCGCGAGCGAGCTCCGTGGGCGTGAGATGGATTGCCATCAGTACGAGTCCTCCTGGTGAGGTTTGCCACGTGTTGAGCCACCGTAGCGGCTTCACCGGACGACCACAACCGGCATCTGCTCAACGTGAACTTAAGACGAGCTACACCGGGTTGGAAAGGTCCACGAAAACGTGTTCCACCCCAAACCGGTCCGCCAAGAGGTCGCCGAGCGCGCGCACGCCGAAGATCTCGGTGGCGTAGTGACCGGCGGCCACAAAGGAAATTCCCAGCTCCTCCGCGTCTGCGGTGATGTGCTCGCGCGGCTCTCCGGTAAGAAATGCGTCGAGACCCAGCGCGGCCGCCTCGTGCAGCGTGTCAGCAGCAGAACCCGACACGATCCCAATGGTGGAGATCACCTGATCGCGCTGGCCGAGGAGGAGAGGCTCGCGGCCGGTCACCGTGGAGACACGTGCGGCCAGCTCGTCCGGCGTGATCGGCTCCGGGAAGCGTCCGCGGCTGCCGATCGGCCGGCCCTTGTAGCTGCCGAACGGCTCGCGGTCCACGCAGCCGAGCTGCTTCACGAGCAGTGCGTTGTTGCCCACCTCCGGGTGCGCGTCGAGCGGGAGGTGGTAGGCGGCGAGGTTGATGTCGTGCTTGAAGAGCGGCCGCAGGCGCTCGGCCAGCAGCGGCGTCAGGCCGGTGGGATGGAACTTCCAGAACAGGCCGTGGTGGACGAGGACCAGCTCGGCCCCCAGCTCGACCGCGCGCTCGTGCAGCTCCCGGCGCGCCGTCACCCCTGTCACGACCCGTGTGATCTCGGTGGCGCCCGGCACCTGGAGGCCGTTCGGTCCGAGGTCGTCGAAGTCCCCGGGACGCAAGAGCTCGTCGAGTGTGGACAAAATGTCGGTTATCTGCGCCATCGGGTTTGCGGGGTTGGACTTCGGGCGATCAGGATCTGAGTCGTCCAGACCCCGGCTGTCAGGGGCCGGGTGGACGTGGTGAGTAGATCAGAGTCCGCGCAGGAGGACCTCCAGGTGGGTAGGGGAATGAGCGGCGCCGCCCAGGTGCCGGCTATCGAGGGTGCTGGAAGCCCCGCGGACGACGATCAGAAGCTGGTCGCGCGTGTGCGGCGCGGCGACGATCGCGCCTTCGAGCTCCTCTACGAGCGCTACCACCGGCGGATCTACGCGTACGTGCTTGGGATGGTCAAGGACCACGGCCGTGCCGAGGACGTCACCCAGGAGGTGTTCCTCTCCGCGCTGCGGCGGATGCGGGAGACCGAGCAGCCGCTGGCGTTCAAGCCCTGGCTCTACCAGATCGCCAAGAACTCCTGCATCGACGCGTTCCGCCGCTCCAAGCGCGCGGAGGAGGTCTCCTACGACGCCGACGGCGGCCTCGCACCCGCCGACCACTCCAAGCTCGTCGCCTCCGGCGCGTCCCCCGACGCGGCCGTGGCCGCCAAGCAGGACCTGGACAGCCTCTGCGGCGCGTTCGGCGGCCTCTCCGAGACCCACCACGAGATCCTCGTCCTGCGTGAGCTCGAGGGCCTGAGCTACGCCGAGATCGGCCGCCGCATGGGCATGAGCCGGCCGGCGGTGGAGTCGACGCTGTTCCGCGCCCGCCGGCGGCTGAGCGAGGAGTACGACGACATCGTCTCCGGTGCCCGCTGCCTGCGGATCCAGAGCATCATCGCGATGGCGGTGCAGTCGCGGCCGGGGGCGCGCGACACGCGCCGGCTCGCCCGCCACCTCTCGCACTGCCAGCCGTGCCGGCGTGAGGCGCTCGCCGCCGGGCTGGACCGCGAGCTGTTCGGCCGCCCGTCGGTGCGCGAGCGCGTGGCCAACCGGATCGCGGGCATCCTGCCGTTCCCGATCTTCGCCAAGTTCCGGCGCGAGGCCGACACGGCCGCCGCGTCCGCGCCGCCGAGCGGCCGCGGTGCCGCGTTCATGCAGCAGCTGCCGTTGCTCTCCGACCACCTCCAGAGCGGCTGGGGCAAGGCGGCCGCGGGTGCGGCCGTGCTGGTCGCGAGCGTCGGTGCGGGCGTGGGCGTCCAGCGGGTGACGAGCGCGCCGAGCGAGTCGGCGGCGGTGGAGTCGCCGGCGCGCAGCGCGTCGGCCGCACCCGCCCGGACCGCGACGGCGACCGCCACCAGCACGCCGACCGAGCGCGCCGACGCCGACGCCGCGGGTGGCGGCGCCGCGCCCAAGGCACGCAAGGGCGGCGACTCCGGCGGGGCCAAGCGGGTCACCGGGCGCGACGGTGACGTGGCCGGAGCGGCACCGCGCGCCGGCAAGGGTGGCTCGGGCAGTGGGGGCGGTGGGGGCGGCACCCAGCCGCCGACCGCGAACGCGCCCGGCACGCCGGTCGTGGCCGCCGGTTCGAATCCCGACGACACGTCCGAGCGCAAGACCGAGAAGCCCGCGACCTCCGAGCCCACGCCCACGGCCAGGAAGAAGCCTTCCCAGCAGGTGAAGGAGGACGTCACCAAGGCCACCGAGCCCGTCCGCGAAGTGGTCAAGCAGACCACCGACGGCGTGCAGCAGACCGTCGAGAAGACGACGGACACCGTGCAGCAGACGACCAACCAGGTCACCGAGGGCGTCAACGACGTCACGCAGCAGACGACGCAGACCGTCGACGACACCGTGAAGACCGTCACCGGCCCCGGCCCGGTCGCCGACACGGTCGACAAGACCACCGACAAGGTCGACAAGATCGTCGACGGCACGACCAAGACGACGCAGAAGATCGTGGGTGGCGTGCTCTACACGATCGACGCCACGACCGGCCGCGTGATCAACACGGTGCAGCTCGTCGCGGGGGCTCCGAAGCCGAGTGGCTAGACTGCTTCCCGTTCGGGGCGTGGCGCAGCCTGGTAGCGCGCACCGTTCGGGTCGGTGAGGTCCCGAGTTCAAATCTCGGCGCCCCGATGGAAGACGGTCCTTTTGACCCGAGAAGGACTCACGAAGGCCCCGCCCCGGCGGGGCCTTCGTCGTTCTCAGCCCGTGAGCGGGAAGACGTCCAGCGAGCTCGCCGGCGCGGGTGCGGGCGCGACCGCCGGCTCCTCGGACGCGGCGCGCGTGAGCAGCACCGGGATCGGGCTCGCGTGCAGGACCTTCTGGGACACGCAGCCGAGCAGCGACTGGTGCAGTCGGCCGTGCCCGTGCGAGCCCATCACGATCAGGTCGAACGCGCCGGAGCGGGCGCGTTCGATCAGCGCCTTGGCCGCCGGGCCCTCGACGAGGAGCGTGGTGACGCTGATGTCCGCGGGCAGCGAGGCGGTCGCGTGGCGGAGCAGCTCGGTGTAGTGCTTGACGACCTCGTTGCGCGGCGGCGCGGCGCCCGTGGCCAGCAGGGCGGTCGCCGGGATCGGCGGGATCGCGGTCAACAGCGTGAGACGGGCGTGCTGATCGCGGGCCAGAGCGGACGCGTGCGCGAGGGCGGCGTCGCCGTCCGGCGAGCCATCGACCGCCACCAGGATGTTGCGGTAGACGCTGCTCATAGAGCCTCTCCAGACGCGACTATAGGCCCAGCGTAGGCGAACCGCGTGGGTACTTGACCCCAACTATGCGCCCGGTGAGGTTCGCCCACTAGTCTGCCGCGCATGATCGACGGGCTGGACTCCCGGCTGCTGCTGACGCTGCGGTCGAATCCGCGGATCGGGCTCGTGGAGGTCGCACGGCGCCTCGGGGTCGCGCGCGGCACCGTGCAAGCGCGCCTCGACAAGCTCGTGGCCCGCAACGTGATCACCGGCTTCGGGCCCGAGTGCGAGCCCGCCGAGATGGGCTATCCCGTGCTGGCGTTCGTGGCGCTGGAGATCGTCCAGGGCCGGCTCGACGAGGCGATCGAAGGCCTCCGGCGCGTCCCGGAGGTGCTCGAGGCACACGGGGTGACCGGCAACAGCGACATCCTCTGCCGGGTCGTGGCGCGCGACAACACGCATCTGCAGGACGTGATCAACGCGATGCTGCACACGGGTGCGGTCCAGCGCTCGACGAGCTCGATCTCGATGACGCGGCAGATCCCCTACCGCATCGACCCGCTGATCAGGGCCGCGGGCGCAGACGCGCCGTGAGCGCGGTGCCCGCGCCGCGCGGGCTGTGGATCGCCAGCGTGCCGCCCAGCGCCTCCACGCGCGCCCGCAGGCCCTGAAGGCCCGTCCCGCGCGAGGGGCAGGCGCCGCCCGCCCCGTTGTCGGCGACGGCCACCAGCAGCTCGTCGTCGGACGCGGTGACCCGCACCCGCAGCTCGGTCGCCGCCGCGTGCTTGATCGCGTTCGTCAGCGCCTCCGAGACGAGGAACCACACGGTCGCCTCGATCACCGCCGACGGCCGCTCGTCCGGCAACGCCTCGATCCGCACCGGGAGCGGCGACTGCACCGCCAGCGCCGACAACGCCGGTCGCAGCCCGCGCTCGAGCCCGACCGGGTGCAGCCCCTGGGCCAGCTCGCGCAGCTCGCGCCCGGCGATGACGGCCTGCTCGCGCGCCGCGGACAGCCGTGCGACCGCCCGCCCCGGGTCCGCCTCCAGCTCACGCAGGGCGAGGTCCAGCGCCTGACCGAGCACGACGAGCCGCTGCTGCGCGCCGTCGTGCAGGTCCCGCCCGATCCGCCGGCGCTCCTCGTCGGCGGCGCGCAGGAGCGCCACCTCGTGGCGCCGGCGCTCGAGCTCCGCGCCGGCCCGCGCCGCGAAGATCCGCAGCGCCTGCAGCTCCGACGGCGCCGGGTCCAGCGGGGTGCGGGCGGAGATCACGCCGATGTGCCCGATCGCCTCGCCGCGCCCGTCGCGCAGCGCGACCGCGAGGTAGCCGTCGAGCGCGTAGCGCCGCAGGAACGCGTCCTCGGGGTAACGCAGCCGCGCACCGCGCGAGACGAGCAGCAGGTCGTGCGTGTACGCGTCCTCGCACGGCGTTCCCGCGAGCGTGAAGACCTGGCCCTCGCGCAGCTCGACACCCGGCTTGCCGAAGCTCGCGAGCGTGCACGCCTCGCCGTCGCCACAGCGCTCGGCGACGAACGCCATGTCGGCATCGAGCGCCCCGGCCAGCTCGGTCACGAGGCAGCGCAGGAACTCCTTGCCGACGGCGCCGGCCGTGCCGGTGGCGAGACGGGTGAGGAGGGAGCTCTCGACGGGGTGCGCGGCGATGCTCAAGGCGACCGCGATGGTACGGGCGCGGACACGCCGTCAACAGTGGTGCAGCCTCACCGACGGGTACGGTTACCACCCCTTGTTGACGCTCACGCCCCCCTTCATCCGCAGCTACGACCACTTCGTCGGAACCGAGGGCCCGGTGCTCGTGCTCTTCGGCGACTACGAGGACCCCGCGTCCGGCGCCGCCCACCGCGGCGTCACCGCCCTGCGCGAGCGCTGGGACGGCTTCGTCTACGCCTGGCGGCACCTCCCGATGGCCGAGGAGCACCCGAACGCCAACGGCGCCGCGCTCGCGGCCGAGTGCGCCGGTGCGCAGGACTCGTTCTGGGCCTTCCACCACGTCCTGCTCGCGCGCCAGGAGGCGCTCTCGGTGCCGGATCTCCTGAACTACGCGGCGCAGATCGGCATCGACGTCGCGACGCTGATGGAGGACATGATGGACGAGCGCCACGCCGACCGGATCGTCGACAACATCCGGTCCGCGGTGGACTCCGGGGTGCGTCACGCACCCGCGGTCTTCATCGAGGGCGTGCGCTGGGAGGGCGGCACCGATCCGGACGCGCTGGAGGGCGCCCTGCGTGCAGCCCTGGCCGGGTGAGGTCCTCGAGGAGCGTGCGGGTGAGATCGCGGTCGGCTTCGCCGCGCTGTTGACGCGGCAGGCCGCCTGGCGCCACCGCCGCGTGGAGACGATCGACGTGCTCTCGCACGAGCAGGTGCGGCGCTCGGTGTCG
Source organism: Solirubrobacter pauli (assembly GCF_003633755.1). Classification (GTDB taxonomy): domain Bacteria; phylum Actinomycetota; class Thermoleophilia; order Solirubrobacterales; family Solirubrobacteraceae; genus Solirubrobacter; species Solirubrobacter pauli. Next base: position 3,658,162 of record NZ_RBIL01000001.1, read on the forward strand.
GTCGACTTCACGGTCCCGCTCGAGCACCGCGGGGAGTTGGCGCTCGGCGACGGTCAGTGGGTCGTCCCGCTCGCCGTGCTCGACAAGCGCAAGCTCGTGCACTTCGACCTGCTCGGCGAGGACGGCTACGCGCTGCCGCTGATGCGGTCGGACGAGGTGCAGGTGATCGCGCGCGAGCTGCTGTACATGGTCCTGGACCTCGACCTGGACGGCGCCGAGCTGGACTTCGACGCCGGCGACCTGATCGAGCGGGTGCTCGCCGCGGGCCCCGAGGACGGTCCGGCCGTGCATCCGCGCGTGGCCCAGGTGGCCGACCGCGCGCCGGAGTTCGCCGCGCTCGCCACCACGCTGACGAGCGGCTTCCTGCTGTGCGCGGTGCTCTCGGACGTCAGCCGCCGGCGCGTGGTCAAGTTCGCCTACGACGAGCCGCTCGGCCGGCCGGACCGGTTCTCGCACTTCTACGGCACGCAGGGCTGCAGCGAGGCCGCGAGCTACCACGTCGAGCTCAGCGTCCCCGACGGCATGCGCGCCCGCAGCGCCGACATCGTCGACAACCGGACCGGCGCGCTGCTGTTGGAAGGCCCGCACGACTCCGACCGGCCCGGCCTGCACTACGTCGCCGGTGCCGAGGCGAGCGAGGAGCCGGGGCTGAGCGTCCGCTACGCCACCGAGCGCGGCGGCTTCCTCGTCCCGGCGATGCTCGTCTCCTGGGTGATCGCGGCGGAGCTCGGGTTCGCGGCGCTGTTCGCGGACCTGCACGGGATCGCGACGACGGGCGGCCCGGCGGTCGCCGTGCTGCTGTCGATCTCGGCCGTGTTCTCGAGCCTCGTGCTGCGCGCGGGCGAGCATCCGCTGGTCCAGCTCGTGCTCGCGCCGTACCGGATGCTGCTGGGCACGGCGACGATCATGGCCGTGCTCGCGGGTGCCGTGCTCGCGTTCCGCGGTTCGCCCACGCTGCTGGACCTGACATGGGGCATCGGCGCCATTGTGGCCGTGGTCGTGGCAGGTATCCTGTCCATTGAGGTCGCCCGCGCGCCGGCGACCGCCAAACGCCCATGAGCATCGCCGACTTCTTCCGCCGGGAGCCCAAGTCCCTCAAGGGGATCAAGGAACGCTCGGGCGTGGCGCAGGGGGCGGAGCTGGCGTTGCCCGCGCTCAAGCCGATCACGGGCGAGCAGGCCCGCGCGGCGCTCAAGCGCTCACGTGCGCGTCGCGAAGAAGGCCGCGGCGCTGCGTAGCAGCCCGGCCACGCCCAACACGAGCAGCGCGATCATCAGCGCGTACCAGGCACCGCCGCCCGACACGTCGTCCGGGTGCAGCAGCGGCAGCGCGAGCACCAGCACGCTCCAGCAGGTGAGCGTCGCGTAGGGGATGAACGCCTCGTGCGGGCGCCGCAGGCCGATCGCGCAGCTGACGAGCATCGTCCCGAACAGCGCGTACCAGGCGGCGACGGCGCGGGCGAGCAGCGGCGTGAGCGCCCACGGCCAGTGGTCCCCGAGGCCGGGTGACACGTACAGCGCGGTCGAGCCGACCAGCAGCGCGACGCCGACGACCGCGCTGATCACGCGCAGGACCTTCAGCCCGCAGTGCGCGTCCGGCTCGGCCGCCGCGTCGCGCCGCTGGCGCCAGACGAGGAACGGCACCGCGAACGGCACGCCGACGTAGACCGCCGTCCAGACCCACGTCAGCGGGTAGTCCCACTTGAAGCGGTCCGCGTGGATGAACGTGGCGAGCGCGAGCGTGCTGGCCAGCACCCAGAGCGCGACCGGCAACGTCGAGAACGTCCGCCACTGCTTCGCGCGCCAGAGCACGAGGCCGGTCGCCAGCGTGCCCGCGAGGAAGCCGGCGCCGATGAACGCGGCGTTGACGGCGGGCTTGATCGACCAGGCGTAGTCCGTGTCGGCCAGGCCGGGGGCGAGGTACAGGAAGAGCCCGTTGGCGGCGGCGAGCCAGAACAGGATCCAGATGCCGGTGCGGGTCAGCGGTTGGACCGGCCCGGTGGCCGAGCCGGTGCGGGGGAGCTGCGTGGCGGTCACCCGCCGACATTCCCACACGCGGTCCGACGCGGGAAGTGCGGCTAGCCGCCAGACACGCCGCGCTCCGCCGCCAACGCGACGAACGGGTCCAGCGCCGCGGGGTTCGCGAGCGAGTCGCGCGAGGCGGCCTGCTCGGGCGGCGTGCCCATCAGGATCCGCTTGACCGGCAGCTCGAGCACCTTGCCCGACAGCGTCCGCGGCACCTCCTTGACCGCGATCACGTCGCTCGGCACGTGCCGCGGCGAGCAGTCCTCACGGACGCGCTTCCGGATCGCCTTCACCACGTCGTCGGTCAGCGCCTCGCCCTCGCGCAGGACGACGAACAGCGGCATCCAGGCGTCCTCGCCCTCGACCGGCACGTCGACCACGAGCGCGTCCGTGACGGCCTCGACGGCCAGCACGGCGCGGTAGATCTCGGCCGTGCCCATCCGGATGCCGCCGCGGTTGATGGTCGCGTCGGAGCGGCCGCTGATGATCGCGGTGCCGCGCTCGGTGATCTCGATCCAGTCGCCGTGGCGCCAGACGCCCGGGTAGGTGTCGAAGTAGGCCTCGCGGTACCGCGAGCCGTCGTCGTCGCCCCAGAAGTAGATCGGCATCGACGGCATCGGCTTGGTCAGCACGAGCTCGCCGACTTCGCCGACCAGCGGGTGGCCGTCGGGGTCCCAGGACTCCACCGCGGCGCCGAGCGAGCGCGCCTGCAGCTCGCCCTCGTAGACCGGCAGCTCGGGCACGCCGCCGACGAACGCCGTGCACAGGTCGGTGCCGCCGCTCGTCGAGAACAGCCAGGTGTCCTGCCCGACGTGCTCGTAGATCCAGCGGAAGCCCTCGGGGGAGAGCGGCGAGCCGGTCGAGCCGACGGCCTTCAGCGCGCTCAGGTCACGCCCGCGGGCGGGCTCGGTGCCGGCCTTCATGCACGCGCCGATGTAGCTGGCGGACGTGCCGAACGTCGTCATCTCCGTGCGCGCGGCGAAGTCCCACAGCGCGTCGAGCGACGGGTAGCCGGGCGAGCCGTCGTAGAGCAGGATCGTGGCCTCGGTCAGCAGCCCGGAGACGATGAAGTTCCACATCATCCAGCCGGTCGTGGTGAACCAGAACAGGCGGTCGCCGCGCTGCGCGTCCAGGTGCAGGTGCAGCACCTTCAGGTGCTCGAGCAGGATGCCGCCCTGGGACTGCACGATCGCCTTCGGCAGGCCGGTCGTGCCGGAGCTGTAGAGCACCCACAGCGGGTGGTCGAAGGGGACGCGCTCGAACGTGAGCGGCTCGTCCGTCGCGGGCCAGTCGTCCTCGCCGAGGATCAGGGTCTGCGCGCCCGGCATCGCGGCGGTGATCTCGTTCAGCGCTTCGGTCCGGTCGAACTCGCGGCCGTTGTAGCGGTAGCGGCGCACGGCGATCAGCACGGTCGGCTCGATCTGGGCGAAGCGGTCGATCACGCTGCGCGGCCCGAAGTCCGGAGAGCAGCTCGACCACACGGCGCCGAGGCTGGCCGTCGCGAGGAACGCGGCGACGGTCTCGGGGATGTTCGGCAGGTAGGCGGCGACGCGGTCGCCCTTGCCGACGCCGCGGGCGCGTAGGCCGGCCGCCGCGCGTCGCGTCATGGCCTCCAGCTCGCCCCAGGTGATCTGCGCGTCCTCGCGGTCCTCGCCGCCCGCGATGATCGCGAGCGCGTCGGGATCACGGTCCTGGAAGGCACGCTGCGCGTAGTTGACGAGCGCGCCCGGGAACCACTGCGCGCCGGGCATGTCGGCGCTCGCAAGCACGGTCTCGCCGCGCTCGCCCAGGCCGTAGCGGTCCCAGATCGAGCCCCAGAACGCCTCGGGCTGATCGACCGACCAGCGCCACAGCTCCTCGTACGTGTCCAGGCCGCGTTCGCGGCGGTAGGCGCCGAGCTCGCAGCGCTGCAGGAGCGAGTCGGGCGGGGTCCACAAAACCGGCGGCGTCATCGGTTCGCCATCATTCCACGCGTGCTGCGTACGGTGACCGCCACGCGCTACGTCACCCCGCTGCGCGAGGGAGGCTCGCTGCCGGGCATCGTCGAGGCCGACGACGACGGCCTGTACGTGCTCAAGTTCCGCGGCGCGGGGCAGGGACCGAAGGCGCTGGCCGCCGAGATCGTGGCGGGCGAGCTGGCGCGCGACCTGGGGCTGCCGGTGCCCGAGCTGGTGCTGATCGAGCTCGACCCGGCGCTCGGCGCCGCGGAGCCGGACCCGGAGATCCAGGAGCTGATCGCGGCCTCCGCGGGCATCAACCTCGGCGTCGACTTCCTCCCGGGCTCGCTGCCCTACAACCCGACCGAGCCGCCGGACGCCGACCTCGCCGCCGACGTCGTCTGGCTCGACGCGCTGATCACCAACGTCGACCGCACGCCGCGCAACCCGAACCTGCTGCGCTGGCACGGGAACCTGTGGCTGATCGACCACGGCGCGTCGCTGTACGCCTTCCACGGGCCGGACCCGCTCGCGCGCGCCAAGAACGCCTTCCCGCCGATCCGCGACCACGTGCTGCTGCCTGCGGCCTCGAGCATCGCGGCGGCCGACGAGCGGCTGGCGGGGAAGGCCGATCCGGCGCGCGCCGCCTCGCTCGTGCCGGAGGACTGGGCGAACGGCGACCTCTACGCCGAGTTCCTGCACGAGCGCTTGCAGGCGCCGCGGGTGTGGGCCGATGTCTGAGCGCAAGCCGTTCCAGTACGCGGCGCTGCGGATCATCCCGCGCGTCGAGCGCGGCGAGGCGGTCAACGCCGGCGTGGTGCTGTTCTGCCGGCCGCTGCGGTTCCTCGGCGCGAAGACGCAACTCGACGAAGGGCTGCTGCGCGCGCTGGCGCCGCAGTGCGAGCCGGGCGCGGTGGCGACGTTGCTGACGACGATGGAGCGGATCGCCGCGGGCGACGCGAGCGGCGGGCCGATCGCGGCGCTGCCGGCCTCCGAGCGGTTCCACTGGCTGGTCGCGCCGGCGAGCACGATCGTGCAGCCGGGGCCGGTCCACACCGGGCTGACGACCGATCCGGCGGGTGAGCTGGATCGGCTTTTCGTCCGGCTAGTGGAACGCTGAGCGAATCACGGACGTAATACGGTCGATGTGTCATCTCGTCGGCCCTGCCGCCTAGACTCGACTGCGCCGGATGCCCTACCTGACGTGCTCCAGCTGCGGCCTTCCGACGTACATCGTCAGCGAAGGCGCTTGCCCCGCCTGTGGAACCGTGTTGCGCCGGACGTCGCCGCCCGTCGGCCCGCGTCCCGCCGAGACCGCCGCGGACGAGGCCGTGCGGGCCAAGCTCGCGATGGCGATGCGTGAGCTGGGCGCGGACACCGCGCTGCTCACCGAGGTGCGGGGCGGTCGCGAGCACATCCGCTGGCAGGAGGGCGCCGGCCAGTACCAGGGCCGCGCGGTGCCGCTCTCGGACACGATCTGCGACCGGCTGCTGAACGGACAGATCGGGCCGATCGTGGCGGACGTGGAGGCCGAGCCCGCGCTGCGCGGCGTCCAGGCGGGGCCGGTGCGCGCCTACATCGGGGTGCCGTTCTCCACCGCGGACGCGCGCGCCTACGTGCTCTGCTGCCTCGCGCACGAGGCGCGGCCCGACCTCGGCGACGCCGACGTGCGGTTCCTGCAAGGCCTGGTCGAGAGCCTGCGTCCCGTTCTGTGAGGCGCCCCTTCGCGATCGTCGCGGCGCTGCTGGCGCTCGCCGGCTGCGGGGGCGAGGACGCGTCCGAGCGGCCGCAGGTGCCCGCGCCGTCCGGCATCCGGCTGCTGGAGGTCGGGTCGTTCGAGTCGCCCCTCTTCGTCACGGCGCCGCCCGAGGACCGTGAGCGGGTATTCGTCGTCGAGCAGGGCGGGACGATCCGGATCGTCGGCCAGGACGAGCCGTTCCTGGACATCTCGGACCGGCTCGAGGCGGGCGGTGAGCGCGGGCTGCTGGGCCTCGCGTTCGCGCCGGACTACGCGTCGTCGGGACTCTTCTACGTCTACTACACGGCCAAGGACGGGGCGAACACGCTGGCCGAGTACAAGCGTGCGTCGGACACCGCGGGCGATCCCGGCTCCGAGCGCGTGCTGATCGCGCAGGAGGACTCCGAGCCCAACCACAACGGCGGCATGATCACCTTCGGGCCTGACGGGAAGCTCTACGTCGGCATGGGCGACGGCGGCGGGGGCGGCGACCAGCACGGTCAGATCGGCAACGGCCAGTCGCTGGACACCATCCTCGGCAAGATCCTGCGGATCGACCCCGCGCCGGACGGTGACCGGCCGTACACGATCCCGGACGACAACCCGTTCGTCGGCCGGGACGGTGCGCGCGGCGAGATCTACGCGTACGGGTTGCGCAACCCGTGGCGGTTCTCGTTCGACCGGCAGACGGGCGATCTGACTATCGGTGACGTCGGTCAGAACGCCGTCGAGGAGATCGACTGGGTCCGCGCCGGCGAGGGCGCGGGCGCGAACTTCGGCTGGCGCGTGTTCGAGGGCTCGGATCGGTTCACCGAGGGCGAGGCGGCCGAGGACGCGATCGAGCCGGTGATCGATGCCCGTCACAGCGACGGCTACTGCTCGATCACGGGCGGCTACGTCGTGCGGTCGCCGGAGCTGAGCAGCTGGGCGGGCGACTACGTGTACGGCGACCTGTGCCTCGGGACCCTGATGCGCGCGGAGCTGCCGGACGGCTCGCCGTCGGAGACCGGGCTCGAGGTGCAGCAGCTGTCCTCGTTCGGCGAGGACGCCCAGGGGCGGCTCTACGCGACGTCGCTCAACGGGCCGGTCTACCGTCTCGTCGAGCAATGATCACCCGCATCCGCGCCGACAACCCGAGCCCGCTCACGCTCTCAGGCACCAACACCTACGTCGTCGACGGCTGGGTGGTCGACCCGGGCCCGCTGCTGGAGCCGCACCTGGCCGCGGTGACGGCCGCGGTCGGCGACGCGCCGGCCGGGATCGTGCTCACGCACTCGCACGCGGACCACTCCGAGGCGGCCGGCGAGCTCGCCGAGCGGCTGGGCGTCGCGGTCGTCGACGTGCGCGACGGCGACACGATCGGCCCGTTCACCGTGATGGCGCTGCCGGGCCACGCCGACGACCACGTGGTGTTCGTCGCGGGGGCGCACGCGTTCACCGGCGACGCGGTGCTCGGCGAGGGCAGCGTGTTCGTCAGCGGGCGGCTGATCGAGTACCTCGACGGGCTTCGCCGGCTGCGCGCGTTGGACCTGCGGCGCATCCACCCCGGCCATGGCGACGAGATCGACGACCCGGCCGCGAAGCTGGACGAGTACCTCGCACATCGGTTGGAGCGTGAGCGCAAGCTGCTCGCCGCGCTGGAGTCGGGCATCGCCGCGGACGACGAGGACGCGCTGCTCGACGCGGCGTGGACGGACGCGCCGGCCGCGGTCCGCCCGTTCGCCGCGATCACGCTGCGCGCACATCTGGCCAAATTGCAACAAGAGGGCAATCTGGGCGTGTAATGATCGCGCGATGAGAATCCTGATTGGCGGCACGGTGGCCGCGGTATTGGCGGCGGTCGTCGTCGGGGTGTTCGCGTTCGGAGGCGAAGGCGTGTCGTTCGCCAACGCGACCGACCGGATGCAGGGCAAGAGCGTCCGCTCGAACATGACGATGACGATGTCCGTCCAGGGGACGGAGCTGGTGATGAAGGGCACGGCGCTCCAGAGCGCCGACCTCAAGCGCTACAAGATGGACCTGAAGGGGGACGTGGCGGGGACGGACGTCTCGCAGACGCTGGTCGTCGTCGGCAAGGAGTTCTGGATCGCGAGCCCGAGCTTCGACGCGGTGTTGCCCCAGGGCAAGCGCTGGGTGCACATCCAGGACGAGAACATGCCGGACTTCGGCTCGATGTCGTTCGAGGAGCTCCGCGTGTTCTGCGAGGCCGCGACCGACATCGAGGAGCGCGGCGAGGCCGAGGTCGACGGGGTCCGCGCGACCCACTACGTCGGCAAGGTCGACCTGCAGGCCGCGGCGAAGAAGCTCGGCAAGGACACGAAGGCGTTCGGCGAGACCGGCACGGTGCCCCTGGAGCTCTGGCTCGACGAGTCCGGCAACGCCCTGCGCATGAAGATGGACATGACCGTCGAAGGCTCGAAGGCGACCATCGTCATGGACGGCTTCGAGTACGACGTCGACACCAGCTCGATCAAGGCTCCGCCGAAGGGCGAAGTGGTCGCCGACTCCGAGGTCGGGATCTTCAGCTCGCGCTGAGCCGCTCGCGGCCCAGCTCGAGCGCCGCGCGCAGCGGCGTGGTGTGGCTCGCGGCCGCGCTGTCGAAGATCTGGCGCAGCGTGTCACCGACCGCGCGGACCTTCGTGTCGGCGCGGTCGGTCGAGTAGCCGTCGGGCTCGAGCTCGACGGCGATGTTGATCAGGCCGCCGGCGTTGCAGACGAAGTCCGGTGCCCAGAGGATCCCGCGCTCGGCGAGCGCGACGTCCAGCTCGTCCGAGGCGAGCTGGTTGTTCGCGGCGCCCGCGATCGCCTTGCACCGCAGGGCGGGCAGCGTGTCGTCGTTGAGCACGCCGCCGAGCGCGCACGGGGCGAGCACGTCGACCTCCGCGGTCATCGCGCTGTACGGGTCCGTCCACTGCGCTCCGAGGCGCTCGGCGAGCTCCCGCTTGCCCTGGTCGACGTCCGCGACGATCAGCTCCGCGCCACCCGCGTGCAGGAGCTCCGCGAGGCGCGCGCCGACGTTGCCGAGCCCGATCACCGCGACCGTCCGCCCGCTCAGGTCGCTCGTACCGAACGCGTACTCGCACGTCGTGCGCAGCGAGACCTCGCAGCCGAGCGCCGTCCACGGGCTCGGATCACCCGAGCCGGACGCCAGCCCGGTCACGTGCTTCGTCCGCGTGGCGATGATGTCCATCGCCTCCTCCGACGTGCCCACGTCCTCGGCCGTCAGATAGTCGCCGCCGAGCGACTCGACCGTGTCCCCGAAGTCCTGCAGCACCGCCTCCCGGCGCTCGGGCGTGAGCACCGCCTCGTCCGGCCGCAGCATGATCACGCCCTTGCCGCCGCCGAGCGGAAGCCCCGCCACCGCGGCCTTGAACGTCATCGCCCGGCTCAGCCGCAACACGTCCCGCATCGCCGCGCGCGAGTCGTCATACGTCCACATCCGGCACCCGCCCAACGCGGGCCCACGCGCCGTGCTGTGCACGGCGACCATCGTGAACAGTCCACTCCGCCGGCCGCGGCGGACCAGCAACGTCTCGTGTGCGAGGGGCTCGGGATAGTCGATGCGGTCGACCCTAGCGAGGTTGCCTCGCCGTCACGGGCGCCGTGGCGCTCAGCATCGGACGATCGGGGGGTGCGTCGCGCGCGCTCTTGTGCGGGTGAGCGGCTGCGCCGGGTGCGCCCAGGCGCGGGCCCGTTCGCGCGTTCGCCGGCCGGCTCTGCCACGCGAACGTCGAGTTGTGTACCTATGCGGTCGTTTTCTCGACGTTCGCGTGGCACGGGCCACGCGAGTGTTCACTTTTCCACCTGTGCGGTGCGAAAGTGCACGCTCGGTGCGGCTGAGCCCGCGGGCGCGGGTTGGCCCCGCGCGGGGGCTCGCCGGCCCCAGCCGGCCTGACCAGCCCAGAGCGCGACGCCCGACGGTGTGCTTCCGAACGCGGCGACGAAGCCCGGCGCGTCGCGCGCTGAGCGCCACGGCGACGGCGCGGCGGGGCGATGGCGCGATGGCGCGGGCGGGGCGATGACGCGGCGCGGCGATGGCGCGCCGGCTGTGCGGCGGGCACGCCACCTCTGCGCGGCCGAGGCCAGCCGCGCGGGACCTTCTCAGCCGCCGGTGGGCGGCGCGGTCGTGCCGCCGCTCGCCGGCGGTGCGACCGTCCCACCGTCGCTCGCGGGCGGCGCCGGCGTCTGGACCGCCGTGTCGGCCGGGGCGGGGGTCGCCGTGGCGGGCGGCGTCTCGACGGCCGGCGCGGGCGTCTGGGCCGGGGTCGGCGTCGCGACCGGGGAGGCGTCCGGGGCGCGGGCGCCGCCGGTCTCGACCTGCGGGTCGGCGGCCACGGCGGGCGCGTCGTCGGCCGGGGCGGCCTTGGAGTCCTCGGGCTTGGCGATCGTCGCGGAGAGGGTCTTGTCCTTCTCGGCCGTGGCGGCGGCGTCGCGCTTCTTCTCGCGCGCGGCTTCCGTGACGGTCGCGGTGACCGGCGCCGGGCTCGTCGTGATCGGCTGCGGGCGGCTCTTGGCGGCCACGACCACCGGCGCCTCGACGGCGGGCGGGGCGGAGGTCTTGTGGTGGGTGCTCGCCTTCTCGGTGGGCGCCGGCGCGGGCTTGTGGTCGACGATCTTGTGCTGGACCTCGACCGCGCCGCCCGTGGCGATCGCGGCGGTGCACACGACCGCGGCGACCTTGCAGGCCGTGACGGTCGCGACGCCACCGCCGGCGGCCGCGCCACCCGCGGCGGCGCCGCCGGCCGAGCCGCCGACGCCGATCACCTTCGCGGCGAGCGCGAACGGGGCGAACCCGATCGGCGCGAGCGCGGCGAACGAGCGCTTCATCCCGCGCAGCGCGCCGCGGTACTCGCGGCACGAGTCGCACGACTTCATGTGCTTGCGCGCGCGGCCGGACGCCTTCACGCCGCGGTCGTAGGAGCGCAGGAGGTCGGCCTGGATCTCGGCGCAGTCGGCGTCACGGGCCTCGGCGGCCTCGACGAGCCCGACGCGGGCACGGACGAGCAGCGACTTGACGGCGGGAACGGTGACGTCCAGCGCGGCCGCGAGGTCGGCGTACGTCATGCCGTCGATCTCGCGCATGAGCAGGGCGGACCGCTGCTGCTCGGGCAGGTTGGCGACGTCGACCACCAGCTGGCGCAGGTCGTCGCGGCGCTGGGCCTCCTCGACCGGGTCGTGCAAGGGCTTGCGCGAGACCTCGAAGACCTCGGCCGCAGGTGGGATCGGCCGGCGCAGGTGGTCGATGCAGCGGTTGTGCGCGACCCGGTAGAGCCACGCGCGCACGTTCATCTCGCGGTTGTCGTTGCGCAGGGCGCCGTACGCGCGGACGAAGACGTCCTGCAGCACGTCCTCGGCGTCCTGGCGCGAGCTCGCCGACAGCATCTGGCGGACATACGCGAACAGACGCTGGCGGTAGCGATCATGCAGGACGCGGAAGGCCTCGTCGTGACCACCGCGGAACAACGCGAGGAGCTGCTCATCAGAGCGCAACCGCAGCAGCGACCCACCGAGCGGCAGGCGCGATAAAGCTGGTGCGTGGACTGCTGAGGCTTCCATGGATAGGGCTCCTGACGCTGCCGTCCCAGCGACTGTAACTGTAGGGGTCGAAAGAAGTTCCGCCCTATAGGTGTGATCTCCACTCCCCCTTGTGACCGATTCTCTACGCATTCGTGACGGACTTTCCTTGCCGATCTCGGAAATCGAGATCAGGGCTTCGCGTTCCTCCGGCCCGGGTGGTCAGCATGCGAACGTCACGGCGTCGCGGATCGAAGCCGTCTTCGACGTGCACAAGTCGGACACTCTCGACCAGTTTCAGAAAGACCGCATAAGTGCCAAGCTCGGCCCGCGGGTGACCGCGGTCGCGCAGGACGCCCGCTCGCAGGCCCGCAACCGGGAGCTCGCGCTCGAGCGGCTCGCCCGCCGGCTCGAGCAGGCGCTGCACGTGCAGCGGCCGCGGACCAAGACCAAGCCGAGCGCGGGAGCGAAGCGCCGGCGGCTCGAGGACAAGAAGCGACGCTCCCAGACCAAGCAGAACCGGCGGCGCTACTCGGACGACTGACCCAACGTTGGGTAGAGCCCCCGGATGGCTCGCTATTTCATCGGGGTCTCCCAGGAGGAGTTCCCGCCCGAAGCGCTGATCGAGCAGGCCGTCGCGGCCGAGCAGGCGGGGTTCGACGGGATCTCCTCGTCCGACCACCTGCAGCCCTGGTGGGAGCCGGGCGAGTCGGGGCACACGTGGCCCTGGCTGGGCGCCGCGGGCCAGGCGACGTCGAAGCTGCCGATCGGCACGGGCGTCACCCCGACCGCCGCCCGCTACCACCCGGCGATGATCGCCCAGGCGTGGGTGACGCTCGAGCGCCTGTTCCCCGGCCGGCCGTTCCTGGGCATCGGCTCCGGCGAGGCGCTCAACGAGGTGCCCGTGGGGGACGACTGGCCGTCGCCGGGCGACCAGGTCGCACGGATGGACGAGGCGCTCTCGATCATCGACCGCCTCTGGAAGGGCGAGACGATCACCGAGGAGGGCCGGTTCTACACCTGCAAGGACCTCAAGCTGCACACGCTCTCCGAGCGCCGGATCCCGATCTGGATCAGCGCCTTCGGCCCCAAGGCGGCGAAGGTCGCGGCCAAGTGGGGCGACGGCATCTGGACGCTGCCCGACCCGGAGACGACGCCCGACCTGCTCAAGACCTGGCGTGACGCCGGCGGCGAGGGCGAGGTCGTCTTCCAGGCCCTGTTCTCCTGGGCCGAGAGCGACGACGCCGCCTTGGAGGCCGTCCGCAAGTGGAAGGGCGCGCAGCCGGAGGATCACTACAAGGACGACTGGCACCGGCCGCGCGCGATGTATCGGCACGGCGAGGAGGAGATGTCCGACGAGGAGTTCAAGGAGAACGCGATCATCTCCTCGGACCCGGCCGAGCACGTCAAGCGCATCAAGGAGCTCGAGGAGCTCGGCGCGACCGTGATCGTCCTCCAGAACAACTCGGGCGCCGACCCGATGAAGGCGATCGAGGTCTACGGGCGCGAGGTGCTGCCCAAGCTGCGCGCCTAGCGCGGCCAGTCCTCCCGGGCCGGCGCGAACACCTCGACGACGGTCGCGCCGTCCGGGCCGCTGCGCCCGCCGTGCTCCTCGTGCGCCGGGATCATCCAGATCTCGCCGGGCCCGACCTCCTTGTCGCCGTCGGCGGTGCTGAAGGTGAGGCTGCCGCGCGTGCACAGGCCCGCCTGCTCGTTGTGGTGGCTGTGCCGCGGCAGCTCGGCGTCCGGCTCGAGCTCGAAGACGCTGAACGTGAGCTGCTCGCCGTGCACGTGGCGGAAGCTGATGCCGGGGAACGCCTGCGTCGGCGTGAGCTGGTCGAGGCGGTGGAAGCTCGTCATGGCCCTCAATGCTCGCGCGTCAGGCGGCCCACGGGAGCGGTCGCGTGCCTTGGGCGGTGGTCACCGTTCCGCCGCCGCGGCTCGCGACCAAGGCCCGCGCGTCCTCCACGGCGACGATCTGGCGCTCCTCGCCCGCCGCGACCACCACCGTCGCACCCGCGCCGTGCTCGACCTCGTTCACGGCGAGCGTCCCTTCGAGCACGACCCAGACCTGCTCGTGCTCGGCGCGGTGCAGCGGACCGGACTGGCCGGCGGTCATCTCGACCGTCCACACCGCCAGCTCCGACGCGCCCGTCGAGGGCGCGGCCAGCGTGTGCATGACGGCGTTCGGCGTCTCGTGCATCTGGTAAAGCTGCTTGTCGATCATGCGACGAAAGGTAAAGCAGCTTGTCTAATACGTCAAGCGTCCCCGGCTGGGTGGCGATCGAGGCGATCCTGCGCGCGGGGCGTGCGGCGATCGACGAGCTGCACCGACGGCTCGCCGAGCGCGGCCACCCGGACGTGCGGCCGGCGCACGGCTACGCGTTCCAGGCGATCGGCGCCGACGGCACGACCGCGAGCGCCCTCGGTGAGCGGCTGAACGTGACCAAGCAGGCCGCGGGCCAGATGGTCGACGAGCTCACGCGGCTGGGCTACGTGACGCGCGAGCCCGACCCCGCCGACGGCCGCCGCCGGCTCGTCCAGCTCACGCCCCGCGGCGTCGACTGCCTGCGCGCGTCCGCCGACGTGTTCGAGGAGATCGTCGCGGAGTGGCGCGCCCGCGGCGACGACGTGGACGCGGCCGTCGCCGCGCTCACCGGGCTCACCGACCTGTACGGCGGCGCCCTACGACCGATCTGGTAGGCCGAGCAGCTCGGCCGCGTTGCCGCGCAGCACCGCGTCGTGCGCCTCGGGCGGGAGCTCGAGCCGCTCCAGCTCGCCCAGGCACGCCTCCGGATCGAACATCGGGTAGTCGGTGCCGAAGCAGAACTGGCCACGCAGGCGGCGGGGGATCTCGCGCTTGACCTCGTCCGGCAGGTAGCGGTACTTCCAGCCGCTGATGTCGAGGTAGACGTTGGACTTGTGCAGCGCCATGGCGACCGCCTCGAGGTGCCACGGCCAGCCGGCGTGGGCGAGCACGATCTTCATCGCGGGGTGCCGCGCGGCGATCCGGTCGAGCAGGATCGGCCGCGCGAGGTCGATCCGCAGGCCCTGCCCGCCCGGCTCGCCCGCGCCGAGCCCGCTGGTGCCCGCGTGCGTGAGCAGGATCAGCCCGAGCTCCGCGGCCGCATCGAAGAACGGCAGGAACCGGTCATCGCCGGGGTCGAACGCCTGCAGCGTCGGGTGGAGCTTGAGGCCGGGCAGCCCGAGCGCCGCCACTCGCTCGAGCCGCTCGAGCGCGTCGTCGCGGTTCGGGTCGACGGAACCGAAGCCCACGAACCGCCCACCCGACCGCTCACAGATCGATGCGATCTCGGCGTTGTCGAGCGTCTTGCCCTGCGCGTCCCAGCCGAGCAGCACGCCGACCAGGTCGAGCCGCTCGTAGAGCGCGATGAAGTCCTCGACCGTCGTCGTCTCCGGCCGCGAGCCGAAGTAGCGCTCGATCGAGTCGGCGTAGTGGCCGACGCACCCGCACACCCAGTCACCGGTCGGGAGGTGCACGTGCATGTCGACCCCGCGCATGCGGCGAACCATACGGATCAGCCGCTGAGGGCGGTGCTGGGCGGGGTCCGCGCGGCGCGCACCGCGGGCCACAGCCCGGCGACCCCGCCGACGACGACGGTCGCTCCCGCCCCGAGCGCGACGACCGTGGGCGGGATCACGACCACCCAGCCGTTCACCGACGCGACCACGACCGTGACGGCGCCTCCGAGCCCCACGCCGGCCGCGCCGCCGAGCGCGGAGAGCACGAGCGCCTCGGCGAGGAACTGGCGGCGGATGTGCGCCCGGGTCGCGCCGATCGCCCGCCGCAGGCCGATCTCGCGCCGGCGCTCGATGACGGCGATGACCATCGTGTTGGCGACGCCGATGCCGCCGACGAGCAGCGCGATCGACCCGAGCGCGAGCAGCAGGCCGGTGAACGCCGCGTCGGCCGCGTCGACGGCGGCGAGCGCGTCCGAGGGGCGCGAGACCGCGACGGCGCCCGGCCGCTGCGGCTGCACCGCCGGCGCGATGCGGTCGCGGACCGACCGCACGGAGGACGCGGTCGCGCGCTGGTAGAGGCGGGTCGGGGCGCCGGAGTGGCGCAGCTCGGCGCGCGCGAACGCGTCCCCGACGAGTGCGGCGACGTCGAGCTCGGGGGCGAGCGCAGCCGGGGCCAGGATGCCGACGACCGTGGTGAAGTGGCCGCCGAGCCACACCAGTCCGCCGGGCCGCGTCACGCCGAGGTGCTGCGCGGCGGTGGCGCCGAGCACGGTCGCCGGGAGGGTCGCAGTGGCCGCGTTCAGCCAGCGCCCCGCGCGGACGTGCGCGCCGACGACGCGCGGCACGTCGAGGTCCGCCGCGGTGACGACCAGTCCGCCGGTCTCGTCGGGGTCGACGGCCGGGCTGCGGTAGACGCGCACGTCCTCGAGGTCGGCGACGCCGGTCGCGGCGAGCACGCCGGGCAGCCGGCGGACGCGCGCGGCGGCATCGGGTGGCAACGCGGTCGGGCCGCCCGGCACCGGGTTGGTGGTCGCGGTCAGCAGGTTGGTCCCCAGCGAGGCGAGCCGGCGCTGCAGGCGCTCCTGGCTCGACGCCGAGATCCCGACGACGGCCACCATCGCGGCGACCCCGATCGCCACGCCGAGCGCCGACAGCACGGCGCGCGCCGGGCGGGTGCGCAGGCCGGAGGTGCCCAGCCGCAGCAGGTCGGCCGCGCGAAGGCGCGAGGGGGCGGTCATCGCGCGCTGTCCGCGACGACGCGGCCGTCGAGGATCGACACGCAGCGGGGGAAGCTCGCGGCCAGCGCCGTGTCGTGGGTGATGACGACGATCGTGGTGCCGTCGGCGTGCAGCTCGTGCAGGAGCGCGACGACGCCCGCGCCCGAGATGGAGTCCAGGTTGCCGGTCGGCTCGTCGGCGAGCAGCAGCGGCGGGTCGCCGACCACGGCACGGGCGATCGCGACCCGCTGGCGCTCACCACCGGACAGCTGATGCGCTCGGTGCCCGGTGCGGTGCCCGAGCCCGACGCGCTCCAGCGCCGCGCGGGCGCGGTCGCGCCGGCGACGACGCGGCAGGCCGGTGTAGAGCAGCCCGTCGGCGACGACGTCGAGCGCGCGCACGCCCTCGCCGAGGTGGAACGACTGGAACACGAAGCCGATCCGGTGCGCCCGCAGCGCCGAGAGCGCCTTGTCGCTGAGGGCGCCCACGTCGACGCCGTCGACCAGCACGCGCCCGGCGGTCGGCCGGTCCAGCGTCCCCATCACGTTCAGCAGCGTCGACTTCCCCGAGCCACTCGGGCCGACGACGGCGACGAGCTCGCCCGCGCCGACGGCTAGATCGACCCCGGCGAGCGCCTGCACCGGCGGCGTCCCGTAGGTGCGTGCGACCCGGTCGAGCACGACGGCGCCGGTCACGAGGGCACCACGACCCGCACGCCCGGCGCGATCCCGCGCCCTGAGACCTCCACGCGACCGGCGACGAACGCGCCGACGCGGACGGGGATGCGACGCGTCGTCGACCCGGCCGGCACCTCGACGCCGAACCGCTCCGGCCCGAGCGGGACGAGCGCGCCCACCGGCACGGTCAGGACGTCCTCGCGGGAACGGCTGCGGAAGCGCACCGTCACCGTCGCCTGCGCGAACGCCGCCGCCGCGCGCGGAACGCGCAGCCCGACCGTGACCGGCACGACGACGGACGTGCCGCTCTCCGAGCTGCGTTGCCGCGGCGCGCCGGCGGACGTCACGCGTCCGCGCGCCTCGCCGCCGGCCGGGAGCTCCACCGTGACGCGACGGCCGACGCGCGCCAGGCGCTGATCCTCCAGCGCCACGTCGACGCGCACGACCCGCCGCGTGGCAGACGTCGCGTACAGGGGCTGGCCCGGGGCGACCGCCGCGCCCAGCCTCGCTTCGCGGCGCGCCACGCGCACGCTCTCCGGCGCGAACCACACCGCCGAGCGGTCCAGGCGCCCGCTCGGCCAGACGCCGAGGGCCCGCTGCCACCGCTTGATGGCGGCCACGGTCCAGGCGGAGAAGTGCCGGTCGACGTCACCGCGGAAGTGGCCCAGCGCGGCGAGGTTGGTCTCCAGCTGGAGCACGTCCTGGCCGTCGGACATGCCCTTCGCGAACGTCCGGTAGGCGGGCTGCTCGCCGCGCAGCAGCACGGCCGGCCGGGCGTCGAGCGTGTACAGCAGGTCGCCGCGGCGGACGACGGCACCGGCCTTCGGCAGCCAGGTGACGACGCCCGCCGCTCCTGCGAGCACCGGGCCACGGGCCGGGTAGGCGAGCGTCCCGATCGCCTTGGTCTCGCTGACCACCCGCCCCGACGTGACGGCTGCGGTCGTCACCGTCACCGGTGCGGGCCGGGCGGAGTCGCCCTTCGGGACGAGCAGCACCGTGCCCGCGGCCGCGCCGAGCACCGCGACGACCAGCACGCCGACGATCAGCCGGCGAAGCACGCGTCGACGGCCTCCTGCGTCGCCTCCTCGGGGATGGTCAGCGCCTGCTCCGGCGTCGGGTCCTCGACGTCGTAGCCCTTCTCGCGCAGGCAGGCGGCCTGCTCGAGCTGGAGCTTGCGCGCGGCGGCCTCGTCCGCCGGCGACCGGGCGACGGTCGGCGGGTCCCCGAGCTCGCCCATGCACTTGGAGGCGTCGGCGTTGATCTCGGGCGAGGACTCCTGGATGCCCTTGCCGGGCTCGGGGTCCTTGACGTCGTGGCCCTTCTCGCGCAGGCAGCGGGCGAGCTTGAGGTCATAGGCGTCGCGGGCGGACGCGAAGTCCTGCTCGCTCACCTGGTTGTCCTTGGCCGGCGGGGAAGCGCTCTCGGCGCTGCCGCAGGCCGGCAAGGACACGAGGCCCGCGGCGATCAGCGCGGCCAGCACGGCACGGCGACGGGCCTTCAGCGTGGATGCGGTCATGGCGCCCACACAACCGCCGCGGGCGTTGGAGCAGCGTTGCGCAACGAGCACACACGCACGCAACCCCTTGCCGCATATCCTTGGCACTGGCATACTGATATTTCACATGCCAGTTCCTGAGAGACAAGCGGCGCTGGATCGCGACCTGCTGCGGGACCGGGCCTACGCGGCCATCCGCGACGCCATCGTCGACGGCACGCTGGCGCCGGGCGAGCGCCTCCGCGACCAGGAGCTGTGCACCTGGCTCGGGCTGAGCCGGACGCCGGTGCGGGAGGCCCTCAACCGGCTCGAGCAGGACGGCCTCGTCGAGACCGCGCCCCAGCGCTTCACCCGCGTGACCCCGCTGGACCGACGGGCGGCGCGGGACGCGTTCCCGGTGGTCGCGGCGCTCCACGCGCTCGCGACCGAGCTCGCCGTGCCGAAGCTGACCGAGGCCGACCGCGCTGCCCTGCGGGACGCGAACAACCGGTTCGCCGAGGCGCTGCGCGACGGCGACGTCGACGCCGCGCTCGAGGCCGACGACGCCTTCCACGGCGTGTTCGTCACCGCTGCCGCGAACGCCGAGATCCCGCGCACGCTGGAGCGGTTGATGCCACGCATCCGGCGGCTGGAGCGCCTGCGCTTCGGCTCGCTGTCCGGCCGCGCGTCCGTCAAGCAGCACGCCGAGATCCTCCTCGCCGCACCCGAGGACGCGGCCGACCTCGTCAAGCAGAACTGGCTCTCGCTGGGAGCCCTCATCGACCGGAGCTTCGAATGACCGCCATCGCCCCGCCCGACATCCACGACGCCGAGACGCTCGGCGCCGCCCGTGCGCTGCTCGACGCGGCGGCCGACCCGGCGGCGATGCAGCGTGAGGTCCTGGCCGCGGTTTCGCGCAACGAGCGGTGGCGCGGCAACGAGTGCGTGAACCTGCTGGCGCCCGAAGCGCTCGTCTCCCCGACGGTCCGCAACCTCCTCAGCGCCGAGATCGGCCAGCGCGCCGCCGAGGGCCACATCGGCCCGGTCAACCGCTGGTTCGCGGGGACGAAGCACATCGACGAGGTCGAGGCGCTGTGCGTCGAGCTGCTCAAGCGGCTCTTCAAGAGCAACTACGCCGAGCACCGGCTCGTCGCGAGCATGATCGGCAACATGGCCGTGTACGCCGCGCTCACCGAGCCCGGCGACACCGTCATGACGATCCCGCAGCCCGTCGGCGGGCACAGCTCCAACCGCTACGACGGCCCCGCCGGGATCCGCGGCCTGAACATCCTCGACGTGCCCTACGACGCGCACGAGCTCGAGGTCGACCTCGACGCGTTCGCCGTCGCCGCCCGCGCCGCCAAGCCCAAGCTCGTCGCGCTCGGCGCCTCCATGACCCTGTTCCCGCTCCCGGTGGCCCAGATCAAGGAGATCGTGAGCGAGTGGGACGGCATCGTCTTCTTCGACGGCGCGCACCAGCTCGGGCTGATCGCCGGCGGCCAGTTCCAGGATCCGCTGCGCGAGGGCGCCGACATCATCACGGGCAGCGCCGGCAAGACGTTCAGCGGCCCGCAGTCGGGCGTCGCGGTCTGGAACGACCCGCAGCTGACGCAGCCGATCCTCGACGCCGTCTTCCCGGCGCTCGCCGCGACGCACCAGGTCAACCGCGTGGCCGCGCTCGCCGCCGCCGCGGCCGAGCTGCTGGCGTTCGGGCCGGAGTACATGGCCGCGATCGTCGCCAACGCGCAGACGCTCGCCCACGCGCTGCACACGCGCGGCGTGCCGGTGCTCGGCGCCCACAAGGGCTACACGCGCACGCACCAGGTGATCGCCGACGTGCGTGAGTTCGGCGGCGGGCTGGAGGTTGCGCACCGCCTCGCTCGCGCGAACATCATCACCAACAAGAACCTCCTGCCCGACAACACCCCGGAGGACTGGGACCGCCCGCACGGCCTGCGGATCGGCACCACCGAGGTCACCCGCCTCGGCATGGGCGAGCTGGAGATGCAGGCGATCGCCGACATGATCGCCGGCGTGCTCGTCGAGGACCGCGACCCCGAGCACGTCCAGCGTGAGGCGCTCGAACTGCGCGCCGGCTTCCAGACGGTCAAGTACTGCTTCAACGAATAGGCTCCGGCGCGTGACGGAGGAGATCGATCTCGAAGCGCTCAAGCGGGTCGAGCAGCGGGTCCTGTGGTTGGCGACGAGCATCGTCCACCACGCGAACCGGGTGCGCCCCAACCGCTCCGGCGTGAAAGTCGGCGGCCACCAGGCGTCGAGCGCGTCGATGGTGTCGCTCATGACCGCGCTGTACTTCGCGGTGCTCGAGAGCCCTGACCGGGTGAGCGTGAAGCCGCACGCGAGCCCGGTCCTGCACGCGATCAACCACCTCCTCGGCCGGCTCGACCGCCGCTACCTGACGACGTTGCGCCAGTACGGCGGGCTGCAGTCGTACCCGTCGCGCACGAAGGACCCGGACCCGGTCGACTACTCGACCGGCTCCGTCGGCCTCGGCGCCACCGCGCCGATCTGGGGCGCGCTCGCGCACCGCTACGTCGCCGGCCACTTCGACGTGCCGCGCGGCGGCCGCCAGATCGCGCTGATCGGCGACGCCGAGCTCGACGAGGGCGCCTGCTGGGAGGCGATCGCCGACCCGATGGTCTCCCGCCTCGGCGAGGTGATGTGGGTGGTCGACCTCAACCGGCAGTCGCTGGACCGCGTCGTCCCGGACATCGCCGCCGGCCGCCTCGCCGCGATGTTCGAGGCCGCCGGCTGGCACACCGTGATGGTCAAGTACGGCCCGCGGCTCGCGCGGCGCCACGACCTGCGCGCCCGCATCGACGGGATGCCGAACGAGGAGTACCAGCGGCTGCTGCGCGCCGACGCGCCCGAGCTGCGCCGGCGCCTGGAGGTCGACACCGACGACCTCGGCGACGCCGACCTGCTCGCCACCTTCCGCGACCTCGGCGGCCACGACCTCGCGAGCCTGATCGACGGCTACCGCCAGGCGGACGCGGTCGTCGACCGGCCGTCCGTCGTGTTCGCCTACACGATCAAGGGCTGGTCGCTGCCGACCGAGGGCCATCCCGCCAACCACTCGGCGCTGCTCAACCACGAGCAGTACCGCGAGCTCGCGACGAAGCTCGGCGAGGACGCCGACGACCCGTTCCGCGCGCTCGCGCCCGGCTCGCCCGAGGCCGAGCTGTGCCGTGCGACCGGCGCGCGGCTCAAGCGCGGCTCCACCCGCGCCGTGCCCGCCCCGAAGGTCCCGCAGGACCTGGGCCGCAAGCACACTGGCCGGGCGAGCACCCAGCAGGCCTTCGGGCGCTTCTTCGTCGACCTCACGCGCGAGGCGCCCGAGGTCGCCGACCGCGTGGTGACGGTGAGCCCGGACGTCGGCACGTCGACCAACCTCGGCGGTTGGATCAACAAGGCCGGCATCTGGTCGGTCGGCGACCGGATCGACTGGTTCGCCGACGACACGGACACGCTCGTCCGCTGGCGCGAGCACGACCACGGCCGCCACATCGAGCTCGGCATCGCGGAGGTCAACCTCGTCGGCATGCTGGGCGAGCTCGGCGCGACGTGGTCCCGCGACGGCCAGCCGCTCCTGCCGGTCGGCACGATCTACGACCCGTTCGTCAGCCGCGCGCTGGAGCCGTGGTCGTTCGGGATCTACGCCGGCGGCCAGTCGATCCTCGTCGGCACCCCGTCGGGCGTCACGCTCGGCCCTGAGGGTGGTGCGCACCAGTCGGTGATCACGCCGTCGATCGGCATCGAGCAGCCGGGGTGCATCGCCTACGAGCCCGCGTTCGGGCAGGACTTCGAGTGGTGCTTCCTGCACGCGCTCTCCCAGCTCGGCAAGCCGGGCGGGACCTCCGCGTACTTCCGGCTCTCGACGCGGCCGATCGACCAATCGCTGCACACGGGAACGCGGGAGGAGGCGATCGCCGGCGGCTACCGGCTGAAGGCCCACGCGAACCCGCGGGTGAGCATCGCCGTGATGGGCGCGCTCGTCCCCGAGGCGCTCGAGGCCGCGGAGATCCTGGGCGACGCGGAGGTCGTCTGCATCACCTCCGCCGACCGGCTGTTCCGCTCGCACCAGGCCCGCTCCGGCCTCGGCGACGGCAACCCGGACACGCTCACGAGCCTCTTCCGCCCGGGCGTCCCGATCGTCAGCCTGCTCGACGGGCACCCGCACACGCTGAGCTTCCTCGGCTCGCCGATCACCTGCCTGGGCGTGCAGCGCTTCGGCCAGGCCGGTGACATCGTCGACCTCTACGAGCACCACGAGATCGACGCCGAGTCAGTGGTTGGCGCGGCTCTCGACCTCATGAGCTAGACGCTTCTCGTCGTACATGCGCTGGTCGGCGAGCTCGACCAGCGCCTCGACCTCGGCGTCCGTGGTCATGGTCGCCACGCCGATGCTCGCGCCGAGCTGGTTCGGCCGGCCCTCGGCGGTCATCTCGCGGCCGACCTCGTGCACGGCCGCGCGCAGCTCCGCCGCGACGTGCGACGCCTCGTCCGGGTTCACGTGCAGGATCAGCGCCGCGAACTCGTCGCCGCCGATCCGGCCGAGCACGTCGCTGGAGCGCAGCCGCGCGCGCAGGGCGCGGTGGATGCGGGTGAGGGCCTCGTCGCCCGCCGCGTGGCCCCACTGGTCGTTGACCGCCTTGAAGCGGTCCAGGTCGATGACCGCGATCGCCGCGGACTCGCCGTAGCGGCGCGCGCGGGCGGCCGCGTTCTCGGCCTGCGTGAGGAAGTGGCGGCGGTTGTAGGCGCCGGTCAGCGGGTCGCGGATCGCGAGCTCGGTGAGGCGGCGGTCGTCCTCCTCGAGCCGCTTGACCGCCATCGCGACGACGAACGCGAGCCCGCCCACCGCGGTCAGCGTCATCACCCAGGCGGCGACGCTCCACTCCCACCACCCGGCCCGGGCGACGGCGGTGGCGAGCGCGCCGGAGACGATCGGGATGCCGAGGACGGCCGGCACGGTGCGGCGCGCGAAGCGGCCGCTGAGCGTGTCCGAGAAGAACTGGCCGCTCGGATGGGACCAGATGATCGCGAGCGAGATCAGCACCGTGCACAGCGCCGCCTGCCAGCTCATCTGGATGAAGCGCGAACCGCCATAGAAGTACGGCACGCCGAGGAGGAAGCCGATGACCGCGGCCGCGCCGATCGCGCCGGCGGCGAACGCCAGGCGTCGCGTGACCACCCAACCGCGGCCGTGGAGCGTGATCGCGGCGCCGATCAGGACGAGGGCGGTGGCCGTGAACACCGAGATCGCGGCGTCGGTGTCGAAGACGGCGCGGTTGATCCAGCGGCCGCTGTCCAGCGCCGAGTCGAGCATCCCCGCGGCGCCCGTGAGCGCCGTGAGCAGCCCCGCGCCGACGGCCAGGCGGTGCCGCCGGGGGAGCGCGCCCGCGCCGATCGCCGCAGCGATGAAGCCGACGCACGTGACCGGCGACATCGGCGCCAGGTTGCGCGTGCGCACGTCGAGTCCCGCGAGCGTCGCGCCGAGCATGCTCGCCGCGATCAGGAGCACGCCGAGCGCCGCGATCCGCCTTGCGCGCTCAGCGCCTGACCAGTTGTCGTCCTTCAACGCAACATTTCCTTTGCAAACGGGATACCCCGCTGGCGGGAACGGCGAAGGTCGCTGGTGCGTGCGGTTACACGTCGTCTTCGTCGTCGAGGACGATCCGGGCGGCCTCGCCCTGACCCTCGACGCGCGGCTGCACCGGCCGGACCTCGCGGGCCGACGCCCACTCGACCAGCGCGTCGGCGCTCTTGAACCGAGCGATCCGCTCGAGGTTCTTGATCGTCGGGAAGACCATCAGCAGCTCGCCGGCCTCCGCTCCCTCGAGCGCGCGGCCCGGCTCGAACCAGCGGGCGTCGACGATCTCCTGGCCGTCGATCTCGATCTCGGCACCCTCGGGGGCGACCGCGATGAAGAAGTACGTGTCGAAGCGGATCGACACCTCGGGCGGCGTGATCCAGCGCGCGAACGGGACGAGCGCGGCGGGGTCGGGCAGCGTGATCCCGACCTCCTCGGACACCTCGCGCACGGCCGCCGCGCGGTGGGCGGCGTCGCCGGTGCCCTCGTGCGCATCGACCGCGCCCCCGGGGAAGACCCAGGCGCCGCCCATGAACCGCGCCTTGGGGGTGCGCTGCGCCATCAGGAGCTCGAGCCGGTCGGCGCCGCCGCGGACGACGATCACCGTCGCGGCCTGGCGCGGCTCGGTGGGAACGCCGCTCTCGTTGAGGATCGTGCCGGGCTCGGGACCGTGCTGCGCCATCCCGCCAGCCTAATATGCGCCCACATGAGCACGGACACGGACCGGCAGTGGATCTGCGAATCCTGCGGCTTCATCTACGACCCGGAGGAAGGCGATCCCGACGGCGGGATCGACGAGGGCACCGCCTTCGAGGACATCCCGAAGGACTGGTATTGCCCTGTCTGCGGTGCCAGGAAAGCGGACTTCTCCCCGTTCGAAGGCTAGTTTCTATTCCGTGACAGCCCTCGAGTCCCGGGGCGCTGAGCGGCGCCTCCGGCTTCCGCTCGAGGCGCTCGTCTTCGCCGTCGGCCTCTCGACCTTGGGGGCCGAGATCGCGGCGACGCGCCTGTTGGCGCCGTTCTTCGGGACCTCGACGGTCATCTGGGCGAACACGATCGCGGTGGTGCTGCTGGCGCTCTCGGCGGGCTACAAGCTCGGCGGGACGCTGGCCGACCGGCGGCCGTCGCCGTACGCGCTGTGCGTGTGCGTGCTGGTCGGCTCCGCGCTGCTGGCGGTCGTGCCGTTCATCGCGCACCCGTTCCTGTCGTTGAGCGTCGACGCGTTCGACACCGTCTCGGTCGGCGCGTTCGCGGCCTCGCTGTTCGGCACGCTCGTGCTGGTGGCGGTGCCGCTGCTGCTGCTCGGCACGGTGTCCCCGTGGGCGACGCGGATCAAGCTCGACTCGGTCGACGAGGCGGGGTCGGTCTCCGGCCGGCTGTACGCGATCTCGACGGTCGGCTCGCTGATCGGCGTGTTCTTCGTCGCGCTGTGGTCGATCGAGGCGATCGGCTCCCAGCGCACGTTCCTCGTGCTTGCGCTGCTGCCCGCGCTCGTCGCGGCGGTGTCGATCTTCGACCCGCGCGCGCTGGTCGTCCCGGTCGTGCTCGGCGCGGCGCTGCTGATCCCGCCCGGCACGACGAAGCCGCCGGAGGACGGCGACCGCGTGCTGTACGAGCGCGAGACGCCCTACCAGTACGCGCGGGTGATCGAGCAGGAGGACGGCGACCGGCTGCTCGAGCTCAACGAGGGCCAGGCGATCCACTCGCTGTGGCGCCGGGACACGGTGCTGACCGGCGGCTACTGGGACGGCTTCCTGACGATGCCGTTCGCGACCGGCTCGGGCCGCCCGCCGGCGCGGATCGCGGCGCTCGGCACCGCGGCCGGGACGGTGCCGCGGGCGTACGCGCAGTACTACCCGGAGACCGTGATCGACGCGGTCGACATCGACCCCGAGCTGTTCAAGATCGGGCACCGCTACTTCGGCCTGCAGGCGCGCCCGCAGCTGCGCGAGCACACGCAGGACGCGCGGCCGTTCCTGCGCCAGAACGAGGGTCCCTACGACGCGATCTTCGTCGACGCCTACCGGCAGCCGTACATCCCCTTCTACCTGACGACGAAGGAGTTCTTCGAGCTCGTGCGCTCGCGGCTCGCACCGGGCGGATCGGTGATCGTCAACATCGGCCATCCGAACGACTCGCCGGCCCTCGAGGAGGCGATGAGCGCGACGATGGGCGCGGTGTTCAAGCACGTCGTGCGCGACCCGATCCGGTCGCAGAACTCGCTCGTGATGGCTTCGGACACGCCGCTGACGGCGGGAGGGATCGCCAACGCGCCCGTGTCCTCGGACCTGCAGACGCTGGCGCAGGACAGCGCGGCGCGCCTCGAAGGCCCGCTGCGCGGCGGCACCGTCTTCACCGACGACCGGGCGCCGGTCGAGTGGCTCATCGACGCGTCGATCGTGTCCTACGCGGCGGAGGAGAACCGATGAGCGCCGCCACGGTCACCCCGGCGGCGTCGCGCTGGGGCTTCGTCGAGATCGTCAAGTTCGTCTCGGGCGTGACGACGCTCGCGGCCGAGCTCGCCGCGGCGCGGCTGATCGCGCCCGCGTTCGGAGCGTCGACGGTCGTCTGGGCCAATACCATTGCCATCGCCTTGGCAGCCCTGGCGATCGGCTACTGGCTCGGCGGCCGCTTGGCGGACCGCCACCCGCACGAGCGCGCGATGGCGCGTGGCGGGCTCGCGGGCGCGCTGATGGTCGCGCTGATCCCGCTGGTCGCGCTCCCGCTGTTGGGGGCGACCGAGGACTCGCTGGGCGAGTTCGGCGGTTCCTTCCTGGTGCAGCTGGTGCTGGTCGCGCCGCCGCTGGTCGTGCTCGGCGCGCTGACGCCGTGGGCGATCCGGCTGCGCGTGAGCTCGGTGGCGGGCGCCGGCGACGCGACCGGACGGCTCTACGCGCTGTCGACCGCCGGCGGGCTCGTCGGCAACTTCGCCGCCGCGCTTGCTTTGATCCCGCTCGTGGGCACCACCTGGACGTTCATCATCGCCGCGGGCCTGCTCGCCGGCGTCTGCCTTCCGAGAGCATGGTCCTCCAAGCCTGCCTGAACGGCGATCGCGAGTCCGGCGTCCCGCGCACTCCGGAGGAGCTGGGCGCCGAGGCCGTCGCGTGCGTCGCCGCCGGCGCGGTCTCGATCCACGCGCACCCGCGTGACCCCGACGGCCATGAGACCCTCGAGGCCGATCACATCCTCGCCGCCGTCCGCGCGCTCCGCCCGTGCGGCGTCGAGCTCTCCCTCTCGACGGGGCTGTGGATCACCAGCGGTGACGTGGACGCGCGGCTCCGCGCCGTCTCCGGCTGGACCGAGCGGCCGGACCTCGTGTCGCTGAACCTCAGCGAAGAGGGCTGGCGCGAGCTGGCCGACGTGCTGATCGGCCACGGCATCGGCATCGAGGCCGGCGTCTGGACCGCCGCCGACGCCGAGCACCTGCTCTCCACCGGCGTCCAGGTGCGGCGCGTGCTGGTCGAGCCCCGCTCCGAGAACGCCGACGAGGCGATCGCGGTCGCCGACGAGATCGACGCGGTCCTGGACGCCGCCGGCTCCACCGTCCCGCGCCTGCACCACGGCGTCGGCCCGGCCACCTGGGCCGTGATGGACGCCGCCGTCCCTCGCGGCCACGACATCCGCATCGGCCTCGAAGACGTCACGACCCTCCCCGACGGACGGCCCGCGCCCGACAACGCGGCGCTCGTCGTCGAAGCGGTCCTGCGCTACGGCTGACCCGGCCGCCGCCCGCCGATCGTGCGGACCCGGTGGTACCGGTCGTGCAGGAAGATCCGGCTGCCCTGCCCCTGCGTCGCGGCCTGCCGGCGCGCCGCCTGCTCGGCCTCGCTGAGGGTTGCGAACCACGCGGGCCCGAGGACCCAACCCCCGGTGCTGGCGTGGGGGTGGACGTGGAGCTCTTGAACGGCCATGCGCGCCATTCAAGCCCGGGCGCGGCGGGTTTACGTTGGCCGCGCGGCCGAGATTCGCGGGCGCGGGGTGGACCGGGTGGCTAGAGGGGGCGCGCGGGTGTTGGTTGGGCGCCGTTGCGAACTCGAAGCGAACGGCGAACACCAGCACCGATAGGGGTGGGGTGCCACCCGCGTGGAGCGCAGCGCAAGGGGTGCCGTCGGAACCTTGCGCCAGGGGCAAGTTTGCGACGGCACCTCCGTCCTTCAGCGGGGGTGCGGTCGGAAACCGTCGGTATGCGCACGTTTGCGACCTCACCCCTGCCGCGCGGCAGGCTCACCACCCCATCGGTGGCGGTGTTTGCCGTTCGTTCCGAATTCGCAACGGCGCCCAGCCCAAAACCGCGCGCCCTCTCCAACCGCGCCGCTACGCGGCCAGCTGCGCCGCGGCGACCGGCACGCCGAAGCCCGGCCGGAACCCGGCCCGCAGAGCGGCTCGTCCCATCACCGTCGCCGCCTCGCGCAACTCCTCGCGAGTGTGCGAGGCCATCACCGACAAGCGCACCCGCGCCGTGCCGTCCGGCACGGCCGGCGGGCGGACGGCCTCGGCGAAGACGCCCAGCTCAAGGGCGTAGTCGACCATCCGCGCGGCGCGCTCGGCGTCGCCGACCACGAGCGGGACCACGTGGGCCGCGGCGCCGGAGACGTCGAAGCCCTCGCGGGCCAGGGCGTCGCGGAGGGTCTCGGCGTTGGCGCGGAGCTTCGCCACCCGGCGCGGTTGCTCTTCGAGGAGGTCCAGTGCCGCCATGGCGGCCGCCGCGGCGACCGGGGGCAGCGCTGTCGAGTGGAGCAACGTGCGCGCCGAGTGGACGAGGAAGCGGGCGGTGACGTGGTCGCAGGCCACGAAGCCGCCGTAGGAGCCGAGGGCCTTGCCGAGCGTGCCGGTGATCACGTCGACGTCACCCACGAGCCCGGCCTCGGCGACCGCGCCCCGGCCGTCCTCGCCCAGCGCGCCGAGGGCGTGGGCCTCGTCGACGAGGACGCGGACGTCGTAGCGGCGAGCGAGGGCGACGATCTCGTGGAGCGGGGCGACGTCGCCGTCCATGCCGAACATGCCGTCGGTGGCGATCAGGGTCGCGCGGCCGTCGCACTGGCGCAGCGTCCAGGCGAGGTGGTCGGCGTCGGCGTGGCGGTAGGGCATCACCTCGGCGCCGGATAGGCGGCAGCCGTCGACGATCGAGGAGTGGGCGAGCTCGTCGTGCAGGACGACCTCACCGCGGCGGGCGAGCGCCGGGATGACGCCCAGGTTCGCCATCGCCCCCGAGCCGAAGAGCAAGGAGGTGCGCTGGCCGGTGAAGGTGGCGAGCCGCTCCTCGAGGCGCTTGTGCAGGGTCATGGTGCCGCACGAGACGCGGGCCGCGCCCGCGCCGACGCCCCAGCGCATCGCCGCGTCCGCGGCTGCCTGGCGGACCTTGGGGTGGTCGGCCAACCCGAGCGCGTTGCCCGAGCACAGCAACAGCACCGGCCGCCCGTCGAGCACCACGCGCGGCCCCTGCGGGCCGGAGACCATCCGCATGCGCTGGTGCAGGCCGAGCTGGTTGAGCTCGTCCAGGCGGTCCTCGAGATCCAGCATCCACGATCCTCAGTTGAGTGACGTTGCGCGGAAGCTACGGGGCGGCTCGGACGACTTATCGAGCCGACCAGCGCGGTGCGCGTTTCTCTACAAAAGCGCGTACGCCCTCGGCGAAGTCGTCGGAGGCGAACGCGGCGTTCCGCAGCGCCTCCAGCTCGGCGTCGAGCGCGGGGTCGAGCGGCGGGACCAAGGCTTGGAGCACGCGCTTGTTGCCGCGTTGAGCCAACGGCGCCAGCTCCGCGATCGAGCGCGCCAACTCGACCGAGCGGGCCTCGACAGCGTCAGTCACCTCGTTCACCAGCCCCCAGGCCAGGGCCTCATCCGCGCCGACAGGACGTGCCGTGAAGAACAGCTCGCGCGTCCTGGCGCTGCCGATCGCGTCGACGAAGCGCCGCAGGCCCGTGTGCGAGTAGACGACGCCGAGCCGCGCCGGCGGCATCCCGAGCTTCGCGGCCGGCGCGCACACGCGCAGATCACAGGCGAGCGCCAGCTCGAGCCCGCCACCGAACGCGTGGCCACCCATCGCCGCGACCACCGGCATCGCCAGCGCGTCGACGGCCGCCATCGCGGCTTCGAACGGGTGGATCAAGACGTCGGCAAGCCGCTCCGGCGTGAGGTTGCCGATGTCGTACCCCGCCGAGAACGCGCCGCCCGCACCGGTCAACACGACGCAGCGCGCGTCCAGCCCGGGCAGCTCGCGCGCCAGCCCTTCGAGGATGTCCGCGTCCAGCGCGTTGCGCTTGGCCGCGTTGTCGATGGTGACCCGCGCGACGCCGTCGACCGGCCAGTCGACGGCGACCGAGCCCATCTAGGTGAGCTCCACCAGCGGGTCGCCCTCCTGCACGGCCTGCCCCTCCTCGACCAGGATCCGCGCCACGACGCCCGGATCCTCGGCCTCGACGGGCATCTCCATCTTCATCGACTCGAGGATCGCGACCACGTCGCCCTCGTCCACGGAGTCGCCGACGGCGACCTCGATCTTCCACACCGTGCCGGTGATGTGCGCTTCGATCTGCGTCACAGGCCGCACGATATAGACACCGTGTCGATCGTGATCGCGGCGATTACGTACGCGCGGTCGATTGGGAGATACGGCGCCTCCCGCCACTATTCATCTCGCTGCTCGTCGCGATCTCTCCTCCCGCGGCGACCGGCGAACCGGCGAAGGAAGTGGTGGGTGGGGATTCCTGGACGATCCCCACCCATCACGACCGGCCGCCATACTCTGCGCATGAGCCAGTCGGACCTCGTCGAGCTCAAGGAGCAGCAGTACAAGGACCCGCGGGCGAAAGCGGACTTCGACCGTTTCCACGAGCGCACGCGTACGCGCGAGCCCGACTTCATCTACGAGGTCGTCCGGATCCTGATGAGCCTGATCGGGTGGATCTTCTTCCGGGTCAGCAACACCCACCCGGAGCGCGTGCCCGCCGTCGGCCCCGTGATCCTCGCACCGAACCACTTCTCGTTCCTGGATCACTTCTTCCTGGGCGTGGCGCTGCGCCGCAAGGTCCACTTCATGGCCAAGTCGCAGCTCTTCAAGCCGCCGATGTCGTTCGTCTACACGCACGGCGGCGTCTTCCCGGTCCGCCGCGGCTTCGCCGACGAGGAGGCGTTCACCACCGCCACGACGGTCCTCGGTCGCGGTGACGTGATGGCCATGTACGCCGAGGGCGGCCGCTCGCGCACCGGCGAGCCGGCGAAGAAGGCCAAGCGCGGCATCGGCCGCCTCGCGCTCCTGTCCGGCGCGCCGATCGTCCCCGTGGCGATCATCGGCTCCAGCCACGTGCGCAACTGGAAGCGCGGCCAGTTCCCGAAGGTCCGCGTCTACTACGGCGAGCCGTTCGCCTACGAACGCGTCGAGGCGCCGACGCGCGACCAGGAGCAGGCCGCCGCCGACGCCATCTTCGCGGAGGTCCGCGCGCTCTACGACGCGGCGACCAGGACCGGCTCGGCGCCCTCCTGAGTCGCCGCCGCCGGACGCGGCTTCCCCGGCACGAGCAGCGCCAGCAGCGCACCCACCGCCAGCACCGCCGCGCCGACCCACGCCGCGCTCGTCATGCCGTCGACGAACGCCTGCGGGGAGGCGTAGGAGCCGCTGGACGCGAACACCGACGCGAGCACGGCCACGCCCAGCGCGCCGCCGACCTCGCGGATCGCGTTGGTCGCGCCGCTCGCCTGCCCGGCCTCCTGCGGCCGGACGGCGGCCAGCACCGCGTTGGCCGTCGGCGCGAACACGAGCGCCATGCCCGTGCCGGCGAGGATGAACGGCGGCACCAGCGAGGAGTAGGCCACGTCGGGCGTGGAGACCGACGCGATCCAGCCGATGGCGACCGCCTGCAGCGCGAGCCCGGCGAACATCAGCGGGCGCGAGCCGATCCGGTCGCTGAGGATGCCCGCGATCGGCGCGACGAGCATCGGCATCGCGGTCCACGGCAGCGTCCGCAGCCCGGCCTCGAGCGGCGAGAGGCCCTGCACGACCTGGAAGAACTGCGCGAGCAGGAAGATCGAGCCGAAGACGCCGAAGTACATCGCCAGCGACACGCCGTTGGAGGCGGCGAAGGCGCGCGAGCGGAAGAAGCGCATCGGCAGCATCGGGGCCGGCGCGCGCAGCTCCCACGCGACGAACGCGATCAGCCCGACCACGCCGGTGATGATCGAGCCGAGCACGGTGGCCGACGTCCAGCCGAGCGCCTCGGCGCGGACGATGCCGAACACCACGCCCAGCAGGCCGACGCCGGCGAGGCCGAGCCCCGGCAGGTCGAGCCGGTCGGCGGGGCCGAACGACTCGCTCAGGCGCGTGCGGGCGAGCGGCAGCAGCGCGAGGCCGATCGGCACGTTGATCCAGAAGATCCAGTGCCAGGAGATGCCGTCGACGACCGCGCCGCCGATCAACGGGCCGAGCGCGACGCCGAGGCCGGAGATGCCCGACCACAGGCCGATCACGAGACCGCGCTTGCCGGGCGGGAACGCCTCGGACAGCAGCGTGAGCGTGAGCGGGGTCACGATCGCGGCGCCGGCGCCCTGCAGCGCGCGGGCGGCGATCAACGCGCCGGTCGACGGCGCCAGCGCGGCGAGCGCTGAAGCGACGGTGAAGATGCCGAGGCCGACCAGGAACATCCGCCGGCGCCCGAAGCGGTCGCCGAGCGCGGCGCCCGTCATCAGCAGCACGGCGAAGGACAGCGTGTAGGCGTTGACCGTCCACTGCAGGTCCTCGAGGCCACCCCCGAGGTCCGTGCGGATCGACGGCAGCGCGGTCGTGACGACGAGGTTGTCGAGCACGACCATGAAGAGGGCGATCGAGACGATCGCGAAGGTCCAGCCAGAACGAGAACGCGACATGGAAGTAAGTGTTCACTCACTTCCATGTCGGCGCAAGGGCGCGAACGCGCCAAGTTAGTGGTCGCTTACTTAAACGACCTGGACGTTCAAGTGGGCTGGTCGGCCCAGGGGACCTCGACGGAGTCCTCGGTCGGCGAGTCGCGCGCGACGACGTACTCGGCCGGCTCGGTGGCCGACGTGTTCGTGACCGTGTGGGTCTCGCGCGGCGGCACGTAGAGCATGTCGCCGGCCTCGACGAGGAGCGACTCCTGCAGCTGGTCGCCGAACCGGATCTCGACCGACCCGGAGAGCATGTAGAGCGCGCTCTCGCAGTTGTCGTGGTAGTGCGGGCGGCCCTGCGCGCCGGCGGGCACGCGGAAGATGCCCATGTACAGGTTGTGCGCGCCCGTGGTGGCCTGCGAGATCTCCGCGCCGCCGACGACGCCGCGCGGGACGTCGCGCTCCTCGCCCGAGGGCTTGACCAGCTTCATGACGTCATCCCCGTGAACTGGCCGCCGGTGAGGTTGAGCACCTGGCCGTGGACGAAGTTCGACCACGGCGAGCAGAGGAAGAACACGCCGCCGGCGGCCTCCTCCGGCGTGCCCGGGCGGCCGATCGGGATCAGGGCCGGCGCCATCGAGCGCATCTGCTCGGGGATGCCGAGCTGCACCGTCTGGCCGTCGATCTCCATCGTGTTCTCGGAGTCCTTGGACGCCGTCAGGCGCGTCTCGATCCAGCCGAACGCGACCGCGTTGACGTTGATCTTGAACTGGCCCCACTCCTTGGCCAGCGTCTTCGTCAGGCCGACCACCGCCGACTTGCCCGCCGAGTAGTTCGCCTGGCCGGCGTTGCCCATCGTGCCGCTGATCGAGGACACGTTGACGATCTTGCGGAACACCTCGACGCCCTGCTCGCGCTCGGCCTTGGCGGGCTCGCGCAGATGCGGCGCCGCGGCGCGGATGACGCGGAACGGGACGATCGTGTGGATGTCGAGCATGCGCTGGAACGCGTCGTCGGACATCTTGTGGATCGGCGCGTCGATCGTGTAGCCGGCGTTATTGACGATGATGTCGATCTTGTCGAAGGCGTCGATCGCCGTCTTGACCAGCTCGTCGGCGGCGCCGTCCTTGGTCAGGTCACCGCCGTAGACCGCCGTCTCGCCCTCGATCTCCGACGCCGCCTGCTCGGCGAGGTCGGTGTCGAGGTCGTTGATGATCAGCTTGGCGCCGTGCTCGGAGAGCAGCTCGGCCGTCGCCCGGCCGATGCCGCGCGCCGACCCGGTCACGATCGCCACTTTGTCGTCCAGGACTCCCATGGACCCGGACGATAACGGGGGTCCGCGAATTACGCGGACCCCCGACTATCGGATTACGGCTGAGTCGTGCTGAGCGTGAAGGTCAGCGTCTTCGAGTACGAGCCGGTGCGCAGCGGATCGGTCTTCTTGATCAGCTGCTTGAAGGTCACGTCGACCTTCTCGTTCGACACGGGACCGGTCCAGGCGGACTTGGCCAGCTCGACGCGCAGCGGCTCCGCGAGCGAGAACGCGCCGTTCGTCAGGCGGCCCGGCTCGGACACCGTCAGCGTCGCGTCACCCGCCGTGGAGATCACGGTCGCGTCGGTCTTGGTCGCGTACTCCCGGTCGACGCCCGGCGTGAACGCGCCGAACGTCGCCGGCGCGCCGAGCGTCAGCGCCAGCGTGGCCGGGACGGTGCCGCCGGCGGTGCCCGTCGTCGACGTGTACGGGTCCACGCCGAGGTGCTTCATCGCCTCGAACACGAGCGACTTGCGCTTGGCCCGGTCGGCCACGTTCTCCAGGCCGAAGCCCCACAGCAGCGTGTCGTCGGTGGAGACGCCCGCGAAGGTCGTCGCACCGGAGATCGCGTGCGTGCCCTTCGAGGAGGCGAACCACGGGAACAGCGACGGCGACAGCGTCGTCGACGTCGGCGTGAAGCCCGGGAGGTACGCCTGCCCGGTGAGCGAGAACGCCGCCGAGAACGGCGAGACGCCCGTGATCGTGCGCGCGCCGACCGTCGCCTCGGTGGTGGCCACGTTCGCGCGCGAGCTGCCCGCGCCCATCCAGTAGGTCAGGAAGTCGTTGGACACCTGCACGCAGTTCTCCAGCTGGCCGGTCGCGTTGCCCGTGTTCGAGCACTGCGGCGCCGCCGGGACGCGCCCGAGCGGGTTGTAGGAGTACTGCGACCACGCGCCCTGAAGCGCGCGCTGGCCGGCGACGAGCACCTTGCCGCCCTCGTTCAGGTAGTCGCGGACCGCGATGATCTGGTCGTCGAAGACCTTCGAGACGCCGGTGGTCTGGCCGGGGTCGCGCACGTAGTCGTCGACGCCCGTGTACCAGATGACGGCCTTGTAGTGGCCGAGCACGCCGTGGAGGTCCGCGAGGTTGCGGCCCTGCGCGTCGAAGTCGTAGACGTCGGCGGGGATGCCCGCGTCGCCCAGCGCCTCGAGGTAGGTGGACAGGTAGCTCGGGCCCGTGCCGGGCGCCGCGTTCGGCGAGGTGCCGCTGTAGTCCTCGGCGGCGAGCACCAGCACCTGGCTGCCGCGGCCGAGCGGCGACGCGGTGAACGTGAACGCGTCCGCGCTCTTGCCGCCCGCCTCGAACCACACCTTGACCTTGTCGCCGGCCTTGAAGCCGGAGACGGACCCGCGCATGCGGTGGTAGTAGACGCCGGACTCGCCGTAGCGCTCGCCGCCGTCGAACTCCGTCGTCGGGCCGCTGGAGACGGCGCCGTCGTTGATCTGCCACTTCACGGTCACGGCTCCGAGCGCGCGCCGCGCGTTGACCTCGACGGTCTGCGGGTTGCCGTAGGAGGTCGTGAACGGGGCCGGGACGAAGTCCGGGATCTTCGCGCCGATGTGCGAGGACGGCTGGTCCGGGGTCGGCGCCGACTTCGCGAGGTCGAGCATGAACGGCAGGTTCTTGGCGAACACGGCCTGCACGTCGGCCTCGCGGTCCTGGAAGATGAACCCGCTCGGGTTCGAGCTGCCCGGGGCCTTGGTGCCGCCGACCGCACCGCCGGAGCCGCCGTCGAGCTCGACCGTGTAGCCCAGGACGTTCTCCTGCAGGTACATCGTGTCGGTGATCTCGCCGTTGGTGGTGTAGAGCTCGCCGCCGACGTCGGGGTCGTAGCCCGCGACGGCCGGAACGCGGTCGGTGCCGGCGAGCGACTCCATCAGCGGGTTGTCGCCGCCGTAGGTCTCCACCTGCCAGCCGACCGGGTACAGCACCAGCTGCGCGTACGAGTGGTAGTCGATGTAGAACTCCGGCTTGATCCGCGTCATCAGCTCGTGGAACGACTTGACCTCGGGCTCGGACTCGGGCGTCGGGCCGCGGTAGGTGTCGCTCGACGGCGTGTTGGACGCGCCCTCGTTGTCGTAGCGCCACTTCTCGGAGAAGTTGCGGTTGGTGTCGATGCCGTCGCCGCTCTGGATCGTGCCGTTGCCGTTGGTGTCGCGCAGGTTCTTGCGCCACAGGCGGGTGGACGAGCTCTGGAACGTGTAGTCGTAGCCGTCCGGGTTCAGCACCGGGATGAACCACGTCTCCGTGGACGCGAGCACGGCGGGGATGCCGGAGGCGTCGTCGGTCGCGTGCTCGAGGAAGTACTGGAAGCCGCGGCGCACGACCTCGGCCGAGATCCACTCGCGCGCGTGCTGGGCGCCGTGGAACATCACGCCCGGCTTGCCGCCGTCGGCGATCGTGTTGGCGTTGGCCGTGACCTTGTAGGCGACCAGGTCCAGGCCGTTCAGCGACTGCCCGTAGACGACGCGCTTGACCAGCGTCGGGTTGGCGGCCGCGAGCGTGTCGTAGAACGTCTTCAGGTTCACCGGCTGGCCGGCCGCGTCGACCGCACCCGAGCACGTCGTCTGGCAGGCCGCGGGCTTGAGCGCGTACGGGCGGAAGACGTCGTAGCCCCACGTCGGGTCGGCGAGCGGGATGCCCGCCGCGACCGCGGCCGCCGTGGCCGTCTGCTCCTTGCCCACCGGGGCGATGTCGTAGCCCTTGGCCTCGAGCACGTCCGCCTGCGCGGGTGTCGCGACGATGCCGGTCCGTCCGGGCGCGTCCGCGCCCTCGGTCACGTCATAGCCCTCGGCCCCGAGCTGCTTGAGCTGGGCGTCCGTGCCGGTGACG
This sequence comes from Solirubrobacter pauli, assembly GCF_003633755.1. Lineage (GTDB taxonomy): Bacteria > Actinomycetota > Thermoleophilia > Solirubrobacterales > Solirubrobacteraceae > Solirubrobacter > Solirubrobacter pauli. Next base: position 3,694,819 of record NZ_RBIL01000001.1, read on the forward strand.
ATGTATTGGTTCAACGGTTCCGCGCGGTCGGCAGCCAGCGACGGCTGCGCGACACCGAGCGAAACCAGGGCGCCGACCATGGCGCCGAGGTAGACCCTCCGCATCGCCCGACGCTACCTGAAGCTCAAGCGCTTATAAACCGTACGAACGGCCAATCACGTCGAGCATGATCTCGTCCGTGCCGGCGCCGATCCGGTTCAGGCGCAGGTCACGCCACGCCCGCTCGATCTGGTACTCCCGCATGTAGCCGGCGCCGCCGAAGATCTGCAGGCACTCGTCGGCGACCTCGTTGCACATCTGCGCGGAGTCGAGCTTGGCCATCGAGATCTCGCGCACCGGGTACTCGCCGTTGGCGAAGCGCCAGGCGGTGGAGTAGACGAGCTGGCGGGAGCGCTCGATCTTGGTCGCCATCGCGGCGAACTTGTGGCGGATCACCTGGAAGTGGCCGATCTCGCGGCCGAACGCCTTGCGCTCCATCGCGTACGCGAGCGTGCGGTCGAACGCGCGCTGGGCGCCCGCGACGCAGCCCGCGGCGCCGATCAGCCGCTCGCCCTGGAGCTCCCACATGATGTGGTAGAAGCCCTTGCCGACCTGGCCGAGCACCGCGGTGTCGGGCACGCGCACGTCGTTGAAGGCCAGCAGCGCGGTGTCGCTCGCGTGCATCCCGAGCTTCTCGAGCTTCTTCTCGCGGATCACGCCCTCGGCGTCCATGTCGACGATGAAGAGCGTGAAGCCGTCGTAGCCCGCGTCCGGGTCGGTCTTGGTCACGAGCACGATGAAGTCGGCGCGCGACCCGTTCGTGATGTAGGTCTTCGAGCCGTTGATCACCCACTCGTCGCCGTCGCGGACGGCCCGCGTGCGGATGCCCTTCACGTCCGAGCCGGCATCTGGCTCGGTGATGCCCAGGCAGGCGATCTTCTCGCCGCGGATGGCCGGTGCGAGGTAGTCCCGCTTCTGCTGCTCGGTGCCGAACTGGAGGATCGGCGGCGTGGCCATGTCGGTGTGCACCGCGATGCCCATCGCGAACCCGCCGGAGCCCGAGTGCGACAGCTCCTCGGCGAGCACGAGGTTGCAGAAGTAGTCTCCGCCCTGACCGCCGTGCTCCTCCGGCATCGACAGGCCGAGGAAGCCCAGCTCCCCCATCCGGGGGAACACCGAGTCCGGGAAGGTGGTCTCCTCCCATTCCTCGGCGTGCGGTGCGATCTCCTTCACCACGAAGGCGTGGATCGACTCGCGGAGCGCCTCGTGCTCCTCGGTGAAGATGAAGTGCCGCCGTGGCGCGGCGTGATCGGGCTTCAGAACATCGGTCGCGGCCATTGACTGGACCTTACGCCTTGCGGATAGGCTCGACAGCCGATGGGTTTCACCACTCTGCGATACGACGTCCAGGATCACGTCGCGACCATCGCCATGGACCGCCCGGAGGCGCGCAACGCGCTCTCGGACGAGCTGCTCGACGACCTCTTGGGCGCGTTCGCGCGCGCCCGCGCCGACGACGACGTGCACGTGGTCGTGCTCACGTCCACGCACGAGAAGGTCTTCTCCGCCGGCGGGGACCTGAAGGGCTTCACGGCCGGGGTCCCGCTCGTGCACAAGCACTTCGCGAGCGAGCGCTTCGTGGCGCTGTTCCAGGCCATCGGCGGGCTCGGCAAGCCGACGCTGTGCGCGGCCAACGGCCACGTCCTGGCCGGCGCGCTCGGCGTCGCGCTCGCGTGCGACCTGATCATCGCCTCCGAGTCCGCGCGCTTCGGGACGCCCGAGATCAACGTCGGGGTGTTCCCGTTCATGATCATGGCGCTCATCTACCGCAACGTCGGCCGCAAGAAGACGAACGAGCTGCTGCTCCTGGGCGAGCAGATCTCCGCCGCCGAGGCCGAGCGGATCGGCATCGTCAACCGGGTCGTGCCCGACGCCGAGTTCGACGCCGCCGTCGCCGACTGGGCCGGCCGGCTCGCCGCCAAGTCGCCGCTGCTGATGCGGATGGGCAAGGCGGCCATGTACCGCCAGCAGGACATGGCGTTCGCCGACGCGCTCGAGTACCTGCACGCCCAGCTCAGCCTCGCCTTCTCGACCGACGACATCAAGGAGGGCGTGACGGCCTTCATGGACAAGCGGGAGCCCCTGTGGACCGGCCGCTGAGCGTCACCGCGCTGCGCTGCCGCACATCCGACCGGACGCCCGGCGGCTCGCGCGGGGCCGAGGCGCTCGCGCTCGCCCTGGACCCCGAGGCCCGCCTGGTCGGGTCATTCGGCGAACCACGGATTGCCAACTGGGACGCGGACCTGAGAGATTCGCACGGCTGCCTGCTCGAAGCCGGAGGCCAGGTGGACGACATGCTCACCGCCGGCCACTTCCCCGTGCTCACCTCCTCCGACTGCTCGATCTGCATGACGACCTTCCAGGCCGTGACCCGGCACGAGCCGGACGTGCGGGTGCTGTGGCTGGACGCGCACGGCGACTACAACACGCCGGACACGACGCCGTCCGGGTTCCTCGGCGGCATGTGCCTGGCCGCCTCGTGCGGCGTCTGGGACGCGGGCTTCGAGCCGTCGATCGAGCCGGCGCGCGTGCTCATGTGCGGCGTGCGGGACCTCGACGCGGGCGAGCGCGTGCTCATGGACACGACCGGCGCCAAGAACGTGCGCCCCTCGGAGGTGGCCAACCGCCTGCGCGGCCACAAGGTCTACGTCCACCTGGACCTGGACGTGCTGGACCCCGACGTGCTGCCGTCGCAGTTCGCGGTGCCCGGCGGCATGAGCGACACCGGCCTGCGCACGCTGCTCACCGAGGTCAGCCGCGACTGCGAGGTCGTCGGGCTCGAGGTGACGGCGTTCGAGTACCCGGAGCCGGCGAACGTCGAACTGGTCGAGTCGATCGTCAGGACGATCCTGCCTTGACCGGCGTCGGCGATCCCCGCCGGCTCGCGGCGCTGGCCGAGACGGGCCTGCTCGACGGCAACGGCGAGGCGGCGCTGCACCGCGTGACCCGGCTCGTCGCCGAGGTGCTGCACGTCCCGGTGGCGCTGTTCACGGTGATCACCGAGGACCGCCAGGTGTTCAAGAGCTCGGTCGGACTCGGGCGGGTGCGCGAGACGCCGCTCTCGCACTCGTTCTGCAGGCACGTCGTGGAGTCGGGCGCTCCGCTCGAGGTGGTCGACGCGCGCTCGCACCCGAAGGTCGCGGGCAACCCCGCGATCGAGGCCTTCGGCGTCGTCTCCTACCTCGGCATGCCGCTCGTGACGTCCGACGGCGAGCGGATCGGCGCCCTGTGCGCCGTCGACCACGAGCCGCGCCAGTGGACCGGTCGCGACCACGGCGTGCTCGAGGACCTCGCCGGCGCCGCGATGGCCGAGGTCGAGCTGCGGCGCGCGAACCGCGCGGTGGCGGCGGCCGCGGCCGAGCTGCACTTCGTGGCGACGCACGACACGCTCACCCGCCTCGGCAACCGCCGCGCGCTGCTCGACGACCTCGAGCAGCTGCTCGACGACGGCCGCGCGGCGACGTTCGCGCTCTTCGACCTGCACGGCATGCGCGGCTACAACGACGCGCACGGCCACGTCGCCGGGGACGCGCTCCTGGCCCGCCTCGGCGCGCGCCTGGAGAGCCTGCTCGTCGGGCACGGGCACGTGTACCGGCTCGGCGGCGTGCAGCTGTGCGCGCTGCTCGACGCGGGGAACGCCGAGGTCGTCGCCGCCGCCTGCACCGCCGTACGGGATCGCACGAGCGGCGTCAGCTGCCGGGGCGTGACCGTCGACCTCCCGCGAGAAGGATCGAGCGTCGCCGCGGTGCTGCGCCTCGCCGACGCGAGGTTGGCAGGTTATGGGCATGTTGCGACCGCTGGCCGCTGACCTCGAGGAACGTCGCGCCGCCGCCCGGCTGGGTGGGGGCGAGGAGAAGATCGCCCGCCAGCACCAGGCCGGCAAGCTGACCGCGCGCGAGCGGGTCGCGCTGCTCACCGACGACTTCACCGAGCTCGGCATCCACGCCCGCCCGCACTTCTCCCAGCGCGCGATGGATGGCAAGGACGCGCCCGCGGACGGCGTGATCACCGGCTGGGGGCACGTGGACGGACGGCCGGTCGCGATCGTCGCCTACGACTTCACGGTGATGGCCGGCGCGATGGGGATGACCGGTGAGATCAAGGTCGCGCGCGTCCGTGAGCTCGCGCTGACCAAGCGGATCCCGATCGTGTGGCTGCTGGACTCGGCGGGAGCGCGGATCCAGGAAGCGGTCGGCGCGCAGTTCGCGCAGACGGGCGCGCTGTTCCGCGAGCAGTCGGTGATGAGCGGCGTCGTGCCGCAGGTCGCGGCGGTCATGGGCCCGTGCGCGGCGGGAACCGCCTACATCCCGGGGCTGGCCGACTTCGTGCCGATGGTGTCCGGCCGCGGCTCGATGGCGCTCGCCGGGCCGCATCTCGTGCGCGCCGCGATCGGCGAGGACGTCACGCCCGAAGCGCTCGGCGGGGCGCGCGTGCACTGCCGCAAGTCCGGCGTCGGGGACCTCGAGGTGGCCGACGACGAGGAGTGCATCGCCCGCATCAAGGAGTACCTGTCGTACTTCCCGGCGAGCTGCGAGGAGGCGCCGCCGCGGCTGGAGGCCTCGGACCCGGTCGACCGGATGGACGAGGCGCTGCTCGACGTGCTGCCCGAGTCCAACCGCAAGCCGTACGACATGTACGACGTGATCCGGCTGATCGTCGACGACGGACGCTGGCTGGACCTCAAGCCCAAGTGGGCGAAGACGATCATCACCTGCCTGGCGCGGATGGGCGGCCGGCCGGTCGGCATCGTCGCGTCGCAACCGCGCCACCTCGGCGGCATCCTCGACAACGACTCGGCGGACAAGGCCGCGCACTTCGTCCAGCTGTGCGACGCGTTCGGGATCCCGCTCGTGTTCCTGGTCGACGTGCCCGGGTTCATGGTCGGCACGAAGGTCGAGCAGGCGGGCATCATCCGGCACGGCGCCAAGATGCTGCACGCCGTGGCGTCCGCCACGGTGCCCAAGATCACGGTCGTGCTGCGCAAGGCCTACGGCGCCGGCTACTACGTGATGAACGGTCGCGCCTACGAGCCCGACCTGATCGTCGCGTGGCCGTCGGCGGAGATCTCCGTCATGGGCGCCGAGGGCGCGGCGGAGATCCTGTTCCGCGACGCTCCGAACAAGGCCGACATGGTCGAGGGCTACCGCAAGATGATCGACGTCTACCTCGCCGCGGGCAACGGCATGATCGACGACGTGATCGATCCGCGCGAGACGCGCCCGACGATCATCAAGGCGCTTGGGCTCGCAGAAGGCAAGAAATTGGAGCGTCCATACCGCAAGCGGGGTGTGATCCCCGTTTGAGCGGGTAAAGCAGGTGCGGGTGCCCGATCGACATGTGCTTGACGAAGTCCCCGTCGCCCTCCAGATGTGGGAGCTGAGCGGGGGCGAGCTGACGCGCACCTGGGCGAGCGAGGAGGCGCGCCGGCGGGCCGACCTCCCCTGCGACCGCGCCCAGCTGGCGGCGGCGTGCCAGGCGCAGGCGCCCGCCGTGCTCGAGTGGCCGGGCGAGGCCGACACGTGGTGGCGCGTCCAGATCACGCCGCTCGGGGGCACGTCGGTGCTCGCGGCGTTCATGGACATCACCGCGCATCGCGCGCACCTGCGCTCGCTGCGGGCCTCCGAGCACCTGAACGGCGAGATCCTCTCCCGCCTGCAGGAGGGCGTGGTGGTCGTCGACATGGACGCGCGCGTGGTCGTGGTCAACGACGCCGCCGCGGCGCTGTTCGGCGTCGCCGTGCAGGACATCGCCGACCGGCCGGTGAGCGGCATCCCGGTCGACCTGCTCGACGACCACGGGCACCTGCTCAGCGACGAGCAGCAGCCGCTCACGCGGGCCCTGCTCGGCGAGGAGGTCTCCGATCAAGTGGTCCGCTTCGTGCGTCGCGACGGCTCCCTGCTGTGGGTCGAGATCCACGCCAACCCGTTGCGCGACGAGCACGGTGAGCAGTACGGCGCGGTCGCCTCCTACGACGACGTGACGGCCCGTGTGGAGCAGGACCGGCGCACCCGCCACGAGGCCGACCACGACGCGCTGACCGGGCTGGCGAACCGGCGCGCGCTGGAGCGCACGCTGGAGGCAGCGCTGGGGCGGGCGGCGGCGCGCTCGCGTGCGGTCGGCGTGGTCATGCTCGACCTCGACGGCTTCAAGGCCATCAACGACACGCGCGGGCACGCGGCCGGCGACTCGGCCCTGCGCGAGGTCGCGGCCCGGCTGCGTCGCTGCGTCCGTGAGCGCGACCTCGTGGCGCGGCTCGGCGGCGACGAGTTCGTGGTCGTGCTGACGGACCTGGACCGGGTCGACGCGGTCGCGGACTCGGTGGAGCGCGTGCGCGAGGCGCTGACGCCGTCGTTCGACGACATGGAGCTGCGCGCGGCGATCGGCGTCGCGCTGTACCCGTCCGACGGCGGCACCGCCGACGATCTGCTCGCGCACGCCGACCGCGCGATGTACGTCGACAAGGGCGCGCGCAACGGCTCGTTGCGGTAGTCCTTTCGTCGTGGACGACCCCGTGATCCTGACGTGCGCCGTCTCCGGCGCGCTCGCCTCGCGCGACCAGTGCCCGGCGATCCCGTACACGCCCGCCGAGTACGCCGCCGAGGCGCGGCGGATCGTCGACGAGGGCGGCGTGATGATCCACATCCACGCGCGGCGGCCCGACGGCACGCCGTCGCACGCGGTGGAGGACTTCCGCGCGATCACCGAGGCGATCGTCGCGGAGGTCGGGCGCGACCTGATCATCAACTACTCGACGGGCGCGCTCGGCGTGCCGATCGAGACGCGCCAGGCCTACCTGCGCGAGCTGCGGCCGGACGTCGGCGCCCTGAACATGGGGTCGATGAACTACGCGAAGTACTCCGCGCGCCGGAAGGACTTCGTCTTCAAGGCGGTGTTCGAGAACTCGTTCGACAGCATCGGCGCGCTCCTGGGCACGATGGTCGAGCACGGCATCCGGCCCGAGCACGAGTGCTTCGACTCCGGGCACGTGGCCTCGCTCGACCCGCTGCTGGACATGGGCGTGCTGAAGCCGCCCCTGCAGGTGTCGTTCGTGATGGGCGTGACCGGCGGCATCCGCCCGACGGCGCGCAACGTCGCCCACATGGCCGAGCAGGTGCCCGACGTGCCGCACCAGTGGGGCGTGATCGGCATCTCCCGCGGGCAGTGGGGGCTGCTCGCGGCGGCGCTCTCCCTGGGCGGCAACATCCGCGTCGGGCTGGAGGACAACTTCTACCTGCCCGAGGGCGAGATGGCGCGTTCCAACGGCGACCTCGTCGCGCGGGGCGCGCGGATGGCGGTCGACGCCGGCCGGCGCCTGGCGACCGTGCACGAGGCGCGGGAGTTGCTCGGGCTGTGAGCTTCTACGTGGAGCTCGGCGAGGGGCGCTTCCGCGCGACCGAGCGGACCTCCGGACCGTGGGACCCCGCGCACCAGCACGCCGGGCCGCCGTCGGCGCTGCTGCTGCGCGCGTTCGAAGGGATGCCGTCGGACCTGGTGATCGCGCGCATGACCGTCGAGATCCTCGGGCCGGTGCCGATCGGGGAGATGCTCGTGACGACGGCGGTGGAGCGGCAGGGCCGATCGGTCGAGCTGCTGTCCGGCGAGCTGGCCGCGGACGGGCGCGCCGTCATGCGGGCACGGGCGTGGCGGGTACGCGCGTCGCCGGTGGAACATAAAGGGCCTGGCCCTTTATGTTCGCTGCCGGACGCGGAGGACGTCCCGCCGCCCGCGCTCGGCGAGGCGTACGGCTACGCGCACGCCGTCGAATGGCGCTGGGCGCGCGGCGGCTGGACCGACCGTGGGCCGGCGACCGTGTGGACGCGGATGAAGGTCCCGCTGGTGGACGGCGAGGAGCCGTCGCCGCGGCAGCGCGTCGTCGTGGTCGCGGACTCCGGCAACGGCGCGTCGAACGTGCTCGACTGGGACCGCTACCTGTTCGTCAACACCGAGCTGACCGTGCACTTCGTGCGCGAGCCGGTCGGCGAGTGGGTGCTGCTGGACGCCGCGACGGAGATCGCGGAGGGCGGCGCGGGCCTGGCCGCGTCGGTGCTCAGCGACCGGTCGGGACCGGTTGCGCGCGGCGCACAGGCGCTGTTCGTCGCGCCACGATGACGCGGCCGTCGGCCCGGGGCGCGAGCGTGATCGAGCGGTGCTTGGTGCCTTCGGAGCGGGGCGTCACGGGCCGCAGGTCGACGACGGCGTCCGCGATCGCGCGCAGCACCCAGCGCATCTCGAACAGCGCGAAGCTCGCGCCGAGGCAGCGCCGCACGCCGCCGCCGAACGGGATCCACGTGTAGGTCCCGGCCGGCTGCTCGAGGAAGCGCTCCGGGCGGAAGGCGAGCGGGTCGGGGTAGATGTCCTCGCGCGTGTGCACCAGGTGGATGGAGGGCACGACCGCGACGCCCGCGGGCACGGTGTAGCCGCCGATCTCGTACGGCGCCTTGAGCATGCGGATCACGCCCGGGATGACCGGGCGCAGGCGCAGCGTCTCCTTGCAGACCGCGTCCAGGTAGTCGTCCTCGCCCTCACGCAGACGCGCCCACGCCGCCGGGTGGCGCGCGAGCCGCTCGAGCGCCCAGGCGAGCGCGGTCGCGGTCGTCTCGTGGCCGGCGGCGAGCAGCGTGACCAGCTCGTCGATCAGCGTCACGTCGTCCATGTCCGTGCCCGCCATCAGCAGCGAGAGGATGTCGTCCTTGGACGCGAGCTCGGGGTCGGCGCGGCGGGCGGCGATCAGCTCCGCGAGCAACCTGTCGACCTCGGCGCGCACGCGGCCGTAGACGTAGGCGTTCGCGCGCGTGCCGCCGAGCACGGACAGCACGAGGGAGCTCGGCCGGCCGACGAACTCCAGCAGCGCGTTGACCGCGTCGCGCAGGCGCTCGTCACGGCTGCCGAAGATCGCGCGCATGATGATCTCGAGCGTCAGCGCCTGCGTGCGCAGGCGGGTCGGGAGCGGCTGCCCCGTCGGCCACGACGCGACCTCCTCGGCGGCGATCGCGCGGATCATGTCCCCGTACGCCTGCATCCGCTCGCCGTGGAACGGCGGCAGCATCAGCTTGCGTTGCTGCAGGTGCTCGGAGCCGTCGAGCAGCAGCACGCTGCGCGGGCCCAGGAGCGGCTTGAGGATCGCGTTGCCCTCGCCCGCGTGGAGCACGTCCGGGTCGCCGGTGAAGACCTGCTTGACGTGGTCGGGGTCGCCGAGCAGGACCCACGGCGCGTGCCGCTCGACGTGCAGCGTGATCACGTCCCCGTAGCGGGCGCGCAGCCGGCGCGAGTACGGGCCGGGGCGCGAGAGCCAGCCCATCGTCTGCAGGAGGTGTGGACCTGACGGGCCGGGCGGAAGGCTCATAGTGGCTTCGGTTTCGGCTTCGGCTTGGGCTTTGAGTGCGGCGGCTTCGGCTTGGGCTTGGGAGGCGGCTCGCTCGGGTCGGGCGCGCCCTCCGGCCAGGTCATGATCACCGTGCAGGGCGCGTGATCGATCACCCAGCGCTGATCATGCCCGATCGAGTGCGGGCCGCTGTGACGTCCGTCACGCGCGAGGACCAGGACGTCGTGCTCGGTGGCCAGCTCGTAGACGATCGTCTCGGCGACGCCACTCTCGGCGCGCTTGTCGGCCTCGCGGCCGAGCCGCTCCTCGGCGTCCTCGAGCAGCGCCTCCGCGGCCTCGCCCGCGAGCGCGTGCATGCGCTCCATCACCTCGCTGTGGCGGTGCCCGCGGCCGGGCAGGTCGACCGTGTCGACGTGCACGAGCGTGACGTGGCTCGTGCGCAGCGTCTTGACCGCGTCGATCGCGGCCTCCCACCCGCCTTCGGTGATCCAGGCGAGGACTCTCACGTCACCAGCCACAGGGCGACGGTAGCGCCGATCAGGATCGGCGGCACCGACAGCGCGCCGAGCACGTGGAACTCGCGGTGGCTGACGTCCTCGCCGCGCTCGCGCAGGACGCGCCGCCAGATCAGCGTGGCGAGGCTGCCCGTGTAGGTGAGGTTCGGCCCGGCGTTGACGCCGATCAGCACGGCCAGCACGGTGGCGGGTCCGGCCGCGGCCGCCGCGGGGAGCAGGACGAGCAGGGCCGGGACGTTGTTGAGGACGTTGGCCAGCGCCGCCGCGAGGAAGGTCGCGCCGAGCAGCGCCAGCAGCCCCGTGCCCTGCGGCAGGACGTCGGCGACGACGTCCGCGAGCCCGGCGTCCGCCAGCGCGCGCACGATCAGGCTCAGCCCGAGCACGAAGGCGATCAGCGGGAGGTCCATGGCCTTCAGGCGTGGACCCATGAGGAGTGCGCCGGCGGCGGCGGGCCAGGCGGCGTCGAGGCCGAGCGGGCCGGCGGCGAGGAAGCCGGCCAGCGTCAGCGCGAGGATGACGAGCGGGCGCCGCGGGATCGGCGGCAGGTCGGTGCGCGGGGTGCGGCCGGGCGTCTCGAGCGCGGTCCGGAACACGCGCCGCAGGACGAGCCACTCGATCGCGACCGCGACCGCGGTCGGCAGCGCCATCTTGGCCGCGAAGCCCGCGAACGACAGGTCCGTCGCCTTGAACGCGAGCAGGTTCGTCAGGTTGGAGATGGGGAGGAGCAGGCTGGCCGAGTTGGCCAGGTGCGACGTCGCGTAGACGTGCGGTCGGCCGGGCATCCGCGCCTTCGCGGCGGCGGCGAACGCGGCGGGCGTGAGCAGCACGACGGTCGCGTCCAGCCCGAGCACCGCGGTGACGGCGACCGCGGCCGCGAACACGTACGCGAGCAGCCGTGGCCCCGACCCGCGCGCCCGCACGGCCATCCGCGCCGCGAGCGCGTCGAACAGACCGGCCCGCTCACACCCGTCCCCGAGCACGAGCAACGAGGCCAGCACGGCGAGCGTGGGTGCGAGCGACTCGGCCTCGTCCAGCGCGTCGCGGGGCTCGAGCACGCCGATCGCGAGCAGCAGCGCCGCGCCGGCGAGCGCCACCAGCGCCTCGGGCGCCCGCCGCGCGATCGCGGCGGCGATCGCCGCGACGAGCGCCGCGGCAGCGACGATCACGTGTGCACCGCACGAACATAAACGTCCAGGACGTTCAAGTTCGTCACCAGAGCGCCTCGTGGCGCTCCATCACGCCGTGGCCCGAGGCGAGCTCGCCCGCGACCGGCAGCGAGCCCGTGAACGTGCCGAACGGCTGCTCGTAGTCGGAGGCGAGGACGAGGTAGTTCTCCTTCTTGGCCCGGGTGACGCTCGCCGTGAAGCGCAGGTCGCCGACGCCGCACAGGCCGTCGAACGGCTGCGGGCCGACCTCGTGCGGGACGCCGTCGAGCCAGACGGTGCGCTCGGACGGCGTGCCGTCGTGCAGGCCGTCGACGAGGTTCCAGACGACCGGCGCGCCGTCGGTGGTGACGCCCGCGCCCGCCGACCACATCCACGCGGTGCGGCGCGCATGGCGGCCGTGGGACTCGTCGAGCAGGCCGGGCAGGTCGATCGTCTTCCCGAGCACGGTCCCGCGCACGCGCAGCGGCGTCTTGCGGGTGAAGGCCGGGCCGGTGGTGACCTCGATCGGCGTGCCCCGCTCCAGCGCCAGCGTGAACGGCGCGCGCGTGCCCTCGTGCAGCTGCGTGCCGTCCCAGACCGCCCACCACGAGCGGCGGATCACGCCGACGCGGGCGTGTGCGACGCACAGCATCACGTCCGGTCCGAACGCGCCCACCCAGTGCCAGGACTTCCGTAGCGGCATGCCGTTCACACGATATGCTCAGCCGCCGGATTGACCCGCTGGTCAATGAAGGAGACCCCTCGTGTTCGCCGCCGCCGTTCAGCTGCAGTCCACCCCTGATCGCGATCGCAACCTCGAGGCCGCCGACCGCCTGACGCGGGCGGCCGCGAAGGCCGGTGCCGAGCTGGTCGTGCTCCCGGAGAAGTGGCCCGCGCTGGGCACGCCGGAGCAGACGATCGCCGCCGCCGAGCCGCTCGACGGAACCGTCGCGCAGTGGGCGAAGGGCATCGCGCGCGAGCTCGGCATCGACCTCGTCGCCGGCTCGTTCACCGAGCAGGGCGAGGACCGCCACAGCAACACGTCGCTGCACGTGTCCCCCGACGGCGAGGTCCGCGCGACCTACCGCAAGATCCACATGTTCGACGTGGAGGTCGGCGGGCGCGTCTACAAGGAGTCCGCGCACGAGGCGCCCGGCGAGGAGATCGTCGTCTCGGAGACCAGCGGTGGCACCGGCCTCGGCCTGTCCATCTGCTACGACGTCCGCTTCCCCGAGCTCTACCGGATCCTCGCGGTCCGGGGCGCGGAGATCATCGCCGTCCCGGCCGCGTTCACGTTCGCGACGACGCGCGACCACTGGGAGATCCTGCTGCGCGCCCGCGCGATCGAGGGGCAGGCGTTCGTCGTCGCCGCCAACCAGGTCGGCGAGCACGCGCCCGGCATCCGCTCCGGCGGGCGCTCGATGATCGTCGACCCGTGGGGCGTGGTGCTCGCGACCGCGCCGGACACGGAGACGTTCGTGGTCGCCGAGCTCGACCTCGAGCGTCAGACGGAGATCCGTCGCACGCTGCCGTCGCTGGCCAACCGGCGGCCGTCCGCGTACGCGTGGCCGGACCAGGTCACCGCGTAGTGACGAAGCAGGCGCCCGTCGACAAGCGGCGGATCATCCTCGACGCCGCCGTCCGCGTCTTCGCCCGCGACGGGTTCCACAAGTGCCGCGTGTCGGACATCGCCGACGAGGCCGGCGTGGCCTACGGGCTCGTCTACCACTACTTCAAGTCCAAGGACCAGGTGCTGGACACGCTCTTCCTGGAGCGCTGGGAGGTCCTGCTCGAGGCGATCCGGCACACAGACGCGCTGGAGGTCCCCGCCGAGGAGAAGCTGCACGCGATCGCGGGCTTCATCATCGACTCCTACCGTCACGATCCCGACCTGATGAAGGTCATCATCGTGGAGGTCACACGCGCCGCGAACTCGTTCGGCGCGGTGCACATCCGCAAGATCGACGAGGCGTACGCACTCATCCGCGGGGTGGTCGAGAAGGCTCAGCAACGCGGCGAGTTCCGGTCCGAGATCCCCGCCCAGTTCGCCGTCATGTCGTTCTACGGCGCGATCGAGCAGGTGTTGACGGGATGGATCTTCGGGCTGCTCGACGAGGGCGAGGACGCCTACGACAGCGCGAAGGCCCACATCGTGCAGACCATCTGCGGCGGCCTGGCCGCATAGACTCCGCCGCTATGGACAACGATCTCGTCAAGCGCCTGGCCTGGTCTGGCCTGCTCGCCGGCACCGGGGCACTGGCCTCGATCGTGACGACGCGTCTCGCCGCGGTGGTATTCCGCCGCATCTTTGGGGAAGATCCGCCGGAGTGAGCTCGAACGACCCCGACCGTACCCAGGAATGGGACGCCCCGCCGGACCTGGAGCCGCCCGGGAAGCCCGCGCAGGCGGGCAGCGCCGCCGCCGGTTCCACCGCCGCCGAGGCCGAGGCCGCTGCAGCCGCGCGTGAGGCTGAGGCGCAGGCCGAGCGCACGAGGGCAGAAGCCCGCGGCGCCGAGCTGCGTGCCGAGCTGCGCGAGACCGACGCGCGCCGCGCCGAGGAGGAGACGGCCAAGGCCCACGAAGAGGCCGAAGCCGCTCGCCGCCAGGAGGAGAAGCAGACCCGCAAGGAACGCCGCGCACGGCAGGAGGCCGAGCGGGCCGAGGCCGAGGCGCAGCGGGCCCGCGAGCAGGCCGGCAACGCCGAGCGGCTCAAGGTCGAGTCCTCGACGCCCGCCAAGGAGGCCCCGGCGACCGTCTCGGGCGCCAACGTGATGAGCCCGGGCCTCGGCTCGGACACCGACCCGGCCGTGGCCGCGTCCGCCGCCGGCGGCAGCGCCTACCGCGCGCCGGTGGAGAAGGAGACGGGCGAGGGAAGCCCGTTCGACCGTCCCGAGGTGCTCGCGGGCGCCGTGTTCGTGGGCGCGTTCCTCTTCGCCCGCATCTTCAAGAGGCTGGTCGACTAGTGGCTCCGGATCATCAGACGTCAGAGCTCGCGAAGGCCATCACCGAAGTCACCGAGAAGGCGCAGCTGCTCGTGCGCGAGGAGATCGCGCTGGCCAAGGCCGAGATGACCGAGAAGGTCAGCGGCCTGGTCAAGGGCATCGCCGTCGGCGCGGCCGCGGGCATCTTCGTGCTCGCAGGGCTGATCTACTTCCTGCACTTCCTCGCGCTGCTGATCGCCGACGTCCTCGGGGCCAACCCGTGGCTCGGCTACCTCATCCTCGCGGGCCTGCTGTTCCTCTTCGGCGGCCTCGCCGGCTTCCTGGCGGCGCGCGCGTTCAAGAAGAGCACGCCGCCCACCCCGCAGATGGCGATCGAGGAGGCTCAGCTGATCAAGGCGACGCTGCAGAACCCGCAGCCGGCCACGCCGGAAGGCGTCGTGGCACCGACCACGCCCGGCAAGGTGGAGGCGAAGCGATGAGCGCGCAGCGCACGCCGGAGGAGATCCGGCGCTCGATCGAGGCCAACCGGGCCGAGCTCGGCCTCGCCGTGGAGAACCTCCGCGGCGAGATCGTCAAGGCGACGGACTGGCGCTCGCAGCTGAAGGCGCACAAGCGCGAAGTGGTCATCGGCGCGGCCGTGGCGGGCTTCGTCGTGGGCGGCGGGATCGCCGCCGTCACCGGTCTGCTGACCGGCCGCCGCGCGTCTCGACGGTACTACTAGGGCTTACGCCGGCGCAGGCTTCGGGGGCTCGATGTCCCCCGGAGGCATCGCGCCGGCGGTCAGCTCGGCCACGTGCTGGTCGTGCCGGTAGTCCCACCACTCGCGGATCGCGATCTGCACGGAGGCGGCGACCGGGATCGCGACCAGCGCGCCGAGCACGCCCAGCAGGGTCGAGCCGAACAGCACGGCGACGAGCACGATGAACGGGTGCACGTTGACCGCGCGCTTCTGGATCTGCGGCTGGATCAGCGTGTTCTCGACCTGCTGGTAGATGATCGAGTAGATCGCCCAGACGATCGTCGCCGTCGGGAAGTCCGCGAACACGGTCACGACGCCGACGAGCACGGCGCCGATCGTCGCGCCGACCAGCGGCACGAGGTCGGCGAAGAAGATGATGATCGCGAGCGCCGCCGCGAACGGCACGTCGAGGATGATCAGCACGATGTACGCGGCGATCGCGGCGACCGTCGCCTGCGCGAGGACGCCGCCGACGTAGGCGCCGACCGCCTTGCCCATGTGGTCGACCGCCGTGCGGATGCGCGCGGCGTGCCGGGGCGGCCGCAGGTCGATCGCGCGCTGCACCCAGTGACGGCCGCTGCCCAGGAGGAACGCGGTCAGGACGAGGATCGTGAACAGGCTGAACAGGCTGTTGACGACGCCGAGGCCGATGTCGCCGAGCACGTTGGCCGCGTCACCGATGCGCCCGGGGAGCTTCTCCGCCTCCTCCTGCAGCTTGCCGGTGATGTTGTAGTCCTGCTCGAGGCTGCGCAGCCGCTCGTTGCGCTCGACGTAGTCCTGCGCGTCCTGCGCGTACTCCGGCAGGTTCTGGACGAGGTTGTTCGTCTGAGTGACCAGCGGTGGCACGATCAGCGCGCCGATGCCGATCGGCACCAGGAGCAGCGCCAGGTAGACGACCGTGATCGCGAATCCGCGCTTCATCCACTGGCTGAGCCAGTTCACCGGGCCGCTCAGCGCGACCGCGAGGAAGATCGCGATCAGCACCCAGCTGATCGGCTTGCGCAGCAGGAACACGAGCCACAGCGCGAGCGCGAAGAAGACGACGATGAAGAGGGCGCGAACGATGTTCCGCGGCGAGAACGCCGGCTCGACGCGCACGAGCGGCGGCTCTTCGCGGCGCGGAGGAGGATCGAGAGGGACGCCCACCGCGCCGTCCTTTCCAGGCCGCGCGGCGAAGTCCTCCTACATGGGACCCAGAAGCTCGGTCCGCAGGCCGGCGACGCCGAGGATGCCGGGGCCGGTGTGGGTACCGATCACGGGGCCGATCTCCGAGATCAGCTCGGGGTCGCGACCGTAGATCTCACGCCCGCGCTCGGCGAGGCGCTGCGCCTCGGCCGGCGCCTGGATGTGCTGGATGGCGAACGCGTCGCACCCGTCCTCGCGGCGCTGCTCGAGGTGCGCGACGAGGCGCTCGAACGCCCGGCCCGCGGTGCGAACGCGTTCGACGGGCTGCATCTCGCCCTCGATCGTGAGGATCGGCTTGACCTTCAGCGTCGCGCCGATCCAGGCGGCCGCCGCGCCGATCCGACCGCCCCGGCGCAGGTACTCGAGCGTGTCCACCATCACGAGGATCTGCAGGTCCTCGCGGACCTTGTGCGCGGCGGCGACGGCCCCGGCGAAGTCGGCGCCGCGCTCGACCGCGTTCGCGGCCGCCACGGACATGAAGCCGTGCCCGGCGCAGCCCGTGCGCGAGTCGATCACGACCATCTGCTCGGCGGGCATGCCGCGCTCGATCAGCAGCTCGCGCGCCTGCTCGGCGGTCCGGACCGTGCCGGAGATCCCGCCGCTGAGATGGATCGAGACGACCTCGTCACCCGCCTCGACGAGCGGCTCGTACACCGCCAGGAAATCGCCCAGCGACGGCTGCGAGGTGGTGGGCAGCTCACCCGCGCTGCGCAGGAAGTCGTAGTAGCCGTCGTAGTCCGGGAGGTCGATCTCGCGGTCGGTCCGGCCGTCCCAGTTGACGTACAGGGAGACCCGGTGGATGCCGTGGCGCTCGATGACATCGGTGGGGAGGTACTGCGTGGTGTCGGTTACGACCGCGATCCTGGACATCGCAGCGAACCCTATCCGGTGGCTCAACCGGACGAGCGCCTACGCGCCACGAATGTCGAATAGCGTCTGGCCGGACGTCGAAGGGTCGACCGACGACGCCCGAGGAGGGTGAACCCAGATGAAGTTCCTTGCACTGATCTACGGCGACGAATCCCAATGGGCCAACGCGACTGAGGCCGACATGGCGGCGACCTTCGAGGCGCACACCGTGTTCGGCGAGGCGGCGGGCAAGGCCGGCGTGCTGCTCGGCGGCGAGGCGCTGGAGCTCAGCCACACGGCCACGACCGTGCGGGTCCGCGACGGCGAGCGCATGCTCACCGACGGCCCGTTCGCGGAGACCAAGGAACAGCTCGGCGGCTACTACCTGCTCGAGGCCAAGGACCTCGACGAGGCGCTGACGTGGGCGGCGCAGATCCCGGAGGCGCAGACCGGGACCGTCGAGGTGCGCCCGATCATGGAGTTCGAGGGCTGACCAGCGGCCCGCAGGTCGCGGTCGCCGACCGCCTGTTCCGGCGCGAGTCGGGGCAGGCGGTGGCCACGCTCGCACGGGTCTTCGGCGACCTCGACCGTGCCGAGGAGGCTGTGCAGGACGCGTTCTTGGTCGCGCTCGAGCGCTGGCCGCGCGACGGCCTGCCGGACAACCCGGCGGCGTGGATCGTCACCACCGCGCGCAACCGCGCGCTCGACCGGATCCGCTCGGAGCGGCGCTGGGCCGGGCGGCGGATGGCGCTCGAGGCGGAGCTGCGGACCGTCGGCGAGGACCGCGAGCCCGAGACCTCCGTGAGCCCGATCGTCGACGACCGGCTGCGGCTGATCTTCACCGTCTGCCACCCGGCGCTCGCCCCGGAGGCGCGGGTGGCCCTGACGTTGCGCGCGCTCGGTGGGCTGACGACGGCCGAGGTGGCCCGCGCGTTCCTCGTCGCCGAGCCGGCGATGGCGCAGCGGATCACGCGCGCCAAGCGCAAGATCGCCGGCGCCGGCATCCGTTACGAGGTCCCGCGCGACGCCGACCTGCCCGACCGCCTGCGCAGCGTCCTGACGACGCTCTACCTGATCTTCAACGCGGGCTACGGGCCGCCGATCCGCGCGGAGCTGTGCGGGGAGGCGATCCGCCTCGCCCGCCTGCTCGTCGCGCTGATGCCGGACGAGGGCGAGGCGATCGGCCTGCTCGCCCTGATGCTCCTGCAGGACTCGCGGCGCGAGGCCCGGGTGGACGCCGACGGGGCGCTGGTCCTGCTCGCCGATCAGGACCGCTCGCGCTGGGACCGTGCGGAGATCGCGGAGGGCGAGCGGCTCGTCGCGCGCGGCTGGGCCCTCGGGCGCGTCGGCGTGTACCTGCTGCAGGCGTCGATCGGCGTCGAGCACGCGCGTGGCTCGGACTGGACGCGGATCGCCTGGCTCTACGACCAGCTGTGGCACGTCTCGCCGACGCCGGTCGTCGCCCTCAACCGCGCGGTCGCGATCGCCGAGCGCGACGGCCCCGCCGCGGGCCTGGCGGCCATGGCCGACATCCACGACCTCGACGGTTACCACCTGTTCCACGCCACCCGCGCCGACCTGCTGCGACGGCTCGACCGGCTGGACGAGGCCGCCGCGGCCTACGCCGCCGCGCTCGCGCTCACCGACAGCGAGGTCGAACGTGGCTTCATTCGTGGACGGATCGAGGAGATTTCGTGCAGACGGCAAGGTTGAGCCGGTGATCGGGCAGGATGGGCGCCGTGCCCGATGCTCTTTCGGTCAGTGACCTGCGCAAGCGCTACGGCGCCAACGAGGCGCTCAAAGGCGTCGACCTGACGGTCGGCGAAGGCGAGCTCGTCGGCCTGCTCGGCCCGAACGGCGCCGGCAAGTCCTCGCTCGTGAAGATCGCGTGCGGGCTCGTGCGGCCCACGAGCGGAACCGCCCGGATCATGGGCGCCCCGGCCGGGAGCCTCGCCGCCAACGCCGCGCTCGGCTACCTGGCGGAGCTGTTCCGCTTTCCCGACTGGCTGAGCGCGGATGAGCTGCTCCAGATGCACCAGAAGCTCACCGGGTCCGCCGGCGGCGCGGCCGAGCGGCGTGAGCTGCTCGAGCTCGTCGCCCTCGGGGACGTGCCGGACCGGCGCGTCGGGCACATGTCCAAGGGCATGCAGCAGCGGCTCGGGATCGCGCAGGCGATGCTCGGCTCGCCCAAGCTGCTCCTGCTGGACGAGCCGACGAGCGCGCTCGACCCGGCCGGACGGCGGACCGTGCGCCAGCTGCTGGAGACCTTGCGCGGACGCGGCGTCGCGGTGCTGCTCAACTCGCACCTGCTGTCGGAGGTGGAGCTGGTCTGCGACCGCGTGATCATGATCGCGCGCGGCGAGGTGGTCGCGGCCGGCACCCCCGCCGAGCTCTCGCACGCGGGCGGCGTCGAGATCACCACCGGCCGCGGTGTGCGGCAGTTCGGGCAGGCGGCGCGCGACGACATCCCGCGGCTCGTGCGCGAGCTGGTCGAGGCGGGCGAGGACGTGTACGAGATCCGCGTGGTGCGGTCCTCGCTCGAGGACACCTACCTGGAGCTGGTGGGCGGGCGATGAGCGGCGTGCAGATCGTCGCGGGGTTCGCGCTCCGCGAGTCCGTGCGGCGCCGCGTGTTCGTCGTCGTCGCGCTGCTCACCGTCGCGTTCCTCGGGCTCTACGGGCTCGGCGTCTGGCGCGTGTCCCGCGAGGTGACCGAGTTCGGCGACTTCGAGTCCGGCGTCGATCCGGACACGGTCGCGGGCGCGACCCTGCTCGGCCTGTCGATGTTCGCGACGCTGTTCCTGGGCGCGATCCTCGCCGTCTTCCTGACGCTCAACGCCGTGCGCGGCGACGCCGAACGCGGGCTGCTGCAGCCGCTCGTCGTGCGGCCGCTCAGCCGCGCGACGTTCCTGCTCGGCCGCTACGCCGCGGCCGCGGGCGTGTGCATGGCCTACACGGTGCTCGTGTTCCTGGCCTCGGTCGTGATCACCAACCTGTTCATCGACTGGTGGCCGGACCGGCTGCTCGTCCCGGCTTTCCAGATGGCGATCGCCGTCGCGATCCTGGCGGCGCTCGCGCTCGGCGGGTCGGTGCTGCTGTCGAGCACCGCCAACGGCATCGCGATCTTCATGCTGTTCGGCGCGGGGCTGACCGCGGGCCTGCTCGGGCAGATCGGCGAGGCGCTGAGCTCGGACACGCTCCAGGACGTGTCCCAGATCACCTCGTGGATCCTGCCGTTCGAGGCTCACTACCAGAACGCGCTGAGCGAGATCACGGCCGACACGTTCGGCTTCAACCGCTACGCGATCAACCTCGGGCCGTTCGGCGGCGCGCAGGCGTTCGGCGCGCTGTTGTGGCCGTACACGGCGCTGTACCTGGGCGCGATCGCGTTCGTCGCGCTGTGGGCGTTCCGCCGGCGCGACTTGTGAAGCCCGCCGCGGGGTATTCCAGCACCATGATCCCCGTCGAGAACATCGCGGACTGGCGCGGCCAGGAGGTCGTCGATCCCAACGGCGAGAAGCTCGGCAAGCTCGAAGAGGTCTACTACGACGGTGAGACCGACGAGCCCGCGTTCGCCGCGGTCAAGACCGGCCTCGTCTCCAAGTCGCTGACGCTCGTGCCGCTGGTGCGCGCGAGCGTCGGGCGCGACTTCGTGCGCGTGGACCGGCGCAAGGCCGTCTTCAAGAAGGCGCCGAGCTTCGACACCGACGCCGAGCTCACGCTCGACGACGAGGCCGCGACCTACCAGCACTACTCCATGGACTACACGCCCGCCGGCTCCGGCGCGCGCCGCCTGGCCAAGCGCTAGCGCCGCGTCGCGACGAAGCGGGCGCCCGTCGCCGGGATCACGCCCGTCGCGATCAGCGCCTCCTCCTCGTCGCGGTGCGCCCAGCCGATCTTGTGGCGGTACAGGTAGGCGCCCGGCACGGGCTCGGGCACGTCGAACCAGGGCGCGAGCGCCTCGCGGATGCGGGCGACGGAGACGATGTGCTCGCGCATGTGCGCGACGTACTCGGCGGGGTCCTGGTGCTGCCCGGACTTCGCGATCCACCAGCGCGCGGCGCGCTCGTCGAGCGCGGCGACGTCGTACTCGTCGACCACGAGCCGGCCGCCCGCCCGCAGGAGCCCGGCGAGGTGCTCGAGCGACTCGGCGAGCGGCTCCACGTGGTGCAGCGACGTCATCGCGACCGCGGCGTCGAACGGCTCGGCCTCGAGCTCGATCAGCGGCACGGCTAGGACGTCGCCGGCACCGCGCGGGTCGATGGCGGTCACGTCGTGGCCGGCGCCGCGCAGGACCTCGGCGAGCGCGCCGTCGCCGGCGCCGATCTCGAGGACCCGCGCGGGAGCGGGCGGCAGGGCGGCACGGACGAAGGCGATGGCGTCAGGAGCAGGCACGCCCTCAACGATATGTCGCTAACGCGAAACCGCAAGCTGGTTTGCCACACGGGCAAAGGCGCCGAAGATCGCCTGGGAGAGCGCGGCCTGGCTCGGCAGGTGCAGCGCGTCGGCGACGCGCGCAGCCTCCTCGGTCGTGCCCGCGGCGGCCGCTGACTCGGGCCAGCCGGCGTACCAGCCGTCCACGGCTGCCTGGTCGACCTCCGGATGGAACTGGACGCCCCACGCGCACGGGCCGACGCGGAACCCCTCCGCGCGGCCGCCGGCGGGACGCGCGTAGACCTCGACGGCGTGCGCGGGCGGCTCGAAGCCGTCCTGGTTCCAGTGCAGCGCGTGCGCGCCGGCGGGGATCGCGCCGAGCACCGGGTCGGTCGGATCCAGCACGGTGAGCGGCTCCCAGGAGAGGAACCGCTTGGGTAGGCGCAGGTTCTCGCCGCCGGTCGCGCGGGCCAGCAGCTGCGCGCCGAGGCACACGCCGAGGAAGGGGATCTGGCGCTCGACCGCCTCGGCGATCAGCGCGACCTCGTCGGCCAGGGCCGGGTCCCACGCGTCCTGCTCGCCGCCGAAGGCGACGATGGCGTCGAGGCCTTCGAGTTCGGGGAGCTCACCGCGGAAGTGCTCTTCGACGGGGCCGAGCGGCGCGGCGGCGTTGCCCAGGAACGGCTGCTGGAGGTGATGGATGACGGCGATGCGCGGGTACTGGTCAGTCATGGATTCAGGGGGTCTGCAGAGCGGCTTGAAGCGCCGCCACGTGACGATGATCTCGCTCGGCGGGGTCATCGGCGCCGGCCTGTTCGTGGGGTCGGGCGCCGTGATCAACCAGACCGGGCCGGCTGCGGTGCTCTCCTATCTTGCCGCGGGCGTGCTCGTCATCCTCGTGATGCGCATGCTGGGCGAGATGGCGGTGGCCCGGCCGAGCACCGGCTCGTTCGCCGACTACGCGGGTGAGGCGCTCGGTCCGTGGGCGCGCTTCACGGTCGGCTGGCTGTACTGGTACTTCTGGGTGATCGTGCTGGCCGTGGAGGCGGCGGCGGGCGCGGCGATCATCGAGGAATGGCTGCCGGGCGTGCCGATCTGGGCGTCCAGCCTCGTGCTGATGATCCTGCTCACGGCCACGAACCTGATCTCCGTGCGCTCGTTCGGCGAGTTCGAGTTCTGGTTCGCGTCGATCAAGGTCGCCGCGATCGTGGCCTTCATCGCGGTGGCGCTGGGCTACGTGATCTTCGGCGGCGGCGTCGCGCCGCTCACGAACGAGGGCGGCTTCGTGCCCGAGGGCGGCGTGTCGATCCTGTCGGGCATCGTGATCGTGATCTTCGCCTTCGTGGGCGCGGAGATCGCGACGGTCGCGGCCGCGGAGTCCGACGAGCCCGGCGAGTCGGTGCGCAAGGCCACGAACTCGGTGATCACGCGCGTGCTCGTCTTCTACGTGCTCGCCGTGTTCCTGATCGTGGCGATCCTGCCGTGGAACTCGGCCGAGCTGGGCAAGTCGCCGTTCGCCGCGACGCTGGACGAGATCGGCATCCCGGCCGCGGCGCAGGTGATGAACGTGGTCGTGCTCACCGCGGTGCTCTCGTGCCTGAACTCCGGCCTGTACGTCGCCTCGCGCATGAACTTCTCGCTGGCGCGGGCCGGCGACGCGCCGCAGTGGATGGTGCGCCTGAACTCACGCGGCGTGCCCGCGCGCGCGACCGTCATCGCCACGTCGATCGGCTTCCTGTCGGTGATCGCCAACGTGATCTCGCCGGACAAGGTGTTCCTGTTCCTGCTCAACACGAGCGGTGCCGTCGCGCTGTTCGTGTACCTGCTGATCGCCTGCTCGCAGCTGGTGCTGCGGCGCCGGCTCGAGCGTGAGGACCCCGAGTCGCTCAAGGTCCGGATGTGGGCGTACCCGTACCTGACCTACTTCGCGATCGCGGCGATCGGCGTGGTGATCGCGTCGATGGCGCTGGTCGAGGACGTGCGCTCGCAGCTCTGGCTCGGGCTGCTGAGCGTCGGCGTCGTGCTCGCCGCCTACGTCGTCAA
The DNA here is from genome assembly GCF_003633755.1 of Solirubrobacter pauli. Lineage (GTDB taxonomy): Bacteria > Actinomycetota > Thermoleophilia > Solirubrobacterales > Solirubrobacteraceae > Solirubrobacter > Solirubrobacter pauli. Next base: position 3,717,971 of record NZ_RBIL01000001.1, read on the forward strand.
GTCACGGGTGCAGCGCGCGAGCGGCGAGGGCGGCGCGCCCCCGCGCGAGGGGCGGTTCGCCCGTGAGGACGACCGCCACGGCGCGCTGGACGTCAGCTCAGGTCGTTCTTGATCTGGAGGGGCGGCGCGCCCGGCTCCGAGGCCACCGGGGCCTCCGCGGGCGCGTCGGCCTTCGGCTCGATGCCGAGCGTCGTGGCGAGCTCGCCCGTCTCGTACATCTCGGTGACGATGTCGCAGCCGCCGACGAGCTCGCCGTTGACGAACAGCTGGGGGATCGTCGGCCAGTTCGAGATCGCGGACAGCTCCTGGCGGATCCGCGGGTCCGGGAGGATGTCCACGGCCGCGTACGAGGCGCCGAGCGCGTCGAGGGCGGCGACGGTGCGGGCGCTGAAGCCGCACATCGGCTGCTCCGGGCGACCCTTCATGAAGAGGATGACTTCGTGCTCGGAGATCGCCTTGGAGATCTCGTCGCGCATGGGATTCTCAGTGGCGCTCACGCTTCCGCCTTCGTGACGAGGGATAGGGCATGGATCGGGCCGCCGATGTCGGCTCCGAACACCGCATACACGCGGCGATGCTGCTCGATGCGGCTCATCTCGGCGAACTCCGGCGCGACGACGGTGGCGCGGAAGTGGTCTTCCGTGCCCGTGAGGTCGGTGACGCTGGCTGTAGAGCCGGGAATCGCGGCCTCGATGCGCTGCTTGAGGTCGTCGGTGGAGGGCATTCACCTGGAGGGTAGCGGTCGCTACACTTCGGGAAGTATTGGCTGGGAAACCCGCACGGGAGTACTGACACGTGATCACCTTCACCGAAAAGGGCGCCGAGAAGGTTCAGGAGTTCCTGGCGTCCCAGAGCACTGACGTGCAGACCGCCGGGCTCCGCGTGGGCGTCCGCGGCGGCGGGTGCTCGGGCTTCCAGTATGCGCTCGCGTTCGACCAGGAGCGCCCGGGTGACGAGGTCTTCGAGGACCACGGCCTGCGCATCCTCGTCGACAGCCCGTCGCTCCCCTACGTCAAGGGCGCGGTCGTCGACTACGTCGAGTCCATGCAGGGCGCCGGCTTCAAGGTCGACAACCCGAACGTCATCGCGGCCTGCGGCTGCGGCTCCTCGTTCCGCGTCGCGGAAGAGGAAGAAGTCTCCGCGGTCTAGACCCTGTCGTATTGAGCGGCGCCTCGCGCGCCGCTTTACTCCCGCGCGTGAAACTCCGCGCGCTGTGCCTGACCCTGCTCGCCTCCGCCTGCTTCGCCCCCGCGGCGAACGCGTCGGTCGGCGACCTCCTGATGCCGGTCTACGACGCGGCCGACGATGTGCACGTCCGCTCCGGCGGCGACCTCGTGCGCTTCGGCCCGAAGGCCGCGAAGCTCTACAAGACGATCGCGGGCAAGACCGCGTACGTCGGCTGCGGCGAGGTCGGCGACGACGACGGCAGACTGCGCTCGATGGGATTCATGGCGAATCCGAGCTCCAAGATCCCCAAGCGCCGCGGCACCGTGCGGATGTGGACGCAGGGTGACTACTGCACGATCGCCACGAAGCAGGAGAAGCGGGACCGGCGGTGCTTCCCGACCGAGGACCGCAAGCGGTGCGTCCGCGTGATCGTCGCGGTCACCGACCGCGGCCGCGCGTTCCTCGACCAGCGCGCACGCACGATGGAGCTGGGCGTGATGACCGTCGCCGTCAGCCTGGCCGGCGACCCGTCGTTCAAGCTGCCGGGCGACACCCTCCTCGAGCGCGTCCAGGCGCAGCTCGGCCCGGACGTCGTCGAGCTCGCGACGCCCGACGACACCCCGCCCGCCGGCAAGGTCGGCTACTGGACCGACGGCAAGGCCGGCATCGCTGCGGTCGTCCTCCTCGCCGACGGCACGCGCCGCTTCGTGCGCATCCAGGACGGCGTCTACAGCACCAACGACATGGCGCTCAACGGCCTCGACAACGACGACGCGTACACGCTCGACTGATGCGGCTCACATCGTCCTAGCGGTGGACGTTGGAGGCGCATGCGCCTCTACGACTACGCCGCGTCCGGCAACTGCTTCAAGGTCCGGCTCCTGCTCGGGATGCTGGACCGCGCGTACGAGCGCGTTCCCGTCGACATCTTCGGCGGGGACACGCTCACGTGCGAGTTCGCGATGATCAACCCGGTGCGCGAGACGCCGGTGCTCGAGCTGGACTCGGGGGAGCGGATCACGCAGTCCAACGCGATCCTCTGGTACCTCGCGGAGGGCACGGCGTGGCTGCCGGGAACACCGCTCGAGCGCGCGCAGGTGGCGCAGTGGCTGTCGTTCGAGCAGGAGCGGGTGATGGGCGGGCTGGGCGGGCCGCGCTTCCGGCTCGTGACGGGGCGCGCGACCGAGGCGGAGGTGGCGCCGCGGCTGGCGGTCGGCCGCGCGGCGCTCGACGTGCTCGACGCGCACCTGGCCGCGCGCGACTGGCTGGTGGGCGGGAGGCCCTCGATCGCCGACGTCTCGGTGTTCGCGTACACGAGCGTGGCGCCCGTCGAGGTGCCCGGCGCGGTCGCCGCGTGGGTGGACCGCGTGCGTGCGCTGCCGGGCTTCGTCGACGACTTCGTCCGGTACCCGGAGAACGCGCGTCCCGGGGCGGGGTCCTCGATCTATTAGCGTCTGGCGTGTGGCGGACACACCGACGATCTACGAGTGGGCAGGCGGCCGCGAGGCGTTCGCGCGCTGGCTGAACGCGTTCTACGACCTCGTCGAGGACGACGACGAGCTGGCCGCGCTGTTCGGCGGGGCCGTCAGCGAGGCGCACCGCGACCACGTCACCACCTGGTGGTGCGAGGTGATGGGTGGTCCCGGCGACTACACCGCGCACCACGGCGGCTACGAGCACATGCTCGGACACCACCTGGGCCTGGGGATCACGGCCGAGCAGCGCCTGACCTTCGTGACGCTGCTCTCGCACGCGGCGGACCTCGCCGCGCTGCCGGACGACCCGGAGTTCCGGGCGGCGATCATGGGCTACGCCGAGTGGGGCACGCGGCTCGCGCTGCTCAACTCCCAGCCGGGTGCGCAGGTGGTGGAGCGCGCGCCGGTGCCCCGCTGGGGGTGGGGCGTGGCGCCGCCGTACGTCCCGGAGGGGTGACGCCTCGCCGTTACCGCGGCCAGCCGCCCGGCTAGCCTCGGACGTGATGCGGTGGCCGGTGCTTCTCTACGTCCTCGCGGCCGCCGTCCTGCTGGGCGCGGCCGTGGTCGAGCTCGGTCGTGACGACCCGGCGGGGGAGGCGCCCGCGCCGCCCGCGGCGGCGGCCACCGCCGTCCCGGCACCCACGACCGCACCGCTCACGCCCGTGCCCGCCGCCGGGCCCGGGCTCGCGGTCGGCGTCACCGAGTTCAACCCGAACCTCGTGGCCGCGGACACGCCGGCGCCACCGCCGTGGGAGCAGGCGCGCGTGGCGCTCGGGGAGCTCGACCCCGCCTTCTTCCGGCTGGTGATCGACTGGCACCACCTGCAGCCGACGCCCGAGGCGCCCGCGGACCTCAACAAGCCGGAGACGGGGTGCATGCGCGAGGTGCAGCCGTGCCTCGGGTGGGTGGGTGTGCGGCAGCAGCTCGCCGCGCTCGCGTCGCGGCAGAAGGAGGACCCGGACCGGTGGCAGGCCCTCGTCGTCCTGACGGGCACGCCGGAGTGGGCGGCCGCCCCGCCGTCCGGCTGCGAGCGCGACAAGGCCACCGTGCGAGCACGCGCTCCGCGGCCCGACACGCTCCCGGCGTACCGCCAGCTGATCCTCGACGTGCTCGCGCTGGCGAAGGAGGAGGGCGCGACGCTGCGGTTCTGGAGCCCGTGGAACGAGCCGAACCTGCCGCCGTTCGTCTCCCCGCAGCGGGCGGAGTGCGACGCCGCCTCGCCGAGCCTCGCGCCCGGCGTCTACACCGAGCTCGCGAAGACGCTGATGGGCGCGCTCGACGAGGCGGACGGCGAGCAGCAGCTGGTGATCGGCGAGACCGCGGGCCTGCTGAAGGACACGAAGCTCGTGACGAGCGTCGGGGCGTTCATCCGCGGGCTGCCCAAGGACGTCGTGTGCGCGTCGACGGTCTACTCGCAGCACGCGTACATCGGCGGCGACGACCCGGTCGAGCAGGCCGCGACCGCGCTCGCCGAGCGCGGCTGCCCCGAGCCGCACACGATCTGGATCACCGAGACCGGTGTCGGCCCGGCGCCCGAGGAGTACTCCGCGGTCGCCGACCCGGCGGCGGCCGGCTGCCGCGACCTGCACGAGCGCCTCGTGCGCTGGTGGGACGACCCGCGCGTGACCGTGGCCTTCCAGTACACGGTCCGCGAGGACGACAAGTTCCCGGTCGGCCTGTTCTCCACCGACCTCACCGAGACCCGGCCGGCGCTGCGCGAATGGCAAGCGTGGGGCGGGAAGCGGTCCTCGACCGCTCCCCCGCCCGCCGACGCCTGCGGGACCTAAACGTCCTGGACGTTTATTCCCTCGGCACGCCGACGCCTGCGGAACCTAAACGTCCTGGACGTTTATTCCCTCGGCAACCACCGCCCGCCGGTCATCGCACCTTCACGCTGAGCGTCTTCGTCATCGTCTCGCCCGAAGACGGCTTGAACGTCACCGTCACGGCGAGCTTGCCCTTCTTGGAGACCTTGAGCTTCAGGCTCGCCGTCCCCGCCCGCTTGACCGTCTTGGAGGCCTTGCCGACGGTCTTGCGGCCCGCCTTGGCCACCGCCGACAGCTTGCCCTTGCCGGTGACCTTCACCGACAGCCGCACGCCGGCCTTCTTGGAGGCGCTGCCGACCGTCACCGACAGCGACGTGCGGGCCGGCGGCGTGGGTTGCGCCGGCTGGGCCGGCTGGGCCGGCGGGGCGGGGGGAGCCGCGACGCGCGCCGGCGGGACGTCCGCCGGACCCCAGTCGGGCTCGCTCGCGCCCGCGATCATCGTCGCCGGCTTCGGCGTCGCGCCGTCGAGCGTGCACTCGGACGCGAAGTTCGGCACCGCGGCGATCTTCAGGCCCGCGCCGTCGGCGAACGCCATCTGCGACCCGTCGGGCGACCAGGAGGGCTGCGAGTAGGAGCCGCTCTCCGGCCCTTCGTAGCGGTAGCAGCGGACCACGTCCGAGCCGATCGGGTTGCCGTCCTTCCACGCGCTGGGGAAGCCGCGGACGAGGTAGACGGACAGGGTCTTGTCGTCATCGCCGGTCGCCGCCGCGAGCTTGCGCTTGTCCCGCGTGATCTCGGCCCCGCTCATGTGCGTGGTGCCGAGGTCGCTGAACCAGGCCATGACCATGTTGCCGTGGCCGTTGCCGCCGTCGGAGATGCGGTCGAGCAGCACGTCGTGGTTCGGGATGTGCGTCGGGTTGGTGAGCAGCGTCATGTCGTTGTCGACCCATGACGGGTGGCGCCAGCCCGAGTGGTAGCCGATCGCGTCGCCGGTCTTCCAGTCGGTCAGACGGTCCGACCACGTGTAGCCCGTGCCGCCCTCGTTGAGCGCGACGAGGCACTTGGGCGGGAAGCAGTCCGGCGTCGTCGTCTGCGAGAGCCAGTAGTAGGTGTAGGCCACCTTCGTGCCGTCGGGGGAGATCGCGGGGTCGTACGGACCCCAGAACGACTTCCCGGGGCTCGTGCTCGAGACGGGCGTGGCGAAGTCGGCCTGGACGGCGCCGTCGCGCGCCAGCTTGTGCAGCCGGACGCCGTTGAGCGCGACGATCGTGCCGTCGTCGGATTGGGTCACGTCGGAGTAGCCGCCGGTCGTCGTCACCTGGTACTGGCGCGACCCGTCCGGGGTCGTGAGCCAGACGTTCCCGTCTTTGATGTAGGCGATCGAGTCGGCCGACGCACTCGACGCGCACGCCAGCACGATGAACGCGGCGGCGAGGCCTGCGAGGAGGGTGCGGATCATGCCGGCGACTATCCGCGGGCCGCGTTGCCCGCCCCTTGCCGCGACCTTGCCGGCGGACCTAAAGGAACCTGAAGGGGTCTGACCCCTTTAAGAACCGGCTTGCGCCAGGAGCCAGAGCGCGAGCGACGTGAAGCCGACCATCACGCCCAGCATCCAGTACTGCGAGCGCACCGCCAGCTTCGCCTCGCCGTAGAGCGTCAGCGCGCGGTCGTGGGCCAGCGCGAGCGCCGCCACGTGGCCGATGACGACCACCGCGACCTGCACGTACCAGGTGTTCTCCTGCGGGAAGACGGTGTAGTCGATGCCCCAGTCGACCGTGCCGAACAGGTTCCAGCCCTGCGAGAACGGGTCGGACGCCAGGTACGTGATCGCCTGGCCCTCGAAGACGAGGAACGTGAGGTAGTGGGCGGCGACGTACACCGCCGCGATCGGGACCAGCGAGTGCACGAAGCCGTTCTCGAGCTTGGTCAGGCTGAGGTTGCCGCCGACCGAGCGGGCGCCCTCGACGCCGAGCCGGTAGAAGCCCCACACGAGCAGGACGCCGAACAGCAGGCCGAGCGTCGACGCGATCTTGGCGGCGGTCAGCGCGCCGATCCCGAGGCTGTCGAGCGTGTCGACGACGCCGGTGGAGAGGTCCGTCCACAGCGACCCCTGGCTCAAGCCGTCGAACGTCACCGTGCCGATCATCACCGTCACGAACGCGACCGTGCCGGGCGGCGTGTCCAGCTTCGGCAGCCCGCCCAGCGGCCGCCGGACGCCCAGCGTGCCGTTGCGGGTCTCGAACACCGACATCCGCGCGAACAGGTTGAAGTAGACCGCGAACGCCTCGCCCCGGCGTGACCACGTGTCGACGCCGAAGTACACCTGCGCCGCGAGCGTGACGACCGTGTAGCCGACGACCGCCGTGACGAGCATCGCCGGGTCCTCGCCCCAGCCGGAGACGAGCTCGATCCAGGTGAAGGCGAACAGGAACGCCGCCGCCGGCCACCGGCCCAGCCGCTCCGGGTACGGGCGGTTGAGCTGCGGGAGCAGGCGACCGAGGGTGCGCCACGGGCTCAGCGCCCGGAACACGTCACCGAACAGGATCGAGGCGAAGACCAGCCCGACCCAGAACGTGATCAGGAGGAAGGTCGGCGCCCAGTTGTCCAGCGCCGTCCCCGAGCCCACGTAGCCGGCGACGACCGTGACCACGAGCAGGAAGACGCCCAGCAGCCCCCAGAAGGCCTGGACCGGTGCGCTGGCCCAGAAGCGTCCGGTCGGCGCGGCGCGCCAGGCGTCCTGCTCGAGCCGCGGCGTCGGCCACAGCACGGCCAGCGCGAAGAACGAGATGACGAGCACGGCGGCGGCCGCCCAGGCGAACAGCCACTGCGGGATCGGCAGCGGCGGGCGCTGGACGAGGCCGTGCGCCTCGGCCGCGGCGGGGACGAGGAGGAACGCGGCGAAGATCGCCGCCGGAAGGGCGCGCCTCACAGCCCGGTCTTGATGGCGTCCTCGAACTGCTGGACGCCGATCGACCCCTCGAGCCGGGCGGTGATCTTCCCGGACTTGTCGACGACGAACAGCCACGGCTCCGACGGGAGGTTGAACTCGCGCAGCGGCTCACGCAGGCCCTTGCTCACGTCGTTGTCGACGTAGACCTCCTGGTGGATGAACTTCATCTGCTTGCCGTACTTGGCCTGCAGCTGGAGCGCGATGTCGGCGACCGGGCCGCACACGCGCGAGGCGCACAGCTGCGGCGTCGCGAACAGCAGCGCCACGGGCTCCTTGCCGGCGACGTCGGCGAAGCTCACCTCGTGCATGTCGCTCGGCGGCACGCGCGTGTCGAGGATCTCCTGGTTGCCCTTCGTGGTCTCGAGCGTGTCCGTCTCGACCTTCGGCGCCTTGTCGCCGACCTGCGGGATCGGGTCGGCGGCCGCGGTCGAGACCTGCACCTGGCCGGTCGCGCCGATGAGCTTGCCGTCCGCGCCCTTCGTCGCCGACAGCACGGCGTACTGGCCGCGCTTGGGGAACTTGACGTTCGCGGCGTAGATCGCGGCGAACGGGTCCTGCTCGGTCGCGGCCTGCTTGGAGCGGTAGCGCGCGTCGGTGAGCAGCACGTCGGCCGGGGCGACGAACGGACCCTCGGCGGGGTCGGTCGGCGTCGGCGCGATGTAGATCGCGGTCGGGCCGTAGACGGGCTTGCCGTCGGCGCCGATCACGCCGAACGCCATCCGGCTCGGCTCGCCCGTCGTGAAGATCGACGTGGCCATGCCGAGCGACGGGCCCGCGGTCATGGTGGACGCCAGCTGCTCGAGCGTCTTGCCGTCGGCGGTCGGGAACTCGGCCTCATCCGGCGCGACGGCCACCTTCACCTTCTCGCGCGCACCCGACTCCTCCGGCACGTTCTGCACCGGGTCCTTGGGTTCGTCCGGGGTCCCGCCACCGCCACAGGCGGCGACGAGCAGGGCAAGGACAGCAGCGAGCAGCGCAACGAACCGGGCCATGACGGGGCTAGGTTAGTCGGCGTCAGGCGAATCCGACGTGAGTGCCTCGACCAACGAGCGGGCGTCGAAGGCCTCCGCGTGCCGCCGGCCGTTGACGAAGAACGCCGGCGTGGAGGCGATTCCCGCGGCCCGGGCGGCGTCCGAGTCGCGCGCGACCCGTGCCGCCGGCGCACCCGTCGCGAGGTCGGCGCCGAAGCGCTCGGTATCCAGCCCGATGCGGTCCGCGAGCCCGAGCAGGTCGCTCTCGGAGAAGCGCCCGCCGTTGGCGTAGAGCGCGTCGTGCATCTCCCAGAACGAGCCCTGCAGCGACGCGGCCTCGGCGGCCTGCGCCGCGCGTTCGGCGTCCGGATGGACCTCGGGCAGCGGCAGGTGGCGGAACACGAACCGCAGACGGCCGTCGAGGCGCTCGCGCACACGGCGCACGATCGACTGCGCGGCCACGCAGTAGGGGCACTGGAAGTCGCCGTACATGACGAGCTCGAGCGGCGCGTCGAAGGGGCCGGCGACGTGGTCGTGCTCGTCGATGGGCTGCGGAAGCGGCATAGGAGGGCGACGATCCTAGAGATCCGCGAAGCGATCTCTCCAGCCGAGATCGCGGCAGCCCGCGGCGAAGCCGCCTGGAGCCGCGACATAGCGCCCTAGACTGCCCGCCCCAGTGGGCGAACTCGAGCTTCTCTTCGCGCTGCTGTTCGCCGCCGTGCTGCTCGTGCGCGCCGCCGACCGACTGCGCGTGCCGTACCCGATCGTGCTGGTCCTCGGTGGACTCGCGCTCGCGTTCGTCCCGGGCGTGCCGCGGATCGACATGGACCCGCACGTCGTGCTGCTGGTCTTCATCCCACCGCTGCTGATGAGCGCCGGCTGGGCGTCCTCCGCACGCGAGCTGCGGGCGGAGAGCCGGGCGCTCGGCCTGCTCGCGCTCGCGCTCGTGCTGATGACGACCAGCGTGGTCGCGGTCGCGGCGCACGCCATGGTCGACGGGCTCTCGTGGCCGGCGGCGTTCATGCTCGGCGCGGTGATCGCGCCCACGGACGCGGTCGCGGCCGTCGCCACGTTCGCCACGGTCCGGGTGCCGGACCGCGTGCGCCGGCTGGTCGAGGGCGAGTCGTTGATCAACGACGCGACCGGGCTGACCGGGTTCCGCGTCGCCGCCGGCGCGGCGACCGCGGGCACGTTCTCGCTGCTCGACGCGACGCTCGAGTTCCTCGTCGCCGCGGCCGGCGGCGCGCTCGTCGGCGGTGCCGTGGCGTGGGTCAGCCTGCGCGCGATCCGCAAGCAGACCGACGTGACCGTGTCCGTCCTGCTGACGATCCTCGCCGCCTACGCCAGCTACATCGCGGCCGAGGAGGTCCACGCGTCCGGCATCCTCGCCGCCGCGGTCTGCGGCGTGCTGAGCGGCTGGAAGCAGTCGGACTACTTCGACGCCGACACGCGCCTGACCGCGATCTCGTTCTGGAACATCCTCACCTTCGGCCTCGAGGCGCTGCTGTTCGTGCTGCTCGGCCTGCAGCTGGAGAACATCATCGACGAGCTCGGCAGCGACCGGGCAGCCTCGCTGATCCTCACGGGCGTCGCGATCTCGGGCATCGTGATCGCGGTCCGCATCGCCTTCGCGCTGCTGCCGGTCGCGCCGGGCCTGGGCATCCGTGAGCGGTTCGTCGTCGGCTGGTGCGGCATGCGCGGGGCGATCTCACTTGCCGCGGCGCTGTCGATCGCCGCGGACATCCCGGGCCGCGAGGAGGTCATCTTCCTCACGTTCGTCGTGATCCTGGTCACGCTCGTCGGCCAGGGGCTGACGTTGCCCGCGGTGGTGCGCGCCCTGCGCATCCCGAGCGAGCGCGAGTGGTCGCCCGAGGAGGCGATCGCCCGCCTGGAGGCCGCGCAGACCGCGCTCGACCGGCTCGACGAGCTCGAGGAGGAGGAGCGCGTCAACGAGGAGCCGCTCCGCCGGCTGCGCGAGCTCTACCGCGCGCGCTTCCAGCAGTGCGTCGCCGTGCTCGGCGGCGAGAAGACCCCCGACGTGCTGCAGGAGCAGCGGATGCGCTTCTCCGACGTGCGCCGTGACCTGATCCAGGCCGAGCGCGCCGCCGTGCTGGGCCTGCGCAACGAGGGCCGCATCTCGCAGGACGTGCAGCGCCAGATCGAGCGCGACCTCGACCTCGAAGAGGCGCGGCTGCGCTAGCCGCCATCCGCGCGGCGCCGGCACCGCGTCGGCGGACCCGTCAAGCCATTGCCCGCTAGGGCAACGGCTCGTTGTCGAGCGAGCGCCAGAGGTACAGGCACGCGCGCGTGCGATACGGGCGCCACGGCTCGGCGATCTCGGTCATCGCCTCGGGCGACGGCACCGCGTCCAGGCCGTAGGCGGTCATGATCGCGTTCTTGATGCCCTGGTCGCCCGTCGGCAGCAGGTCCGGCCGGTGCAGCGTGAACATCAGGTACATGTGCGCCGTCCACTCGCCGATGCCCTTGACGGCGACCAGCTCGCGGATGACCTCCTCGTCCGGCAGCGCGTCGAGCTTGTCCAGCTCGAGCGTGCCGTCGATCACGTGCTCGGCGAGCGAGCGCAGCGAGGCGGTCTTCGCCCGGCTGAGCCCGGCCGCGGCGCGCAGCTCGTCGGGATCGTCGGCCAGGATCTCCTCGGGCGTGGGCGCGCGGCCGCCGAAGCGGGCGATCAGCCGGCCGTAGATGGCGGCCGCGGCCTTGACGCTCAGCTGCTGGCCGGTGATCGAGCGCAGCAGCGCGCCGTACAGATCGGTGCGGGGCTCGTGCTCGAGGGGGAGCGGGCCGCCGAAGCGCTCGATCAGCCCCGCCATCACGGGGTCCTTCGACAGGTGCGCGTCGGCGGCGTCCATGCGCCGCGGGAGATTAGCCGTCGGCGTTGATCTTCTCGACCAGCTCGTCGAGCACGCGCGGGGCGTCGTCGTTCGAGACCTGGCAGGTGCCGGCCGCGTCGTGGCCGCCGCCGCCGTAGGAGAGCATCAGCTCGCCGACGTTGGTCTTGGAAGAGCGGTCGAGGATCGACTTGCCCGTCGCGAACACGGTGTTCTGCTGGCGCAGGCCCCAGAGGACGTGGATCGAGATGTTGGTCTCGGGGAACAGCGCGTAGAGCGTGAAGCGGTTGGTCGGGTGGATGACCTCCTCCTCGCGGAGGTCGAGCACCACGAGGTTGCCGTGCACGGTCGAGCAGCGGCGGATCTGCTCCTCGGCGGCCGCGGCGTGCGCGTTGTAGAGCTCGACGCGCTCCTTCACGTGCGGGTTCTCGAAGATCTCCTCGACCGACATCGCGGTGCAGATGTCGATCAGCTCCATCATCAGCTGGTAGTTGGAGATCGCGAACTCGCGGAAGCGGCCGAGACCGGTGCGCGGGTCCATCAGGAAGTTGAGCATGACCCACCCGGTGGGGTGGAGGATCTCGTCGAGCGTGAACTGGGCGGCGTCGCCCTTGTCCACCGCGTCCATGAGCTCCTCGATGCCGGGGAAGACCTCGGCGCCGCCGTAGTAGTCGTAGACCACGCGGGCCGCGGACTGGGCCTCGGGGACGATCACGTGGTTCGCGCGCGGGCCGCCGACGCGCGTGGCCTCGGAGCTGTGATGGTCGAACGAGATCGCCGCGTCGGCGCTGTACGGCAGGTTCGTCGTGACGTCGTTCGGGCCGATGTCGACCTTGCCGTCCTGGACGTCCTTCGGGTGGACGAAGAGGATGTCGTCGAGGATGCCGAGGTGCTTGAGCAGCGCCGCGCACACGAGCCCGTCGAAGTCCGACCGGGTGACGAGGCGATAGCGCTGGGTGGAAGTCATGGTCGCGCTCATTGCCCCGGTTGATCGGCGGCACGCGCTGAAAGTTCAGTGAGCGGGGTACCAGGACGCCATGCGGGAGAGGAAGCTGTTCAAGCAGTTGTGGTTCTGGGTGATCGTCGCGATCGGCCTGGGCATCGTCTTCGGCCTGGTGGCGCCAGGCCCGGCGGAGAGCTCGAAGTGGCTCGCGGACGCCTTCATCCAGCTGATCAAGACGGTCACCGGCCCGGTGATCTTCCTGACCGTCGTCATCGGCATCGCGTCGCTGGGCAACCTGGCGCGCGCGGGCGGGCTGGCGCTGCGGGCGCTCGCCTACTTCTTCTCGATGACGATCGTCGCGCTGACGCTCGGCCTGCTCGCGGCGAACATCTTCGCGCCGGGCTCGGGCTTCGACGGCCAGCCGAGCGAGGCGGCGCGCGCGAGCGCCCAGGAGTCGATCAAGGAGGCGGGGGCGACCGACACCGGCCTCACGCACTTCCTCACCGACGACCTGCTGCCGACCAGCTTCGTCCAGCCGTTCGTCGAGAACGAGATCCTGCGCATCCTCGTGCTGGCGATCCTCGTCGCGGCCGCGATCTCGATGCTCGCGGAGAAGCAGCGCAAGCAGATCGTCGGCGTCTTCGAGGTCGCCTCGAAGGTCGTCTTCGGCGTGATCCGGCTGATCATGTGGGTGGCGCCGCTGGGTGCGTTCGGCGGCATGGCGTACACGGTCAGCGTGTTCGGCGCCGAGTCGCTGACGAACCTCGGCATGCTGATGGTCGTCTTCTGGGGGACGTGCGCGGTCTTCGTGTTCGGCGTGCTCGGGCTCGTCGCCCGCTTCGCGGGCTTCTCGATCTTCCGCATGGTGCGCCTGATCCGCGACGAGCTGCTGATCATCGTCGGCACGTCCTCCTCCGAGACCGTGCTGCCGCGGCTGCTGGCCAAGCTGACCGCCGCGGGCGCCTCGCGCCAGGTGAGCGGCATGGTCCTGCCGACCGGCTACTCCTTCAACCTCGACGGCACCTGCATCTACCTGACGCTGGGCGCGCTGTTCATCGTCCAGGCGACGGGCCAGGACATGGCGATCGGCGAGCAGATCGCGCTGGCCGGCCTGATGATCCTCACGTCCAAGGGCGCGGCGGGCATCACCGGCGCCGGCCTGGTGACGCTCACGGCGTCGCTGACGGCGTTCGGCGGCACGTTCTTCAGCGCCGAGGCGATCGCGGTCGGCATCGCGCTCGTCGTCGGCATCGACCGGATCATGTCCGAGGGCCGCGCGCTCACCAACGCGATCGGCAACTCGGTCGCGGTGATGGTGATCGCCAAGTGGCAGGGCGAGCTCGACGAGGAGCACTTCCAGAAGGTGCTGCGCGACCCCGAGCTGGTCGACCGCGAGGTCGAGGCCGCGATGCGCGGCGAGGACCTCGAGGAGGCGACCGGGCGGTTCGACCGCGACCGCGAGCGCGGCCGAACGCCCGAGATCCTTACGCCGTGATCGAGACCGCGGCGCCGTCGAGCGCGTTCAGCGCGCGCTCGACGGACATCGAGAGGCACGTGAACGTCGGCGTGTCGCGCTTGGTGTAGGCGCTCGACTCGGTCGTGCGCAGGCGCTGGACGAGGTCGAGGAACACGGACGGCTCGTCGCCCTCGAAGGCGACGACGAACTCCTGGTCGTCGAGCCCGAACGAGTAGCTCGTGTTCAGGTCCACGTCCGGGTACTCCTTGCCCACCCGGATGTGCTCCTGCATGATCCGCCAGCGCTCCTTCGGGTTCACCGCGTACCACTCGCGGGTCTTCACGAAGGGGTAGACGAACAGGTACTTCGAGTGCGCGGGGCGGACCTCGAGGCGGGACTCGTCGGAGTACTCGCTCGGCTTGGTCATCGCCAGGAAGCTGTACGGCGTCTCGGCCCAGGCCATCAGGCCGCTCTGGGCGAGCACGACGTGGAACTCGTGGATGCGCTCGAGGTTGACCGCCTGCGTGAGCAGGAGCAGGTCGGCGTCACCGCGCGTACCCACCAGCGAGAAGGCTCGCAGCAGGCGCTCGGAGGCGAAGTCCTCACAGGCGGCGATGAACTCGCGCTTGTGGGTGGCGCGCTCCTCGGGATCCAGGCGCCGCCAGGCGGGATCGACCTTCAGGAACGTGTACTTGACGAACTGGCGTTCTGGCATCGCTATGGCCTCCAGGATACGTGAAGAGCGGTTAGCCGCACCTCGGAACGCCGCTGCGGGGAATAGGATCGCCTCCAATGCGGGTCGCGCTGGTCTCCCCGTACTCGTGGACATATCCCGGCGGGGTGACCCGCCACATCGAGGCGTTGCGGGCCGAGCTGGACCGCGCGGGCCATGACGCGCGCGTGTTCGCTCCCTTCGACCCCGACCTCCGGCGGACCGCCTGGGCGCACCGTGGTGCGCGCCCGCAGGTGCGCGACGTCCCGGAGTGGCTGACGCCGCTCGGGGCATCGATCGGCTGGCCGTCCAACGGGGCCGTCTCCAACGTCGCCGCCTCGCCGTCGGCGGTCTCCAAGCTGCGCCGGGAGCTGCGCGCGGGCGGGTTCGACGTGATCCACCTGCACGAGCCGGTCACGCCGGTCGCGGGCTGGGACACGCTGACCAGCACGGACGTGCCGCTCGTCGGCACGTTCCACTGCTACTCGGAGTCGCTCATCTCGCACAAGGTCGCGGGGCTGGTCGGCGCGCGGCGCAAGCTCAACCGGCTGAACGTCTCGATCGCCGTGTCCGAGGCGGCCGCGTGGACCGGCAAGCGCTTCTACGGCGGGCGCTACCGGATCATCCCGAACGGGGTGGTGGTGCCTGAGGGTGGCGTACCGGCGCCGCGCGAGCGGCGTGCGGGAGAACCGCTGCGGATCGTGTTCGTCGGCCAGGCGGTCGAGCGCAAAGGGCTGCCGGTCCTGCTGCGCGCCTTCGAGGCGCTGCGCGGGCAGATCCCCGCCGAGCTCACCGTCATCGGCCTGACGCCGGAGGAGCTGGCCCCGATGCTCGTCGAGGGCGAGGGCGTGACGGCGCTCGGGCGCGTCGACGACGTCGTGAAGGCCGCGGTGCTGCAGGAAGCGGACGTGCTGTGCGCGCCGTCGCTCGGCGGCGAGTCGTTCGGCATGGTCCTGACCGAGGCGTTCGCGGCGGGCACGCCGGTCGTCGCCTCGGACATCGCGGGCTACCGGGACGTGGTCCGCGCCGGCGTGGACGGCGTGCTCGTCCCGCGCGGGAACGCGACCGCGCTGGCGGAGACGCTGCGCGACCTCGCGCTCGATCCCGCGCGCGTCCACGGGCTCGCCCGTGAAGCGGCCGTGAGCGCCGAGCGCTACGCGTGGCCGCGGGTGGCCGAGCAGGTCGTCGGCGCCTACGAGGACGCCCTCGCGGTGCCGGAGCCGAGCGGCGCGGCCCGCAAGGCCGCCGTGAAGTTCGGGATGGCGCCGCGCGACGGGCTGCCCCGGGTGGGCGCGCACCGGATGCCGTCGCTCGAGCCGGCGCCCGAGCGCCGCCGCGGCGCCGCCGTCCGGCGCGGGCTGATCGGCGTGGCCGGCCTCGCCACCGTGGCCGGCGCGGTCGCGGCGGTCCAGCACATCGGCCCGGCCCGGATCGGCGACGCGCTCGTGCGCTCCAGCCCGCCCTGGGTCCTGTTCGGCGTCGCTCTGATGTGCGCCTCGATGCTGCTGCGCGCGGTCTCCTGGCACGCGATCTTGAAGGCCGCGCTGCCCGGCGCGCGGCCGAAGCTGACCGACGCGGTGCAGGGCACGAACATCGGCGTGCTGATGTCGGCGACGCTGCCGGCCCGGCTCGGCGAGCCCTCGCGCGCGTTGATCGTCTCCCGCCGCCTCGGCCGCGCCCGTGACCGGTTGCCGGTCGTGCTGGGCACGATCGTCTCCCAGACGCTGATCAACGTGCTCGCGCTCGTGATCCTCGGCGCGGTCATGTTCTCCACCATCGGCCTGTTCGACGGCAAGCAGCGCGCGCTGCTCTGGTACGCGGTGGCGCCGATCGCGCTGCTGCTGGTCGTGCTCGTCGCACCGGCGCTGATCCGCTCGGGCCGGCCGACGCGATCGCGCTGGGTCGACCAGGGGCGCAAGGCCGTCACACGCGTGCGCAGCGGGCTCGTCGTCTTCAAGCGCCCGCGCGAAGGTGCCGTGGCCGTGAGCATGCAGCTCGGCGCCTGGGCGCTCCAGTGGGTCTCGTGCTACGTCCTGCTCGTCGCGCTGGGGCTCGAGCACCGCGCCGACCTCGGCGCGGCCGCGGCGATCCTGTTCGCGGTCAACGTCACGGCGGTCCTGCCGGTCACCCCGTCCAACGTCGGCGTCTTCCAGGCCGCGTGCATGGCGGTGCTCGTGGGCGCGTACGGCGTCGCCCCGGCCCAGGCGCTCGGCTACGGGATCATCCTGCAGGCGGTCGAGGTCGTCACCGCGCTCGTCATGGGCGGTCCCGCGCTCGTCAAGGAAGGCCTGAGCTGGCGCGAGGTGCGGCTGCGCGCGATGCACAGCGCGCCGGTCTCGTTGTCCGTGCCGGCCACCAAGTCGGCCGAGCCGGCCGAGGCCTAGCCGGCGTCGATCAGCCAGCGCCCGTCGACCTTGCGCATGCGGGTCGTGTCGTCGTCGTCCTCGCGGCGGACCACCGCCGCGTCGCCGTCCACGTCGATGTCGCTGATCGGCGACTCCTTGGCGAACAGCGTGAGCACGGCCTCGTTCGGGCTCGGGTCGCAGACGTCGCTGTAATCGCGCCGCCGCGCCTCCGTGAGGAGCGCGCACGCGCGCTCGTAGTCCTGCTGCTGCCACGCACGGGCGGAGGCGTCGAGCGTCGCGCGGATCTGCTTCTCGTCCTCACCGCTGCCGCAGCCGGCGAGGGCGAACGCCGCCACGGTGGTGAGCATCACTCGGCGCATAGGCCCTCAGCGTAGGCGCGGGCCTCGGCGAAGCGGTGGCCGAAGTCCGCGGGCGTGTGGTGTGCGTTGAGGCCGCTCGTGTTCGGGAGGATCCAGACGGGGCGGCCGCCGATCGTGTCCTCCTGCAGGCCGAGGACGGCCTTGCGCCGGCCGAACGCCGTGCGGTAGGCGGTGACGCCGACGATCGCGACGAGGCGTGGCTGGAGGCGCTCGACGAGCCGCTCGAGCTCGGCTGCCCCGGCGCGCAGCTCGTCGTCGGAGAGCTCGGCGGCGGCGCGCGTCGGGCGCGGCGCGATGTTCGTGATGCCGAGGCCGTGCTCGGGGAGCGTCACGTCCTCCTCGGGCTTGAGGACGCGGGGCGTGAACCCGGCGGCGTGCAGCGCGCCCCAGAAGCGGTTGCCCGGCCGCGCGAAGTTGTGGCCGACCTCGGCCGACTTGAGGCCCGGGTTGATGCCGACGAACAGCACCTTCAAGCCGGGGGCGACGATCGGCGGGAGGACCGGGCTCACGGCATGCACGATGACGTGTTCCGGTATGGCGCGGCGCCGCCGGGGGAGCGCGGGGCCATGAGCCATCTCTCCGGTCCGGCCACGGACTTCGACCGCGCGCGTACCCCCGCGCAGTGGTGCTGCCTCCTCGCCGGCCTCGCGCTGCTGCTGGCGGGCCTGTTCGGCTTCATCGCCGACGCGAGCTTCTCCGTCGGGAACGAGCTCGAGAGCGGCTCGCTGCTCGGCTTCGCCGTCAACGGGCTGCACAACCTGGTGCACCTGGCCTCGGGCCTGCTGCTGCTGGTCGCCTCCCGCGAGCGGACGACCGCGAAGGCCGTGGCGATCGCGTTCGGCGCCACCTACGGCGTCGTCGCCCTGATCGGCCTGATCGACGGCAACGACGTACTCGGGCTGATCCCGATCAACAGCGCGGACAACGTCCTCCACGTCGGCCTGGCGCTGATCGGCCTCGTCGCCGGCCTCGTGTCGCGCACCGCCGACCGCCGCCACAGCGACACGGTGGTGGACCGCACCAGCCCGACCGCCTAGCGCAGCGCGAACCGCTGGGTCGCGGAGACGCCGCCCACGCTGAGCTTGAGGGTCAGCGTGGGCTTGCGGACGCGGCGCACCGCGCGCAGGTCAGCACGCGAGAGCGCCACCTTGACGACGCCCAGCCGCCGCTCCGCCAGCGCTTCGCGAGCGCCCGCGAGACGCCGGGTGCGGTGGCCGGCGCGCAGCGTGAGCTCGGCACGGACGCGGCACGCCGTGGGGCAGACGACGCCGGCGAACGTGGCATGGCCCTTGCGGTCGAGCTTGAGCGTCGAGCCCGAGACGGCGCCGGACGTGTACGCGAGCGCTCCGCCGCCGAGGCGCAGCTTGGGCGCGAAGCGGGTGCCGTGGCCGAGACCCGCGGTCGCGACGATCGCGGCGTGCTCGGCGAAGGGCACGGGCGGCGAGGGCTGGAGCGGAACGTCGACCACGGGCGTGCCCGGCGTCGGCGCGGGCGGCGCCGGCGGCGCGGGCGCGACCGGGCCGCGGGCGGGGGACTGCACGAGCTGGGTGTCGGCGGCGAAGCCCTGTGGCGCCAGCGCGAACCGGACCTGTAGGTGGCGCCCCTCGGCCGCCGGCGGGATGACGAGCGTCGGACCGGTCGCGCCCGGGAGCGGCTCGCACTTGGACTCGTCCGCGGTGCACGCCATCCACTGATAGGACGCGGTGCCGGGATCCCCGAAGACGTCGACCGTCGCCGTGGCGATGGCACCGACGGCGAGGTCACCCGTGACCTCGACGGAGCGCACGCCGGGCGCGTCGTGCTCGCAGTCCTTGCTGATCGGGTCGTCGGCGTCGCGTTGCAGGACGTCCTGGCCGTTGCCGCAGGAGACCGCGATGTCCGGGTCGGCGGCGCCGCCGTCGAAGAGGCCGCGGCGGAGCTCGATCCGGTCGTCGCCGACGCCGCCGTCGATCAGGTCGCCGCCCGCACGGCCCACGAGCCGGTTGGCGCGCTCGTTCCCGGTGATCAGGTCGCCGGCGCTCCCGCCGTCGACGCTCTCGATGTGCGCGAGCTTGTCGCCCTCGCCGCTCGCGCCGTGGCTGCCCGCAGGCGCGTTCAACCCGTTCGGCGGCAGCGTCACGACGACGGGCGTGCTGCGGAAGCCGTACGACACGTTGTCGCCGCGAGAGCCTGCCTTGGCGTCGAGCTGGTCGCCGCGGCCGTCGATCACGTCGGCGCCGTCCACGTCGGCATCGGCGAAGAAGGTGTCGTCGCCCGCACCGCCCGTGAGCGTGTCGTCGCCGGGGCCGCCGCGGAAGATCACCGACGCCGTGCCGATCGCCTCCAGGACGTCGGCGGCGGAGCCGCCCTCCAGCCACGCGGGGGCGTTGTCGAGGCTCGAGGCGTTGTAGTAGACGCTGAGCTTGCCCGTCGAGCCGGCGAGCAGGACGTCCAGGCGGCGCGGCGCGGCGTTGCCGCACTCGACCGCGGCTCCGACCGTGAAGCAGCCGCTGCCCGGCTGCACGGGTCCGGTGACCCGCGTCTTGCCTGCCATGCCGAGGATGCTGATGGAGGCGGCCGCGCTCGTCGAGCCGGTGAGGCTGACGGCGCCGTCGGCGCCGCGCTTGGCGGTGACGGCGGCGTCGGCGGCGGCGGGCGCCGCCAGGGCGGCGAGGGCGGCGAGCAGCGCGGTGAAGCGCAGGTGATGGGACGGCATGGGAGAGCGTTCCTGGTTTCGACGGTGGGGAGGCGCCCCACGCTAAGCGCGCCCGGCCGTGCCATCGGTAGGGAGGGCGCCCTACTGATTCCCGCGGGCGAAAGGTTGGGGGTCGGCACCCCCATGCGCGCGAGGACCTACGTGGAGACCATCGTCAGCGTGACCCCGACTCTCCTCCCCAGCGCCTGACATGCGGCGTCTTCGACTCCCCGGCCTCGCCCTCGCCACGCTGATCGCCGGCGGTGCGCTCGCACCCGCCGCCGCGCACGCCGACGCGGTCGCGCTCGGCCTCAAGGGCAACCGCCTCGACGTCGCGATGACCGCCGACGGCGCCGCGCACGTCGCCCGCCTGCTGCCGACCACGCCCAAACCGACGCTCACCGTCTGCCGGATCCCCGCCGGCGGGACGATCTGCACGACCACCGCCTCCGCGACGCTGCCGCGTGAGAACGCCACCGGGCCGTGGGTGCTCGCACAGGGCAACAAGGTCGTCGTCGCGGCCGGCAGCTCCGATGGCGCGAGCGAGGGCACGTACACGATCACCGCGCCGGAGGGCCTGGCGTACGGGCAGCTCAGCGTGGCGGCGTCGATCACGGCGAGCGACGTCGAGCTGTCGCCGGACGGCCAGCGCCTGTACGTGAGCGCGACGCGCGGCCAGATGGGGAGCCCGCAGGACTTCGCCGCCTTCAGCTCGGTCCCGACCTCGGGCGCGCCGGCGGCGGTCGCGGTGCTGGGGAGCGCGTCCGGTAGCCGCTCGCTCAGCGCTCCGCGCGTCGCCGTCCGGCCCGACGGCCGTCCGCTCACGCTGCTCTCGGGCAGCGGGCCCGGGCTCGTGACCGGCAACTCGTTCTACACGTTCGTCGGCGCGCTGCCGATCGACGCCGCGTTCAACAACAAGGCGGGCTGGAGCGCGCCGACTTCGTTCGACCTGCCTGCGCCATCGGCGCAGAACGGCGACTACGAGGCCGTCTCGGCGCCCGGCGCCCTGTGGCTCGCCTATGAGGCGCTCGGCACGGACGTGCTCCTGCGCCGCTGGGAGAACGATGGCTTCGGACCGGCGCTGAGCCCCGACTGCCGCCGCCCCAGCCGCTTCGCCGCGGGCTCCCAGCAGGCGCCCGCGCTGGCGGTCTCGCGCACGGGCGACCTGCAGCTCGCCTACGTCGGCTCGGACACGACGAACAAGCACCTCGGCTACTTCCGCGGCAACGCCGACGGCACCGCGTGGTCGGCCTACCACGAGCTGTACACCGGACCCGACGACCAGGAGGACGTCGAGATCGCCAGCGACCCGACCAGCGACACGGGCGGGATCGTCGTGTGGACGAGCGACGCGATCTACGCGGACAAGGGCGAGCTGAAGTTCGCCCGCCTCCCCGAGACGCCACTCGTGGCGTGCGAGGTGCCGAAGGTCGAGCTCCCGACCGAGCCGATCAACACCGGGCAGCCGACCAAGCCGACACCGCCGAAGCTCAAGGCGCCGAAGCTGACGACCGTCGTCCGCGGTCTGCCCTCGCTCAAGCGCTGCGTCTCGCGGCGGAGCTTCACGATCCGCCTGCGGCACCCGCAGGGCACGAAGATCAGCTCCGCGACCGTCAAGGTCAACGGCCACAAGGTCGCCACCCGCAAGGGCAAGCGCGTGACCGCGCCGGTGAACCTGAAGGGGCTTCCGAAGGGCACGTACAAGGTGTCGATCGCGATCACCCTCGCCGACGGCCGGAAGGTCAGCGGCGAGCGGCGCTACCGGACCTGCGCCAAGCGCCGGCGCTAGTCAGCCGAGCGCGTCGGCCAGCTCGCGCCGTGAGCTGATGCCGAGCTTGGGATAGGCGCTGGCGAGGTGCTTCTCGACGGTCTTGACCGTCACGAACAGCTCGCCGGCGATCTCCCGGTTGGTCTGCTGGCGCATCGCGAGCGTGCAGACGCGCAGCTCGGCCGCCGTCAGGGCGTCCCGGCCGCGCAGAGCGGTGCGCCGCGGCCGCCGGCCGGCGACGTTGAGCTCCGCCCGGGCACGCGCCTCGGCGGCGCGCGCGCCGCGCCGGGCGGCGGCGTCCAGCGCCTCATCCAGCAGCTCGACCGCTCGCGCGCGGTCGCCGCCGCGCCGGTGGGCGACCGCGAGGTCGATCAGCGCGTCGATGCGCTCGAGCACGTACGGCGCCTCGCGCAGCAGCGTCACCGCCTCCTCGAGGTCCTCGACGCTGTCGCGCGCCCGGGCACGCACCCGCAGCGCGGCGCCCAGCAGCGCCGTGCCGCCGTGGCGGCGGGCGAACGCGACCTCCTCCTCGGCCAGTGCGAGCGCTTCGGCGGTGGCGCCGTCACGTGCGAGCGCCTCCGCCGCGATCAGCCGCCAGTCGTTGAGCTGCCGGACCGCGTGCAGCGGACCGTGGCTCGCCTCCGAGCGCCGGGCGCACTCGAGCGCGGTGCGGGCGTCCCCGCGCGCGAGCGCCAGCCGGCCGGCGCTCGCGTGGTAGAGCTCGTCGAGGACGGTGGGCGCGTCGACGCCCGGCCGGTGCTCGGCCAGCAGCCGCGCGGCGTCGTCGAGCCGGTCGAGCGCGATCAGGCAGCGGACGTCGAAGGCGATGGCGCCGACCGCGTACGTGTTCCAGCCGATCCGGCGGGCGTCCAGCGCGACCTCGAACCACGCGTGCGCCTCCGCGACCTCCCCGAGGTGCAGGAGCGGGCAGCCGTGCAGGTACGCGGCGCTCGCGTAGGCCGGCAGCGAGCCGGACCGGCGGGCGCGCTCGAGCAGCGCACCGGTCACCTCGCGGTCGCGCTCGAGCTCGCCGGTGGCGAGCAGCACGCCGGCGATGAACGAGACGCTGACGCCGTCCGGGCCCTCGTCGTCGACGATCCGCCCGCCGTCGTACGCGCGCAGGGCGAGCGCCGCGGCCTCCTCGGGGGCGGTCTCGCCGGTGAGCAGGCGGCGCAGCGCGACCGCGGCGAGCATCCCGCGCTCGGCGGCCGACCGCGGGGCCGCGTCCGTGCCGAGCAGCGTGTCGGCCGTGAACGGCAGGTCGCCGGCCCAGCTCGGGTCGAGGTTGGCCGCGCCGACCATGGTCGCGCGGATCTCGTCGGCGAGCTCCGCGGGCAGGTCGTCGACGAGCGTGGCCTCGAGCAGCTCCAGCGCCGGGGCGGCGCCCTGGGTCATGAGCAGCCCGCGCGCGGCGCGCAACCGCAGCCGCGCGGCGCTGGCGGCGTCCGGCTGGGCGTTGGCGGCGGTGATCAGCAGCGCGAGCCCGTCCGGCTCACCCGCGGCCGACGCGGCGCTCCCGAGCGCGGCGAGCAGGGAGGCGCGCGCCGGCGCGGCGGCCGGCTCCTCGGAGGCACGGCGCAGCAGCGCCGACGCGATCGCGGGTGTGCCGCGGACCAGCGCCGCCGCCGCGGCCGCCCGCAGCGTGTCGATCCCGGCGGGGTCGAGCGAGCCCGGCGCGCGCAGCAGGTGCGGCGCGAGCCGCTCCGGGCCGGCGCCCTCGGCTTGCAGGAGCACGGCGGCGCCGCCGTGCAGCCGCGCGCGCTCGCCGGGGCCGAGCGCGTCGGTGACGACCTGCCGGACGAGCGCGTGCACGAACGCGAACTCGCGCTCGCCGGTGACGATGTCCGCCGCGACGAGCCGGTCGAGCGCCGGGCCGGCCGCGCGCGGTTCGAGCTGCGCCAGCGCCGTGATCTGGTCGAAGCGGCCGGTCTCCAGCACGGCGAGCGCCTCGGCGGCGCGGCGGGCGTCGCCGTCGAGCGCCCGCACCCGCGCCCCGATCCGGCGCCGGAGGCCTTCCGGACGCAGCTCGCGGACGGCGTCCACGGAGTCCGCGTCGGCGCTCAGGCCGCGCCGTTGCACCTCGAGCAGCAGCTCGCTGAGCAGGAACGGGTTGCCGCCGCTGGAGTCGGCGCAGGCGCGCGCGAACGCGGCGTCGACCGGTACGGCGAGCGTCGCCGTCGCGGCCGCCGTGACGCCCGCGAGGGTCAGCGGGGCGAGCTGCACCAGCTCGGTCATCGGGCTCGCGACCAGGTCCGTCAGCGGCTCCGGCAACGGCTCCGGACCGGTCGCGGCGGCGAGCAGCAGCTTCACCGGCACGTCCTCGAGGCGGGCGGCGAGGTAGGCGAGCCAGCGCAGCGAGGCGTCGTCGGCCCACTGGACGTCGTCGACCGCGAGCACGACCGGGCCGTCCTCGGCGAGCTCGCCGACCACCCAGGTCAGCGCGTGCAGATGGGCGTGCAGCCGCGAGGGACCGGCGGCGCCCAGGTCGTCGAGCCCGTCGGCGCTGCCGTCGAGCAGGCGGCCGACCAACGCCCCGGGACCTTCCAGCCTTCGCGCGCGCTCCTTCGCGCCGAGCCGCGCGAGGCGCTCGCGCAGCAGCTCGACCGTCACGCCGAACGGCAGCGAGCGCTCGAGCTCGCGGCCCGTCGCGCGCAGCGCGTCCTCCGGCGCGGCCGCCCGCAGCAGCGTGCTGCGGCCGATCCCGGGCGGGCCCATGACGACCGCCACGCCGCCTTCGCGGGTGGCGAGGGTCCGGCGCACGCGCGCGAGCTCGTCGTCCCGTTCGATCATCGTCCGCCCGAACCCTAGACCAGCGCGGGGCAGCGTCATAAGAGGCGGGTGTCGACCCCCATGACGCGCGGCGCGGATGCCCGGATGATCGGTGGGATGCGACTTCTCAAGCTCATGCTGCTCGCCGCGCTCGGCGCGAGCCTGACCGCCGTCCCAGCCACCGCCAAGCCCGCACGCGTCGACCGCTGCGCGGCGCTGAAGGGCCACGACCTCGCACCCGGCATGGGGCAGCGTGCCGTCCGCCGCGGCACCGAGCTGCGCTTCTGCGCGCGGGGCGGCGCGGTTCGCCGGCTGGGCGGCTCGCCGTCCGTCCGTGGCGCCGACGGGCACCTGCTGCTCGTGCACCGGCGCGGCCGGGTGGAGGTGCTCGACGTCAGCACGGGCCGGCTCGGCCGCGTGGGTGCGGCCGGCGCGGTCGTGCAGGCGAGGGTGGTCGCCTCCGCGGGGGTCGTCGCGGTGCGCCGTGATGCGCAGGGCGAGACGCTGGTCGTCGTGGCGCCCGGCCGCAGGGACGTGGTGGTCGAGCGCGGCCCCGAGCCCGTCGAGGCGCTCGAGGTGTTCGCGACGACGGCGAGCATGCTCTGGCGGCGCGGCGGTGGGTCCTCCAGCGCCGTGCTCCCGCACCGCGCGGTGACCTGCGGGCGGCTGGGGGGCGCGGACGAGCTGGCGGGACCGGGCCGGATCGTGGGCTTCGAGGAGGTCTACTTCGGCTGCATCGGCGGCCGTGACGCGCCGGCGTTCATCGTCGGCAGCACGGAGGCGTACGGCCTGGACCTCGCGACCGCGCAGTTCAGCGCCGGCCACGGGTCCTGGGTGCTCCGCGAGTCCTCGGAGTCCAACCAGTACCACTTCGGCATCGACTGGACGGCGATCGACCTGGCGACCGGGCGGATGACCGGCATCGCGTCCCGTAGCGGCGGCTTCTGCTGCCCGGACGGGGGCGACGAGCTCCGTGAGCAGGTCGTGCTGGCCGACGGTCGGGTGGTCGCGATCCTCGACGCGGTCTCCGGCACCGGTGACCGGCGATCGAGGGTCGTGGTGCTCACGCCGGCGGGCGACCACACCGCGCTCGACAGCACGGAACCCGGCGCGCCGAAGGCCTTGGGCCTCCGCGTCGAGGGCGACGTCGTCCGCTGGACCGTGGGCGATCAGGTTCGCAGCGCGCCGCTGCCGCCGCACTAGCGTCGCGACGCTAGGCCACGAGCTGCGCGCACACGCGGTCGAGCACCGCGTCGTGCTCGCCGATGATGCGCTCGGCCTCGCGACGGAGCGCCGTGAGGTTCTTCGCGCTCGCGTCGTCGAGGTTGTCGCTCGCGTACTGCAGCTTGGTCTGGACGCGCACGTACGCGTCGCCGGCCAGGGCGCTGAGGTAGGCGTCGGCGGCGCCCGCCGAGCCGTCGGAGACGATGTCGACGAGCGGCTTGCCCCACTCCCACTTGCCCCAGTCCTTGACGTCGGCGTAGGGGAGTGGGCGCGTCTGGCGGCCCGTGCCGAGCGCGAGCAGCAGCTCCGGCCGCGGGTCGGACTCGACGTAGGCGTACATCGCCGGGTTGGTGGCGAACATGCCGCCGTCGATCAGCGTGCGCTCGCCGACGCGGATCGGCTCGAAGTACATCGGCGCCGCGGAGGTGGCGTACGAGGCCTCGGCCATCGTCACCTCGGGGTCGGTCGTGGACCGCAGGACGAGCGGCTCGCGGGCCTGGACGTCGTAGACGGTCACGAGCACGCGCGTCGTGGCCTCGCCGAGCTTGACCGAGCCGAAGTGGCGCTGCATCACCTCGTCGGTGCCGCGCTTGTCGTAGACCTCGTCGCGCAGCCCGCCGACCGACGTGATCGTCTTCAGCAGGGTGCGGTTGAAGATCTTCGGCCCGTCCTTGACGTAGATGTCCGCGACCTCCTCGGCGGTCATCGGCGTCGGCATGGTCAACGCGCACGCGATGATCCCGCCGGTCGAGGTGCCGGCGATCAGGTCGAAGAGCGAGGCGATCGGACGCGACGTGCGGCGCTCGACCTCGGCGAGGACGAGCGCGGGGATGAGCCCCCGGATGCCGCCCCCGTCGATTGCGAGCGCCCGTGTCAAGGGCGGAACACTACTGAAGGTTCGTCACCGCGCCGGCGCCGCGAAGGACGACGGGTCGCGATCGGTGCCGCGGATGACGTCGTCGGGCGAGCCGTCGACGAGCAGGCGGCCGTTGCGCATGCCGTAGTACGTCGCCTGCGGGTGGTGCGCGACGAGCGCCAGCGTCGACTGCTCCGGGACCGGCGCGTAGCCGTCGGAGATCGTCATGCCGATCGTCTCGAGGCCGAGCAGCGCCTCGACCTTGACGTGCTCGGACTGGTCCGGCACGGCCGGGTAGCCCCACGAGTAGCGGCGGCCCTGGGTGACGGGGATGCCGAGGTCGGTGCGCACGCGCCAGTGCAGCCACTCCGCGAGGCCCTCCGCGGTCTGCACGCCGAGGCCGTGCACGAACAGCTGCTCGGCGAACTCGCCCTCGGCCTCCAGCTTCGCCATCAGCTCGGTGACCTCGTCGCCGACGGTCACGGCCTGCACGGCGACGACGTCCAGCTCGCCGCTGTCCTTCGGGCGGTAGAAGTCGGCCAGGCAGAGGCGGTCGCCCTTGGGCTGACGCGGGCAGGTGAAGCGCGTGATGACGGTCTCGCGGTCCTCCGGGTCGAGCACGACGATGTCGTTGCCCTCGGAGTAGCACGGGAAGTAGCCGAGCAGCGCGCGCGGGTGCAGGTACTCGGCCTCACGCCACATGCGCTCCAGACGCGGGCGGAAGTCCTCGTTGAGCAGCTTCTTCCACTCCTCGCCCTTGACGCCGCGCCCGCCCCAGTGGAGCTTGAAGAGCACGTGCGTGTCGAGCTGGGTGTAGAGCTCCTCCATGTCGACCTCGATCTCGCGCACGCCCCAGAACGGCGGCGTCGGGACCGGGACGTCGGTGCGGACGGCGGAGCGCACGGAGTCGTCGCTCGTGTCCAGCACCTCCTCTTCCTCACCCGTCTCGCGCAGCTTGGCGCCGGCGGCGAGCACACCCTCGACGAGCGGCGCGCGCTTGTCGGCGTCGATCAGCTGGTCCATCACGGCCAGGCCCTCGAACGCGTCCTGGCAGTAGAAGACGCCCGGCGCGTAGACCGTGTCGTCCTCCTTGCCGTTCGGGTACAGCGCGCGCAGCGAGAACTTGCGGTTGATCGCGGCGCCGCCGAGCAGCACCGGGTACTCGAGGCCCTGCGAGTGCAGCTCCTGGACGGCGAGCGGCATCTGCTTTGACGTCGACACGAGCAGCGCGGACAGGCCGATGGCCGTCGCGTCGTGCTCCTTCGCCGCGTCGAGGATCGTCTGGATCGGCACCTGCTTGCCCAAGTCGACCACGGTGTAGCCGTTGTTCGTGAGGATCGTGTTCACCAGCGACTTGCCGATGTCGTGCACGTCGCCGAACACGGTCGCCAGCACGACCGTGCCCTTGGTGTAGCCCTCGAGCTTGTCGAGGTACTGCTCGAGCTGCGCGACCGCGCGCTTCATGACCTCGGCGGACTGGAGCACGAACGGCAGGATCAGCTCACCCGCGCCGAACTTGTCGCCCACTTCCTTCATGGCCGGCAGCAGCACGTCGTTGAGGACCGGGACCGCGCCGATCTTCTCGACCGCCTTGTCGATCTGCGCCTCGACGCCGTCCTTCTTGCGCCGCAGGATGTGCCAGTGCAGCGCCTCCTCCGGCTCCATCTCGGCGGTCGGGTCGACCTTGTCGCTCTCGGTCTCCGGGCCCTTGGACTCGAAGTGGGCGATGAACCGCTCGAGGGCGTCGTCACGCTTGTTGAAGACGAGGTCGTCGGCGAGCTCGCGCTCGACGTCCGGGATCTCGCTGTAGGGCGTGATGTGGTTCGGGTTGACCATCGCCAGGTCCAGCCCGGCCTCCACGCAGTGCGACAGGAAGACGCTGTTGAGCACCGAGCGCGCGGCCAGCCCGATGCCGAACGAGACGTTGGAGACGCCGAGGGACGTCTTGACGCCCGGCAGCTCCTGCTTGATCAGGCGGATGCCCTCGATCGTCTCGACCGCGGACGGCTTCCACTCCTCGTCACCGGTGGTGAGCGTAAAGGTCAGCGCGTCGAAGATCAGCAGCTCCGGGTCCATCCCGTGCTGGTTGCAGACGAGGTCGGTGATGCGCTTGGCGATCTCGAGCTTGCGCTCGCGGGTCTTCGCCATGCCGACCTCGTCGATCGTCAGCGCGATCAGCGCGGCGCCGTGCGCCATCGCGATCGGCGTGACGAGGTTGAGCTTGTCCTCGCCGGCCTCGAGGTTGACCGAGTTGACGATCGCGCGGCCCGGGATCTGGTCGAGCGCGGTCGCGATCACCTCGGGCTCCGTGGAGTCCACCTGGATCGGCGCGGGCTGCGTCAGCGACACCTTCTTGGCGACGAGCCGCATCTGCTCGTCCTCGTCCGTGCGCTCGGTCAGCGCGACGCAGAGGTCGAGCACGTGCGCGCCGCCCTCGACCTGGTCCTCGGCGACCTGCAGCAGGCCGTCGTAGTCGTCGGCGAGCAGCAGCTCCTTCGCCTTGCGCGAGCCCTGGGAGTTCACGCGCTCGCCGACGATCGTCGGGGCCGGCTCCTGCACGAGCGGCGCGGCGGCGATCATCGAGGAGACGTGCGGCGGGCGCGGGGCGGGGCGCGCGCCGATCGGGTGCGACGCGCAGCGCTCGGCGATCGCGCGGATGTGCTCCGGCGTGGTGCCGCAGCAGCCGCCGACGATGCTCACGCCGTAGCGCTCGACGAACTCGCCGAGGCTCTCCGCGAGCGGGCCGGGCTGCTCCGGGAAGACGGTCTCGCCGTCCGGGCCCTGATGCGGGATGCCGGCGTTCGGGATGCAGTGCACCGGCATCGGCGAGTGCTCGCCGAGGAAGCGGATCGCGTCGCGCATGTCCTCGGGGCCGGTGGAGCAGTTGAGGCCGATGACGTCGACCTTGAGCGCCTCGAGCGTGGTGAGCGCGGCGTTGACGTCCGTGCCCAGGAGCATCTTGCCGCCGTTCGGCAGCAGCGAGACCGACGCCTGGATCGGCACGGAGCGGCCGGCGAGCTTGAACGCCTCGCGGATGCCGAAGATCGAGGCCTTGACCTCGAGGATGTCCTGCGCGGTCTCGACGATCAGCAGGTCCACGCCGCCGTCGAGGAGGCCGTGGGCCTGCTCGGCGAAGATCGCCACCAGCTCGCGGAAGCGGATCTGGCCGAGGCTCGGCTCCTCGGACGCGGGCAGGAAGCCGGTCGGGCCGATCGAGCCGGCCACGAAGCGGTGCTCGCCGACGGCCTTGCGCGCGATCTGCGCGGCCTTGACGTTGATCTCGCGCGTGTGCTCGGCGAGGCCCCACTCCTCGAGCTTGAGCCGGGACGCCTGGAACGTGTCGGTCTCCACGACCTCCGCGCCGGCCTCGACCATCGAGGCGTGCACGCCCTCGATCACGTCCGGGCGGTTGAGGATCAGCGCCTCGTGGCAGCGGCCGGGGAGCTTGTAGTCGTTCTCGAGGGAGAGGTCGAACTGCTCGAGCGTCGCGCCCATACCGCCATCGAAGACGATGACGCGGTCACGAGTGGCGGCAAGGAAATCGCGCATTGCGCCACAGGCTAGCGCAACCTTGACACAAGTTTGGCAAGGTTGGGTCTACGACGGCCCGTAGGCGCCATCTGATACAAGCCCGGGTGGGGGGTCAGAAGAGGGGGAAACATGGGGTTCCGCACGCGCGCGGTCGCCACCGCGCTCGTCATCTCCTGCGCCGTGCCGGTCGCGGCCGGCGCGCAGTCGACCACGCCACCGCGTGGGCCGGACGAGGGCAAGGGCCCGTTCACGAAGCTCGTGATCCGTGGGGTGAACGTGATCGACGGATCGGGCGGCACCGTCCAGGGGCCACGCGACATCGTCATCCAGGGCAACCGGATCACCGAGATCCGCTCCGCGGGGACGCCGGGGCTGCCGATGCAGCCGAACCGGCCGCCGCGTGACTTCGACCACGAGATCGACGCGACCGGCATGTGGGTGATGCCGGGCCTCGTCGACGAGCACGTGCACGCCGAGCAGGGCGGCACGCCGCTCACGTACGCGTACAAGCTGTGGCTCGCGCACGGCGTGACGACGGTGCGCGGCGTGAACCTGACCGGCAACGCCGCGGCGGTGCGCGACAAGGCCGCGTCGGAGGCGAACACGATCGTCGCCCCGCGCATCATCAACTACCAGCGGCCGGGCGCGGCCTGGCCGAACGGCTCGCCGAACACGCCCGAGAAGGCGCGTGAGTGGGTGCGCTGGGCGTCGGTCAACGGCATCGACGGCGTCAAGTTCGCCGGCACCGGCGTCGACCAGGACCGGAACGTCCTCTCGGCGATGATCGACGAGGCGAAGAAGCTGGGCCTCGGCACGACCATGCACCACTCGCCGCCGGTCTTCCCGGAGGTCAACGCCGTCGAGACCGGCCGCATGGGGCTCGGGACGGTCACGCACTTCTACGGGCACTTCGAGTCGATCCTCAAGAGCGGCCGGGTGCACCCGTTCCCGGACGACTACAACTACGCGGACGAACAGTCGCGCTGGCGCCACGTGGCGAAGGTGATCGACTACACGTTCGAGCCCGGCTCGCCGGAGTGGTGGGCGTACCTGCGCGAGCAGAAGGCCAACGGCGTGACGTTCGGGCCGACGATGAGCGTCTACGAGGCCGGGCGCGATCTCATGCGGGCGCGCACGCAGGAGTGGCATCGCACGTACGCGATGCCGTCGATCTGGAAGTTCTGGGAGCCCAACCGCACCAACCACGGCTCCTTCTACTACGACTGGACGACCGCCGACGAGGTGAGCTGGAAGCGCTTCATCGCGCGCTACATGCAGTTGGTGAACGACTACAAGTCGATCGGGGGCCGTGTGGCCGGCGGCACCGACGCCGGCTTCATCTACTCCCTGTACGGGTTCGCGGCGATCCGCGAGCTCGAGCTGATGCAGGAGGCCGGCTTCACCGCGCACGAGGCGATCAACGCCTACACGCGCCAGGCCGCCCGCACGCTGATGGAGCCGAAGGGGATCACCGACCCCGAGTTCGGCATGGTCCGCGTGGGCCAGATCGCCGACCTGATCATCGCGCCGGAGAACCCGCTGGCGAACTTCAAGACGCTGTACGGCACCGGCACCGGGCGCCTGAACGACGCCACGGGCAAGATCGAGCGCGTCGGTGGCATCCGCTGGACGGTCCGCAACGGCGTCGTCTACGACGCCAAGCAGCTGCTGGCCGACGTGGCCGGCATGGTGACGGCGCAGAAGAACGCAGGCGGCTGCGCGGGCATCGACCTGGACTGGAGCGCCGCCGGGCCGTGCGGCGGCACCGGGCCGACGACCCCGCCCGTGCCCACGCCGACGCCGACCCCGGTGCCGACGGTGGTGGCGGGTCCGCCCGGTCCTGCCGGCCCCGCGGGGCCTGCGGGTCCGGTCGGTCCGCAGGGCCCGAAGGGCGAGGCGCCCAACGTGCGCATCGCGTGCGAGATCGCCGGTGACGGGCGCTCGATCTCGTGCACGATCTCCGCGACGCCCGAGAGCGGCGCGAAGCTCAAGAGCGCCGTGCGCGTGCAGAACACCAAGCGCACCGTCACCCGGTCGGGCACGGAGACGGTGAAGGTGCGGTTCAAGGCGGCGAAGAAGCTGCGCAAGTCGCAGAAGCTCGTCGTCACCGTGTCGTCCGGGAAGGCGACCGGCACGTTCACCGTGCGGTCGGGCAAGGTCGCCAAGGGCGCGCTGAAGCCCAAGGGCTGAGCCAAGTGGGCGGCGGCGTGCGACTTGGCGCGCCGCCGCCCGCTCTCATCCGTATCCCATCTGGCAACCTCGTTCGAGGTTGGTCAACGAAGCGATCGCGCGCAGCCGGCTGCCGCGATCGATCGCCGTTCTCAACGGGAGGGTCGGATGACTGAGCTGGAGCGGTACCTGGCGGAAGAGATCGCCGAGGACCACGTCGACGGGATCATCACGCGGCGGGAGGCGATGCGGCGGCTGGCGCTGCTGGGCGTCGGCGCCACCGCCGCGGCGGGGATGATCACGGCGGAAGCCGAGGCGCGCGACAAGGGCAAGAACAAGGGCGGCGACCACGACCACGGCCACGGGCACGGGCACGGCCACCCGGACCGCGCGGTGACCGCGTGGGCGCCGGTGGCCACGACGCCGATCACGTTCTCCGGCCCGCGCGGAACCCTGATGGGCGCGTGGGCGCAGGCGGCGACGCCGAAGGTCAAGGGCGGCGTGCTGGTGATCCACGAGAACCGCGGGCTCACGCCGCACATCGCCAACGTCGCGGGTCGCTTCGCGGCCAACGGCTTTTCGGCGCTCGCGCTCGACCTGCTCTCCGAAGAGGGCGGCACCGGCGCGTTTAACGGGGACGAGGCGGCGGTCATGGCCAAGCTGTCGGAGATCTCGGCGGGCAACCCGGCGCGCTTCGACGACGACATGAAGGCGGCGATCACCGAGATCCAGAAGCGCGTCGGCCGGCGCGAGCCGATCTCGGCGATCGGCTTCTGCTTCGGCGGCGGCATGATCTGGCGGCTGCTGGTGGCCAAGGAGACGCGGCTGTCCGCGGCGGCGCCGTTCTACGGCCCGTTCCCGACCGGCGGCGACGTGCGCGGCATCAAGGCGGACGTGCTGGGCGTGTTCGCGGGCGTCGACGACCGCGTGAACGCCACCCGCGAAGGCGCGCGGGCGGCGCTCGAGGCCGCCCGGGTGGACTACGAGATCCTCACGTTCACGGAGGCCCAGCACGCGTTCTTCAACGACACGAACCCCGCGCGCTTCAACGCGCCAGCGGCCGAGCAGGCCTGGTTGCGCGTGAACGACTGGTTCGCCCGCGAGGGCCGCTGAGCCCCGGCGCGGCGGCCGCCGTCACGGGGCGGCGGCCGGCGCGCTGGTGTAGGCGTCGGCGAGGTACGCGGCCGCGCCGTCCAGCCCGGCGGCGCGCGCACGCATGGCGCCATTGGCCTCGATCAGCGCCTCGGTCGCCGGATGCAGCTCCGGCAGCCGGGAGCGGAGCAGCTCGCGCGTCGGCACCCGCTCGCCGGTCTCCAGGTCGGCGAGCGTCCCCTCGACGCCGTCGCGCATGGCCGACCAGCGGTTCTCGTCGATCCGCCAGGTGTCGTGCACGGGCAGGTCCTCCCCCGCGTCGTGGCGCGCGGCCAGCGACTCGACGAGCCCGAACGCGAACGCCGCGACGCCGTGCACGTCCGCGATGCTCGCCTGCGCGTCCGGTGCGCGCAGCTCCAGCGTCCCGTACGCCGCATGCAGGCGCAGCTCGAACCACCAGCGGCGCGTGTCCGGCACGGTGTCCGACACGCGTCCCCACTCGAGCGCGTCCGCGAACCACTCCCAGCTCGGGATCTGCGGAGGCACGCCCTGGCGGCGCAGGTTGACCGCGATCGTCGGGCGGATCGAGGCGAGCCCGGTGTCCCGCCCGGCGTGGAACGGCGCGTTGGCGGCCAGCGCGGCGATCTCCGGCAGGTGTGAGCGCAGCGCGTTGTAGACGGCCAGCGTGCGGTCGGCGCCGCCGAGCGAGATGTGCAGGTGCAGTCCGGAGACGAGCTGGCGCCGCGCGCGCTCGCCGTAGTCGGCGAGCGTGTGCTGGTAGCGCGGGTCGTCGGTCAGCACGCTCAGCTCCGGCGCCGTCGGATGCGCGCCCGCGCTCATCAGCCGGCCGATCGGCTCCGCGACCGCGGCGAGGTCGCGGCGGGCGACGGCCAGCGCCGCGACGGCGGTCTCCACGTCGGGCGAGGGCGGCGTGACGATCTCCAGCTGGGCCGCCATCAGCTCGAGCTTGAAGCGCGGGTCGCCGTCGGCGCGCTCGTGCACCTCGCGCGCGAGCGGCAGCTCGTCGAGGGTCTCGTGGTCGACGAGGAACAGCTCCTCCTCGATGCCGTAGCCCAGCTCGTCCGGCTCGTCGAAGCGTGCTCGCAGCGCGTCCGCCGACGTCATGTGGCCCTCCCGGCGGCGCGGGAGCGAGCCCCTCGGCGAGTTCCCGCCGAAGCATGCGAGCGCCGTGCGCGAGTCATGCGACCCAGCCTCCATGCTCGCGGTCGGTGTTCGGGCCACCCTGTCGCTCCCACGCGCTGGGCGGGAGCGGGGCGAAGGCCTCGGCGTCGTCGCGCGGGGTGAAGCCGATCAGCGTGTCCGCCGGCCACCAGCGGCGGGTGTTCGCGGACGCGCCGTAGACGATCGCGAAGTCCACGTCGGCGGTGAGCGCGGCCTGCACGAGCCGGATCCCGTCCGCGTGCGAGAGCCACGTCGACAGCTCGCGCTCCTCCTCCGGCTGTGGCTTGAACGACCCGATGCGCAGGCATACGGCGCTCAGGCCGAACCGGTCCACGTACATGCGCGCGAGCGCCTCGCCGAACACCTTCGACGCGCCGTAGAGCCCGTCCGGCCGCGGCGCGACGGAGCCGTCGAGCGGCTCGCCGACCGGGTACATGCCGGTCGCGTGGTTCGAGCTGGCGTAGACGACCCGGCGCACGCCGTGCCGTCGGCAGGCCTCGAACACGTGGTACGCGCCGTGCAGGTTGGGGCCGGCGATCACGTCGAACGCGGACTCGTTGGGCACCGCGCCGAGGTGGACCACGGCGTCGACGCCCTCGACCGCGCGCAGCACCGCGTCGAAGTCGGTGAGGTCGGCGCGCACGAACGTCTCGTTCCCGGCGAGCTCGTCGATGGCTTCCAGGTCGCTCAGCCGCAGCTCGGCCAGCCCCTCGCGCAGCGCCGGGCGCAGCACGGTCCCGATGGCGCCCGCCGCGCCGGTGATCAACACACGCTCCATGTCCGGCCCGTTCTACCCCATCCGGGAAATCCCTGAGGCGCGTTCCGGGCCATCACGACTGGTGAACCCGGCGCGGCCGACACACAATGGCTGCCGATGGACGAAGGGCTTCCCACACCGATCACCCGCCCCCGCCGCGGTCGTGTCCTCGGCGGCGTGTGCGCCGGCCTCGCGACCCGCTGGGGCGTGCCCGCCGGGCGCGTGCGCCTCGGCTTCGTCGCCGCCGGCCTGTGCTTCGGGCTCGGCGCGCTCGTGTACCTGGCGGCGTGGCTGATCTTCCCCGCCGAGAGCGAGGACGGCGTCACGCCGGGCCAGCGCGGCATCGTGCTGCTCGCGCAGACGTGCGGCGCGCTCCTCGGCCTGGCGACGCTGGCGGGCGCCGGCACGCTCGCGACCCTGTTCGGCTTCGGCTGGGTGGTCGTCGCGCTCGCCGCCGCGATCCTCGTCGGCACGCTCGCGGGCTGGTCGCGGCTGGGCCCGTCATGGGCGCTGCTGCCGATCGGTGCGCTCGTGCTGCCCAGCGCGGCGCTCGCGGTCGGCGGGGTGCAGGTGGACCCGAGCACGTCGTCGGTGGCGTACTCGCCGCGCGCGTACACCGAGCTGGACGACCAGACCTACAAGAGCGGCCTCGGCCTGCTCACGCTGGACCTGCGCGACACCCAGCTTCCCGCGAGCGGCACGATCGACGTCAAGGTCCGAGCCGGCGTGCGCCGCACGCTGGTCGCGCTCCCGCACGACCGGTGCGTGCGCGTGGAAGTCGTCTCGCACGCCATCCCCGATCTCCTCCAGCTGGGCGCGCTCCTGGTCGGCCGGGGCACCACGGCGACGCCGTCGCCGGTGCTCTTCAACGGCCCGGGCCGCGTCGCGGGCGACCAGAACGGGTCGACGATCACGTTCACGGGGCCCGAGCGGCCGGTCCGCCCGGGCCCGACGCTGAAGATCGACTACGAGACCGCGGGCGGCGAGCTGATCGTCCGCGACTACCCCGACGACGTCGAGCCGCGCTCGACCCCCGACTGGCCCGGCTACCGCGTGTACGTCGAGGACCGCCCGGACACCACCGGCCTGAGCAAGGCCGAGGCCCGGCGGATCCTCCGCGAGTGGCGGGTCCGGCGCGACGAGCAGGTCGAGGACAAGGCGCGCGTCGACCGCCTGATGGACGGCCCGTGCTCGGTCCCCGTCGAGACGAGGAGGAAGCGCCGATGAACGCGATCACCGATCCTGTCGCACGCATCACCGCCGCGGCCGGCGTGCTGCTGGTCGCCGCGCTCGCCGTCTCCCTCGGCGACGGCGGCGCGACCCTGCCGCTCGCGCTCCTGGGCGCGGGCACGGTGCTCGCCCTGTTCGTGCTCGTGCCGCGGGCCATCGCCGGCATCCGCCGCCACCCGGCGCTGCTGATCGGCGGGCTGCTGGTGGCGGGCCTGCCGGTGGCGCTGATCGTCTTCGGCCTGTTCGCCGACCGCTATGGCTACAGCTACGGGTACGGCATCCCGAGCGCGATCGCGGCGCTCGTGCCGCTCGCGCTGATCGCGTTCGCGGCGCTCGGGGGCCTGATCCTGATCGCCGATGACGTGCGCACCCGCTTCGGCCTCGCGCAGCGCGGCCTCACGCCGTGGCAGCGGCTCACCGGAACCTTCGACTCACCCATGCCGGCGCCGTGGCGGGCGCTCGGTGGCCTTGCGCTGGTGGGCCTCGCCCTCATCCTCGGGCTCGGTTACATCGGCGCCAGTGGCAGCAGCGACCTCATGTCCCTGGTCCTGTTGCTCGTGCTGGGCGGCGGCGCGGCGGCCATCATCGCCGTGCCCCTCCTCATCGCGGGGCTGGCCCGCTCGGACCGCGCGCGTCTGACCACCGCGCGTGAGGACGAGCGCCGCCGCGTCGCCGCCCACCTGCACGACTCCGTCCTCCAGACGCTCGCGCTCGTCCAGCGCCAGGCGCACGACCCCGCGGCGGTGCAGCGGCTCGCGCGCCGCCAGGAGCATGAGCTGCGCGCGTGGATGGCCGGCGAGGTGGAACTCGGCACGGAGACCCTCGGCGCCGCGCTGCGCAAGGCGGTGGCCGAGGTGGAAGATGACCTTGATGCGAGTGTGGAGGTGACGATCCTGGGCGAGCGCGTGCTCGACCGCGAGACCGAGGCGCTGGCCGCCGCGGCGCGCGAGGCGCTGCGCAACGCCGCGCGCCACGCCGGCTCGCCGATCTTCGTCTTCGCGCAGGCCTCGCCGGACGGGGCGGAGGTGTTCGTGCGTGACGAAGGACCCGGCTTCGACCTCGGCGCGGTGCCGACGGAGCGCCGTGGCGTGCGCGACTCGATCATCGGCCGCATGCGGGCCGTCGGCGGGCGCGCGGAGATCGACTCCGTGCCCGGCGAAGGCACCGAGGTGGCGCTGCGGATCGGGGTGACGGGATGAGGATCGTCGTGGTCGACGACCACCACCTGTTCCGCGCGGGCGTGCGCGCGGAGCTCGCGCCGCACCATGAGGTGGTGGGCGAGGCGGGCACGCCGGCCGAGGCCGCGGCGGTGATCGCCGAGACCGCGCCCGACGTCGTCCTGCTCGACGTGCACCTGCCCGACGGCGGCGGCGTCGCGGTCCTCGAAGCCCTGCAGGCGGCCGAGGCGCCGCCCAAGGTCCTGGCGCTGTCGGTGTCCGACGCCGCCGAGGACGTCGTGCCGATGATCCGCGCCGGCGCGCTCGGCTACGTCACCAAGACGATCGACACGAGCGAGCTGCTCGACGCGCTCGCGACGGTCGCCGCCGGCGACGCGTACTTCAGCCCGCGGCTGGCCGCGTTCGTGCTGCAGGCGTTCTCGGCGCCCGCGCCGCCGAAGTCCGAGCTGGAGGCGCTCACGCCACGCGAGCGGGAGGTCCTGCATCACCTCGCCCGCGGCTACGCCTACAAGCGGATCGCGGCGCGGCTCGGGATCAGCGACCGCACGGTCGAGACGCACGTGGGCAACGTCCTGCGCAAGCTCCAGCTCACCTCGCGGCACGAGGTCAGCCACTGGGCGGCGACGCGCGGCCTCGTCACCGACGACGAAGAGGCTCCTTAACGGCGACCGGCCCCGCTCGGGAGAGTGCGGGGCCGGATAAGCCGGGGTATTGAGGGGAGGGTGAGCCCGGCGAGAGGGGGGTTTGTCGGGCTCAATCCCTACATCGGGCAGCGCTGTCAGAACCTTGAGGCTGTTTTCGAGCTTCCGACAATTGTCGAAAAAGTGACGTCGCCGTCGGGCAGTCGCGACCACTCCGACGCGTACTCGGCGCCGAACACGAGGATCATCGAGACGGCGTAGACGAAGATCAGCAGCGCCATCAGCGCGCCGAGCGAGCCGTAGAGCGCGCCGAAGTCCGCGAGGTGCTCGAAGTAGATCTCCAGCGCGCCGCGGGTGACGCTGATCAGCAGGGCGGCGACGACCGCCCCGGGCCAGATCTCCCTGGTCTTGGGCCGCGGGCTCGGCAGCACGCGGTAGAGGAACAGCACGACCGCGACCGTGAAGGCGAACGGCAGGACGTCGCCGACCAGGTCGAGCGCCCAGCCCGCGTCGCCGAGCCAGTCGGCGGCCTCGCGCGTCGCGCTCAGCGAGACGCTGAACACGAGCACCGTCGACGCCCCGAGCACGAGCGCGAGGTCCAGCGCCTTGCGACGGACGAGCGGCGGGCGCGTGTCGATGTCCCACGCCTGGTTGATCGCGTGCCGCAGCGCACCCATCACGCCGCTCGCGGCGACGAGCAGCAGCAGGACCGAGACCGGTCCGAGCCGGCCCGTGTTGTCGAGCGCGTCGCCGACGGTCGACTCGAGGCGCGCGCGGTCCGCGTCCTGCGAGAGCGGCACGTTCTCGAACACGGCCAGCACGACCCGCCTGCGGATGTCGGCGTCCTCGAAGAACAGGCCGAATCCGCCGACCAGCAGCATCGACAGCGGGACGAACGACAGCACCGCGAAGAACGCGATCTGCGCCGCGTCGCGGTGGCCGCGATCGTCGACGAACTCCACGCACGCGCGCTTGAGCGTGAGCAAGGCGCGGGCGGTGATCCGGCGAACGGCGGGTGGCATCGGCAGCGCTTCTGCCCGGACACCCGTCGAGTCAGTCGCGCTCGTCTCAGCGCCGGGACGCGCGCGCCCGATGGATGGGTGAATGAGCCTCAACATCAACGGCTCCAGCCTCGCCCCGGCGCGTTACACACCGCCGACGCCGCCCGCGGCGCAGGAGCTCACGGCGCGCGACATGGCCGCCGCCACGCGCATCGGCCTCCAGGCCGTGCCCGTCCGCAACAACGACCCGGTCACCGCCGCCGCCAAGCGCGAGAAACGCGGGGACACGGACGACGAGAAGCAGGCGGCCGAGGACACGGACCGCCTCGACATGCTGCGCCTGCTCGCGTTGCGCCGCGACATCGCGGCGGTGCTCGACGACCGGGACGGATGAACGGGCCGGGCCCGTTCATCCGTCACCGGCGGCTCAGCGGCGCAGCGTGAAGGCGAAGCTCGCGCCGGTCGCTCCGGCGGCCTTCGCGGTCACCTTCACCCGCGTGGTCGCCGTTCGCGGCCTGCCGACCTTCACCGTCACCTTCACGGCGCCGTCGCGGTCGGCGGTGAAGCGGCCGCTGCGCGGCTTGAACGCGCCCCGCTTCGTGGACGCGAGCGTCCAGGTGCCCTTCGCGCCGGCGGGGGCCTTGAAGCGCAGCACGAACGTGCCGTTGCGGCTCAGCTTGACCCGCTTCGCGCTGCCCTTGAACGTGATCGCGCGGCTCGGCATCGGCGTCGGCACCGCCGTGGGGGCGGGCGACGCGGGCGTCGGGGTCGGGAGCGCGGTGGCCGGCGTCTGCGGTGTCGGTGAGGGCGTGGGCGTCACCGTGACGCCGGTCGCGCTGACCCGCACGGGCGCCGAGAGCGCGATCGCGCCGGCCGCGCCGTCGCTCAGCGCGCGGACGCCGAGCCGGATCTCCCCCTCCGCAAGGCCGTCGAGCACGGCCGAGCGCGCCTGCGGCCCGACGTCCACGCTGCGGCCGCCTGCGCTGATCCGGTAGCCGGAGATCGGCGCGGCGCCCGCGGGCGCCTCCCACTCGACGACGGCACGGCCGGCACCGTCCGCGCGCGCGACCACATCGCGCGGGACGCTCGCCGTCACGGGCACCGGGGCGCCCGCGTTGCGGAACGTCGTGGCGGCGCGGTCCGCGCCCTGGTCGGGATCGCACGCGTCGCCCTCGAAGTCGCCGTCGCGGTCGGCCTGCCCCGGGTTCGCCACGAGCGGGCAGTTGTCGTCGTCGTTGGCGACGCCGTCACGGTCTGCGTCGGCGCGCGGCCCGTCCAGCGGGTCGCCGTCGCAAGCGTCTGCGAGGCCGTCGCCGTCGACGTCCGTGCCTTCGGCGCACGCCTTCGTGCCGCCCACGAGCACGGGCGCCATGTCGACGCGGTCGGGCCCGTCCCAGACCGTCAGCGTGTGCAGGCCGGACGCGGTCGACGCGCCGAGCAGCAGCGGGATCTCGGCTTTGCCCTTCGCGTCCGTGCGTGCCGTGCCGACGACGCTCGCGAGCGGGTCGATCGTGACCCGCAGCGCCGTGTTCGCGGGCGCCCCGGTGACGGCGAGCGTGCCGGTGCCCGACGGGATCAACACCGGTTGGTTCTCGACCGGGCCGCGCACCACCGATTCGGCGAGCGGCGTCGCGTCCGCGGACCGCGCGGCCACGCGCTTGGCCGGCGCGGGCGAGGCCTCGTTCGGGTTGTCGCCGAGCGTGTCGCGCCACTTCGCCGAGGTCAGGCCGTAGAGCTGCCCGTGGCCGTCGGCGTTGGGGTGGAAGGACTCGTTGCCGATCAGGCCGATCTTGTCGTCGCCCAGCGCGAAGCCGTGCACGTACGGGCTGTCGGTGCAGATCGCATGGCCGTTGAAGCTGTCGACCGAGTCGAACAGGTGCGTCCTGCTCATGTCCGACGCCCACGCGAGGTTGCTGTTGAGCTGCGGCAGGAAGTCCGTCGCCACCCACAGGCGCTCGGGCAGCGTCAGCGTCAGCGCCTGCCGCAGGGACAGCAGGTCGACGACCCCCGCCGCGGGCGTGCCGAACAGCAGCGAGAGGATGCCCGTCTCGTGGTTGAAGTCCGAGAGCGCCATCGAGATGCTCAGCGACCCGCACGTGTCCGGCTGCGGGCGGAACGGGTCCATGTAGTTGATCTGGTAGACCTCGGCCCGCGGCACCCGCTGGCGGATCACGCTCGTGGCCGAGCCGACGTCG
Organism: Solirubrobacter pauli; assembly: GCF_003633755.1. Classification (GTDB taxonomy): domain Bacteria; phylum Actinomycetota; class Thermoleophilia; order Solirubrobacterales; family Solirubrobacteraceae; genus Solirubrobacter; species Solirubrobacter pauli. The sequence continues at coordinate 3,759,252 of NZ_RBIL01000001.1, forward strand.
GCGCCGACCTGCGTGAGCTTGCCGATCATGCTGTCGCGCCACCACTTCATGCCGGCGGCGTACGGCCCGGGCTTCGAGCGCGTGCAGTCGAGCGCGGTGCACATCATGATCACGTTCGAGAAGCCCGCGTTGTTGCCGCCGATCGACACGAACACGAGGTCGATCGTGTCCCACTCGGCGGCGGTGAGCTTGTCGAACTGGGGCGTCTTGTCGCCGTCGCTCGCCTCGTCCCAGAAGTTCCCGGTGACCGCCCCCGAGCAGGCCAGGAACGCGATCCAGTCACCTTCCGGCCGGCCCTGCTGGAACACGGGGTCGAACAGCGCCAGGCCGGAGACGAGCGTGCTCGCGAGCCGCGCCGGCCACGTATTGGGGGAGCGGTGGCAGAGGTTCTTGGTCGCCTTGTCGTGGTTGTCCGTGCCCGGCAGGTAGCCGTACGCGCCCTCACCCGAGATGTAGGAGTCGCCCATGATCACCGCGCGCACGAAGCCGTCGCAGTTCGTGTCGCCCCGCTGGTTGACGACCAGCTTGGCCTCGGCGGTCTGGCCGCCGGCGGCGAGGTGGGCGGTGACGGTGAGCTCGGTGCCGTCCTCGGTGATCGGGAACGTGCCGACCGTGACCGTCGTGTCCACGTCGTTGCCGGACACGGCCTTGGTCACCTTGCCGCCGCTCCAGCTGACGTCGATCGTGGAGAAGTCGATGTCCGGGTCGTAGGCGGAGATCTCGAGCAGGCCGCCGTTGGCCGCGCAGGCGTCCTCGACGTTGGTGATCTCCACCGTCGGCTGGGTCGCGGTGCCGTCCAGGACCGCGGACGTGGGGTGGCGCAGCACGAGCCGCTGCGGCGTGACCGTGGAGAGCGCGATCTCCTTCGCGCCGCCCGTGTTGGCCAGGTACGTCTTGGTCGTGCCCGCGGGGACGGACACGATCGGCTCGGAGCCGAACTCGGTCGTGCGGTCCGGCGCGCCGTACGCCTGGTAGCCCGTGGCCCCGGGAACGGCCTGCCACCTGAGCACGGTCACCGAGCCGCGGTTCACCGCTTCGAACGTCGGGGCCTGGCTCACCGGCTGCACGGTCGGGTGCGTGCCGATCGCGCTGCCGCCGTCCGAGCTGTCGCCGGCGGCCTGCGCGACGAAGCTCTCCGCGAGGTTCACGGTGCCGGTCGGCTCCGGGACGATGATGAAGTCGTCGTCGGTGTCGCTCGCGCTGTCGGGGAACCACGTCTCACCGGGAGCGATGCTCGCCGCCGTCCACGAGCGCATCTGGCGCGGCTGCGGGACGTAGCCCTGCGCACCCTCGGTCGGGATCACCAGCGCGGCGTTGCTGATCGTGACCGGCGAGACGTTGCGGATGCCGACCCGGACGTGGCCGGGGTAGCGGTCGGTGAACGTGTCGTCGGCGCTGACCGCGATCTGCATCGCCGACCCGCCGTAGACGCGGATCGGGTCCGCGAGCCGCGCCTCGAGCACGACCGGCAGGTCGATCGGCTTCAGCGTGCCCGTGTAGCGGGCGCGCGGCTCGTGGCTGCCCTCGCTGTCCCCGCGGACGATCCAGCGCGTGGCCGCGTCGCCGCCGCCCGGGATGTCCGGGAGGCGCACGCTCGACTGCTGCGCCGCTGCGGTCGGCGCCAGCGACAGGCCCGCCGGGAGGTCGAGCGAGGCGGTGCCGTCACGGAGCGTGAACTCCGGCCCGGCGAGGTTCTGCACGACCATCGAGATCTCGAAGAACTCCTTCAAGAAGCCGGTGCGGGCCGGAATGACGATCCACTGGAGCAGCGGCACGCCGCCCTGGAAGCTGCCGGTCACGTACGTGCCGCCGCCTCCACCGCATGAGGACTGCGCGCCGCTGCCGCCGCAGCCGTAGAGGCCGTTCGAGGAGACCGCGCCGCTGACCGAACGGTCGACGCCGTTGACCGCGATGTGCGCGGTGAACGAGTACACCTCGCGGTTGCCCGGGTCGTCCGGGTTGATGCCGGCGGCGACGATCTCGTCGCGGCTCAGGCGCTTGGAGGTGAGGCCGGCACTCGCGACCTCACCGGGCTCGAGGCTGATCTCGGCCGTGCCGATGCCGCCGGACACGGTCGCGGTGCCGGTGCCGGGGCGCATGTTCGGGGCCCACGCGTACAGCGTGTGCTTGCCGTTCGGCAGGCCCGCAAGACGCGCGCGGCCGTCGCCGCCGGTGACCGCGGCGATGCGCGTCCCGTCGGCGAGGATCGCGAGCACGTCAGCGCCCGCGATGGGGCTGCCGCCGGACACCACGCGCGCGGTCACGGCCGGGGCCGGCTCGATCACGGTGACCTTGGCGCTGTCCATGCTCGTCTCGCCGCCGGCCGTGATCTCGAGCGTCGCCTTTGCGTCGCCCGCGTGCGCGAAGGTGTGGTTGACGACGGCGCCGTCGCGGACGGTGCCGTCCGAGAACGTCCAGCGGTAGCGCTCGATGCCGACCGCCGGCCGTGAGCCGCGCGCGTCGAACGTGAGCCGCGTCCCGGCCTCGGCGACGCGGTCGTCGCCCGCATCGGCGGCGAGCGCCTCGGCCAGGCGCGCCGTCACCGGCAGGGTCGCCGTGGTCTGCGCCGTGCCGTCGCTGACCGTCACGGTCACCGGGTGCGCGGCGGCGGTCGTGTAGACGTGGGCGATCGGGCCGACCGGAAGCGCTCCGGTCGTCCAGGCCCCGTCGCCGAAGTCCACGCGGAACGTGAGCGGGTCGCCATCGGCGTCGGTCGCGGCGACGCTCGCGCGCACGGTCAGCGGCAGCGCGCCGTCGGTGCGGTCGAGCGTGAGCGTGGGCGTGGCGGGCGCGGTGTTGACGACGGTCCAGGTGCGGATCGCGGTGCCGGCGTTGCCGGCGCTGTCGCGCTGGACGACCTCGAGCGTGAGCTCGCCGGTCGGCAGCGGGTTGACGAGGGCGAGCGCCCAGGCGCCGTTGATCCCGACCACGTCCTGCTGGAGCACGAGCTGGTCGCCGCGCCTGACGCGCACGACGGCGCGCGGCTCGTCGCCCGCGAGCGTGCCGAGCTTGCCGCGCAGCGTCGGGCGCGTCGTGGTGGTGCCGTCCGCGGGCGTCTCGATCGTCGGGATCGGCGCGGTCCGGTCACCCGCCACGGGCAAGCCCGAGGCGGTGAAGTGCGCCGCGACGGTGGCGGCGTCGAGCGCACGCGGGTACAGCGCCAGCTCGTCGTAGGCGACGCTCGTGTTGTCGACCACGCGCGCGGCCGTGAACCAGCCGTCGGCGGCCGGAAGCGCGCCGGGCGCGGAGGCGACCGCCTCGCCGTCGAGGTAGAGCGTGAGCGTCCCGTCGGCCTGCGCGATCGCGTAGTGGTGCCACCGGCTGTCCGTCAGGCTACGCCCGTCGGCGGCCGGCAGGGCCAGCCGCGTGGTGCCGACGACCACCGCGCGGTCCTCGAAGCGCAGCATCGTGTCCTGCTGGGCGAGCAGCGTCGCGCCCGGGCCGGAGGCGCTGACGAACGCCTCGACCGTGCGGTCACCGCTCGGGAGGTCGGTCGCCGGCCATAGCTGCACGAGGTCGACGGAGCCCCAGCTGTCGACGCCCGCCAGTGCGCGGTCGTCGTCGCCGGTGATCGCGCCCGTGTATGTGCGCTGGAGGTTCGAGTACGGGTAGGTGCCGTGGCGGCCGTGGCCCGAGCTGTCCGCCGCGACCGTGCCGTTGCGCTCGCCGAGGCGCCAGTACAGCGCCGGAGCGGCGTCGGTGACGGCGCCGGCGTAGGTCGTGGTCGCGCCCAAGAGCGTCGCGGGGCGTTCGCTCTCGCGGCCCGCGCCGTATTCGTTCACGCCGCGCACCTTGATCGCGTAGGCGCCGGAGGGGAGGCCCGTGATCGTCGCGCCGGTCGCGGTGGCCGAGGTGGCCTGCGCACCGCGCAGCGTCCCGCCCTGCCAGGCCTCGACGACGTAGCCCGTCGGCGCGGGCGTGCCGCCCGCGGTCCAGCTCACCGTGACGGCGTTGGCGCCGGCGGTGGCCGCGACGCCGCTCGGCGGCTGCGGGCGCCCGTTGCCGGACGCCTCGAAGTGCGCGGCGATCCGGGCGGCGCTGAGCGCGCGCGGGTAGATCGCGATCTCGTCGAAGCCCGACGTCCCGATCCCCTGCGGCGCGGCCGCCGCCGTCAGCCAGCTGCCCTCGACGTTGGCCGGCACGGGCACGGTCGCCGTGCCGACCGGCTCGCCGTCGAGGTAGGCGATGGCGGTCTCGCCCGCGAGGGTGACCGCGACGTGGTGCCAGATCCCGTCGGTCAGCTGTCGGCGGTCGCCGGCGGCCAGCTCGATCCGCGTCCCGGAGACGACGATCGCGCGCGTGTCGATCTCCACGGCGAAGTCGCCGTAGGCGATCGGGCGGATCCCCGGGCCCGAGCCGCGGAACCACGCCTCGGCGGTGCGGTCGCCGTCCGGCAGGCCCGTCGCGGGGCGGTCGATCGTCGTCCGCAGCCACGACTGGTAGCCGTAGCTGAAGCCGCCGTCGGGGTCGCCGGGAAGCGCACCCGCGCCGGCGTAGGGCGCGAAGTCCTGCCAGGTGGTGCCCGTCCGGCCATGGCCGGAGGCGTCGGCGACGACCGTGCCGCCGCGCTCACCCAGGCGCCAGTGCAGGGCGGGCTCGTCGGCGGCGACGGCCGACGCGTAGGTGGTCGCGGCGCCCGGGACCGTGAGCTGCAGGGACTTGGGCGCACCCGGGCCGAAGCCGTTGACCGCGCGGATGCTGACGGTGGTGGTGCCGGCGGGGATGCCGCCGAGCACCATCTCGGTGGCCGTCGGGCGGACGATCTGCGCGAGTCCGGGCGCCTCCACCAGGTAGTGCTCGACCGCGAGCTGGCCGGCGGGTGCGCCGCCGGTCGGCGCGGGCCAGCGCAACGTGACCCGGTTCTGGCCGACGGTTCCGGTCGCGTCCGGCGTCGGCGCAAGGGCGTTGCCGGAAGCGGCGAAGTGGGCGGCGACGGTCGCGGCGTCCAACGCGCGCGGGAAGAGCGCGAGCTCGTCGAAGCGCGCTTCGGCGTAGGCCGGGGCGCGCGCGGCGCGGAGGTCTCCGTCGGTGGTCGTGTTGAGGGTGCGCGCGACCGTGCCGAGCGGCGCGCCGTCGAGGTAGGCGGTGATCGTGCCGTCGTCGTAGGTGACCGCGACGTGGTGCCAGCGGTCGTTGGTGAGCGTGCGCGGGTCGCCCGCCGGCAGCGCGATGCGCTCGCCGGACACCACGATCGCGCGTTCCTCGACGTCGACGGTGAAGTCGCCGTACTCGATCACGCGCGCGCCGGGCTGCGTGGCGTGCACCCACGCCTCGACGGTGCGGGCGCCGGCCGGGAGCCCCGCGGCGCGCGGGAGGCGCGCGAGCGTGGTGCCGCGCCAGGACCAGGTGCCGCTGACGCTCCCGGAGCCGTCGTCGTCGCCGACGAGCGCGCCGTCGGCGGGCAGCAGGCGGTCGAGCCCGCGGTACGCGTCACGGCCGTGACCGGACAGGTCGGGGACGATCGTGCCGCCCTGGTCGCCGAGCCGCCAGTAGAGCGCGGGCTGGTCCGCGAGCAGGCGCGCCGGGAACGTGTCGGCCGCGCCGGTGACGTCGGCGTCCACGGCCACGACGACGCTCTGGCCGTACGCGTTCAGCGCGCGCACGCGCAGCTCGTAGCGGCCGGGGGTGAGCCCGGTGAGGTCGAGGCTCGACTCGCTCCCGGACGTCACGCGCGCGGCCTGGAGCACGCCGCCGCGGCGTGCCTCGACGAGGATGTCGTCCACGAACGGCAACTCCGGAGGCGCCGTCCAGCGCACGGTCACGCGGTTGGTGCCGGGCGTCGCGGCGACGCCGGCGAGCTCGCCGGGCGCGCGGTGGCCGGAGGCGACGAAGCGGGCGGCGATCGTGGCGGCGTCGAGCGCCCGCGGGTAGAGCGCGAGCTCGTCGAGCCCGACGGCGCCCTCGACGGGCGCGCGGCCGGCGGTCAGCTCGGCGGTCGCCGGCGAGTCGAAGTCGGCGGCGGCGGTGCCCAGCGGCGCGCCGTCCAGGTACGCGGTGAGCGTGCCGTCGGCGTAGGTGACCGCCACGTGGTGCCAGCGGTCATCGGTCAGCCGCCGGGCGTCGCCGGCGGGAAGCGGGATGCGGTGACCGGACACGACGACCGCGTACTCCTCGACCGCCACCGTGAAGTCGCCGTAGTGGATCACGCCGGTCCCGGCGGTGTCGGCGCGCACCCACGCCTCGACCGTGCGGTTTCCGGTCGGGAGCCCCGAAGCGGCCGGGGCCCGGATCAGCTCGTACGGCGCCTCGCTCCAGCCGCCCTCGACGATCAGCGCGCCGTCCGGGTCGTCCACGAGCGCGCCGGCCGTGGGCCAGTATCCGCTGGGCCCGCCCTGGTAGACGGCGCCCGTGTCCGTGCCGGACAGGTCGCCCACGCGCCGGCCGCTGTCCCCCAGGCGCCAGTACAGGGCGGGGGCGGCGTCGACGATCGCGCTCGCGTAGGTCGCGGGCTCACCGGCGACGGTCGCCTCGAGCGTGCTCGTCGGACCCTCGCCGTAGGCGCCGACCGCGTGCAGCGTGACCCGCGTGACGCCCGCCGGCAGCCCGCTCAGCTCGGTGCCCCACGCGCGCGGCGCGCTGCGGGCCGTGGTGGACTCGATCGGCGGGCTGGCGGTGAGCGTGCGCCGCGCCCGCAGCGTCTCGCCCTGCCAGGCCTCCACCACGTACTCGTCGGCGATCGCCTGGTCGCGCGGATGGGTGCCGCCGACCGGGTCATAGTCGACCGTGATCCGGTTCTGCCCGGCGCGTGCGGAGAACCCGGTGATCGCCGCCGGGCGCCCGTTGCCGGACGCCTCGAAGTGCGCGGTGACCGCGGCGGCGTCGAGCGCGCGCGGGTAGACCGCCAGCTCGTCGTACGCCGCCCCGTAGACCGTGGGGTGCGCGGCGGTGAACGACCCGCTCGTGTCGGTGACGAGCTCGGTCGCGACCGGCTCGCCGACCGGAGCGCCGTCCAGGTATGCGCGCAGCGCGGTGCCGTCATAGGTCACGACGACGTGCCGCCAACGCCCGTCGTCCAGCTCGCGCCGGTCTCCGGGCGCGAGCGCGAACCGCTGCCCGCCGGCCAGGATCGCGCGCTGCCCGAGCTCGACCGTGAAGTCGCCATAGCCGAGCAGCCGGGTCCCCGGACCGTACGTGCGCACCCACGCCTCGACGGTGCGCGCCCCGGTCGGCAGGCCCAGCGCCGATCCGCTCAGCAGCCCCGCCTCCGGCGTGGCCTCGGGATCGAGCCAGCTCTCGATCGCCCGGTCGTCGAGATCGGACCCGAGCGCGCCCCAGCGGGTCAGCGACTCGACGTCGGCCGCGTAGGTGGCGTGACGCTCGTTCCCCGACGCGTCCGCGGCGGTCGTGCCGGAGCGCTCCGCGAGCCGCCAGTACGCGCTCGGCGCATCCGCGCGAACCGTCTCCTCATACGTCGCGAACGGCTTCGCGAGGGGTGCCGCGTGTGCGGGCGCAGCCAAAGCGAGCGCCGTGATCAGCGCGACCAACATCCGTACAGCCATCCCTAGCCCCTCGCCAACAGCACGATCGAGCGCGGCAACCTACAGACCGGACCTGTGGTTTGCCGCCTTCTGGACCAATGGTGGAGCGCGAGCGCGCCACACCCGTGGCCGTCGCTGTTGGCCTCAGGACGACCGAGGGCCCGCACGTGGCGGGCCCTCGGTGACGCGATGGAGCTCCCCGGCTACTTGATGAAGAGGATCTCCGAGTACTTCGGGAGCGGCCAGAGGTCGTCCGGCACGATCTTCTCGAGCTTGTCGGCGATCGCGCGGACCGCGTTCATGGCCGGGACGACGGTGCCCTGGACGTACTTGGCCTCATCGAGGAGCTCGACGCCCTCGGGGTGGTCGCGGTTCGCGGTCTCCAGCGCGAGGATCGCCTCCACGAGCTCGTCGACGAGACCGCCCGTCTCGGCGATCAGCTTCTCGACACCGACCTCCTTGAGCGTGAGGAGCCAGCGCACGGCCGCCGGGAGGAGCATCGTGCGGGCGATCGACGCGGCGGTCTCGCCCTCGATGTTGAGGGTCGTGACGTACTGCTCGACGGCGACCTCGTAGCGGGCCTCGAGCTCGCGCTCGGAGAGCACGTTGTACTTGGAGAAGACGTCGATCGTCTCCTCCTTGACGAGCCACGGGAGGGCGTCCGGGGACTGGCGGAGGTTCGCCAGGCCGCGGGACTCGGCCTCGACGTGCCACTCGTCGGAGTAGCCGTCGCCGGAGAAGACGATCCGCTTGTTGTCCGACCACGTCTGCTTGACGATCGAGAGCACGGCCTCCTCGATCGAGGTGCCGGCGCCGGTGGCGGCCTCGAGCTCGTCGGCGAGCTGGTCGATCGCCTGGGCGGCGATCGTGTTGAGGATCGTGTTCGGCATGCCGAGCGACATCGAGGAGCCGAGCGCGCGGAACTCGAACTTGTTGCCGGTGAAGGCGAACGGCGAGGTGCGGTTGCGGTCGCCGCCGTGCAGCGGCAGGCGCGGCAGCACCGAGGCGCCCATCTCGAGGTAGGCCTGCGGCGTGGCGGCGTCGCCCGAGCCGCTCTCGATCGCGCCGAACGCCTTCTCGAGCTCGGCGCCGAGGAAGATCGAGATGATCGCCGGCGGGGCCTCGTTCGCGCCGAGGCGGTGGTCCTGGCCGGCGTTGGCGACCGACGCGCGCAGCAGCTCCTGGTGCGCGTTGACGGCCTTCAGCACGGCGCTGCAGAAGAACAGGAAGAGCAGGTTCTCGTGCGGCGTGTCGCCCGGATCGAGCAGGTTGATGCCCGTGTCCGTGCCCATCGACCAGTTGTTGTGCTTGCCCGAGCCGTTGATGCCGGCGAACGGCTTCTCGTGCAGCAGGCACACGAGGCCGTAGCGGCGGGCGACGTTCTGCAGCACCTGCATGGTGATCTGCTGGTGGTCGGCGCCGATGTTCGAGTTCTCGAAGATCGGGGCGACCTCGTACTGCGCCGGGGCGACCTCGTTGTGGCGGGTCTTGATCGGCACGCCGAGCTTGGCGAGCTCCTGCTCGACCTCGAGCATGTAGGCGAGCACGCGCTCCGGGATCGAGCCGAAGTAGTGGTCGTCGAGCTCCTGGCCCTTGGGCGGCTTGGCGCCGAACAGCGTGCGGCCCGTGGTCAGCAGGTCGGGGCGCTCGAAGTAGTACTGCTCGTCGATCAGGAAGTACTCCTGCTCGGCGCCGACCGTCGTGAAGACGTGCTGGGCGGTCTCGCCGAGCAGCGACAGCGCGCGCACGGCGCTGCGCGAGAGCGCGTCCATCGAGCGCAGCAGCGGGATCTTGTTGTCCAGCGCCTCACCGCTCCACGAGGTGAAGGCGGTCGGGATGCAGAGCAGCGCGCCGTTCGGGTTCTCGAGGATGAACGCGGGCGAGGACGGGTCCCAGGCGGTGTAGCCGCGGGCCTCGAACGTCGAGCGGATGCCGCCCGACGGGAACGAGGAGGCGTCCGGCTCACCCTGGATGAGCTCCTTGCCGGAGAACTCGGCGATCGCGGTGCCGTCGCCGGTCGGGCCGTAGAAGGAGTCGTGCTTCTCGGCGGTGGAGCCGGTGAGCGGCTGGAACCAGTGCGTGTAGTGCGTCGCGCCGTGCTCCATCGCCCACTCGCGCATCGCCGAGGCCACGGCGTCGGCCAGCGCCGGCTCGAGCGGCTCGCCCTTGGCGATCGTCGCCTCGAGCTGCCGGAAGACGGCCTTGGGAAGCCGCTGGCGCTGCACGGCGACGGAGAAGACGTTGGCTCCGTAGACGTTGGCGCTGGGCTGGGTCAGGTCCGCCTGGCCCATGGCGCCACCGTTCGGGCTCCACTGGGCTGCGGCGACGTTTGGCGTGCGGGTGCGGGATGGCATGTCGGGCGTGGTCCTCCTCAGGATCTCTGGCAGCGGCTCTTAACCTAGGCGGGTGCGCGCCCGGGCTCTTTGTCCACGTGTCCAAATCGAGCTGCGCCCACTTCGCCGTACGCCATAGGATGCGCTCTCGTGCGTCGATCTTGGGGGTTGCGGTTCCGCGTGCTCGCCGCGGCCGGGACGATCGCGGTCGTCGCCGCGATCACGTTCGCGGTCCTGCTCGCCGCCCTCGTCGACCAGCAGCGCGCGGCCGGGCCGGCGCGCAACACGACCGACGCGCTCGTCGGCACGCAGCGGGTCTACCGGCTCTCGCTCGACCTGCAGTCGGCGGCGCGCGGCTACCTGATCGCGCCCGACCAGATCACGCTGCGCCCGTTCGAGGCCGCGCAGCGCACCCTCCCGCCGGCCGTCGACGCGCTCGCGCGGGTCCCGAACACGCCGGTCCAGCGCGCCCGCATCGATCGTCTGCAGCGGGACCTCGCCGCGTACCGGTCGTTCCTGGCGACGATCGTCGGCCGTGAGCGGGTGACCGCGGCGCAGGTCGACGAAGGGCTCGCGCGGTTCGCGGCCGTGCGCGACGTGCTCGAGGCGATCGAGCGCGACGAGCTGCGCGAGCAGGCCGACCGGCGCGCCGAAAGCGCGGCACTACGCGAGCGCGCGATCGTCACGGCGAGCATCGGCCTCGCCGTCCTCCTCGCGCTGATCGGCCTGATCTCGTACGGGGCGGTGCGCGCGGTCGTGATCCCGGTCGGCCGGCTGCAGCGGTTCGCGCGCGCCCTCGGCGCCCGTCGCTACGGCGCGCGGCTGCCGGAGGCGGGGCCGCCGGAGACGGTCGAGCTCGCGCAGGCGTTCAACGCCACGGCCGTCAGCCTGGAGGCGGCGGAGGCGGAGCTGCGCCGGATCGGCGAGCGCCACCTCGCCGAGCTGGACGCCGTGTTCGGCGAGGCGCCGCTCGGCCTCGCGTTCGTCGACCCCGAGCTGCGCTACCTGCGCGTCAACGAGGCGCTCGCCCGCATGAACGGGCGGCCGGCCGCCGCGCACGTCGGCGAGCGGGTCGGGCACCCCGACGCCGTGGCCGCGCTCGAGCGGGTGCTCGCCACCGGCACGGCGGTGCTGGACGTGGAGATCGCCGTCGACGGCCGGCGCTACGCGGCCAGCTACTTCCCGGTGCGCGCGGGCGGCGACGCCCCGGTCGCGGTCGGCGCCGCCGTGTCGGACATCGAGGCGCGGCGGCAGGCGGAGGAGGCGCGCGAGCGCCTCCAGCACGCGACCGCCGCGCTCGCCGCCGCCGTGACCGCGCCGGACGTGGCCCGCGCCACCGTCACCGAGGCACGCGCCACGCTCGAGAGCGACGGCGCGGCGCTGCTGCTGGTCCGGGGCGAGTGGCTGGAGCTCGCCGCCGTCGAAGGCCTCAACCCCGAGGCGCACGGGCGCCTCGCGCAGGTCCCGCTGGACGCGCAGCGCCCGACGGCCGAGGCGGTCCGCACCGGCCGCGCCGTGCACGTGCGCGACGCCGACGAGATGCGCGAGCGCTTCCCCGTCCTGGCCGGCAAGGTGCCCGCGCTCGTGGCGCTCCCGCTGGTCGCCTCGGGCGAGACGCTCGGCGTCCTGCTGATCGACTTCACACGGCCGCGCACGCTCGACGCCAGCGCGCGCGAGCTGCTCGAGACGCTTGCGGCGCAGTGCGCGGTGGCGCTGGCGCGGGCGCAGCTGTACGAGCGCGAGCGCGACGTCGCGCAGACGCTCCAGGCGTCGCTGCTCCCGCGGGAGGTGCCGGCGATCCCCGGGCTCGACCTCGACGCGCGCCTGAACGCGGGCGCGCCCGGGATCGACGTCGGCGGCGACTTCTACGACGTGTTCGCGATCGCGCCGGGCGCGTGGGGGATCGCGATCGGCGACGTCTGCGGCAAGGGCGTCGACGCGGCCGCGCTCACCGCCCTCGCGCGGCACACCGTCCGGGCCGCGGCGGTGCAGGGCCTCGCGCCGAGCGCGGTGCTCGGCGCGCTCAACCGGGCCGTGCTGGCCGAGGGGCGGCCGGGTCAGTTCCTGACGGCGATCTTCGCGCGCGTCGTCGCGCGCGCCGACGGCGGCTTCGCGCTCACCGTCGCCTGTGGCGGGCACCCGCCGCCGGTGCTGCTGGACGCCTCCGGTACGGCGAAGCCGCTCGACGTCAAGGGCACGCTGCTGGGGGTGCTCGACGACCCGCACGTGCAAGACGTCACCGCCGCGCTCGAACGCGGGGACACGCTCCTGCTCTACACGGACGGGCTCACCGAGGCGGGCGCCCCGGCCGTGACGATGAGCACCGAGCAGGTGGCCGAGCTGCTGCGCTCGGCGCGCGGCGGGAGCGCCGCCGACACCGCCGAGCGGTGCCTCCAGGCGGCCGCGCGCGCGGGAGGCGGGGTCGTGCGCGACGACGTCGCGGTCGTCGTTGGACAGGTTGTCTAGGGGGTCCTCGACCGCAGGGAGAACTAGGGGTTACGAATCTTCGACACGGGGACAATGATGCGTTGGCCCCTGCGACGGAGACTGCTCCTCGATGCTGTTTGAACGAGGAGGAACGATGCGTAGGACCCGTTGGGCGACCGGTATGGGGGCCGGGCTGCTCGCACTACTGGCCGTGCCTGCGGTAGCGATGGCGGACGGCGACACGCTTGACCTGTACAACGCGGGCAAGCTTCCGGATGCGGTCGGGATCAACTCCATGTGGGTGTTGGTCGCCGGCATCCTCGTGATGTTCATGCAGGCGGGCTTCGCCTTCCTGGAGATCGGCTTCTCCCGCGGCAAGAACGCGGGCACGGTGATCGCGAAGATCCTGGTCAACTTCTCGATCGCGGCGATCTGCTTCTGGGCGGTTGGTTTCGCCTTCGCGTTCGGCGACGGCGGATCCTTGATCGGCACGAGCGGCTTCTTCCTCGCCGGCGACAACGCCAGCGGCTCGTTCCCCCTGATCAACGTCGCTGAGGGCTCGATCACGGTCGAGACGCTGTGGTTCTTCCAGTTCGTCTTCTGCGCCGTGTCGCTGGCGATCGTCTGGGGCACGACGCTCGAGCGCGTGAAGTTCGGCGTCTACGTGATCTACGCCATCATCTTCTCGGCGCTGATCTACCCCATCGGCGCACACTGGATCTTCGGCGGCGGCTGGCTCGCCACCGAGTTCAACGTGCAGGACTTCGCCGGCTCGACGGTGGTCCACCTGATCGGCGCCACCGGCGCGTTCGCGGTGCTGCTGCTGCTCGGCCCGCGTCGTGGCAAGTACGGCTCCGACGGCAAGCCGCGGGCCATTCCGGGCCACAACATGCCGCTGTTCGGCCTCGGCGTCCTCATCCTGTGGCTCGGCTGGTTCGGGTTCAACCCGGGCTCCGGCCTGACGGCGCTCGACGGCCGCTTCCCGGAGATCGCGATGGTCACGAACCTCGCGGCCGCCGCCGGCGTGCTGTTCGCCGTGGGCACGATGTACCTGCGCACCAAGACGATCGACATCGGCATGGCGGGCAACGGCGCGATCGCCGGCCTCGTGGCGATCACGGCGCCGTCGGGCTACGTGGAGCTGTGGGCGGCCCCGATCATCGGCGCCGTCGCCGGCGTGATCGTGGTCATGGGCGTCCTGGCGATCGACAAGAAGATCGACGACCCGGTGGGCGCGCTCTCCGCGCACGGCCTGGCCGGCATCTGGGGCACGCTCGCCTGCGGCCTGTTCACCTCGCCGCGGCTCGCCGAGAAGAACGCGGTCGGCCAGGAGGGCCTCTTCTACAGCGGCGATCCGACGCAGCTGCTCGATCAGGCCGTCGGCGTGCTCGCCGCGTTCGTGTTCGTGTTCGCCGCGTCCTTCGCCACCTTCTGGGTGATCAAGAAGACCTACGGCCTCCGCGTGTCGGCTGAGGAAGAGGAAGCGGGTCTGGACATTTCGGAGCACGGCATGTACGGGTATCCGGAGCAGTTCATCCCGGCCCCGGAGCTGGTCGGGTACTCGCCGGCGGGGACGCCGGCCGGTGCCGCCGCTCCGAAGGCCACGACCCGTGAGGTTCCGGCGTGAAAAAGATCGAGGCGTACATCCGACATGAGGCGTTCGAGCCGATCCGGCTCGAGCTCCTGGAGCTCGGATTCCCGTCCCTGACGATCTCGGAGGTCAAGGGCTCCGGGCGTCAGAAGGGCATCACCGAGCGCTACCGCGGCGCCGAGCTGACCAACTGGCTGCGGCCGAAGGTCAAGCTCGAGTGCGTCGTGGCCAGCGGTGACGTGCAGACGGTGGTCGACGCCATCCTCAAGCACGCCCGCACCGGCTCGATCGGCGACGGCAAGGTGTTCGTCCTGCCCGTCGAGGAGGCCTACCGGATCCGCACGGGCGAGTCCGGCGAAGAGACCCTGCAGGCCCACCCGGGCGTCGCGCAGGCGGCGTCGTAGCGGCGCTGATCTAAGTAGACGGCGGATTGCGCGGGGCGGCTCCAAGGGCCGCCCCGCGTGTGAAGGAGGCGTATTGAACGTGGCGATGGAGGCCCAGAGCGAAGATCGCGGGGCCACCGTGATGGAGCGGGTCAGGGCGATCCACCTGCGCATGGTTGACGCCGTGCTCAGCGGTGACGGTCTCGAAGGTGTCGCGACGCTTGCGGCGGGCGAGACCGGCGGCGTGGTGGCGATCGTGGTTCCGCGCCTCGGCGCGGCGGCCGCGTCGGGCCCGGTGGCCGAGCTGCCGGCGCTGCGGCGGTACGTGAGCGAGCGGGCCCGCAAGAACACGGCGGCCGTTCCACCCGGTGTGCTCGCGGAGGTGCCGATCGCGTCCGGCGACGAGCAGCTCGGCGCTGTCCTCCTGCTCGGTGAGGACGACCCCGCCCCCGAGGCGATCGAGTTCCTGCACGTCGCGGCGGTGGCCTGCCTGACCGAGGTCGCGGTCGAGGAGGCCCGCCTCGAGGTCGAGCAGAACCTGCGCGGCTCCTTCCTCGAAGAGCTGCGCGGCCGTGACGACCTGGAGCCCGACGAGGTGCTGCGCCGTGCGGCCCGCCTGGGCTGTGACCTTTCCAAGGGCGCCGTGGCCCTGTGCGCGGAGCTCTCCTCGGACCGTCCGCGCCACGTGGTCGCGACGATCGCCGGTGAGCATCCGGGGGCGCTCGCCCAGCACATGGACGGTGGCGGCGGCTCCGGCCGCGTCTACGCGCTCCTGCCCGCGGTGGGCGGCGCCGACGCGACCGCGACCCTCGCGGCCGCCCGCCGGCTCGCCGCGCGCCTGCAGCGCCACGGCACGGTCGGCGTCTCCTCGTTCTACGCGGACGTGGCGGACCTCGGCCGCGCGATCCAGGAGGCGGAGCTGGTGCTGGACGTCCTGCGCCGCTCGGACGTCCCGATCGACGAGGACATCGGCACCGGCACCTACCGGCTGCTGTTCCGCGTGCTGGCCTCGCACCCCGAGGAGGTCCGCTCGTTCTACGAGGACACCGTCGCGCCGCTGGTCGCCTACGACGGCCAGTACTCGACGGACCTGGTGGGCACGCTGTCCGCCTACCTCGAGCGCAACTGCAACATGAACGCGACCGCCTCGGCGATCTACGCGCACCGGCACACGGTGGCCTACCGGCTCGAGCGCGTGAAGGAGCTGACGGGGCTGGACCCCTTGCTCTCCGAGGACCGCGAGCGGCTGGGCCTGGGTCTGAAGGCCTACCGCATCATCGCGCCGCGCCTGCACCGATAGGCGTTTCCACCGCACCGCGAGCCGCCATCCTGGGTTCTAATGCCCGTGACTGGATGGATGGCGGCCGCGGCCGCGACGCTCGCCCTGGCCGCGCCGACGATCGAAGGCACGGACCTCGCCGACTTCCTCAAGGGCACGGCCGGTCCGGACGTCGTGCTGGCCAAGGGCGGGGACGACGTGGTGTTCGGGCTCGGCGGCGACGACCGGATCGACGGCGGACCCGGGCGGGACGTGCTGCACGGGGACGGCGTGTGCCCGCCGGGCGCGGAGCGGCCGGACGCGTGCAACGACGATGACGACCGCACGGGTGGGGACGACGTGCTCCGCGGCGGTGACGGGGACGACGTGCTGCTCGGCGGGCGCGGGAACGACGTGCTCGAGGGTGGGGCCGGGGTGGACTCGCTCAGCGCGGACGCCGGCAACGACCGGGTCGACGCGGGGGACGGCGACGACGAGGTCGACGGCGGGACCGGGCTGGACCGCATCAAGGGCGGCGCGGGGGACGACTGGATCGCGACCGGGGCGGGCTCGGACATCATCGACGGCGGGGCCGGGGACGACCTGATCGCCACGGAGTCCGGGAACGACCGGATCGACGGCGGGTCGGGGAACGACCAGATCGACTCGGGGCGCGGAAATGACCGGATCACCGGGGGTTCCGGGCGGGACACGATCAACTCCGGGCCGGGCAACGACACGATCGACGTGCGCGACGGCGTCCGGGACGTCGTGAACTGCGGCGCGGGGCGGGACACGGTCCGTGCGGACCGGCGTGACAAATTGGTGAGCTGCGAGCGTGTAAACACACGCTGATGCGCCCAATCATGGTAGCTTCACGCGCTCCTCAACCGAGTATGGAGAAACGGCCCGTGGCTACTGGCACCGTGAAGTGGTTCAACGACGACAAGGGATTCGGATTCATCACGCCTGATGACTCGGGTGCCGACCACTTCGTCCATCATTCGGGGATCAACGCGGACGGGTTCCGCACGCTGCGCGAGGGCGCGCGCGTGAGCTTCGACTCCGAGCCCGGGCCGAAGGGCCCGAAGGCCGTCAACGTCACCGCCGTCTAGCTAGTCGGAGGAGCCCGGCTCGACGCCGCGCTCGACCTCGCCGTCCTCGCCCACCCGGGCGGGGACGGGCTCGTCGTCGATGACGACGCGGAAGCGGCCGCTCGTGTCGCCGCGCGCGGCGCGCGCCTTCCCGGTCAGGCCGGGCATCACGCGGTAGGACACCTCGTAGGTGCCGGGCCGCGACGGGACGAGCTTCCACACCAGCTCGCGCTCGCGACCGGGCCCGAGCGCACCCGCCAGCCAGGTGTTGACGACCGCCGTGTCGCCGCCCACCGGACCCTCGTCGAGCACCCACACCGGCCGGCCCGCGTCCGCGAGGCCCTCACCGCGCTGGTTCTGACCGAAGGCGAGCGTGGCGTCGTCGCCGCGTGCCTTGGTCTCCACGGTGACCGCCACGGTGCTCAGCGAGCGGTCCTGCTCGCCGTTGCGGACGGTGAGCTTGAGCTCGACGTTCTCGGCGATGTGCTGCACGCGCGGGAAGGACGCGCGGACCACCTCGACCTTGAACTCGCCCGACGGCTCGTCCGCGTCCTGGCGTGCCTCACCGCCGCACCCGGCGACGAGGACAGCGAGGATCAGCAGCGCACGGCGCATCTCGGCGCAACGTTACCGAGCGGGTTAGGGTCCCGGAGCCAGTGCCCAGCCTCCCGATCCCCGAAGGTCTCGCGCGCGAGGACGTCGTGCTGCGCCGGCTGCGCACCCGCGACGCGGGTCCGTTCGCCGCGGCCTTCAGAGAGGACCCGACGCTCGGCGTGCTGATCGGCGCCGACGAGGACCCCACGGAGAACGGGGTGCGTCGCTTCATCGCGCGCCAGCCGGGGCTGCGGGCGCGCGGCGAGTTCCTCGGCCTGGCGGTGACGGACACGTCGCGCCGCCCGTTCCTGGGCCACGTGATGCTCCACACCATCGCCTGGCGGCACAAGCGCGCCGAGGTCGGCTATTGGCTCGTGCCCGCCGCGCGCGGGCACCGCGTCGGCCACACCGCCGTGTCCCTGCTGGTCGACTGGGCGTTCGCGACGCTCGAGCTGGACCGGATCGAGATCACCACCACCCCCGACAACGCGCCGGCTCGGGCGCTCGCGCACTCGCTCGGGTTCGAGCAGGAAGGCGTGATGGTGAGCCGGAACTTGGAGCGTGGACGACGCGTGGACGTCGTCCTGCTGGCCCGGTTGCGCAAGTAAGCGGGACGGTTCCCGTTTGAGCCGGTGAGGCGCGGTGCCATAACCTTCGCGCCTTCACGCCGTTACGCGGCGTCAAAAAGAGGAGAGTTTTGGTTCGAGGCGCCGCCGATCGGCTGTTTCTTCCGGCAAAGGGATTGCTGGAAGAGGTAGGCGACATGATGATCCTGACCGGGAAGACGATCGTGTCTGCCCTCAGGCCCCCGTACCCGTACGGCGGTGAGTTCGTCCAGCAGTTCCTGTTCGCACTGCGCCTGTGCTGGTTCCCCCTGATGGTGTCCACCATCGCGTTCGGCTACGCGGCGCCCGGCCTGCAGGCGAGCAACTTCCTGACGCTGTTCGGCGCCAACGACCGCCTCGGCGGCTTCTTCGTGCTCGCCAGCATCCGCGAGTTCGCGCCGTTCGTGACCGCGATCGTGCTCGCCGGCGTGGCCGGCACCGCGATCACGGCCGACCTCGGCGCGCGCAAGATCCGCGAGGAGCTGGACGCGCTGCAGGTGCTCGGCGTGGACCCGGTGAAGAACCTCGTCGTGCCGCGGTTCCTCGCGCTGATGATCGTCACCGGGATGTTCGACGTCTTCGCCGTGCTGTTCGGCATCTTCGGCGGCCTCGTCGCCAACGCCGTCAACCACCAGCCGACCGGCCCGTTCTTCGCGAACCTGCTGACCAACGCGAGCATCCCGGACCTCTGGGGCAGCGTCCTGAAGTGCACGATGTTCGGCGCGATCATCGCCGTCGTCTGCTGTTACAAGGGCATGACGGCGAGCGGCGGCGCGGCGGGTGTGGGCCGCGCGGTCAACCAGGCCGTCGTCATCTCCACGCTCGGCGTCTTCGCGTTCAACTACGTCTTCACGCAGACGCTGCTGGCCACCAACCCCGAGATCATCAACCTCAAGTGAACGACTGGCTGGCAGTTCCGAGGGATTGGCTCGCCAGCTTCGGCGAGATCATCCGCTTCTGCGGGCGGGTGATGGGCGAGGTCTACGGCCTCAAGGTCTTCCGCTACTTCGGCGAGGCCCTGCGCCAGGCCGGCGTGCTGATCCTCTCCAGCACGCTCGTGATCTGGGGCCTGACGTTCATCATCGGCCTCCAGTGCGGCATCGAGGCCGCGTACTTCAACCGCGCCACCGGCGCCCCCGCCTACGCGGGCGTGTTCGCGGCCTGGTGCGACCTGCGCGAGCTGATCCCGTACGCGTTCGGCTACATGATGGCCGCGAAGGTCGGCACCGGCATCGTCGCCGAGCTGGGCTCGATGCGGATCTCGGACGAGATCGACGCGCTGGAGGTGATGGGCATCAGCAGCATCACCTTCCTGTGCGCGACGCGCCTGCTCGCGAGCTGGCTCGTGCTGCCGTTCGTCTACCTCGCCGGCATCGGCGCCGGCTTCCTCGCGTCGTACCTGGCGGTGGTCGAGCAGATCGGCGAGGTCTCGTCCGGCGGCTACGGGTTGATCTTCTGGATGTTCCAGAACCCACCGGACCTCTTATTCAGCTTGATAAAGGCGATGGTCATGGCCACCGCGATCGTGCTCGTCGGCTGTTACTACGGCTACACGGCGAGCGGCGGCCCGGTGGGCGTGGGCACCGCGACGGCCAAGTCCATGGTCCTCAACATCGTGCTGGTCCACCTGATCGGCATGCTCGGCACCCAGGTCTTCTGGGGTGCGAACCCACGCGCACCGATCGGAGGGTGACGATGAGCGACGAAGACGAATACAAGTGGCACACCGGCAAGAAGCGCCCGTCCGGCGTCGAGGACGCGGTGGAGTTCGTCGACGTCCACAAGGCGTTCGGCCGCAACAAGATCCTGCGCGGTCTGAACATGGGGATCCCGAACGACAAGATCTCGATGATCCTCGGTCCGTCGGGCACGGGAAAATCCGTATGTATCAAGCACATGGTCGGGCTGCTCTATCCCGACGAGGGCGACGTTCTGGTTCACGGTGAGTCAGTGCCGGGCATGGCCGACGACGAGCTGTTCGAGATGCGGAAGAAGTTCGGCGTCTTGTTCCAGGACGGCGCCCTCTTCGGTTCCATGAACCTATGGGACAACGTCGCGTTCCCGCTTCGCCAGCACACCGACAAGGGCGAGGACGAGATCGAGGACATCGTCAACGGGCGCCTCCGCGAGGTCGGCCTCGAGGCGTCCGCGGACAAGATGCCGAACGAGCTCTCGGGCGGCATGCGCAAGCGCGCCGGCTTCGCGCGCGCGCTCGTGCTGGACCCGGACATCGTGCTCTTCGACGAGCCCGACTCCGGCCTGGACCCGGTCCGCACCGCGCTGCTGTGCGAGCTCATCCAGGAGATCCACGAGCAGAACGGCGGCGCCTACGTGGTCATCACCCACGACATCATGAGCGCCAAGCGCGTGGCCGAGTACATCGCGGTGCTGTGGAAGGGGCGGATCGTCGAGTCCGGCCCGGCGGAGGAGCTCTTCGACTCCGACAACCAGTTCGTGCGCCAGTTCCTGTCCGGGGCCTCGCAGGGCCCCCTCGGGATGGAGTAGCGCGCGCCCGTGGCCCTCGCTCGCACGGCAGTCCTGCTCGGCGTCGCCCTTCTGGTGGCGCTGGCGGTCTACCTGTTCGCCTTCCGCGCGAGCGGCCAGGAGTACACGCTGATCTTCGACAACGCCGGCCAGCTCGTGGTCGGCGACAACGTGCAGATCGGCGGGCGTGCCGTCGGCAGCGTCCGCGACATCCGGCTCACGGACAACAACCAGGCGGCGATCAAGGTCACGGTCGAGGAGCCCTACGCGCCGCTGCGCGAAGGCACGGAGGCCGTGATCCGGCTGACCTCGCTGTCGGGCATCGCGAACCGCTACGTCGCGATCTCGCCCGGCCCGGACGCGAGCCGCACGCTGCCCGCGGGCTCGACCATCTCGACCGCCAGCACCACCACGGCGGTCGACCTCGACGCGCTGTTCAACACGCTCGACCCGGACGCCCGCAAGGATCTGCAGACGCTGATCGCCGGCTTCAAGACCCAGCTCGACGGCAAGGGCGAGCAGGCGGCCGCGGCCACCGAGTACCTGAACCCGATGCTGTCTAGCGCGCGCCGGCTGGTGAACGAGGCCACCCAGGACGAGGACGCGCTCACCGAGCTGATCGTCAACTCCTCGCGCACGGTCACGGCGATCGCCGAGAAGCGGGACGACCTGTCGGCGCTCGTCGGCAACGCGAACGCCACCACCGGCGCGATCGCGGCCGAGAACAACGCGCTCCAGCAGGCGCTCGCGCTGCTGCCGACCACGCTCCGGCGCGGCAACTCGACGCTCGTGAACCTGCGCTCGACGCTGGACGACCTGGACCCGCTCGTGGCCGACTCGAAGGTCGCGACGAAGGACCTGGCACCGTTCCTGCGCGAGCTGCGCCCGCTCGTGCGTGACGCCAAGCCGACGATCGCCGACCTCTCGACGCTCGTCCGCCGCCCCGGCACCGACAACGACCTCGTCGAGGCCACGCGCAAGCTGCCGGGCCTCCAGCGCGTCGCGAGCCCGGCCCTGAAGAGCAACACGCAGGCCCTGCAGAAGGGCCAGCCCGTGCTCGAGTTCATCCGCCCGTACATCCCGGAGCTGACGGGCTGGTTCCGCGACTTCGGCGTCGGGGCGGCCAACTACGACGCCAACGGCCACTACGCGCGGATCCAGCCGATCTTCAACGCCTTCCAGGTGCACGACCTGCCGGTCGGCCCGCCGCAGCTCGTCCCGCTGCCCGTCGCGCAGCGGCTCGCGGGCCTGCAGACCGGCATCATGAAGCGCTGCCCGGGCTCGGCCAGCCAGCCCGCGCCGGACGGCTCGGCGCCGTTCCGCGACCGCGGCGGCAACCTCGACTGCGATCCGACCCAGGTGATCGCGGGCCCATGATCCGGTTCGTCGCCCTCGGTGCGTTGATCGTCGCCCTCGTGGTCGCCGGCCTGGTGCTGCTGTCCGGCCGCGAGAACGACGACGCCTACCGCGTGCGCGCGATCTTCGACAACGCGGGCTTCGTGATCCCGGGCGAGGACGTGAAGATCTCCGGCGTCAGGGTCGGCAAGATCGAGTCGATCGACGTCACGGAGGACTTCAAGGCCGCCGTCGTGCTCGAGATCACCGAGCCCGGCTACGCCGATTGGAAACGGGACGCGACCTGCATCGTGCGGCCGCAGAACCTGATCGGCGAGCGCTTCGTCGAGTGCAAGCCGACGCAGGTGCGGTCCGCCAACGCGCAGCCGCCCGCGGAGCTCGCCGAGATCAAGCGCGGCCCGGGCAAGGGCCAGCGCCTGCTGCCGGTCGAGAACACGACGCAGTCCGTGGACATCGACCTGATCGGCAACACGATGCGCGAGCCGGAGCGCGAGCGGCTGTCGCTGATCCTCAACGAGCTCGGCACGGGCCTCGCCGGCCGCGGCCGTGACCTCAACGAGGTGATCCGGCGCGCGAACCCGGCGCTCAAGGAGACCGACGCCGTGCTGGAGATCCTCGCGCGCCAGAACACGGTGCTCGAGCAGCTGGCGGTCAACTCGGACACGATCCTCGCCCCGCTCGCGCGTGACCGCCGGCAGGTGGCGGGCGCGATCCGCAACTCGAGCGAGGTGGCCAAGGCGACGGCGGAGCGCCGCGAGGCGCTGGCCGCCGACATCCAGACGCTGCCGGAGTTCCTGGACGAGTTCGACCCGACGATGGAGCGGCTCGGCTCGCTCGCGGACGAGTCGACCCCGGTGCTCAACGACCTCGGCGCCCGCGCGGACGACATCAACGCGCTCGTGCGCCGGCTCGGGCCGTTCTCGCAGGCGGCGATCCCGGCGATCGACTCGCTCGGCGAGGCCGCGAAGACCGGCACGCCCGCGGTGACCGACGCGCGCCCCGTGATCGCCGACACGCGCAAGCTCGCGAGCGCGATCAAGCCCGTCGGCACGAACCTGCGCGAGGTGCTCGAGTCCTTCCGGGACACGGAAGGCATCCAGCGCCTGATGGACTACATCTTCTTCCAGACGACGGCGATCAACGGCTACGACGCGGTCGGCCACTACCTGCGCGCGGGCCTGCTGGTGAACTCGTGCACGACGTACGCGGTCGCGCCCGTCGCGGGCTGCTCGGCCAACTACCCGAAGACGAGCGCCTCCGCCTCCGCCGCGCAGGCGCCGGTGACGAGCGAGGACCCGGTGCTGCGCGCCACGGCGCTCGCCATCGCGCGCGCCCTCGGCCAGCAGGTCGAGGCGGAGAAGGTCAAGTTCGAGCGCGGGCTCGAGCGCCGCACCACGCCCGCCGGGGCCGCGCCCAAGCTCGGCGGCAAGGCCGCGCCGACCGCGACCGCGACCGCGGCCCCGACCCGGACCGCGCCGGCCGCCACCGCCGCTCCGGAGAGCACGCCGCTGACCGTGCCCACGATCGAGCCGGGTGCGGTCACGCCGGAGCCGACCGCCGCCGCGCCGGCGCCGGCCACCGACCAGCCCACCCCGACGCCCGACCCGGGCGAGGGCCTGCTCGACTTCCTGTTCGGAAAGGACGGCCAGTGAGGGGCCGCTCGTCAGGGATCGCCGGCAACCCGGTCCTGATCGGCGCCGCGACGGTGCTCGTGATCCTCGTCGCCGTCTTCCTGTCCTACAACGCCAACAAGGGCCTGCCGTTCGTGCCGACCTACACGGTCGACGCGGAGCTGCCCAACGCGGCGCAGCTCACGGTCGGCAACGACGTGAAGGTCGGCGGCAGCCGGATCGGCGCCGTCACGCAGATCAAGCCGCGCCAGCTGGAGAACGGGCAGGTCATCGCGGTCGTCCGGCTCACGCTCGACAAGGACGCCGGCCCGCTGCCGGAGGACTCCACGCTGCTCGTCCGCCCACGGTCCGCGCTCGGCCTCAAGTACGTCGAGATCACGCGCGGGCGCTCGCGCACGGGCTTCCAGGACGGGGACACGATCCCGCTCGCGCGCGCCGAGACGCCGGTCGAGCTCGACGAGTTCCTGAACATGTTCGACGAGGACACGCGCGCCGCGTCGCAGGCGAACCTGGAGGGCTTCGGCACCGCGTTCGCCGGGCGCGGCGAGTCGATCAACACCGCGATCGGCGCGTTCCGCCCGCTGCTGCGTGACGTGATCCCGGTGATGCAGAACCTGTCCGACCCGCGCACCAACCTCGAGCGCTTCGTGGTCGAGACCGGAGAGACCGCCGCGATCGTCGCCCCCGCCGCCGAGACGCAGGCGTCGCTGTTCCGCAACCTGAACACGACGATGGCGGCGCTCGACGAGGTCGCGCGCCCGTACATCCAGGACTCGATCACCAAGGGCAAGCCCGCGCTGGACGCCGGCATCGAGTCGCTGCCCAACCAGCGCCCGTTCCTGGTCAACACCGAGGGCCTGATGCGTGAGCTGCAGCCCGGCATCCGCGCCCTGCGCACCGCCGCGCCGGAGCTGTCGGCGGCGCTCGGCACCGGCATCGAGGTGCTGCCGAAGACGCCCGCGCTCAACCGGCGGCTGGAGTCGCTGCTGGGCGAGGTCCAGACGTTCGCCAACGACCCGCTCGTCCCCCGCGGCATCCAGTCCTCGACCGCGCTGGTCAAGTCGCTGGACCCGACGCTCGCCCACCTCAAGCCGGCCCAGACGGTCTGCAACTACGTCACGCTCTTCTTCCGCAACATCTCGTCGCTGCTGAGCGAGGGCGACCGCAACGGCACCTGGCAGCGGTTCATCATCGTCGCCACGCCGCAGGGCCCGAACAACGAGGGCGGGCCGTCGTCGGCTCCGGCCAACGGCCCGACGGTCGACAACCACCTGCACACCAACCCGTACCCGAACACCGCGTCGCCGGGCCAGCCGCGTGAGTGCGAGTCGGGCAACGAGCCGTACCTCGCGGGCCGGACCGTCACGGGCAACGTGCCGGGCACGCAGCAGCCGCGCACCGAGGGCTACGCCCAGCAGGGAGACGCGCGCTGATGGCCCGCCGTCGCCGCCGCGGGCCGCGCCGCTCCGACGCGTTCGTCGGCCTGATCGCGCTCGCCATCGCCGCCCTCGTGATGTTCTTCGGCTTCACCAAGGACATCCCGTTCCGCTCCGGCTTCCAGCTGCGCGCGCAGTTCGAGTCGGCGAACTCGATCCGGCCGAACTCGCCGGTGCGGATCGCGGGCGTCGAGGTCGGCAAGGTCAAGCGCATCGAGGCGACCGACGGCACGAACGGGGCGACCCTCGTCATGGAGCTCAAGGACAGCGCGCTCCCGTTGCACAAGAACGCGACCGCGAAGATCCGGCCGCGCATCTTCCTCGAGGGCAACTTCTTCGTCGACCTCAAGCCGGGCACGGCCGACTCGCCGCAGCTGGACTCCGGCGACATGATCGCGATCACGCAGACGGCCACGCCCGTGCAGCTGGACGAGGTGCTGACCTCGCTGCAGAGCGACTCGCGCGAGGACCTCAAGCAGGTGCTCAACGGGCTGAGCACGGCGCTGATGTCGGAGCCCACCGCCGAGGAGGACGAGGACGCCGACCCGCTCGCGCAGGGGCAGACGGCCGCCGCGTCCTTCAACGACGCGCTCGACGACATCCCGGTCGCGGAGCGCTCGACGGCCGAGGTCCTCGAGGCCTTCCTCGGCACCGAGCCCGGCCGCGACGTCGCGCGCCTGATCCGCGGCACCGCCCGCACCGCGGACGAGCTGAGCCGCTACGAGCAGTCGCTGCAGGAGCTGATCACGAACCTCAACGTGACGACCGGCGCGCTCGCGGGCGAGGCGACCAACCTGCGCGCGTCGATCCGCGCGCTCCCGGGCACGCTGGCCGCGGCCAACAGCGCGTTCGACTCGCTCAACGCCGCGTTCCCGTCCACGCGCGCCTTCGCGCGGGAGATCCGGCCGGGGGTGCGCGAGACGCCGGCGACGATCGAGGCCGCCTTCCCGTGGATCGAGCAGACGCGCGCGCTCGTCTCCCAGGAGGAGCTGGGCGGGCTGGCCGAGGAGCTCTCGCCCGCGACCGTCGACCTGGCGCGCCTGATCGACCGCGCGACCGAGCTGCTGCCGCAGGCCGACCTGCTCGGCAAGTGCCTGCGCGACGTGGTCCTGCCGGCCGGCGACATCGTCGTGCAGGATGAGTTCACGACCGGCGTCGAGAACTACAAGGAGTTCTTCTACGCGCTCGCGGGCATCGCCGGCGAGGGCCAGAACTTCGACGGCAACGGCATGTACGTGCGCTTCCAGACCGGCGGCGGCTCGCAGACGCTGTCGCTCGGGCCCAACAGCACGAACCTCGGCGAGCTGTTCGGCAACTTCGTCGAGGCGCCGCTGGGCAACCGGCCGGCGATGCCGCGCAAGAAGCCGACCTACAAGGACGACGTGCCCTGCTACTTGCAGCCGCTCCCGAACGTCAACGGGCCGCTCGGGCAGAAGTCCGCGCCCGGCGGCGGGACGGCGACGGCGGCGAACGTGAAGGCGTCCAAGCAGGACAAGCTGCGGCGTGAGGTCGAGCTCAGCGTGGTCCGCAAGAAGCTCAACCCGTTCGGGGCGAAGCGCAAGTGAAGGCCGCGATCCGCAAGCACTTCCCCGACTTCCTGGCGATCCTCGGCCTGCTGGTCGTCGCGCTCGTCGTGTCGGTCTACATCCTCGACAAGCAGCGGCTCTCGCTGCCCGCGGGCGTGCCGGTCCTGGGCAAGGACTTCTTCGAGATCGAGGCCGAGATGACGACCGCGCAGGCGGTCACCCCGGGCCAGGGGCAGACGGTCAACATCGCGGGCGTCGAGGTGGGCGAGATCGCGTCGGTGAAGCTGCGCGACGGCAAGGCCATCATCGGCATGAAGATCCAGCGCAAGCACGACCGGATCTACAAGGACGCGTCGATCCTGCTGCGCCCGAAGACGGGCCTGAAGGACATGGTGGCCGAGCTTACGCCGGGCACGCCCGAGGCCGGGCGGCTGAAGGAAGGCGGCGTGATCCCGATCTCGCAGACGCTGCCGGACGTCAACCTCGACGAGATCCTCGCCTCCTTGGACGCGGACACGCGCGACTACCTGCTGCTGCTCCTCAACGACGGCGCCGAGGGCCTCGGCTCCGAGCGCAAGGGCCGTCAGCTCGCGCAGGCCATCCGCCGGCTGGAGCCGACCGCGAAGTACGCGCGCGAGATCAACGAGGGTCTGGCCGAGCGGCGCGCGAACCTCGCCCGCGTCGTGCACAACTTCTCGCTGCTGACCACCGAGCTCGGCCGGCGCGACACGCAGCTCGCCAACTTCGTCCAGAACTCCAACTCGGTGTTCGCCACGCTGGCCGAGCAGGACGCGTCGCTGCAGGCGATCCTCCAGCGGCTCCCGGGCACCCTGAACACGACCCGGACGACGCTCGGCAAGGTCGAGACGCTGGCGGACACGCTCGGCCCGACGCTCGAGTCGCTGCGCCCGGCGGCGCGCGCGCTGGCGCCGTCGCTGCGCCAGACGCGGCCGTTCCTGCGCGAGTCGACGCCGATCATCCGCGACGAGCTGCGGCCCTTCACGCGCGCCGCGCTGCCGACGGTGCAGGAGCTGCGCCCGGCGATGCGCGACCTCGCCGCGACGACGCCGGACCTGACGCGCTCGCTGACCGTCGCCAACCAGCTGCTGAACGCCGCCGCCTACAACCCGCCCGGTGGCGCGGAGGAGGGCCTGCTGTTCTGGCAGTCCTGGCTCAACCACACCGGCAACTCGGTGTTCTCGACCGCCGACGCGCACGGCCCGATCCGGCGCGGCCTGTTCCTGGTCTCCTGCAACTCGTCGCAGCTGCTCGACGCGGTCGCGCAGGCCAACCCGCAGCTCGGCACGCTCGTCCAGCTGCTCAACAAGCCGTCGCAGGAGACGATCTGCCCGACCTCGACCCAGGGGCCCGCCGCGGGCGGCGGCGCTCCGGCGACCGGAGGCTGAGCGGATGGTCAAGGACGCTCCGGGCCTCGGCAAGATCCTCGCGATGGTGCTGTTCGCGCTGTCGTGCTTCGGGCTGCTGCTGTTCCTGTGGCTCGCGTTCGGCGGCCCGGTGCCGCTCAAGCCGAAGGGCTACCGCTTCCACACGTCCTTCACCGAGGTCGGCCAGCTCGCGCAGGAGGCCGACGTGCGGATCAGCGGCGTGCCGGTCGGCAAGGTCAAGCAGATCACGCCCAACAAGCGCACGGGCCGGGCGGACGTGGAGATCCAGCTGCAGTCGCGCTACGCGCCGCTGCCGTCGGACGCGCGCGCGATCCTGCGCCAGAAGACGCTGCTGGGGGAGACCTACGTCGAGCTGACGCCGGGCAACAACCGCGCCGAGGCGATCCCCGAGGGTGGGGCGCTCGCGTCCACCCAGGTGTCCGAGACCGTCGAGCTCGACGAGATCCTGCGGTCGTTCGATCCCAAGACCCGCGCTGACTTCCAGCAGTGGATGCAGACGCAGGCGCAGGCGATCGGCGGCAACGGCCGCGACCTCAACGACGCGCTCGGCAACCTCGCCCCGTTCGCGGAGGACACGTCGACGATCGTCGACGTGCTCAACCGCCAGGAGGCGGCGCTGTCGCAGCTCGTGGCCAACACGGGCATCGTCTTCCAGGCGCTGTCCGAGCGCGACGGCCAGCTGCGCTCGCTGATCGAGAACTCCAACTCGGTGTTCTCGGCGACCGCGTCGCGGGACTCCGAGCTGCAGGCCGCCTTCCGCGCGCTGCCGACGTTCGAGGACGAGTCGCGCAAGACGTTCGAGCGCCTGGACGAGTTCCAGCGCGAGACGGACCCGCTGATCACGCAGCTGCGGCCGGCGGCGCGCGAGCTGTCGCCGACGCTCCAGGACCTCGAGGACGTCGCGCCGGACCTGCGCAACCTGCTGCAGGAGCTGCAGCCGTTGATCGACGCGTCCAAGACCGGCTTCCCGGCGGCCGAGACGGTGCTCCAGGACACGCGGCCGTTCCTCGGCCAGCTCGTCCCGGCGACCGCCCAGCTCACGCCCGCGGTCGACTTCATCGGCCAGTACAAGCGCGAGCTGACGTCGTTCTTCGCCAACGCCGGCTCGGCCACGCAGGCGCGTGACTCGCGCACCGGCCTGCACTACCTGCGCACGAGCAACCCGCTCAACCCGGAGAACCTCGCCGCGTATCCGAACCGGCTGCCGACGAACCGGCCGAACCCGTACACCAAGCCGGGCAACTTCGACCAGCTCAACACGGGGCTGCCGGTCTACGAGGACCGCCAGTGCTCGACGGCGAACCTGATCCCGTCGATCGTGAACACGCCGATCGACCTGGTCAACGACGTCGTCGCACCGGTCGTCTCGCCCGTGCCGACGGTCCAGCCGGTCATCCCGGGGCTGCCGCTGCCGCCGATCAACCTGCCGCCGATCCCGCAGATCCCGCTCACGCCCGAGCAGGCCTCGGCGCTGATCCCGACGGAGCTGCTGCAGCGGATCCAGCAGTACGCGTTCGGCGGGGCCGGCAACGCGGGGCTCGTCGCGCCGCCGTGCAAGAACCAGGGTCCGTTCGAGTTCGGCGGCGAGCGCACGCAGTACCCGCACGTGAACGCGCGCGACGACGGATAGCGCATGGACGTCGTTCGCAGGCATCCCGGTCGGGTGCTGCTGGTGGCGGTGCTGGTCGTCGTGGCGTGCGCGGCGCTCGCGACGCGGCTGTCGGTGAGCGCCTCGACGGGCTCGCTGGTCGGCGGCGGGAGCGACGCCGGGCGAGCGACCGCGGTGGCCAAGGCCAAGTTCGGCGACGACGCCGTGTACGTGCTCGTGCGCCAGGACCTGCCGCGGCTCGTGATGACGTCGGACCTGAACCGGCTGCTCGGGCTCGAGGGCTGCCTGGCGGGCAACGTCCCGGAGGGCGCTTCGCCGCCGGGAGGCGCGGGCTCGCCGTGCGGTCGGCTGGCGGCGCTCAAGCCGGTCCACGTCGTGTACGGGCCCGGGACGTTCATCAACTCGTCGGTCACCGAGCTCACGAAGCAGCTGCAGGGGCGCACGCGCGAGCGGGCCGCGCAGGCCGACCGGGCGCGGGTGGCGGCGGAGCGGCTCGCGCGCGCCGACGGCGCGTCGTCGGCGGAAGCGAAGCGGCTCGGCAAGCAGGCGGAGAAGCTCGTCTACACGCAGTTCGCCGGCGAGCTGCTGGCCATGAACGCCAAGTACGGGCTGAACCTGACGGGGGCGCCGAAGCTCAACGATCCCGACTTCGTCTACCAGCTGGTGTTCGATCCCTCGCGCGGGGAGCGGACGCCGAAGGCGCGGTTCGCGTACCTGTTCCCCTCATCGGAGAGCGCGCTGATCTCGGTGCGGCTGAAGGCCGGGCTGTCCGATGACGAGCGGGCGCGGGCCGTCGAGGAGGTGCGCGCGGCGGTGCGGATGCCGGAGTGGTCGCTGGACGGCGGCGGGACCTACGTGGTGACCGGTGTGCCGGTGCTCGCCGAGGAGCTGTCGGGCGTGCTGGCGGGCTCGACCCTGCGGCTGCTGCTGGTCGGCGTGGCGGTGATGGCGCTGGTGTTGGCGCTGCTGTTCCGGGCGCGCCTGCGGCTGCTGCCGTTGGGGATCGCGCTGGGGACGGTCGCGGTGGTGTTCGGCGGGATGGCGCTGCTCGGGCTGCCGTTGACGATGGCGTCGATCGCGGTGCTGCCGGTGCTGCTCGGCCTGGCCGTCGACTACGCGATCCAGTACCAGGCGGGCAACCGGCTGCGGGTGATCGCGACGGCCGCGCTGGCGACCGCGGTCGGCTTCCTGATCCTGCTCTTCTCGCCGGTGCCGATGGTGCGCGGGTTCGGGGCGCTGCTGGTCGTGGGGGTCGGCGTGGCGCTGCTGCTGACGGTGACGGCGGGGGCAGCGGTGCTGGCACTGGCGGGGCGGCGGCGGTCCTCGCGTGGGGCGCTGGCGCGGTCG
Source organism: Solirubrobacter pauli (assembly GCF_003633755.1). Lineage (GTDB taxonomy): Bacteria > Actinomycetota > Thermoleophilia > Solirubrobacterales > Solirubrobacteraceae > Solirubrobacter > Solirubrobacter pauli. The sequence continues at coordinate 3,789,810 of NZ_RBIL01000001.1, forward strand.
CTGCGCGGGGCCGGCGACCTCGTCGACTCGGTGCGGTTGCCGCGGATGCGGTCGGGCCGCGCCTTGCGCTGGGTGGTGGCGAACGCACGCGCGGTGCTCGTCGCGGCCGCGCTGCTGGCCGTGTGCGGCTGGGCGCTGGACTCGCGCATCGCGATCCAGTCCGAGCTGCCCAAGCTCGTCCCGCAGTCGCTGGCGGCGGTGCAGGACCTCGACGCGCTGCAGGCCGAGACGGGCACGGCGGGCGAGATCGACGTGCTCGTCGAAGGCGCCGATCTGACCGACCCGAAGGTCGTGCGCTGGATGCGCGACTACCAGAGCTCCGCGCTGCTGCGGCAGGGCTACTCGGCCGAGCGGGGCTGCGCGGGCGCGACGCTGTGCCCGGCGCTGTCATTGCCGGATCTGTTCCGCACGCCCGAGCTGTCGGCGACGCGTGAGCAGGTGCGGGCGCTGCTGGACGCGGTGCCGCCGTACCTGTCGCAGGCGGCGATCTCCGCGGACCGGCGGACGGCGGTGCTCGCGTTCGGCGTGCGGCTGCAGTCGCTGGAAGGGCAGCGCGAGGTGATGGAGCAGATGCGGGATCGGCTCAACCCGCCGGACGGCGTGCGCGCGACGCTCTCGGGCTTCCCGGTCCTGGCCGCGGACGCCAACCACGCGATGAGCGATCCGCTGCGGCGGCTGCTGGTCGCGCTGATCGGGTTGGCGTTGGTGGCGCTGGCGCTGTTCGTGGTCTACCGCTCGTGGGCACGGGCGTGGGTGCCGCTGGTGCCGATCGCGCTGGCGACCGGGTGGTCGGCGCTGGTGCTGTACCTCGTGGGCGTGCCGCTGAACCCGATGTCCGCCGCGCTGAGCGCGCTGGTGATCGCGATCTCGACGGAGTTCTCGGTGCTGCTCTCGGCCCGGTACCGGGAGGAGCGCGACGCGGGCTTCGAGCCGGGGGAGGCGCTGGAGCGGACCTACCGCTCGACGGGCGCGGCCGTGTTCGCGTCGGGCGTGACCGCGCTGGCCGGCTTCGCGGTGCTGATCGCGTCCGACGTCGCGATGCTGCGCGACTTCGGGATCGTCACGGTGCTGAACCTCGCGGTGTCGCTGGTCGGCGTGCTGGCCGTCCTGCCCGCGGTGCTCGTGCTGGCCGAGCGGGAGGCGCCGGTGCGGCGGCGTGGGCGGCGCGCCGTGGCGGCGTGAAGCGCCCGGGCCTGCTGATCGTGGTGTTCATCGGAGCGGCGCTCCTGTTCATCACGTTCAACACGATCGTCACCGAGTCCGAGGGTTCCAAGGGCCTCGAGGCCGGCGACGCGCTCCCGCCGTTCGCGATGCCGCTGTCGACCTCGTCCTGCCGCGGACGCTGCGACGCGAACGTCGCGACGGGCGCCGACCAGGGCGCCGCGGGCGCGCGTCCGGCCTGCGAGGTCCGCGGGCCCGAGGTGCTCAACGTCTGCGAGCTGCGCGAGCAGGGCCCGTTCGTGCTGGCCTTCGTGTTCCACCCGGTCGACCGCTGCCGCGCGCAGCTGCCGGTGCTCGAGCGCGTCGCCGCGCGCCACCGGGACGTCCGGTTCCGCGTGGTGGCGGTGCGCGCCGACGCCGAGGACGCCCGCGACCTGAAGTCGAACCTGCCCGTCGGCTACGACCACGACGGCGCCGTCGCCAACGAGTACGCCGTCGTCGTCTGCCCGACGATCACCTACGTCGGCCGCGACGGCCGCGTCGTCGGCTCGTCGGTCGGCTCCCAGAGCGAAGCCCAACTCGAGTCCTGGGTGCGGCGCCTTGAGTGACCTGCGCGTGGTCTACGAGACGTTCGAGGCCGACCTCTCCGGCGACCTTCGCGCGCGCTTGCGCACCTTGTCGGACCGTGTGCCCCGAGCCGGCCGGATGGACCCGTACCGGATCGCCATGAACAAGCTCGGCCTCGACGAGCCCACCCCGGCCGAGGCCGCCCTGCGCGACCGCCTGGTCCGTGGCCGCTACCGCTCGCACGGCTTCCTGGCGGACGCGCTCCTGATCGCGCTCGTGGAGACGGGCGTCGGCGTCTGGGCCACCAACGACGCCTCGTTGCGCGTCGAGGGCACCGACGTGGTTGGCGAGACCCTCCGCGTGCACGTGTTCTCCTCCGTCTTGCCGCCGGTCGCGGCGGGACGGGTGACGCTGTTCGCGTTGGTCGTCCCGGGGGTGTCCGAGCTCGAGGTGCGCGAGGCGCTGTGGACGGCGCGGGAGTTGCTAGGCGGGTAGGGCAGTGGCGCTCGTCCGCGGTGCCCGTGGTGGGTTTGCCGGGCTCTGCCCAGCAAAGTGACCAACCACCGTGGTGGTGTTCAGTCGCGCCCGGGCGCACCGAGAGCGCCACCCGCGCCGCCGCTACGCCGCGCCCAGCGCCTCGAGCAGGCGGTCCGTCGCGGCGGCGTCCCGCAGCGTCACCCGCACATGCTCGGACGAGCCCCAGGCGCTGCCCGGCGCGACGTAGACGCGGGCGGCGGCGAGCTCCTCGGCGCTCGCGCGGAGCCAGACGTACGGACCGACGCCCGCGGTGACGCGGTCGCCGAGCGCGGCCTCGAGGCGGGCGCGTTCGCGAGCGGCCTGGTCGCGGCGGCGGGCCACGCTCGCGCTGCCGTGCTCGACCGCCCAGAGCGCGCCGGCGACGGACGCGGCGTCGATGCCGAGCAGCGGTGCCAAGGGGAGCTCGACGCCCGTCCCGACCACCGCGTAGCCGACGCGGAAGCCCGCCATCGCGTGGCCCTTGGAGAAGGAGCGGATCTGGATCACGCGCGGGTGGTCGACGATCTGGGCGGACGGGAGGAAGTCGGCGAGGGCCTCGTCGACGATCAGCCAGTCGTCGCCGGGCTCGATCGCGGCGACCGCGCCGGTCGGGTCGGCCGGGCGGGTCAGGACGGTCGTGCGGCCCGGCGCGGCGGACTCGACGGGGACGGGCCGCGCGCCCGCCTCCTCGACGAGCGCCGGGAGCAGCTGCCAGCCCGGCCAGACGAGCGCGACCTCCTCCCTGGCGATCGCACGGAGGGCCGCGCGGAGCAGCTCACTCGCGCCGTGGCCGACGACCACGCGCGCGGGGTCGATGTCGTGCGACCGGGCGATCGCGTCGCGCAGCGGCGCCACGTCGGCGTAGTCGTTGACCGCGCGCCGCAGGGCGAACGTCGCCGCGTTGACGATCTCCGGGTGTGGCGGCCCGTGCCAGGCCGCGCCGGACAGGTCGAGCGCGGGCTGGGCGACCACCTCGCGGGCGCGCTCCTCGTCGCGGCGGGCGCGCAGCTCCGCGCTCACCTCGTCCGGGGAGAGCTCGTCGAACTGCCGGTAGTAGCGCAGCAGACGCCGCATCAGCGAGGCGCGAGCGACGGCGCGGGACCTTCGAGCACCAGGAACCAGAAGCCGAACGCGACCAGGGCGATCACCGCGGACACCGCGAAGATGCGCGCGACGAGACCCTCGCGCTGGTCGTGCCCGGCGGCACGGCGGAGCAGCCTCCAGACGCGGTCGAGCCGGTTGGCCAGGGCCAGCGTGACCAGCAGCGACGCGAGGATGCCGAAGAACGCGACGACGATCCCCAGGAAGTCGTTGTCGGCGTGGAACGAGACCTGCGACGCGATCCACAGCCAGGCCAGCGGCTGCGGCCCCCACACCGACAGGCACAGCAGCGTCTCGACGACCAGCACGAGCGCCGCGAGCACGCCGTCCACCCGCCGACGACCGGCGCCACCGCGCTGCGGGTCGCCGCGGTAGTGCAGCGGCCCGGTGCCCGGGCGGCGGCCGATGAAGAGCCCGCCCGTGTCCGTCGGATCGTTGCGCGCCACGCCAACGAGGATATTGTCAGTCGTCGCGTGAGCCGGCACAACAAGAGCAAGCGTCGGCGCCGCTCGAAGTCGACCGCGCCGCAGGTCCCGCCGCGCCCGCCGCGGCACATCGACGACCGTCCGGAGCGGCCGAACGCGCCGTGGCACCCGGTCCCGCTCGTGGAGCTGAGCGTCCTCGTCGGGATCGTCTGCATCGCGTTCGGGCTGTTCCGCCGCGACGACACCGGCGGCCGGGTCCTGCTCGCGCTCGGCGTCAGCCTCGGCGCGCTCGGCGGCCTCGACACGAGCCTGCGCGAGCACTTCGCCGGCTACCGCTCGCACGGGCTCGTGCTGGCGGCGTTCCCGGCGGTCGCCACCGCGGCGGTCCTCGGCTTCGCGAAGGTGCCGCTCTACGTGGTCGTGCCGGTGATGCTCGGCGTCTTCCTCGCGGCGCTCGTGGCGCTGCGGCGCGTCTACGAGAGCAAGACCGGCGTTCCGGCCTGACCGGGAACTATCCTTCCGCCGCGTGTCGGACGACAAGCGCATGCGGCTGCGTGGATTGCACCACGTCACCGCGATCAGCAGCGACATCGAGCGCACCATCGCGTTCTACCGCGACACGCTCGGCCTGCCGATCGTGCACGACGCCGTCTCGGACGACGACCCGGACGCACGCCACGTGTGGTTCGACGGCGGCGACGGCAGCTACCTGAGCTTCATGGAGTACCCCAGCCTGCCGGAAGGCGTCGTGGGCCGGGGCTCCACGCATCACTTCGCGCTCCGCGTGGAGACCGAGGACGAGCAGGAGGCGTGGCGCGACTACCTGCGGGAGCGGGGCGTCGAGTGCACCGACGTGCTCAACCGCAGCTCGTTCCAGTCGATCTACATCCGCGATCCCGACGGCCACGTCGTCGAGATCGCCACCCGCGGTCCCGGCTTCGGCGCCGGCGGGCCGCTCGCTTAGCGAGCCTGCCCGCCGACGCCGCCGCAGTACCGCTAGGCCGCCACGCGGTCCTGGTCGCCCGTGAGGCGACCGGCCAGCTCCTTGCGCTGACGCTCGGTCATCGAGCCGATCGTCTTCGTCTCGAGCATCGAGATCGAGGTCAGGAACCGGCGGCAGCGCGAACGCCCCCAGCGATGCTGGCTCATCAGCAGGTCCGCGATGCTCATGCTCTCCGCCTCCCACGGGCAGTCGAGCACGATCCCCGCAACCGTCGTCTCACCCTCCGCCACCTGGCGCTTGAGCTCAGCGCGCGCCAAGCGCACGCGATTTGCCTGCTCCAACGCCCGCATGTGCTGCGGTGGCGCAGGGGCTATCGCAGATGTTCCCATCGAACCTCCCCGCTTCTCGTCCGCCCACCCGCGTTCGGGTGGGGTCAAATTCGTTTTACGTGCATTTGGTCGATCGCGCGCGCAGACCAGTCTGACAACGCCCGACAGCGTTGCCCGACCTCTACGGCCCGTTGAGTGTCCCGATCAACGGGCCCCGCGTTCACAGCGTCCAACCGAGTGAGCAGGCTAGCCGCGTCGGGTCCGATCCGGCAACGCTCAACCACCCTCAAAATCAGCAAAGAGCATGGTTTTTATACGCGATGTAACCGTCCGGTGAATGTGCTATACGGCCGGAGCGGGCAGCTCGCCGTGCTCGGATTCGAACTTCTGCTTGACATTTTGGAAGGCGTCCAGGGCCCGGTCGAGCACCGCGGTGTCGTGGGTGGCCATGACGCTCGTACGCAGCAGCGCGCCGCCCGGCTGGACGGCGGGGTGGATGGCGACGTTGACGTACACGCCGGCGTCGTAGAGCGCCCGCCACAGGAGCACGGCCTTCCAGTCGTCCTCGACCAGGACGGGCACGATCGGCGTGACCGCCGGCTCGCCGCGCACGACCCGGAAGCCGAGCGCCTCCAGCCCGTTGCTGAGGTACTCGCCGTTGTCGAGCACCCGCTGCAGGAGCTCCGGGCCCTCGTCGGACCGGATGATCCGCAGCGCGGCCAGCGCGGCGCCCACCGCGGCCGGGACGCCCGACGCCGTGAACAGGAACGCCCGCGACGAGATCCGCAGGAAGTCGATCACCTCGTGCGAGCCGGCGATGAAGCCGCCGCAGGACGCGAGCGACTTGCTGAACGTGCCCATGCGCAGGTCCACGTCGGCCTCGACGCCGAGCAGCTCCGACGCGCCCGCCCCGCGAGCCCCGAGCACGCCCGCGCCGTGCGCCTCGTCGACCATCAGCCGCGCGCCGTAGGCCTTGCACAGCTCGACGATCCGCGGCAGCGGCGCGATGTCGCCCTCCATGCTGAACACGCCGTCCACGACCACGAGGACGCCGCCACCGTCGCCCACGGCGCGGTCGAGCATCTTCTCGAGCCGATCCAGCCGGTTGTGCTTGAACGGGCGCAGCTTGGCCTTGGAGATGAGGCAGCCGTCGAGGATCGAGGCGTGGTCGGCGGAGTCGACGATCACGGTGTCGCCCGGGCCCAGGATCGTGCCGAGCGTGCCGACGTTGGCCTGGTGGCCGGTGGAGAAGACGATCGCCTCCTCCGTGCCCATCCACTCCGCGAGCTCGGCTTCGAGCTGCAGGTGCAGGTCGAGCGTGCCGTTGAGGAGCCGCGAGCCGGTCAGGCCGGTGCCGTACTTGTCGAGCGCGGCGCGCGCGGCCTGCTGGACGCGCGGGTCCGCGGTGAGCCCGAGGTAGTTGTTGGAGCCGAGCATGATCCGCTCGGCGCCCTCCATCTCGACGATCGGCCCGGCGGGGCCTTCGAGTTGCCGAAAGTAGGGCAGCAGGTCGGCCTCGCGGGCGGCGCGCAGCTGCTCGGCGCGCTCGTGCCCCCGGACCTTCGCGAAGACATCGATGGCTGTCGGCATTGCTAGGGTCCGCCTCCGTGAGCGTGGTCGTCCGTCCGGTCTCCTCTTGGCGAGACCGCCGGGAGTTCGTCGAACTTCCGTACCGGCTGCACTCTAACTCTCCGGTCTGGGTGCCCCCGCTGCGTCTGGAGCGGCACATCTTCCTGCTGCGCTCGCAGAACCCGCTGTTCTCGCACGGTGACGCGCAGCTGTTCCTGGCCTGGCGCGACGGACGCGTGGTGGGGCGGATCAGCGCCCAGTACGACGAGCAGTACGACGCCCAGCACGGCGGCGGCACGGGCATGTTCGGGTTCCTCGAGCTCGAGGACGCGCCCGACATCCTCCCGCCGCTGCTGGAGGCCGCCGCCTCGTGGCTGCGCGCCCAGGGCCGCGCCCGGATGATCGGCCCGATGGACTTCACGATGAACGACGAGTGCGGGGTCCTGCTCGAGGGCTTCGAGCGGATGCCGTTCGTCAAGCAGCCCTGGCACCCGCCGTACTACGCCGCCCGCTGCGAGGAGGCTGGCCTGGCCAAGGCGGTCGACCTGTTCATGTACGAGCTGGTGATCTCCGACCGCTCGAAGATCCTGCCGATCGTCTTCAAGCTGGCCGAGCGCGTCCAGAAGCGGCACAAGATCACGATCCGGCGCATGTCCCGGCGCTCGCTGCGGCGGGACATGGACGCGTTCGCGGCCGTCTACAACGAGGCCTGGAGCGAGAACTGGGGCTTCGTCCCGTACACGAAGCGCGACCTCGACGCCTACGCCCAGGAGCACCAGCTCGTCTTCGACCGCAACTGGTACATGGTCGCCGAGACCGAGGACGGCGAGACCGCCGCGGTCGCCATCACGGTGCCGGACATCAACCAGGTGCTGCTGCGCATGAAGGGGCGGATCCTGCCGTTCGGCTGGGTGCACTTCCTGCGCAAGAAGTGGATCATCGACCGGGTTCGAGTCGGCTTCCTGGGCGTCAAGCACGCGTACCAGCACACGGGCGTGGCCGCGGCGCTGTACGTCGAGCACTTCGACACCGCCTCGCGCACCCCGCAGAAGTGGGGCGAGATGGGCTGGATCCTGGAGACCAACCACAACATGAACAAGGCCATGGAGGCGATGGGCGGCCGCGTCGTGCGGCGCTTCCGGGTCTACGAACGGGCCTTGTAAGGTTCCCCTCATGGATCGTTCGGAGTTCTTGAAGGCCTCTCCGCCGATGTTCAAGTCGGGTCTGCTGGACAAGTTCACCCGCGTCCATCACTTCGTGCCGATCGTGATCTTCCTGCCCGCGATCGTCGTGCTCTTCGCGTTCGGCGTGGACCGGCTGGGCGTCTTCTCGACGCTGGCCTTCGCCGTCGCCGGCTACTTCTTCTGGACGCTGGCCGAGTACTGGATTCACCGGGTGATCTTCCACTTCGAGCCCGAAGAGGGCATCGGCGCGCGGCTCCACTGGATGGTCCACGGCGTCCATCACGACCACCCGAACGACCCGCTGCGGCTCGTCATGCCGCCCGGCGCGTCGGTGCCGCTCGCGCTCATCTTCTACGCGCTCTTCTGGCTCGTGCTCGGTGCGGACCGGGCGTTCGCGTTCGGCGCCGGCTTCCTCGGCGGTTATCTCGCTTACGACATGATCCACTACGCCCTGCACCATCACACGCCGAAGTCCCGCTTCGGAAAGTGGCTGCGGGAGCTGCATATGCGGCATCACTTCCAGGACGACGAGCGCGGGTTCGGCATCTCCGCCCCGTACTGGGATCGCGTGTTCGGCACCATGCACGTCCGCCGGGGGCGGTAGTGTCTCTCCCTCGTGGTTGAGGAAGACGGAGAACTCGCTGAAGGCGAGGTCGTCGACGGCCTGCCGGTCGTCACGGAGGGCGGCGTAGTCGAAGAGCCGCCGCCCGCGGGCGCGCTGTCCGTGCCGGGCGTCCAGGCCGCCGCGCTGGCGGCGACGGGCTTCGTGGCCGGCGCCTGCACCGTCGCCGTGGTCAAGCGCCACCGCAGCAAGAAGGCGGCCAAGAAGCGCAAGGGCCCGCTCGGCGAGATCGTCAGCTCGAATTCGTTCCTCATAGACGTGCACCTCCTCAAGCGTTCCTGATGCGCCAAGCCGGTCCGCACGCGGGGCGCGGCGACGTGCCCGCGGGCGAGCGATCGCGGCGCCGCACGAGCGCGGCCGGCGCGAACGTGCGCGGCGCGGGCTCGGCGGGCGCGGCACCGGACCTGCCCGTGCTCGTGCGCGAGACGGTCGAGCCGCGTTGGCCGTCCTTCCGGCTCGGGTTGCCGTCGCTGGACGGGCTCACGCGCCGGCGCGGCAACGGGCTCGTCCGGCTCTTGCACGTGGACGGCGCCCCCGTGGTGGTCGCGGCCTCCGGCACCACCTTCGCCGCCCGTGCGGCTACCGAGGAGGCGGCGCGCGAGGGCATCGCGCGGATGCGCTTCGCCTCCGGCATAGACGACGACCTGGCCGAGTTCCACGCGATGTTCCGTGACGACCCGCTGCTGGGCCGCGCGATCCGCGCGCGCCCGTGGCTGCGCGTGCGCCGCAACCCGGACCCGTTCGTCTCGCTCGCCTGGGCGATCACCGAGCAGCTGATCGAGGTGGTTCGGGCCAACGCGATCCAGCGGCGCCTGATCGCCGCGTACGGCCCGCGCTACGGCTCGCTGCGCGACGCCCCGGACGCCGCGACCGTCGCCGGGCTCGCGCCCGCGGAGATCGACGCCTGCGGCCTCGCGCCGAAGCGCACGCTGGCGCTCCGCCGGGCCGCGCGCGAAGTGGCCGCGGGAAGGGTCGCGCTCGTGCGCGACGAGACCGCGCGGGGTGGCGCGGCGAGCGGCGCGCGCGTCGCCGGCGACCGCTCACGCGGCGACGTGCCCGTCGCCCCCGCGCGGCTCGTCGAGGACGCCCGCGCCGCGCTCGTCGCCGGGCCGAGCGGGGCCGACTTCCAGCGGCTGCTCGCCATCCCCGAGATCGGGACGTGGACGATCGAGGTGCTGGCGTCCAACGGGCTCGGCCGACTGGACGTCGTGCCGGCCGGCGACCTCAACTACCTGAAGCTGGTCGGGCGGCTCACGACCGGCAACCCGCGCGCCGTCGCCGACGAGGACGAGGTGCGCGGGTTCTTCTCCGCGTACGCGCCGTACGCGGGGATGGCGGCTCAGTACCTCAGCGGTCCCGCGAGGACTCTCCCAAGCCCTCGCCCGGGAGGAACTCGTTGGTCAGCGGGCTCGCCTCGGACGGTGGCCGCGTGAGCAGGCCCTCCGCGCGCATCCAGCGCTCGTAGGTCGCCCACACGATCGGCTCCTGCCAGCCCCACGGGAGGTCCTTGACGGGCACCGGGGCGACGGTCGTGGGCGCCGCGCGGTCCTCGGGCGCCTGGGCCTCCGGGAAGAACACCGGCAGCGTCGCCTTGATCGCGGCCGCCTGGAGCTTCGGCTCGAGGCCCTTGTCGGCCTTGAGCAGCGCGTCCACGCCCGCCTGGGGGTTCTTCTGGAGCAGACGGTGCCCGGCGGCCGTCGCGCTGAGGAAGCGCCGCAGGCGCGACGAGCCCGCCTCGTCGAGGTCCTGCCGGCGGGCGACGAAGATCAGCTCGTTGTAGGTGGGCACGCCGATGTCCTCCATGCGCAGGATCGTCGGGTTCTCGCCGCGCTGCTGCAGGTCCACGCCCTCGTAGTTCCAGAACGAGCCGAGCGTCGCGTCGGCCTTCTTGGACAGCATCGCTTGCGTGAGGTTGAAGCCGACGTTGGTCTCCTTCACGGAGGTCGGGTCCACGCCCGCCTTCTGGAGGATCGTCTTCAGGTACGCGCTCTGGTAGGGGATGCCGGACGTCGCGACGCGCTTGCCCGCGAGGTCCTTGGGCGTCTTCACGCCACCGGCCGGCAGCGCGATCAGCGACGTCAGCGGCTTCTGGACGAGCGCGCCGACGGACACGATGCGCTCCTCGCCGTTGTCACGCGCGAGCAGCAGCTCGGGCGTGTACGAGATCGCGAGGTCGGCCTTGCCGGCGGCCAGCAGCCGCAGCGGCGCCGCCGGGTCCGGCGGCGCGACCAGCTTGACGTCGAGCCCGGCCTGCCGGTACAGCCCGGCGTCCATCGCCGCGTACAGCCCGGCGTGGTCGGCGTTCGGGACGTAGTCGAGCATGACCGTGAACGGCTCCTGCCGCGGCGCCTCGCTGCCGGTCGGCTCGGCCTTCTCACCGCACCCGGCGACCATGGCGACCAGCGCCGCGAGCAACAACACACGTTTCATGAGACCGTCCTTGGCGACCAGGAGACAACCCGCCGTTCCAGCGCGCTGAACAGCGCGTAGAGAGCGACGGCTTCAGCGACCAGCAACGCGGTGGCGGCGAACGCCCGCGCGCTTTCCAGTTGTGCGTTCGCGGTGACGACGAGATGGCCGAGCCCGGAGGTCGAGCCCGCCCACTCCGCCAGCACCGCACCGATGACCGCCACGGCGGCGGCGATCTTCAGACCCGTGAACCCCGACGGCAGCGCGGACGGCGCCTCGAGGAAGCGCAACCGCTGCCAGCGGGACGCGTGCAGGGAGCGCAGCACACGCCGCGCATCCGGATCCACGTCGCGCAGGCCGTCGGCCACGTTGACCACGATCGGGAAGAAGCAGACGAGCGCGACGATCAGGATCTTCGGCGCGAGCCCGAACCCGAGCAGCAGCACCACGAGCGGCGCGAGCACGGGGATCGGCACGGCCTGCGAGCCGACCACGAGCGGCCGCAGCGCGTTCTCGACCGCCGGCACGAGGTGCATGGCGACGGCCAGCGCGACGCCGACCAAGAGCGCGGCGGCCAGCCCGAGGACGACCTCCCACGTGGTGATCGCCAGATCGGGCCCGAGGATCGAGCGGTCCTCCCACAGCGTCGTCGCGACGGCGCTCGGCGCGGGCAGCAGCAGCTCGTTGACCATGCCCGCGCGCACGACCAGCTCCCAGACGCCGCCGAGCGCCGCCAACACCAGCAGCGGCGCGATCACGTGCGCACCCCGAGCGCGGCCAGCGCCCGCTCGCGCAACTCGACCACGGCGCCGTCCGTCCGCGCGCGCGGCCGCGCCAGCGGGACGTCCAGCGTCGTCACGACCTGCCCGGGCCGCGGCGACAGCAGCACGATGCGGTCGGCGAGCAGCACCGCCTCCTCGACGTCGTGCGTCACGAGCAGCACCGACCGCGGCTCGCGCGTGAGCGCCTCGGCCAGCCACGTCTGCGCCTGCGTGCGCGTCAGGGCGTCCAACGCCCCGAACGGCTCGTCCAGGCACAGCAGCGGCCGCCCGGCGAGCAGCGTGCGTAGGAACGCGACGCGCTGGCGCATGCCGCCGCTCAAGGCCGCGGGCCGGGTCTTCTCGAATCCCTGGAGCCCGAAGCGCACGAAGTGCTCGTGCGCCGTGGCCCGCGCGGCCGCCTTCGACGCGCCGGCCACCCGCAGCGCGAGCGCCGCGTTGTCCAGTGCGCTCAACCACGGCAGCAGCCCGTCACGCTGCGGCATCAGCGCCGCCTCGGGCGCCTCGACCGTCCCGGCGTCGGCGCGCTCGAGCCCGCACACGATCGACAGCAGCGTGGACTTCCCACAGCCGCTCGGCCCGACGACCGCGACGACCTCACCCGGCGCGACCCGCAGGTCCACGCCGTCCAGCGCCACGACGTCCCCGTACGCCTTGCGCACGGCGGACACCGTCACACCCGTTCCCACACGAGGAGGCCCCGTCACTGGAGCCTCGACCTCAGTCACCATCCGCTCCCTCCGCGGGCATTACCCCGACCAGGTTCGAAGGGTCAGCGCCGGAGCGGGGCGCTATCTCAGCCGGGCGTGCCTCCCAGCCCCCCTGTCATCAACAAACTGCCACGACAGCCTACCGGCTCGCCTAGGATCGTCCCGGATGCTGCCGGATCGAGTCCGAGACGCGTTCGCGTGGATGGAGACCGTCGTCGCGCTGCCGCCGGCCACCGCGGTGGAGGTCGAGTGCGCGCTCGTCCACCGGCTCTACACCACGCGGGAGTGGGACGCGACGCGCGCGATGCTCGCCGACGACTTCGTGCTGATCGGGCCCAGCGGGCGCGCCGGCCTGGAGGCGCTCAAGCGCTCCAACGAGCTGATGGCCGACGCGTACGAGGACCTGCACGCGGAGATCGAGACCGTCGTGTCCGACCCCGCGGCGCCGACCGTGCTCTACGTGCGCGACCACTCGAGCGGGCGCCCGAAGGACGGCGGCGCGCCGCTGGACGTGCGCGCCTGGACCCGCGTGCTCGTCACCGACGACGGCACGCAGGTACGCGAGCTCGGCCCCTCGAGCGTGATCACGCGCTGAGCATGGTCGACGGGCTGACGACGGGCGAGCTGGCGCTCACGCTCGCGGTGCTCGTCGGCGTCGCCGCGGTCTGGGCGGCGTACATCCGCCGCCGGCCCTGGCGGACCCGCGCCCACGACGAGGAGCCGGCGGCGCTGCCGCCGGACGCCGCGGTGCCGGTCGACAGCGCGCTCGTGCAGCGGCTGTACGCGCAGCGCGAGTGGCGGGACATCCGCCCGCTGCTCACCGACGACTTCGTGCTGGTCGGCCGCGAGGGCGCGCGCTTCGGGGCGGACGCGCTGCGGGACATGAACGACCGGCTCGGGGCGAGCTACGACGACCTGCACACGACGGTCGAGCTGGTGCTCGCCGACCTCGAGCGCCCGGCGGTGCTGTACGTGCGCGGGCGCGAGCGCGGTCGCGCACGACGCGGCCCGGACCTCGACGTCACCGCCTGGACGCGGATCGTCGTCGCCCAGTCGGGCACGAAGGTGCGCGAGCTCGGCCCGTCCAGCGTCATCTCCAGCGCCTGACAGGTACCGTCCCGGGCAGTGGACTGGGACGCCGAGGGACTCTTGGACGGCCTCGAGGACGACCGCGGCCGCGAGGCGCGGCGCCGGCTCCTCGACGAGCTGCACGAGCAGGGGATGGGCGTCGAGGAGCTTCGGCGCGTCGTCGCCGAGGACAAGCTCGTGCTGGCGCCCGTCGCCCGCGCGCTCAGCTCCGAGCCGCGCTACACCGCCCGCGACATCGCCGAGCGGGCGAACATCGAGCTGGAGATGTTCACCGCGAGCCGGCGCGCGCTCGGGTTGCCGACCCCCGGCGACGACGAGCGCGTCTACGGCGAGAAGGACCTGGAGGCCGCGCGGCTGGGCACGGCGCACCGCCAGGCGGGCTTCGCCGACGAGGACGCGCTGGAGGTCGCGCGCGTGCTCGGGCAGGGGATGGCGCGCTACGCGGAGTCCACGCGCGCGCTCGTGGCGCGGACGTTCCTCGAGCCCGGCCTCGACGAGTACGAGCTGGCACACCGCTACCGGGTCGTCGCCGAGCAGCTGATGCCGCTCGCCGGCCCGTGGCTCGAGCACGTCTTCGCGCTGCACCTGCAGCAGGTGCTGCGCAGCGACGCGCTCACGCAGGAGCAGCGCCGCAGCGGCAAGCTCGACGACACCCAGCAGGCGGTCGTCGCGTTCGCCGACCTCGTCGGCTTCACCGAGCTCGGGGAGCAGCTGCCCGTCGAGGAGCTCGGCAGCGTCGCCGGGCGCCTCTCGCACCTCGCCGCCGAGGCGCTCGAGCCCTCCGTCAAGCTCGTGAAGCTGATCGGCGACGCGGTGATGCTGGTCTCGTCCGAGCCCGAGCCGATGCTCGAGAGCACGCTCCGGCTCGTGGAGATCGCCGAGCGTGACGAGAACTACCCGCCGCTGCGCGCCGGCGTGGCCTGCGGCCAGGCCGTGCACCGCTGGGGCGACTGGTTCGGCACCCCGGTGAACCTCGCGAGCCGGCTGACCGCCCGTGCGCGGCCATCGACCGTGCTCGTGTCGGCCGAGGTCCGTGAGGCCCTCGAGGATGCGCCGTTCGCGTTCTCCGACGCGGGCCGGAAGAAGCTCAAGGGCCTCTCGGCACCGGTCCACGCCTTCCGTGCAAGCCGCCCCACGCACGGGCTGTAGCGCTTTAGCCCGAAACGGACGTCCGTCGTAAACGGGTCAAGGCGTCCGTTTACGTGCCGATCACCCCGGAAGCAAGGGCGAGACGTGACAATTGAGCCCACTCAGAGGGGGTCACGGCTGTGGCCGGCGCCAGGCGAGGCGCCGGTCACAGCTCCTCTCGGCGCACGTCGGCCATCGACGCGTACACCGCGTCCGCCGCGGCGAGCTCCTCCGCGCCGTGCGACGTCGTCACCGCGACGACGCGCATCCCGGCCGCCTTCCCCGCCGCGATCCCCGCCGGCGCGTCCTCGATCACCAGGCACGCCTCCGGCACGACGCCCAGCGCGGCCGCCGCCTTCAAGTACGGCTCCGGATGCGGCTTGCCCTGCGTGATGTCGTCGGCCGAGACGAGCACGTCCGGGACCGGGTGCCCGACGGCCCGCAGCCGCCCGAGCGCCAGCTCGCGCCCACCGGACGTGGCGATCGCCCACCGTGGCGCGGCGTCCATGCACTCGCGCGCACCCGGGATCGCCCGCAACGAGCCCTCCTCGGCCATCTCGTAGGCCGTGATCGTCGCGACCTCGGCCTCCACGTCGAGGTCCGGCGCGAACTCGGAGACGAGCTCTCGCCCGGGACGGCCGTGGAGGACCGGTCGCAACGCGGCCCAATCGACGCCGCGCTCACCGGCCCACCGGCTCCAGGAGGCCTCGACGACGGGCGCGGACTCCACCAGCACGCCGTCGAGGTCGAAGAGCACCGCCTCAGGCATGCATCGGCCGCGTCAGCGCCTTCACGAAGTCCTCGAGCTGGCGCGTCGTCCAGCACTCGTAGGCCTCGCAGTACGGCTCGTAGGCGGAGATGACGGAGTCGCCGTAGTTCCAGTAGAGCTTGGGCTCCGGGTTGAGCCAGAAGGTGCGGCCGGCGCGGTCGGCGACGCGGGCGAAGATGTCCGCGCGGGGGTCGCGGCCGTTCGTGCGGGCGTCGCCGAGGACGATCACCGTCGCGCGGGGGTGGAGGTCGTCCTCGACGGACTCGAGGAACTCGCGCCAGACCCGGCCGTAGTCGGTGTAGCCGGACACGTCGGCGACGCCGGCGTCCTTGGAGATGGCGTCGTTGACGGCCTTGAAGTCGCGCTCGCGCGAGAAGACGTCGGTGACCTCGGAGATGCGCTCGACGAAGACGAAGGAGCGCATCTTGCGGAACGAGTCGTGCAACGCGTGGAGCACGCTGAGGAAGAAGACGGACGCGCTGGTGACGCTCGTCGACACGTCGCAGAGGACGTAGAGCTCAGGGCGGCGCGGGCGCTTGGGCTTGTACTTCAGGACGACCGGCACGCCACCGGTCTCCAGCGAGGCGCGCATCGTGCGGCGCACGTCGACGTGCGCGTGGCGCGCGTGGCCGCGCGCCTGGTGGCCCTGCGAGGCGAGCCGGCGCTTGAGCTGCATGACGACGCGGTGCACGGCGGCGAGGTCCTGCGCCGGGCCGGACGGCAGCGCGCGGTCGAGCTCGTTCAGCGGCCGCGCCGCCGGGAGGGTCTGGGTGCGCTCGATCTGCGAGCGCTCGAGCTCGCGGCGCAGATGCTGCTCGAACTTGCGGATCTGGTCGCGCGTGAGCGGGTACTCGACCGAGCTGCCCTCGCCCTTGACCATCTGGCCCGGCTCGGACTTGAGCCCCAGCGCACGGCGGATGCGCTGGACGTCGACCCCCAGCACGCCGGAGCCCTGGCCCTGACGGCCGAACGCGGCGATCGCGAGCCGGGCGAGGTCGCGCAGCGCGTCCTCGTCGCCGTTGGCGATCGCCTCCAGGATCTGCTCGCGCAGCGCCTCGTAGTCGATCCGGTCGCCGTCCTCCCCGCGCATGCCCTGCGCGGCGGCCTCGGACTCGCGGATGCCCGCCTGCAGCGCCGCGCCCTCGGCGGCGCGGAAGAAGTAGCGCTCGAAGACGAGGTCGAAGACGCGCCGGTCGTCGGGGGACTTGGCGAGCGTCGCCGCCAGCGCCTCCCGGAACGGCCCCGCGCTCGTCCAGCCGACCTCGCCCAGCGCCGCGAACGCGTCGTTGAGCTCGGACGTGCCGATCGCGAGGCCTTCGCGGCGCAGCTCGTCGCCGAACCCGACGAGGTGCTCCGGGAGCGACATGCGCGCTAGGCCGCCGTCAGCCGGACGCCGACCCGCTCCGCGACGGTGTCGAGGTCCGTGCGGTGCTTGACGATGATCGACATCGTCTCGCGGAAGGTCTGCTGGTCGATGTCCTCGGCGCCGAGCAGCAGCAGCGCGCGCGCCCAGTCGATCGACTCGGCGATCGACGGCGGCTTCTTGAGGTCGAGCTCGCGCACCATCGACACGACCTCGACCAGCCGCGTGGCGACCGTCTCCGGCAGGTCCGGCGCGTGCAGCCGGACGATCTCCAGCTCGCGCTCGGGCGTCGGGTAGTCGAGCCACAGGTACAGGCAGCGGCGCTTGAGCGCCTCGGTCAGCTCGCGCGAGTTGTTCGACGTGAGCAGCACGACCGGCATCGTCTTGGCCTCGACGCGCCCCAGCTCGGGGATCGTGATCTGGAAGTCGCTCAGCAGCTCGAGCAACATCGCCTCGAACTCCTGGTCGGTCTTGTCGATCTCGTCGATCAGCAGGACCACGGGCTGCTCGGATGCGATCGCCTGCAGCAGCGGCCGCGAGAGGAGGAACTCCTCGCCGAAGATGTCGTCCTGCACGGCCTGCCAGCCGGCGTCCTCGGCCTCGGTCTGGATCCGCAGCAGCTGCTTGCGGTAGTTCCACTCGTAGAGCGCCTTGGCCTCGTCCAGCCCCTCGTAGCACTGGAGGCGCACGAGGTCGCGGCCCAGGTACTCGGCGAGCTTCTTCGCCAGCTCCGTCTTGCCGACGCCCGCGGGGCCCTCTACGAGCACCGGCTTGCCGAGCCGCGTCGCCAGGTAGGACACCAGCGCCGTGGACTCGCCCGGGAGGTACCCAGCGGCCTGCAGGCCGTTGGTGACGTCGTCGACAGACCCAGGGACGATCATCCCGATCAGTCTATGAGCCTGGCCACGAGGTCCTCATAGGCTGCGATCAGCTCCTCCAAGGAGCGCTCCCGCAGGTCCCGCTGGTAGAGGAACGCGGGCGCCGCGAGCGGCGCCATCAGCACGTCGGCGAGGTACTGCGCCGCGTCACCGCAGCCGGCCTGCTCGAGCAGCAGCGTGACGTGGGTGCGGTAGAGCGCGTACGGCTCGCTGAGCAGCCACGAGTGGCCCTCGGCGGTGGCGAGCAGGCGCCCGTGGCGTTCGAGGAAGCGCAGGTACGCGGCGCCGAACGCGATCAGCCGCTCACGTGCGGGCGCGCCGGGGCCGAGCGGCGGCGCGCCGCGGATCATGCCCTCCTGCAGCTCGATCTCGGTGTCGGAGATGAGCGCGCGCACGAGCCCGGCGCGGTCGCCGAAGCGGCGGAACACCGTGCCCTTGCCGACCCCCGCCTCGGCGGCGACGGCCTCCATCGTCACGCCCTCGGGGCAGCGCTCGAACAGCCGCTCGGCCGCGTCGAGCACGCGCCGGCGGTTGCGCGCCGCGTCGGCCCGCTCGGGCGGTTCGGCGTCGAGGACGGGGAGGGCTGACATACCCACAGGATAGCTAACTGGACCACGGTCCGTTTCGTGTGCTACCTTCTCGTCATCGCACAAACGGACCACGGTCCACTTCGTCGAGGAACCCCATGACCGCCATCGCGCAGAGCTCCATCCCCGCCAACAGCACCTGGACCGTCGACGCCGTCCACTCGACCGTCGGCTTCGCCGTCAAGCACATGGTCGTCTCGACCTTCCGCGGCCGCTTCGAGACCTACGACGCGACGCTCACCGCCGGTGAAGACGGCGCGCTGCGCCTGGTCGGCTCGGTGGCCGCCGACTCGATCTCCGTCAAGGACGAGAACCTGGCGGCCCACCTGAAGGCCCCGGACTTCTTCGACACCGAGCGCTTCCCGCAGGTCACCTTCAACTCGACCCTGGTCCGCACCGACAGCGGCGAGCTGATCGTCGACGGCGAGCTGACGATCAAGGGCATCACGCGCCCGATCGAGGCGCGCGGCACGATCACCGAGCCGGCCGTCACGTTCGGCGACGTCGAGAAGCTCGGCGTCGAGCTCGAGGCGATCGTCGACCGCACCGAGTACGGCCTCGACTGGAACGCGCCGCTGCCCAAGGGCGGCTTCGCGCTCGCGAACGAGGTCAAGCTGCAGGTCAACCTCGAGCTGGCGCGCGCGTAACGGCCGTGAAGATCCTCGGTCTCTCCGGCAGCCTGCGCGCCGGCTCCCACAACGCCAAGCTCCTCCGGGCGGCGGGCGACCTGCTGCCGCCCGAGGCCGAGCTGGTCGTCTTCGACGGCCTGAAGGCGATCCCGCCGTTCGACGAGGACGACGAGCACACGCGCCCGGACGCGGTCCAGGCGCTCTGGGACGCGATCGCCGACGCGGACGCCGTGCTCGTCGCCACGCCCGAGTACAACCACTCGCTCCCCGGCCAGCTCAAGAACGCGTTCGACTGGCTCTCCCGCCCGCTCGCGGACTCGCCGCTGCGCAACACCCCGACCGCGGTGATCGGCACCTCGACCGGCCTGTTCGGCGCGGTGTGGGCACAGGCGGAGGCGCGCAAGGTCCTGGCGGCGATCGGCGCGCGGGTGCTCGATCGCGAGCTGCCGGTCGGCCTCGCCGACGACGCGTTCCACGAGCAGGGCCACCTCTCCGACGAGGACCAGACGCTGGCCCTCGCCGGCATCCTCGCCGAGCTGGTCGGCGAGGCGCAGCAGTCGCTCAGGCCAGCTCGAGCTGCTTCGTGAGCTCGGACAGCGCCTCCGACTGAGCGGAGAGCTGCGACACGGAGGAGACGATCTCCTGCGTGGACGCGTTGGTCTGCTGCGTCGTCGCCGACATCTCCTCGGCCGACGCGGCAGTCTCCTCCGCGTACTCGGCGATGTCGCTCGTGAGCTGGCTCATGCCACCCAGCTCGAGGGTGATCCGGCCGACCGCGCCGTCGATCTCCTCGAGCGTGATCCGCGCGCGGTCCGAGGACTCGGTGCCGGCGTGGGTGCGGCTCGCGGCGTCGCGGACGAGCTCGACCGCGTCGTTGGTCTCGGCCTGGATGCCGGCGATGATCCCGCCGGCGTCCGCCGCCGACTGCGCGGCGCGCTCGGCGAGCCGGCGCACCTCCTCGGCGACGACGGCGAAGCCCTTGCCCTTCTCACCCGCGCGGGCCGCCTCGATCGCGGCGTTGAGCGCGAGCAGGTTGGTCTGGCTGGAGATCTCCTGGATCGCCTCGACGATGCCGCCGACCTGCTCCGAGCGGGCGGCGAGCGCGGTGATCGCGGTCGCGGCCTCCTCGATCCGGGTGCGGGCGTCATTGAGCGAGGTGGTCGCCTCGATGGCGGCCTCGATGCCCTCGCGGGAGAGCTCGGTCGCGCCGGACGCGGCCGCGCTGGCCTGGTCGACGGCGCTGCGGCCCTGCGTCGCGACGTCGGCCTGGCGCGCCGCGCCTTCGGCCACGCGCTGCGCGCTCAGCGCCAGCTCGTTGACGGCCTGGCCGGTCTCGCTCAGGGACCGGTTCATGCCCGAGCACATCTCCTGCACGACGAACGTGGAGTCGTTGAAGCTCTTCAGCGTCGCGTGCATCGTGTTGCGCACGTCGGCGAACAGGTCGGAGATGTCGCGGCCCGGGCCGGCCTGGCCCATCGTCTTCAGGTTCACGCCCATCGCGGTGAACGTGTCGTAGTAGAAGGACTCGACGATGGCCTGCGAGTCGTAGTTGAAGATGCGGCTGATCGCGCGCTCGGCGTCGGCGATCACGCGGAAGTCGATGCCGTCGGTGGCGCGGCGGCCGAGGCCCTTCTTGGCCACGCGCGCCGGCTCCGGCACGTCGGCGAGCATCGCCTCGTGCACGAGGTCGACGAACACGGGGTAGGTGCCGAGGAACCACTTCAGCGGCAGGTTGATGCGGCTGTGCAGCGCACCGACTCCCAGCAGGCTCTCGAAGTAGGAGACGCCGAAGCCGCCCGGCTTGGCCGCCTCGCCGAAGATGGCCTTGAAGTGCCCGGCCTGAGCCGCGCCCCAGCCGCGCTGCAGGTCGGCGACGCGGATGCCCTTGCCGCTGGAGTAGTCGGCGAGGAACTGGCCCGCGGACGCGTGGCCGAACGTGTGCTGGGCGAGCTTCGCGCCGATCGCGTCGGCGTTGCGCTCGGCCCACGCTTGCATGCCGCCCAGGAGCTCGAGCTCGGCTGCGGTCATGCCCATGTAGGTGCGGCGCAGCTCGAGTCCGCGCTCATCGATCTGGTAAAGGGAGGCGGCGGAAGGCTTCATCTCGTCACCGGTCATCGGCCGGGCGAGCGTGAAGTTGAAGCCTTTAGAGGTGAGGTTCGCCCTCGTCTATTCGTCCTCCCAGAGACGTTCGGTCGTCTCCGGGCGGCGTTCACGGCGGGTCGGCGCCTCCGAGGGGTCCTCGGGGAGGCGGGTCGTGGGGGCGTCGTCGAGGCGCGTAGTTGGCGCGTCGTCGAGGCGCGTGGTGGGCGGCGGCTCGTTGACGTCGCCTTCCCAGGAGGGCCGGTCGCGCAGGAACTCGGTGACCGCGGTCGCGTCGCGCGGGCGGCGATCCGGCGTGCGCTCGCGCTCACGGCGCGGCAGGGCGACCCAGCCCGCGTCGTCGGCGGCCGGGTTGGGCGGCTCGGGCGCGTCGATCTGCTTCACGCGCAGGCCGGCGGCGATCAGCGCGCCCGCGGCGACCATCGCGCCGAAGATCCCCCACTGGATGCCGATCGTGGCGCCGACGCCCTCGCCCGCGATGCTCGGTTTGTCGAACAGCCGGTAGACGAGCAGCAGCATCGCCCAGCTGCCGGCGATCACGATCGCCGTGCCGTCACCACCTGGAAGGTGGAACGCCTTCTTCTGCTGACGCGTCCAGACGAGGAACACGACCGCGACGGCGACGAGCAGGATCCCGGCCTCCACGAACGAGAACGCACCGAGCGCGCTGACGTTGGACTGGACGGGCCGGCCCTGCGGGAAGATCGACTTCTGGTACCAGGGCAGGACGAACGACAGCACGAGGAGCACCGCGGCGGCAGCGGCGAGCTGCAACTCCTTCGGCAGTCGGAACGACTCGCGGCGCGAGCTCATGAGATCGGGATGTCCTCCACGTCGCGCGCCGGCGCCGGCGTGCGCTCGAGCCGCTCGATCGAGTAGTCGATGACGGCGCGCAGCGCGAGCAGCAGCTCACGCAGCGCGTCCGAGAGCTGGCGCAGCAGCTCGGGCGGCAGCGAGCCCTTCGCGGCCTCGACGAACGCGAGCAGCGCGCTCAGGTCGGGCGACGACGCCGGAGCCTCACCGGGCGTGGCCCAGCCGTTCGGCGGTGCGCTCGCGGCGGCTGCGCGCGCGGCTTCCTCGGCCTTGGCGTGGGCCTCGCGCACCAGACGCTCGGCGGCCTCGTACGCCGCGAGATCGGGCTCAGGCATGCTCGAACCCCACGGTCAACGCGCCCTCCTCGAGCGTGGCGGATGTCGGCTTGTAGCCCGCGAGCGCGCCCGGCAGCACGATCGTGCGCTTGTGGGCGTCGACGCGGACGATCAGCTCGAGGCCGATCTTCTTGAGCTGCACGTCGCCCTTGGCGGCGAACGGCAGGTCCAGGCGCAGGGACGCGTGGCCGTTGGTCACCGACAGCTCCTGCGCGAGCCGGTCGTGCAGGACGGCGGCGGGGTCGTGATCGGCGAACAGGGCGTCGGCGAGTTCGTCCAGGCGCTCGTCACCGATCACCTCCGCGGCGAAGTACGGCGCGCGCAGGACCGGGACGGGGGCGAAGCCCGCGCCGACGAGCTCGAGCTGCTCGCGCTGGACGGCGTGCCACGCGCCGAAGTAGCCCTCGGCCAGCTCGTCGGGGAAGACGCGGTTGACGACCACGGCGTCCGTCAGGTACCCGTACAGGTTCAGGTACGTGAACGTGCGCATGGCCTCGGCGACGACCATCCGGTCGGGCGTCATCACCAGCCGCATCGACACGCGCTCGGCGTCCCGGAGCAGCTCGTGCATCGCGACGAGGTTGCCGACGAGCTTCTGGATCTCCGCGACGACCCGCTCATCCGGGAGCTGGACGTCGAGGAACATGCGGGCGAGCGGGCGTGCGGCGGCGAGCATCGACTGCTCCTTGCCGAGCACCTTGTCCAGCCACCAGCGGGCGGCGTCGGGGAAGCTCAGCAGCCGCAGCGTCTCGCCGGTCGGCGCGCAGTCGACGACGATCACGTCCCACTCGCCGGACTCGACGTGGCCCTTGAGGACGAGCAGGCTGAAGAGCTCGTCGCCGCCGGGCGGGACCGTCAGCTCCTCGGCCGCGATCCGCTCCACGCCGCGCTCCATCAGCAGCGTGCCCATCCACTCGCTGACGGCGCCCCAGTGCTGCTCGAGCTCGTCCTGCGCCTGTACCTGCTGGGCGTGCAGGCGCTCGGAGATCGCGGTCGGGGTGCCCTGGACGGGCGCGTCCAGGACGTCCGACAGCGAGTGCGCCGGGTCCGTCGAGATGACGAGCGTGCGCGCGCCGGCGGCGGCGCAGCGGCGGGCGGTGGCCGCGGCGACCGAGGTCTTGCCCACCCCGCCCTTGCCTGTGTAGAGGATCGTCCGCGCCGCCATCCGGACAGACGACTCTACCCGCGCCTTGAGACGGTGATCACTCCAGTCGTGGTGGCGGTGTTGTTGGCGAGGTCGGTGGCGGTGATCGTGACGTCGTAGTCGCCGGACTGCTTCGGGGCCGTCCAGGCGATCGACTTGGTGCCGCGGTAGAGGACGCCGGGGGCGAGCGTGGCGACCGGCTTGCCGGCGCGCGTGATCCGCAACGTGACGCGCGAGATCTTGTCGAGCTTGAAGCGCACGTTGCCCGTCTTGCGCGCGGTCAGCTTGCTCGTCAGCGCCTGCAGCGTGGGCGGCTGGGTGAGGTACCCGGTGAAGTGCTGCTCGGCGCTGCAGTACTCGACCGCGGCCGTGCGCGAGCAGAGCTGCTTGAGGAAGTCGCGCAGGAGCTTGTGGTAGCCGAGGTCGGACTCGTGCGTGGACGGCGCGCCGCGGCTGTAGAGGCTCCAGGCGCCCGTGTCGAACGTGCCGATCTCCTCGCGCCCGGCGCGGTCACCGTCCTCGAACAGCGAGCGGGCCGTGGTGTCGCCGGTGAGGTTGGCGAAGTCGTAGAGGCCGACGAGCGACTGGATGAAGCCGTTGGCGATCTTGAACTTCGGCAGGCCGGAGTACTGCAGGTAGTGGGCTCCGGTGCCGGAGGCGATCCGCACACCGGAGGGCGGCGGCGTCTTGAAGATCCCGAGGCCGGCGGCGGCGACGGGGAAGACGTCCTCCTGGCGGTTCAGCCGCGTGGCCGATCGGGCCATCGCCTGCAGGCCGGTCCCCTGGGCGAGGCTGGACACCCACGGCGGCGACTGGCCGTCGAACGGGAACAGGTACTCCCAGGCGAGGCCGCCGGCGCGCTCGGCGGACAGGCCCTTGATCTCGTCCAGGAGGGCGCCGGCGCGGGCGTCGTAGCGCTTGCCGCCGCTCCAGTAGCCGTTGAGCTTGCCGAACGTGCCGAGCCACTGGATCTGGAGGCCGTGGCCCGGATAGTGCTGGAAGACGAGCTCGGAGCCGGAGAAGGACACGCGCTCGCCGCTGTTGAGCAGGCGCTGCGTGGTCCACCACTCGACGTTGCGCTGGAGCGTGAGGAAGAGGCTGGGCAGGCGGCTGACCGTGAGCTGCTTGCGGGCCGCCATGCCCTCAAGGTCGGTGATGACGCCGCCGAGCGCGACCTTGCGGGCGCCCGTCAGCTTCTTCACACGCGCGCGAGCGTCGGTGTAGGTGGCGCGGTAGCCGGCGATCGCCGCCGGGTCGGCACCTTCCGCCTGCAGCCGCTTGAGCTCAGCGGTGACCGTGACCCGCTTCTGGGCGTGCGCCGCCGGTGCCGCCACCAAGAAGAGGCTGCACAAAATCGGCACAAAAGCTGAACAAAACGAGCGTCTCACGCGCAATCTCCGATGGTAAGTTCGACCGATGCGTTTCCTCGGTGTTCTGCTTGCAACCGCTCTAGTCCTCGCAGGTTGCGGTGCTGATGGATCAGAGCGGGCGAGTGCAACGTCCGATGCGCGCCAGCTGCTGAGCGCGACGGTCAACAACCTGCCCGAGCTGCGGTCGGCCACGCTGGACGCGAAGATCGACGCGGCCGCCGACGGTCGCGCCACCCAGGTCGCGCTGCGCGGGCCGTTCCAGGCCGGCAAGAAGGGCGAGACGCCGCGGTTCGCGCTCTCGGCCGAGCTGACGTCCGAGGGCCGCAAGGAGTCCGCGGGCGTCGCCTACACCGGCAAGGCCGCCTACGTCACGCTCAAGGGCGCGTCCTACGAGGTCCCGTCGATGCTCGCCGGCCAGCTCACGGCCGGCCTCGAGCAGGCCCTCGCCCAGGGCGGCACCGGCGGGCCGCTGACGACGATCGACCTCAAGCGCTGGGTGCCGACCCCCGTCAACGCGGGCACCGCGGACGTCGGCGGCGTCCAGACCGTCAAGCTCACCGGCCCGGCCGACGTCAAGAAGGTCATCTCGGACATCAACCTCCTCACCGGCCAGCTCAGCTCCCTGCAGGGCGTGCCCGGCGTCGGCGGCAAGGTCCCGAAGCAGATCCCCGCGGACGCGGGCGAGAAGATCAAGGACCTCACGGTCACGGTCTTCACGGGCGCCGAGGACCAGATCCTCCGCCGTCTCGTCGTCGAGGGCACGGCCACCAGCGGCGACGCCCACGCCGTGCTGGACCTCACGCTCACCAAGGTCGGAGAGGACCAGTCGATCGAGGCGCCGAAGAACGTCCGCCCGTTCGCCGAGTTGCTCGGGCAGCTGCAGGGCGCGGGCATCCTCGGCGGCTGAGGGCTGCGCCACGCCGCCCGTGGTGCCTCACGGTCAGCACTCACTCACTCATAAAGCTCTCATGTCGCAACCGGCCTAAGCTGCGCTGCCGATGACCTCGGCGGCGAAGCCCTTCAACCTGCGGCAATTCCTGTTCAGCGGGTCCGGGTGGCCGTATCTGCTGGTGCCGTTCATCGCGATCGCGATCGCGTTGGACCTGGTGGGGGCCGACCCGATCCTCGTGTTCTTCGCGAGCGCACTCGGCGTGGTGCCGACGGCGGCGCTGATGGGGCGGGCGACGGAGGAGCTCGCGCACCGGTCCGGGCCCGGCGTGGGCGGCCTGCTGAACGTGACGTTCGGCAACGCGCCGGAGCTGATCATCGCGTTGTTCGCGCTCGAGAAGGGGCTGCAGGAGGTGGTCAAGGCGTCGATCATCGGGTCGATCCTCGGCAACCTGCTGCTGGTCATGGGGGCGGCGTTCCTGATCGGCGGGTGGGGGCGTGAGCGGAACAAGTTCGTCGCGGAGGCGGCGAGCGCGCAGGCGTCGATGCTGCTGCTCGCGGTCGTCGCGCTCGTGCTGCCCGCGATGTTCCTGCTGGCGCAGGGCGGAGAGCTGCCCGCGCTCGGTGAGGAGGCGACGAACTTCGGGCCCAATGTCGAGCACATGTCGTTCGCGGTGGCGATCGTGCTGCTGCTGTCGTACTTCGCGGGGCTGTGGTTCTCGCTCAAGACGCACCACGACGTGTTCAACCCGGGCAGCGACGAGGAGGCGCCGGAGGACACGTGGAGCGTGAAGCGGAGCGTGCTGATGCTGGCGGGCGCCGGCATCGCGGTCGGCATCATGTCGGAGATCCTCGTCGGGTCGATCGAGGAGGCGTCGAAGGGGATCGGCCTGTCGCCGTTCTTCGTCTCGCTGATCATCGTCGCGATCGTCGGCAACGCGGCCGAGCACTGGGTCGCGGTCTACTTCGCGGCGCGGGACAAGATGGACATCGCGATCGGGATCGCGATCGGCTCCAGCGCGCAGATCGCGCTGTTCGTGATGCCGGTGCTGGTGCTGCTGAGCTTCTTCGTCGGGCCGTTCCCGCTGGCGCTCGAGTTCAGCTCGATCGAGATCGGGGCGATGCTGCTGGCGGTGCTGATCGCCGCGCACGTCTCGCAGGACGGCGAGTCCACGTGGTTCGAGGGCGTGCAGCTCCTCGCCGTCTACGTGGTGCTCGGGATCGTCTTCTACTTCGTCTGAGGTCACGCCGCGCCGACCGCGCGGACTCGGCCTTCGGTTGCATTGTCGACAATCGAACGATACGGTCTGCGGCGTGAGCGAAGAACGCTGGATCACGTTCGACTGCTACGGGACGCTGCTCGACTGGCAGAGCGCCTTCCGCCGCCTCCTCGCCCCTGCGGTCGACGGCCGCATCGAGGATCTGGTGCACACCTTCCACGCGGTCGAGCCCGAGGTGCAGCGGGACATGCCGACCGCGTCCTACAAGGCGATCCTGCTCGAGGGCGCGGCCCGCGCCGGGCGGCGCGCCGGGCTGGACCTCGCGCCCGCCGACCAGGAGCGCCTCGTCGAGGGCTGGGGCACGATCGAGGCCTTCCCGGACACGGCCGCCGCCCTCGCCGCGCTCAAGGCCGACGGCTGGAAGCTCGGCATCCTCACCAACTGCGACAACGACCTGTTCGAGTCCACCCGCGCCGCGCTCGGCGTCGAGGTCGACGCGGTCGTGACCGCCGAGGAGGTCCGAAGCTACAAGCCCGCGCTCGGCCACTTCGAGGCGTTCGAGGCCCGCACCGGCGTCGCCCGCGCGAACTGGGTCCACGCCGCGGTCTCCTGGTGGCACGACATGGTGCCGGCCCGCGACCTCGGCCTGCGCCGCGTCTGGGTCGACCGCGAGCGGTCAGGCCACGACGCCACGATCGTCACCGCCCACATCCACGACATGGCCAGCCTGCCGGTCACGGTGGCCTCGCTGTGACCGCGCGGGAAGAGGCGGTCGCGCCCGGCTCGGACCCCGCGGTGGCGGGAGCGCTGCGCGACTCGATCGCGCGGTACGTCGCGGCCAACCCCGCCAGCGCCGCGCGGGCCGAGCGCGCCGCCGCGGCGCTGCCGGGCGGCAACACGCGCAGCGTCCTGCATTACGACCCGTTCCCGCTCGCGTTCGCCCGGGCCGACGGCGCGTACCTGCACTCCCTTGACGGCCGCCGGTACACGGACTTCCTGGGCGAGTACACGGCGGGCCTGTACGGCCACTCGCACCCGGTCATCCTCGACGCGATCCGCGGCGCGCTCGACCGCGGGCTCAACTACGGCGGGCACTCAGCGCTCGAGGGCGAGCTCGCCGAGCGGTTGTGCGCGCGGTTCACGGCGATGGAGCGCGTGCGCTTCACGAACTCGGGGACCGAGGCGAACCTGATGGCGCTCGCGCTCGCGCTGCACCAGACCGGTCGGCGTGAGGTCCTCGCGTTCAAGGGCGGCTACCACGGCGGCGTGCTCGCGTTCGGGGCAGGGAAGCCGAGCCCGGTCACGGTCCCGCACGCCTGGGTCCTCGGCGACTTCGACGACGTCGACGGCACGCGGGAGCTGATCCGGGCGCACGACCTGGGCGCGATCCTCGTCGAGCCGATGCAGGGCTCCGGCGGCTCGCGGCCCGCCTCGCGTGCCTTCCTCGCGATGCTCCGCGAGGAGGCGACCCGCGCCGGCGCCGTGCTGATCTTCGACGAGGTGATGACCTCGCGCCTGTGGCCGCGCGCCGAGCCGGGCTTCGACGGTGTGGTGCCGGACCTGATGACGGTCGGCAAGTACCTGGCGGGCGGGATGTCGTTCGGGGCGTTCGGCGGACGCGCGGACCTGATGTCGGCCTACGACCCGACGCGCCCGGACGCGCTCTTCCACGCGGGCACGTTCAACAACAACGTGCTCTCCATGAGCGCGGGGCTCGCGGGCCTCACGCACGTCCTCACCGACGACGCGCTGGAGGAGCTCAACGCGCGTGGTGACCGGCTGCGCGCGCAGCTCGACGCCGTCGTCCCCACCACCGGGCGCGGCTCGCTGATGACGATGCACCCCGGCAGCGACGAGCGCCGGCAGCTCCTGTTCTTCGAGCTGCTCGACGCGGGCTACTGGATCGCCGGTCGCGGGATGATCGCGCTCAGCCTCCCGCTCACCGACGAGCAGTGCGACGCGTTCGCCGCCGCCGTCGCCAAGATCATCGGCGCATGCTGAGCCGCACGCTCCCCACCCAGGTCGCCCACCACCTCCGGGAACGCATCCTCGGTGGCGAGCTCGCGCCCGGCGACCGGATCATCGAGACCGACCTCGCGACCGAGTTCGAGGTCAGCCGCCACACCCTGCGCAGCGCGCTGCAGACCCTGACGCACGAGGGCCTGCTCGAGCAGAGCCAGTTCAAGAGCACGCACGTCGCGCGCCCGACGGCCGACGACGTGTTCGAGATCTACACGCTGCGCAACGCGCTGGAGGCGATGGCCTGCCGTCTCGCCGCGCAACGCGTGGCGAACACGGCCGCGATGGACGCCGCGGTCGCGCGCATGCGCGCCGCCGCGGAGGCCGGCGACGTCACGGCCATGAAGGAAGCGGACTTCGACTTCCACACCGCCGTGATCGACCTCGCCGGCCACTCCCGCCTGCGCGAGCAGTACCGGACGCTGCACGCGCAGACGCGCCTGTACCTGAACCTGACGGCGACGGTCGGCTACGAGCTGGGCGAGATCGCGGCCAAGCACGCGGAGCTGGCGGACGCGATCCGCCGCGGTGACGCGGCGCGCGCGGAGCAGCTCGGCGGCGCCCACAACACCGACGACGGCGAGCGCCTGGTCGCGATGCTCAGGGCTCCAGGCCGGCCAGGATGAGGTCGAGCCCGAACGCGAACTCGGTGTCGTAGTCGTAGCCCGCCTTCGCCATCTCGGTCATGACCTCGACGAGGTGGGGGAAGCGCGTCATGTCCGGCACGTTCGCCCGCTTGACCTCGATCACCGCGCCGTGCTCGGAGGGCGTGTCGAACGGGAGGCTGCGCTCCTGCAGCAGGAAGCCGTAGATGTAGGCGTCCTGCACCGACGAGGCGTGGACGGCGTCGCGGAAGGCGAACCCGGCGAGGCGCAGGCACCCCATCGTCGCGTCGTGGAAGCGCAGGTTCTCCGGCCCCGGCGCCACGCGTGATTCCATCAGCCCGACCGCCCACCGGTGGCGGTTGAGCACCGCGCGCATCGAGTGCGCCCGGCGGCGCATCGCGCCCTTCCAGTCGGGATCGCCCGGCTCCGGCGCCTCGAACTCGCCGAAGACGACGTCCACGAGCCCGTCGAGCAGGTCCTCCTTGTTGGCGACGTGGTTGTAGAGCGACATCGCCTCCACACCGACCGCCGCGGCCACCTTGCGCATGGACAGCGACTCGAAGCCGCCTTCGTGGGCGAGCTCGAGCGCGGCGGCGAGCACGCGCTCGCGGGTGAGTGGCGCACGTCGTCGTGGGCTCATCGGCTTGACAACCTTACGGCGTAAGCGTACCTTACGCCGTAAGCATACAGCGTAAGTAAGGAGCCGCCGTGAACATCGATCTCCAAGCCCGTGGGCGCCTCGTCGGGATCCTCTTCGCCCTCACCTTCATCACCGGCATCGCGGCGGTGGTCTTCTACACCGACGATCCGCAGGCCGTGTCCGACGCCCGGCTCGGGCTGGGCGCGGTGTGCGAGCTGCTGCTGATCGCGGCGAACCTGGGCACGGCGGTCGCGCTGTTCCCGCTGCTGCGCCAGCGGCACGAGGCGCTGGCGCTCGGCTACGTCGCCGGCCGCGTCGTCGAGTGCACGTTCATCGCGGTCGGCCTGCTCAGCGTGCTGGCGTTGACCGACGTGCGCGACTCGGACGTGCTCGTCGCGGTCAAGGACTGGACCTTCCTGCTGGGCCCGAACTTCGTCGTCGGCCTCAGCAACGGCCTGCTGCTCGGCTACCTGCTGTACCGCACCGGCCTGGTCCCGCGCGGGATGGCGATGGTCGGCATGTACGGCGGGCCGGTGCTCACGCTCGCGGCCGTCGCGGTCATGGTCGGCGCGGTGGATGAGCTGCCGAAGCTCGCGGCGGCGCCGGAGATCGTCTGGGAGGGGTTCCTCGCCACCTACGTGGCGGTCAAGGGCTTCAAGGCGCCGGCCGGCGCCCGCGATCGGGCGCCGCTGGTCGCTGCGACGGCCTAGTAGTCGTCGTCGGGGTCGGGCTCGAGCTCGTCCTCTTCGTCTTCCTCGTCCTCGTCCGGGTCTTCACGAGCGGAGGACCGGGCGCGGCGGGTCTCGAACGTCTCGACGAGCTCGTCGCGCTTGTGCTCGTCGATCGCAGGGTCGTCACCGAGGAGGATCCACTCGCCGGCGTCGTCCTCCTCGTCCTCGATGAGCTCGAGATCCACGTGAGCCGAGTCATCCACGATGAGGACGATCTCGGTCTCGGGATTGAAGTAGGTCCCCGGGCGAGTGAGAAGCTCGTCCACGTCGAATCGGCGCAGGGCTGGCATGGCCGGGAGGCTACCCATCCTGGCGCGTCAGACGCCGCTCGACCTCGGCTTCGACGTCGAGCGGCGGTTCACCGCGCGCGATCCGGCGCTCGTTGCGGGCTTCCACGAAAGCCCGGACTTCGGCGCGTAGGTCGTTCGTCGAGCGCGGCGCCTCGCGGTCGAACGTGATGTCCGAGCGTCCGATCTGGTCGTAGGTCCCGCGCGCGCCGAACGCCAGCGCCACGGCGACCACCCCGGCGAGGATCACGACGACCACGACGACGACTGGCAGCAGATCCTGCACGAAGGTCAATTGTGCCGATCGCCTCCAGACCGGGTACTCTTAGACCCTGTTGACTGACCAGTCAATCTGGAGAGAAGGCAAGGAGTTCTGATGGTCGATTTCACGCTGACCGACGAGCAGATCGCCCTCCGCGAGATGGCGCATGACTTCGCGGAGAAGGAGATCCGGCCCGTCGCCTGGGAGTTCGACAAGGACGGCACGTGGCCGGCGGCGATCCTCGAGAAGGCGTGGGAGCTCGGCCTGATGAACTCCCACATCCCCGAGGAGTACGGCGGCCCGGGCGTGTCCTACCTCGAGGGTTGTCTGATCGAGGAAGAGCTCTCGTGGGGCTGCTCGGGCATCGCGACGTCGATCGGCGCGAACGGCCTCGCGACGGCGCCGCTGGCGCTCGCGGGCAGTGAGGAGCTCAAGGCCCAGTACCTCGGGATGCTCACCGAGGCGCCCAAGTTCGCCGCCTTCTGCCTGACCGAGCCCGATGCCGGCTCCGACGTGTCCGGCATGCGCACCACCGCCACGCGCAAGGGCGACAAGTGGGTCATCAACGGCTCCAAGTGCTTCATCACCAACGGCGGGTACGCCGACTTCTTCACCGTCTACGCCAAGACGGACAAGGAGAAGGGCCACCGCGGCATCTCCGCCTTCATCGTCCCCAAGGACGACACCGTCACGGTGGACAAGAAGGAGGACAAGCTCGGCCAGCGCGCGTCGAACACCGCGACGATCACGTTCAACGACACCGAGATCCCGCTCGGGAACCTGATCGGCGAGGAGAACAAGGGCTTCAAGATCGCGATGATGACCCTCGACCGCACGCGCCCCGGCGTGGCGGCGATGGCCACCGGCATCGCGCGCGCGGCCTTCGAGTTCGCGACGAGCTACTCCAAGGAGCGCGTGCAGTTCGGCGTGCCGATCGCCATGCACCAGGGGATCCAGTTCATGATCGCCGACATGGCGACCAAGGTGCACCTGAGCCGCCTCGCCGCGTGGCAGTCCGCCGTGCTGCTCGACCAGGGCAAGCGCAACACGATCGAGTCCTCGCACGCCAAGCGCTACGCCGCCGACTCCGCGATGGAGGTCACCACGGACGCCGTCCAGGTCTACGGCGGCTACGGCTTCATCAAGGACTACCCGGTCGAGAAGCTCATGCGCGACGCGAAGATCATGCAGCTCTACGAGGGCACGTCGCAGATCCAGCGCCTCGTGATCGCGCGCGAGACGCTGCTGCCGCGCCGCATCGAGGAGCCCACGGCGGTCTAAGCGGTCTCCACCTTCGCGACGAAGCCCAGGATGCGCTCCCACGCGTCCTGGGACTCGGCCGCGTACTGCTCCGCGCGCCGGTCGAAGAAGGAGTGCGGGGCGCCGTCGTAGACCTTGATCTCCTTCTCGACCGGCAGCGCCGCCTCGAAGGCGGCGATCTGGTCGGGCGGGATGTGGTCGTCGGCGCCGCCGAAGAGGCCGAGGACGGGGACCTTGGCATCGGGCGCGGCCTCGATCGCGCCGCGGTCCAGGAGGCCGCCGCTGCTGAGGATGCCGTAGAAGCCGACGACGCCGGCCAGACCCTCGTGGCCTTCGGTGGCCTGCACGAACGACTGGGCGCCGCCGAAGCAGAAGCCGACCGTGATCGCGCGCTCCACGCCGGTGTGCTCGCGCAGGGCGGCGAGGGCGGCGGCGACGTCCTGGGCGACGGTCTCCGTCGTGGTCTGCCGCACGTGCGGCATGTAGTCGAAGTCCTCGTCCCGCGGTCCCAGCCCGGCCGTCCGGCCGAAGTAGTCGAAGGCGAGCGCGGGGTGGCCGGCGGCGGCGAAGCGCTCCGCGAGCTCCTCGTAGAAGCGGAACAGGCCGCGCACGTCGGGCAGGATCACGACGCCGGTCGAGCCCTCCGCACGGGCGAGGTAGGCCGAGAACGCCGTGCCGTCCGCGGACCGC
Organism: Solirubrobacter pauli; assembly: GCF_003633755.1. Classification (GTDB taxonomy): domain Bacteria; phylum Actinomycetota; class Thermoleophilia; order Solirubrobacterales; family Solirubrobacteraceae; genus Solirubrobacter; species Solirubrobacter pauli. The sequence goes on from NZ_RBIL01000001.1 coordinate 3,822,932, forward strand.
AGCTCCAGGCGCTCGCCGGCGGCGCCGCCGGCGATGACCTGGAACCCGGGCGGGAGGTCGGGGACGATCGCGTCGAACGGGAAGCACATGGGCGGTGACCTCTACGGGCGTGGGGGAAAGGCGAATGCAGCGTGGGGCTCTACGTACCCACCTACCTCGATCACGATCTGGGCACCGTCGGTCAACTCGATCTCGGCGGGCTCCGAGTCGACGCGCTCGCCGGCGACGAACGCTTCGACCGCGCCGCTGAACGAGAGCAGGTGGCGCTGACCGAGGCGCTGGCCCCAGACCTCGAACAGGTCGGCGAGCGTCAGGCCGCGCGCGTCGAAGTCGACGACGCCGGTCGGCTCGAGCGTGCGCACGCGGGCCCGGCAGCGGGCGGCGTCGATGCGCCCGTTCTCGTCCGGGCGGGGTGCGTGAAGGCCGATGCCGGCCGGGATGAGCACCGCCTGGCGCTCCGCGAACAGCTCGACGTGCGCGCGGAATCGACCGTGCACCGGGCCCGCCTCACACGGTGCGCTCGTCGTGCCCGCGGGCGGCGCGAACGCGGGCCCCGCGCCGATCGCGACGGGGAACACGCCCTGCGCCCGGGGGACGCCGCCGGGCGGGTCCCGCCACTGCTCCCGTGGCGTGCCGCCGCACCCGGCGAGGATCACCAGTCCGGCCAGCACTGGACGGATTTTCATGGACCGGCCATTCGGCACGGCACTAATCTTGCCGCGATGGGGTGGAGGTCGAAGCGGCTCGTGCCGCTGCTGGTCGCTGGCGTGCTGCTGGTCGTCGCGGGGTGTGGCGGCGGCGATGAGGCCGCGGGCGAGCTGCCGGCCCCGCCGCCCGCGAAGACGTTCGCGCTCGCGGGCTTCGAGCCGGTCGGCAAGGCCGAGGAAGGCGCGAAGACCGACGTGCGCTTCGCCATCCAGCAGCCCGACGGCCGGCCGCTGACCGCGTACGCCACCGGCGACGGCCCGCACACGGGCGTGCACGTGATGTACGTGCGCAGCGACCTCTCGGAGATCATCCATCGCCATCCGCCGATCGCCGCCGACGGCACGATCGACGACCAGGTGCGCTTCAAGGCCCCCGGCCGCTACCGCGTGGTCGTCGACGCCTACCCGAAGCAGGCGGCGGGCGGGCTGAAGAACTTCCAGCTGTTCCGCTGGCTCGACGTGGCCGGGGAGGCCAAGGACGAGCCGCTGCCCGCGTTCGCCGCCGAGCAGGAGGTCGACGGCTACACGGTGCGGATGGAGAGCGCGCCGGACCTGAAGGCGCTCGACGCCTCGCTGATCGACGTCACGGTCACCGACCCGAAGGGGCGGCCGCCGACGCTGGAGCCGTACTTCGGCGCCCTCGCGCACGCGATCTTCTTCCGCGAGCAGTCGCTGGACTACTTCCACACGCACGTGTGCACGCCCGGGACGCCCGGCTGCACGAGCACGCTCGGGGGTGCCCAGGTGACGGGCAAGACGGGCGCGCCCGGCAAGCTCTCCGTCGGGGTCCTGCTCCCGGTCGCCGGCACGTGGCGCCTGTTCATCCAGGTGCGCGCGAACGGCAAGCTGTTGACCGCCCCGTTCACGCTCACCGTCAAGTGAGGTACCCAGACATGCCCAGGTGGCTCCTGTCGCCGCTGACGGTCGTCGCCGTGCTCGTGCTCTGCGCGAGCGCGTCCGCGCACCCCAGCCTCAGCCCGCCGCTCGCGGAGCAGGGGACCAGCCAGACGTTCACGCTCGCCGTCCCGACCGAGAAGGAGGGCGTGACGACGACGCAGATCGAGCTCACGCCACCCGAGGGGTTCGCGCTCGAGGCCTTCGTACCCGCGGCCGGCTGGAAGCGCACGACGGACCAGACCGGCAGCGGCGAGGACGTGATCATCCGCAAGGCGACGTTCACCGGCGGCGCGACGCCCTCCGGCGAGGCGGCGGTGATCCAGTTCGTCGGTCACGGCGCCGAGGCGGGCGACTACGCGTTCCGCGTGCGTCAGACCTACTCGGACGGCACGGTCGTCGCCTGGACCGGCGGCGAAGGCTCCGAGACGCCGGCCGCCCGCGTCGAGGTCAAGGCGCAGATCGGTGGTGGCAGCAGCTCGCTCGCGATCATCGCGTTCGTGATCGCGACCGTGGCCCTCGTCGCCGGCGCGATCGCGCTGCTGCTGCAGGCGGGGAACCGCGAGCTGGCGTGAGGCGCGCGGCGCTCATCGCGCTCGTCCTCCTGCTCGCACTGCCGGCGGCGGCGTTCGGTCACGCCACGCTGGTCCGCACCACCCCCGGCTCGAGCGGCGTCGTCAACACGCCGCCGAGCACGGTCACGCTCGAGTTCAGCGAGCCCGTCGAGGCGCGGTTCGCGTCCGTGTCGGTCACCGACGCGCCCGGCAACCAGCTGCGCGACGGCCGCCCGACCGCCGCGGGCAACACGCTGACCGTGCCGATCAAGCCGATCGCCGAGGGCTGGTACCTCGTGTACTGGCGCGTGGTCTCGACCGATGGGCACCCGATCCGCGGCGCGTTCACGTTCGCGGTCGGCCCGAACCCGGGCCCGTCGCCCGAGTTCAAGATCCCGTCGATCGCGGAGACCGCGGCCACGCCCGAGCTCGTGACCGCGCGCTGGATCGTGCTGCTGGCCGCGATGGCGGCGATCGGCCTGTTCGCGCTCCGCCTGCTCACGGCCCGCCCCGCCCGGGACCTGCGCGGGGTAACCACGGCCTTCGGCGTCGCGTCCGTGGTGGCGCTGGTCGTCGCACCGGTCTACCTCGTGCTGTCAACGGCGCAGTTCTCCCTGCGAAGCGCCTTCGACCTCGGCGCGGTGCTGCCGCTGCTCGACGGCACCGAGTTCGGCAAGGGCTTCATCCGGCTGGAGCTGTGCTTCGCGCTGTTCGCGGCGGCCGCCGGGATCGCGATCTGGCTCGACGACCCCGCGCGCCCGCGCCGGACGATCGCCGACCTGCTGGCCACCAGCGGCGCGCTGCTGGCGGCCGCCGGCGTCCTGCTGGTCCCCGGCACGTCGGGGCACCCGGGCACGGCGGAGCCGCGCGGGCTCGCGATCCTGCTCGACGCCGTCCACCTCGGCGCCGGCTCGATCTGGCTCGGCGGCCTCGTCGGCCTCGTGATCCTGTGGCGCACGCAGCAGCTGGCACTCGCCTTCCGGCGCTTCTCCAGCGTCGCGCTGTGGGCCGTCGGCGTGCTCGTCGCGACCGGCGTCTGGGCGTCGATCGTGCACCTGCCCACGCTCGCCTCGCTGTGGGAGACCGGGTACGGCCAGTGGCTGCTGGTGAAGATCGCGCTGCTCTGCCTCGCGGCGGCACTGGGCGCCGTCAACCTGCTGCGGACGAAGCCGCGGCTGGCCGCCGGTCAGCGTCAGTCGCCGCGGGTGGTGGGCGGCGAGATCGTGCTGATCGCGGGCGCCGTCTTCGCGGCCGCGGTCGTCACGAGCCTTGCCCCGCCGGCCAAGGCGATCGCGGAGATCGGCAAGCCGGCGGCGGAGGTCGGGCCCGGCCCGGTGAGCAAGACCGTCGAGCGCGGCGGCTACGAGCTCACCTTCGGCCTCACGCCGAACCGGGCCGCGACCCAGAACCAGGTGACGATCGCCGTGCGCAAGGACGGCAAGCCCGTCACGGGCGCGGTCGTGACCGAGAGCTTCACCATGCTCGACATGGAGATGGGCCGCCAGGAGTACGAGCTGGCCGAGACCGGGCCGGGCACGTACGGCCGGGAGACGTCCGCGCTCGTGATGGCCGGCCGCTGGGGCCTCACCGTCCGCGTCGAGCCGCCTGGCGCCGAGCCGATCTCCGTGACCGTCCTCGACCACGCCGAAGGATGACCAGAAAACTGCTCTTCGCGCTGCTGGCGCTCGTGCTCGGGATCGTGGCGTTGACGCTGGCGTTGAGCCTCGTCAACGGCGGGCTCGGTTGACCGCGCATTTATCTCCCCTTACGCTGGGTTCAAATCACCCGGGGTCAAACGGAGGGGATGGACAATGCGTAGTGCCTTGGGGGCGTTGCTGACCGCAACGGCCCTGTTGGTTGGATCTTCGACGGCGTTGGCGGCGCCACCGGCTGGGCCGGCCGATGAGGCGGCCACCCAGGTCAAGACGACCGCCGCGACCGTCGCGCGGGCCAAGGAGATCGCCGCCGATCTCAAGACGGCCTCCGACGCGGCCGCAGCGGCCGCCGCCGCCGACCCGAGCAACGTCGACAAGCAGGCCGCCGCCGCCGCGGCCGCCGCCAAGTACGCGACCGCTCAGGCCGACGCCGACGCCGAGCAGAAGTCGCTGGACGGGGTCAACGGCGGCATCGCCGCCGAGCCCACGAACCCGACGCTGCCGGCCGACTTCAGCAACCCGGCCGAGGGCCAGGTCAAGTCGGACAACATCGAGTGGCTGTCGAACTCGCGCGGTCTGCCGAACCAGTCGCAGAACCCGAACAACAAGAACGGCAACTACGCCGGCGCGACGTTCATGAAGTACGAGAACCTGGGCTACGACTTCCTGCTCGGCGACGGCACCGGTGGCCTGTCGATCTGGTCGCTCAAGAACCCGGAGAAGCCGCAGTTCGTCGGCGGCGTCGACTCCTACAAGCTCCGCCAGCCGGCGGACGCGCACGGCGCGGCCGACCCGGACCTCGTCCCCGGCTCCACCACCCGCGGCTTCTACGAGGGTGAGAACCCCACCGTCGACTCGCGCCGCAAGCTCGCCTTCCTGGCCCGCGACCCGCGCGCCTACGGCAGCGCCCACCCGAACGGCCGCACGGGCCTCTACATCATCGACGTCAGCAACCCGTGGAAGCCCGAGGTCGTCACCTACCACTGGGTGCCGGCGGGCCACACGGCCACCTGCATCAACGACTGCCGCTACATCTGGAGCGTCGGCCCGGCCAACAACGGCTCGAAGGTCAACGGCCAGCCGCAGGACGTCGCGGGCGTGCTTCATCCCGAGTGGTCCGGCGTCCCCGCGTTCGTGACGGACGTGCGTGACGTCAAGCACCCGTACACGTACGCCAAGCCCGTGGACATGGGCCGCAACAACAACAAGACGGCCTACACCCACTCGGTCGACGTCGACCAGAACGGCCTCGCGTGGACGTCGGGCTTCGGCGGCATCCGCGGCTACTACACCAACGGCAAGCACAAGGACCCGACCACGGGCGTGGAGCGTCAGGCCACCGCGACCGACCCGGTCCCGTACGCCGGTGGCGGCGTGCCGACGCTCGAGACCCCGGAGCAGTACGCGCAGGTCTCGGTCGAGCACAACTCCTACCACCGCACGCAGGCGGCCTCGGACACGTCCCCGGCGACGATCACGACCGCCGCGGGCCGGACGATCAACAAGACCGACCTGCAGTACGTCACGCAGGAGAACACGGTCGGCTGCGACTCCACCTCCGGTGGCGGCGCGGGCCGCTTCGTGACCACGAGCCTCGCCGGCTCCTACGACGGCAAGGCGTGGGACCCGTCGCTCGACGCCGCGGACCCGAACAAGCGCTACTTCATCGAGAAGCTCGACGACTACACCCCGCGCGGCCTCCCGGGCGCGACGGGTGGCACCGGCGGCTGCTCGGCGCACTGGTTCACCGTCCAGGGCGACCTGGTGGCGATCGGCTTCTACGCCCAGGGCACGCGCATCCTCGACGTGTCCGACCCGACCGACATCAAGCAGGCGGGCTACTTCCGCGTGCCGGCCAACCAGGCGACGGGCCAGCTGGCTTCGAACACGTCGGCCGTGTACTGGCACAACGGCTACGTCTACGTGGCCGACTACACACGCGGCATCGACGTCCTGCGCTGGAAGGATCCGATCAAGGGCGAGGTCCAGCCGAAGGTGTGCTGGAACTCCTGCGACGACTCGCAGACGCCGGCCAAGGTCAAGACCAGCGTGGACACCACGGTGGGCAACGGCCCGGGTGGCTCGGTGCCGGCGACGCTGTCACTGACCCTGGGCGCTCCCGCCACGTTCCCGGCGTTCGTGCCGGGCGTCGGCGCGACGTACACGGCCAAGGCCGACGCGACCGTGATCTCCACGGCCGGCGACGCCACGCTCACGGTCGCGGACCCGAGCACGACCGCCAACGGCCACCTGGTCAACGGCGCGTTCTCGCTGCCGCAGCCGCTGCAGGGCCTGGGCGTCGTGAAGACGTACACCGGCCCGGTGTCGAACGACAAGCCGAACATCACGTTCACGCAGGCGATCGGCGCCAATGACGCGCTCCGCACGGGGACGTACAGCAAGACGCTGACGTTCACGTTGTCGACGACCAACCCGTAGGTACCTTTGGTGCGGGCCGCCTTCACGGGCGGCCCGCATCGCCGTGGAGGGCAAGGAGAAGTGATCGTGGTACGGAGGGGCGCCATCGCGCTCGCGCTGATGGCGACAGTCGTCGCGGGATGCGGCGACAAGAAGGACAAGCAGCAGCCGGCTGCGCTGAAGGGCACCGTGACGGTCGGGGTGCTCGCCCCCGCGTCCGGAGCGCTGCAGGCGCGTGGCGCCGACCTCACCGACGGCGCCAAGCTGGCCGTCGAGCAGCTCAACGCCAAGGGCGGCGTGCTCGGGCGCAAGGTCGAGCTCGAGCTCGTCGACGACGCGTGCGAGCCCTACATCGCGTACGAGGGCGCCAAGAGCTTCATGACCGCCGGCGCCGACGTCATCGGCGTGATCGGTGGCGCCTGCGACGAGGCGGCGGCGCGCGAGATCCCGACGCTCGACTCGACCGGGAAGCCGTTCCTGGTGACGTCCGCCACCGCCGACGAGCTCGTCGGCGCGGAGGCGCAGTCGACGTTCCTGATGAACGGCACCATCTACCAGCAGGCGCTGTCCTCGGTGTTCTGGATGAACTACGAGGAGGTCGAGCGGCTCGCGGTCGTCCAGGACGACTCCGCCGAGTCCAAGTCGATCGCCAAGCAGGCGATCGGGCTGCTCGAGGGCCAGCCCAAGCTCGTGTCGCTGCAGACGCTCGAGCCCAAGGGCCCCAAGGTCAGCACGCTGGCCAAGGCCGCGATCGCCGCCAAGCCCGACCTCGTGCTCTGGACCGGCGGCGCCCAGCAGGGCGGCGAGCTGATCAAGGCGCTGCGCGCGGCCGGCTTCAAGGGCAAGTTCACCGCGACGGCGAAGTCCGAGGCACCGGCGTTCCTGAGCGCGGCCGGGGAGGCCGGCGAGGGCGCGGTCGTGATGGCCACCAGCTCGCCCCAGAACACGCCGACCGCGAAGCCGTTCCGCACGGCCTTCACGGCGAGGTTCAAGCGCGACCCGGGCTTCGACGCGCAACAGGCCTACGACTCGGTGCGCACGATCGCGCACGCCGCCAACAAGGCCAAGAGCCTCGACGGCCCGAAGATGGTGGCCAAGATGACCGAGCTGGATCCGCAGTTCGTCAACTCGCTCGGCGTGGTTCGCTTCGCCAGCGACCACACGTTGCTCTACGACAACCGCGTCATCCTGAAGGTGAAGGACGGGACGTTCACCTGGGACCGCTCGCTGCGCACAGACTCGCTGGGGTGAAGGCTCGCGCCGGGACGCGGGCCGACCTCGCGGTGGCCCACGGGGCGTCCACTTGAGAACGCTCTCCGCGCTCGTCGCGGTCTTCCTGTCGTTGTGCGGTGGGGTCGCCTGGGCGGACGGGGATCCCGCCAGCGACGTGCTCGCCTCCGCGCGGGTGTTCTGGCCGTACAACCTCAAGGTCCCGGCCGAGAGCCGCGAGCAGCTCAACGCGACCGTGACCGCCGTCACCCGCAACGGGCTGCCCGTGCGGGTGGCGATGGTGCAGAGCGAGTTCGACCTCGGCTCGGTCGGCGTGCTCTTCGGGCACCCGCAGGACTACTCGCAGTTCCTCGCCCAGGGCCTCGCGAACTTCAACCGCGACTGGGTGATCGTCGTGATGCCGAACGGCTACGGCGTCTACCACTGCGTGCCGATCCCCGAGGTCGGGTTCTGCGAGAAGGCGCTCCCGTCCGAGGCGGACCAGAAGCGCCTGCGGACGCTGGCTCCGGTCTCCAAGTCACGTCAGGACATGGCTGCGGCGGCCGAGCAGGCGGTGCGCACGTTCGCCGAGGGCCGCGGCGTGTCCGCGGCCAGCGGTGGCGTCGGCGTGGTCGCGCCGGTGGCGGGCGCCGTGGTCGGCATCCTGTTGGTCATGGTGCTCTTCGGGCGGCGACGCGTGGCGTCGTGAAAGCGGTACGCGCGGTGATCGTCGTGGAGGCGCCGGGCCTCGAGGCCGAGCAGCTCTGGCACGACCCGTCCCGCTGGGCGTCCTGGATCGACGGCTTCGCGCACCTGGAGAAGCTCGAGGGCGAGTGGCCGGAGGTCGGCGCCCGGCGCGTGTACTCGACCCACGTCGCGGGGCAGGCGCTCGTGTCCGAGAAGGTCATGCGGCTCACCGCCGGGGACGGGATGACGCTGATCGTCGAGGACGAGCGCGTCACCGCCACGCAGGCGGTGCGGTTCGAGAGCGACGGCGTCCGCACGCGGATCACGGTCGAGGTCGAGGCGCAGCCGAAGGAGAAGATGCCGCCCGGGCAGCGCTGGTGGTGGCGGCGCAAGCGCGGCGAGTCGCTGGCGCGGACGCTGCAGCGCTTCTCGTACGAGCTGGCCGCCGACCGCTAGCGTCTCGTCCCATGTTCGTGTTCAAGGCGGCGGTGGTGGGGACCGGCGAGCTGGCGGACGAGATCGCGGCGGCGATCGCGGCCGCGGGCGTGGAGAGCGTGCACGTCCAGGCGGGCTCGTACGACGGGCTCGGGGATGTCGACTTCGTGATCGAGGCGGGCGAGCCCGATCTCGAGGCCAAGCACGAGGCGTTCGCCTGGCTCGACGCGAAGACGCCCGGCCACGCGGTGCTGGCGTCGGCGACGGCGGCGTGCTCGATCACCGAGGTCAGCGGTGTCACGCTGCGGCCGGAGAAGGTCGTCGGCTTCCAGTGGTTCCCGGGCAAGCGGCTCGTCGAGGTCGTCGAGGGCGACGACACGTCGGAGGCGACGGTGCAGGCGGCGCTCAGCTTCGCGCAGACGCTGCGCAAGACCGCCGTGCGCTGCGCGGACACGCCCGGGCAGATCGTCGCGCGCGTGACGGCGGCGGCCGACCCGCTGGCCGAGGCGTGCGCGGTGGTCGAGGAGGGCGTCGCCGGCGTGCGCGAGGTGGACACCGCCCTGGCGCTCGGCGCGGGCGTGAAGCCGGGACCGTTCGCGGCCGCCGACCGCGAGGGCCTCGACGAGGTGCTCGCGCGGCTGGATGACCCGCCGGTCCTGCTGCGCCGGCTCGTCGCCTCGGGGCGGCTCGGATTGGCGGTCGGACAGGGCTTCTATCCGTACCCGCAGCCGGCCAAGGGGTACGAGGACGCGGTGGTCAAGCTCGAGTGGCGGGGTGAGGTGGCCGTGCTGTGGCTCGCGAACCCGCCCGCGAACTCGCTCGCGCCCACCGTGATCGCCGCGCTGCGGCGCGCGTGGGACGACCTCAAGGGCCGTGCGCGGGCGATGGTCCTCGCGTCGGCGAACCCGGCGCTGTTCTGCGCCGGCGCCGACATCAAGGCGTTCACCGAGTGGGACGCGTGGACCGGCCGGGCGCACCTGGACGAGATCCACGCGCTCGTCCGCGAGTGGGAGCAGTCGCCGGTCGTGACCATCGCGGCCGTCAACGGGCTCGCGTTCGGCGGTGGGTGCGAGATCGCGATGGCCTGCGACATCCGGCTCGCGGCGCTCTCGGCCTCGTTCGGCCAGCCCGAGGTGAACCTCGGCATCATCCCCGGCTTCGGCGGCACGCAGCGGCTGCCGCGGCTCGTCGGCACCGCGAAGGCGCTGGAGATGAACCTCCTGGGCGAGCCGATCTCCGCCGAGGACGCGTTCGAGTACGGGCTGGTCAACCGCGTCGTCGAGGATCACGAGCTGTTCGACACGGCGCTCGCCTGGGCCCGCAAGGCCGCGGGGCAGGCGCCGATCGCACTCGGCCAGATCAAGCGCGTCTCCGCGCGCGGCGACCTCGACGACGGGCTGGCCGCGGAGGTGGACGGCTTCATGGAGGCCTTCACGTCCGAGGACGGCCGCGAGGGCATCGCCGCGTTCATCGAGAAGCGCAAGCCGCGGTGGCGCGGTCGATGACCGGGGCCGAGCAGCTCGCCGAGCTGATCCGCACGTCCGGCCCGGTCGTCGTGCTCACCGGCGCCGGCGTCTCGGTGCCGTCGGGCATCCCGGACTTCCGCACACCCCAGACCGGCATCTGGGCCAACGTGGACCCGATGGAGGTCGCCCACATCTCCGTCTGGCGTCGCGACCCCGCGCGCTTCTGGTCGTTCTACGGCCAGCGCTTCGCGGCGCTCGACGGCAAGGAGCCCAACGGTGCCCACCGCGTGCTGGTCGAGCTCGAGCGCCGCGGGCTGCTCACGGGCGTCATCACCCAGAACATCGACGGCCTGCACGCGCGCGCCGGCACGGCCGACCCGATCGAGGTCCACGGCTCGATCCGCACCGCCTCCTGCCTGCGCTGCGGCGCGACCTACACGCTGGCGGAGACCCGTCGCCGGCTCGAGGAGGAGGCCGACGGCATCCCGTTCTGCGACTGCGGCGCGCCGCTCAAGCCGGACGTCGTGCTGTTCGGCGAGCTCCTGCCCGAGAGCGCCATCAACCGCGCCACCGCGCTCGCGTCGACGGCGGGCCTGATGCTCGCCGTGGGCTCCTCGCTCGAGGTGTACCCGGTGGCGGGGCTCCCGGCGGACACGCTGCGCGCGGGTGGCCGGCTGGCCCTCGTGACGATGGGCCCGACGCCGTACGACGACGAGGCCGCGGTGAAGCTGTCAGGCGACGTCGTGACCGAGCTCGAGGCGGTTCTAGCCGCCCTCGGCGACGTAGAGCGCCCGCGCGCGTAGGGCGGCCTCCAGGCGGTCCAGCGTGGTCGTCAGCGTCTCGACGGCGTCGTCGTCGAGGGTGCCCTCACGTGCCGCCGCCGCTGCCGCGCGGACGGCATCCAGCCGACCCTCAAGCTCAGCTCGACGCTGAGCCATGTCGCGCAGCTCGACCCAGCCGGCGAGCTCGGCGAGGGCGGTGGTCATCGCGGCCTCGAGCTGCAGTGCCGCCTCGCGGCCGCGACCGCGCTCGAAGTCCTGGCGCGCCCGCAGGGTCAGCTCCTCGCTCGCGAGGATCGCGTCGCGGCCCGACAGCAGGGCGGCCAGCCGGTCCGTCGGGCGGTGCTTGGAGCGCTTGGCGCCCCGGGGCTCGCGCACGCCCAGGTCGAGCTCGCGCGCGTCGGTCCACTCGCCGTCGGCGACCTGCTCGCCTGTCCCATAGCCGACCCTCGTCCGCCACGCGCGGTTGACGTCGACGTCGGCGAGGTCCGGATCGGCCGCGGCGACGCGGAACGAGCGGACCAGGCGGTCGAGCGTCGTCGGCCCGAACGAGGGCAGCGCGGACGCGTTCTCGCGCAGCCAGGCCGCGGCCGTGGCGTCGTCGGTCAGCGGGTCGGCGTCGATCACCGTGATCCGGGTGACGACGACGGTGTCACGTGGTTCCCGGCGCCCCACGCGGCGGGGCGCCGTGCCTTCGGAGATCACGACCACCGACTGGGCGTCGTCACCGGCGTAGCGGCGGACGACGTAGCGGCCGGGGGGAGGTCCCAGACGGCCCGGGAGCTCCCACTGCACGAAGCGGAAGCGGCGCTCCTCGATCAGTCGGTGCCGGTCGGGTCGACTTTGAGGGCGGAGCTCGACGGGTTGAGCGGGACGATCGGGTTGTCGATCTCGCCCAGGCGCTGGATCAGGCGGCCCCACTGGTCGGGCTTGAGCACCGCGGAGAGCTCCTTGGAGGCCGCGGCGTTCTCGCCGTGCTGGGCCGCGAAGCCGACGTGGATGTGGTCGTCGTGGTCGCCCATGGCCAGGGTGTTGTCCGCGCCCTCGAACTTCATCAGCGAGATGATCTGGTGCGGCTTCATGTTGCCCTGGAGCGTCAGGAGCGACTGGATGACCTGCTCGGTGATCGAGCCCTTGCCCTGGGTGCCCGGCTCGATCCGCGTGCCGTTGATGGCGGCGATGTCCATCGCGCTGCCGATCGAGTGCTCGGACACGTTGCCCGAGGCGGTCATGTACGAGTGGCCGCACTGGAGCGAGGAGATCGTCGGGTTGAACCCGTTCGCGACCAGGAACTCGAGCGTGGCGAGCACCCGGCGGTCGATCGCGCCGGCCTGGATGTCCTGCCGGCCGCAGCCGTAGATCTGGATCTTCGGGTTGTTCAGGACGCGCTGGATCAGCGTGTCCTTGTCCATCAGCAGGATCTGGCCGACCGACGCGGCGGAGCTCGGGTTGGCGACGAACGGGTTCTCGCCCTGCGCCCGGTAGATCGCGGTGGACTCGAGCAGCTTCCAGCCGTCGAGGATCGGCTTCGGGTCGATGCGCGGGGCGCCCCGGCCGGCCGGGCGGACCTCGAAGCGCATGTGCGGGTGCTTCTTCGAGGACGCGGTGCCGATGCGGCCGAGCACGGTGCCGGCGGGCACCTGCGAGCCGACCTTCAGGTTCTTGATGACGATCTGGTCACGGCCGAGGCCGAGGGCCTGGGCGGGGGTGAGCGCGCCGTCGACGCGGCCCGTCCGCAGGAACTCCTGCTGGGCGCCGCCGGCGACGGAGGCGTTCACGCGCGTGGGGTTCGCGAACAGGCGCTGCTTGACCGGTGCGACCGCGGCGGGCGCGACCTGCTCGGCGGCGTTCGCGGCGTCCGGCTTGACCGTCTTGGTCTTGGGCGCCGGCCGGTCGGTGCTGGAGGCGGCCGTCTTGGGCTTCTTGTCCTTCGGCGCCTCGGCCAGCATCCGCTTGACCTCGTTCGGGTCGGCCTTCTGCGGCTTCGGCGCGGCGTACTTCTGCGAGATCTTCGCGAGGCGCCCGTACGTGTACGTGTTGCCGTACGCGTCCTGGACCTGGACGAAGCGGCCGAGGCGATCGGAGACGCCGATCTTCGTCACCTGGACGTCGCTCACCGCGATCACGGGCGCGCCGGCGTCCGCGTAGATCGACAGGCCGGTGCGGTTGGCGTTGCCCTCGACGACGGCCTTCTTGCCGGTCTTCTTCTTGAGGTTCTTGGGATCGACCTCGTCGGCGTACGTGGCCTTCGCGGCGACCGGGAAGCGGCCCTCGGTCAGACCCGTCAGCGACGAGACGAGGCTCTCCGGCATGCCGCCGATCACCTGCGCGCGCAGGAGGACGGAGTCCACGTACCAGTCGGCGTGGTTGTACGCCCAGACCGCGGCGCGCAGGTCCTTGTCCGCGCCGGCGGCCTTCAGGTAGCGGGCGGCGGAGAAGATCGCGTCGACCGGGTTGTACGGGTCGGCCAGGCCGTCCTTGTTGCCGTCGACGCCGTAGGCCTTCCACGTCGCGGGCATGAACTGCATCCACCCCTGCGCGCCCGCGCTCGAGGTGACCTCGTTCAGGCGGCCGTAGTTCGTCTCGATCTCGTTGATCGCGGCGAGGACCTCCCACCGGATCCCGTACTCGGTGCCGGCCGCCTGGTAGATCGGCAGCAGGAACGGCGGGATCTTGAACTTGTCGATGAAGAAGTTCGGGACGCCGGCCTTGGCGGGGCCCGGCTCGGCGAGCGAGAACGTCGGGTCGTCCTGCGACGGCGGGTCCACCTGCGAGTCCGGGACCGGCGTCGGGCTCGGCGTGGGCGTCGCGACCTTGCCGGCCAGCGACTCCGTGTTGGCGCCGCCGGACGCCTTGTTGGCGTCCTCTTCCTCGACCGTGCCCTCGTCCTCGTCCCCGGCCTTGCCGGTCGAGCCCTGCTTCGTGTCCGACGGCTTCTTGCCGCCCTTGCCGGTCTGGTAGTCGGAGTCCTTCTTGCCGCCGCTGCCCGTGTTCGGCGCGGGGGTCGCGCTCGGGCCCGGGGTGGGCGTCGGCGTCGCCGTCGGGGTGACGATCGGCGTGGCCGTCGGCGTCGGCGTGCTGTCGGTGGAGCCGAGGTCCACGATCGACGCGATCGGCGCGGGCAGGCCCGGGATCTGCAGCTGGTCGACCGGGGTCCCCGGCGGGATGTCCACCGTGATCGTGATCTGCTGGCCGGTCACCAACGTCACACGCACGTAGTGCATCTCGGCGTGGGCGCTCGTCACGAAGATCCCCGCGTAGAACGCGGACGTGGCAAGAGCGATGGCGATCGGGCGGCGTGAAGTCATGAACCGGCGGCCGGGGCCTGGACGCCCCGGAATGTTGGGCAAGCTAGCGGCATCTCGTGTCTGCAACAACGGAGAACGGGTAATCCTGGCGATTCTGCTCGGTCCGAGTCGCAGTTCGAGTTGCCACTTTGTGTAGTCTCAACCTCAGGTTGAGGCACAGAGACGTTGCTCCTCGCCGCCTAAGGTACCGTCCGCTACATACACGTTCGATAAGGAGTTGCTTGGGATGGCAGACGATGGCTTCCGCGACCGAGTGTCCAAGCAGGGCGAGGAAGCGCTGGGGAAGCTCGCGACCGACCTGCTCGAGAACCCGCTGATCAACTCTGCAATCACGCGTGCATTCTCCGCCCGCGAGAAGGCGGTGCAGGCGCAGGAGGCCGCGATGGGGGCGCTCAACCTCCCGTCCGCGGCGGACATCGACCGGCTCACGCGGCGGCTGCGGACCGTCAGCACCCGGCTCGAGGGCATCGAGGAGTCGCTGGACCGCCTGCAGGACGGCGTCGACCGGCTGACGGAGAAGCTCGGGGCCAACGAGGCGCTCGCCGAGCGCCTGGCCGCGCTGGAGGGCCAGCTGTCCAAGGTCTCGCGCGACGTCTCGCACGTGTCGGACGCGATCGACGCGGTCCCGCCCCCGGTCCCGCGTGAGCAGGAGCGGCTCGCCGTCGACGCGCCGTCACCGAAACCGGCCCGCAAGCGCGCGGCAGCGAAGAAGAACTCCTAATAAGGTTCGGCCCGACATGGCGAAGAAGGACAAGGACAAGAAGAAGAAGGACAAGAAGGGCGGCGACGATCCCGTCGCGGCCCTGCGCGCCGCGGTCGAGAGCACGCTGCGTGCTTCCGCCGAGGGTGCCAACGTGACCCGCGAGCGCACGCGCGAGATCGTCGAGGAGATCGCCGCGGCGGCCGGGCGTGTCCGGCACACGCTCGAGGACCTGCGCGTGCTCGACGAGGTCAAGAGCCTGCGCAGCGAGGTCGAGGCGCTCGCGTCCCGCGTCGCTTCGCTCGAGCTCCGCCCCGGCGGCGGCGACAAGTCCGCGGCCGCCAAGCCCGCGCCGGTCAAGCCGACGGTGCCGGCGAAGAAGCCCGCGGCGCGCAAGCGCAGCGCGGCGCGCAAGCCGGTCGCCAAGGCGCCGGCCGCGCCGAAGCCCGCGATCGCGACCAAGCCCGCTGCAGCGGCGAAGAAGCCGGCGGCGGCGCGCAAGCGCACCCCCGCCAAGCGCGCGGCGAAGAACCCGGCGGCGCCCAAGCCGGCCATCACCAAGCCGGCGGCCGCGTCCGCGAAGCCCGAGGCCGCCAAGCCGACCCCGAAGCCGGCCGCCTGAGCATGAGCGCCTCGTTCGAGTCCGCCAAAGAGCTGCGCGAGGTGATGGACGCGGTCTTCTCGATGATGGACTCGGACGCGGAGATGGGGCCGAAGCTGCGGGACGCCGACACCCCGCAGCAGTTCGAGTTCAGCGACTTCGACGTCGTGGTCAACATCCGCGCGGCGGGCGAGGGCGAGGACGGCAACCTGCACTGGGAGTGGTCCGAGGACGTCGACTGGAAGCCGAAGGTCCGCATGACGATGTCCTCGGAGGTGGCCAACCGCTACTTCCAGGGCAAGGAGAACGTCGCGATGGCCGTCGCGCGGCGGCGGATCAAGACGGGCGGGGACATGAAGGCGGCCCTGGACCTGATCCCGATCACCAAGCCGATCTACGCGCAGTACCGCGAGTACCTCGAGCGGGAGAAGCCGCACCTGCTCGTGTAGGGACGCGATGGCCGACTCGCTGACCGACGTCGCCCGCGCGCTCAACGTCTCACCCGCCACCCTGCGCCGCTGGGTGGCGGAGGGGATCGTGCCGCTGCGCGACGGGCACTGGACGCCGGCGGCGCTCGCCCAGGCCCGGATCGTCGCGCGGATGCGGGCGCGGGGGCATTCGCTGGCCGAGGTCCGCGGCGCCGCCAAGCAGGGCCGGCTCGCGTACGGGTATCTGGAGGACCTGTTCGGCGACGAGAGCGCGCCGCGCACGCTCGACGAGGCGGTCGAGGCCACCGGGATGGAGGCGGAGCTGATCCGCCGCATCTGGACCGCCGCGGGCTTCCCGGCCGCCTCGCTGGACGCGCTCAGCGACGACGACCTCGAGCTGCTGCGGGCGTTCGGCGCCGTGCTGGACGCGGGGCTGCCGCTCGTCGCCTTCCTGCAGATCGTGCGGGTCTACGGGCAGGCGCTCGCCCAGATCGCGGACGCGGAGGTCAAGCTCTTCCACCTCTTCGTCCACGAGCCGATGATCCGCGACGGCGCGCCCGTCCTGGAGATGGCCGAGGAGCTGTCGGGGCTCGCCAGCGAGCTGCTGCCGCTGTCCGGGCCGATCATGGAGTCGCTGCACACGCGGCTGCTGCGGCACTTCCTCGAGCAGGACGTCGTCGGCCACCTGGAGCTCGTCGCCGACGACGCCGCCCTCGGCCGCATGCGCGTCGCGATCTGCTTCGCCGACCTCGCCGGCTACACGCGCCTGACCGAGGAGGTGGGCGAGGAGGAGGCGCTCGAGGTGGTCGAGCGCTTCGTCGAGCTCGTCACCGAGACGCTCCCGGAGGACGCGCGCGTGATCAAGACGATCGGCGACGAGGTCATGATCGTCGGCACCGACCTCGGCGCGCTCGTGGACTGGGCGGTCGGGTTCCAGGCGCTTCAGACCGAGCGGCCGCTGCCGCGGATCGGCCTGCACGCGGGGTCGGTCCTCTACCGCGACGGCGACTACTACGGCCGCGCCGTGAACCTCGCCTCACGAGTGGCCGCCCGTGCCACCGGCGGCGAGGTCCTGGTGACGCGCGAGGTGCGCGCGGTCGCCGGCCGCCACCTCGGCTTCCAGCCGATCGGCGAGGTGAAGCTGAAGGGCTTCGACGACGCGACCGAGCTGTTCCTGGCCCACGCGGCGGTGCGATGAGCGTCGCCGCCGACGTCGAGGCGCGCGTCGCGGCGACCGGGCTGCTCGCCGGGCCGACCGTCGTGCTGCTGTCCGGCGGACGCGACTCCGTGTGCCTGCTCGACCTCGCCGTGCGGCTCGCCGGGCCGGTGCGAGCGCTGCACGTCAACTACGGCTTGCGGGCCGAGGCCGACGCCGACGAGGCGCACTGCGTGGCGCTGTGCGCGCGGCTCGGCGTACCGCTCGAGGTCCGCCGGGCGGGTGTGCCGGAGGGCAACGTGCAGGCGTGGGCGCGTGACGTCCGGTACGCGGCCGCGCACGCGCTCGAGGGTGCGATCGCCACCGGCCACACGGCCACCGACCAGGCCGAGACGGTGCTCTACCGGCTGATCGCGTCGCCCGGGCGGCGCGCGCTGCTCGGCATGGAAGCGCGGAGCGGGCGCGTGGTCCGGCCGCTGCTCGGCGTCACGCGGGCGGAGACCGCCGCCTACTGCGCCGAGCGCGAGCGGCCGTACGTCGACGACGCGAGCAACCCGACCTCCACGCGCGGGCGCATCCGGGCGATCCTCGAGCTGCACCCGGCCGCGGAGGCCAACGTCGCCGACACGCTCGCCCAGCTGCGCGACGAGGCCGAGGTGCTCGACGCGCTGATCGACCCGGACGCCGACCTCACCACGCTCTCGCCCGCGCTCGCGCGGCTCACCGTCCAGCGGGTCGCCGGCGTCGCGCCCGCGCGGTACATGGAGGAGATCCTCGCGCTGGCACGCCGCGGGGGGACCGGCCACGTCGACCTGCCGGGCGCGCGCGTGACCGTGGAGTACGGCCGGGTGCGCGCCGAGCCGCTCGAGGGGGAGCCGTCCCGTGCGGCGGTCGCACCGGCGCGGCTCCCGGTGCCCGGCGAGGTCGCGTTCGCCGGCGGCGTGGTGACCGCCGAGCTGGGCGCGTTCGACGTCGCCGACGGCACGCTGGCCGCCGACGCGCTCGCCGCCTCGCTCGACGTGCGGCCCTGGCGGGCGGGGGACCGGATGCGGCCGCTCGGCCTCGACGGCACCAAGTCGCTGCAGGATCTGTTCACCGACCGCAAGGTGCCCCGGGCCGCGCGCCACCAGCTGCCGGTCGTGCTCTCCGAGGGCGAGATCGCCTGGGTGCCGGGCGTCGCGACCGGTGCACGATTTCGTGTAAACGCCGCGACGAAGCTCCGCGCGCGCCTGCATTGGTCTCCCGGGTCTTAGACTGCGGCGGCGTGAGCGAAGAGATCGGCGAGATCCTCGTCCAAGCCGACGAGCTGCAGCACAAGATCAAGCAGATGGCGGAGCAGATCACCGCCGACTACGAAGGCAAGAGCCTGCTGCTGATCGGGGTCCTCAAGGGCGCCGTGCTGTTCCTAGCGGACCTGATGCGCCACCTGGACGTCAGCTGCGAGATCGACTTCATGGCGGTCTCCTCGTACGGGTCGTCGACCGAGTCCAGCGGCGTCGTGCGCATCCTCAAGGACCTCGACGCCCCGCTCGAGGGCCGCCACGTCCTGATCGTCGAGGACATCGTTGACAGCGGTCTGACACTCCAGTACCTCATCCGCACGCTGGAGGCCCGCGGCCCGGCGAGCCTCGAGGTGTGCGCGCTGCTGACCAAGCCGAGCCGTCGCAGCGTGGACCTCCCCGTTCGGTACACCGGCTTCGAGATCCCCGACAAGTTCGCCATCGGCTACGGGCTCGACTACGCCGAGCGCTATCGCGGGCTGCCGTACGTCGCCACGCTGGCGCTCACGGACTGACGGGTGAAGGTCCCATTAGCCACGCCATAGGTAGCCG
Source organism: Solirubrobacter pauli (assembly GCF_003633755.1). Classification (GTDB taxonomy): domain Bacteria; phylum Actinomycetota; class Thermoleophilia; order Solirubrobacterales; family Solirubrobacteraceae; genus Solirubrobacter; species Solirubrobacter pauli. The sequence continues at coordinate 3,841,761 of NZ_RBIL01000001.1, forward strand.
CACCACACTGCGCCAACCCCCTTTGGACCTGCGATACCCCTGGTAGCCTTGATTCCCTTGACTCGCCGTGCCACCCCTGCGCGCTGGAAGCGCGCTCACTCATGAGTCGTTTCTTCAAGAGCGCAGCCTTCCCGATCTTGATCGTGATCGTGCTGGCCTTCTTCGCCTCCAAGCTCATCCAGAGCGGTAACGAGGCGCCCAAGACGCCGTACAGCACCTTCATCAAGCAGCTCGACCGCGGCGACATCGACAACGTCGTCCTGCGCACGAAGGACAACTCGGCGGAGGTCACCCTCAAGGGTGCCGACCCGAAGAAGTACACGATCGGCTGGGTGCAGGGCGAATCCGGCGCGGTGCTGATCAACCAGCTCCGGGCGGCCGAGAACGATCGCAAGATCAACTCGTTCGACATCAAGCCCGCGCGCTCGAACGTCCTGCTGTCGCTGCTGACGTACGTCTTCCCGATCCTGATCTTCATCGGCTTCTGGATCTTCCTGATGAATCAGGTCCAGGGCGGCGGGTCGAAGGTCATGTCCTTCGGCAAGTCCCGCGCGAAGCGGATGAGCGTGGACGCCCCGAAGATCACGTTCCGCGACGTGGCCGGCGCCGACGAGGCCGTCGAGGAGCTGCACGAGATCAAGGAGTTCCTCGAGAACCCCAAGAAGTTCCAGGCGCTCGGCGCCCGGATCCCGAAGGGCGTGCTGCTCTACGGGCCTCCCGGCACCGGCAAGACGCTCCTCGCGCGTGCCGTCGCGGGTGAGGCGGGCGTCCCGTTCTTCTCGATCTCCGGCTCGGACTTCGTCGAGATGTTCGTCGGCGTGGGCGCGTCCCGCGTGCGCGACCTCTTCGAGCAGGCCAAGCAGAACTCGCCCTGCATCATCTTCATGGACGAGATCGACGCCGTCGGCCGTCACCGCGGCGCCGGCATGGGCGGCGGTCACGACGAGCGCGAGCAGACGCTGAACCAGCTCCTGGTGGAGATGGACGGCTTCGAGGCCAAGGACAACATCATCATGATCGCGGCCACCAACCGGCCCGACATCCTTGACCCCGCGCTGCTGCGCCCCGGCCGCTTCGACCGTCAGATCACCGTCGACCGCCCGGACCGCAAGGGCCGCGCGAAGATCCTCGAGGTCCACACCCGCGGCAAGCCGCTGGCCAAGGGCATCGACGTCGACACGCTCGCCGGCCAGACGCCCGGCTTCACCGGTGCCGACCTGGCGAACCTCGTCAACGAGGCCGCCCTCCTCGCCGCCCGCACGGGCAAGAAGGAGATCACGCAGACGGAGCTCGAAGAGGGCATCATGCGCGTGGTCGCCGGTCCGGAGAAGAAGACCCGCGTGATGGGCGAGAAGGAACGGCTCATCACCGCGTACCACGAGATGGGGCACGCGCTCGTCGGCCACTTCCTCGAGCACGCCGACCCGGTCCACAAGATCTCGATCATCAGCCGCGGCCAGGCGCTCGGCTACACGATCTCGATGCCGTCGGAGGACAAGTTCCTCACCACGCGCGCCGAGCTGCTGGACACGATGGCGATGACGCTCGGCGGCCGTGCCGCGGAGGAGATCATCTTCGGCGAGATCACCACGGGCGCGTCGAACGACCTCGAGAAGGTCACCGCCACGGCCAAGCAGATGGTCATGCGCTTCGGCATGAGCGAGAAGCTCGGGCCGCGCGTCTTCGGCCACGATCACGGGCAGCCGTTCCTCGGCCGCGAGTTCAGCTCCGAGCCGGACTACTCGGACGAGATCGCGCGTGAGATCGACGACGAGATCCGCCGGATCGTCGAGGGCGCCCACCAGGTCGCCCGTGACATCCTCGCCGAGCACCGCGAGCACCTGGCGTCGATCTCCGAGCTGCTGCTCAAGCGCGAGACGATCGAGGCCGACCAGTTCGTCGCGCTGCTCGACGGCAAGACCGAGCTCGAGATCTGGGGCGAGCGGGCCGAAGAGGTACCGCCCGGCCCGGAGCGTCCCGAACTTCCCGGTGCGGTGACGCGTGACCGTGAGCAGCCCAAGCGCACCATCCCGCGCCCGGGCCTCGCCGGTGGCGCCGCGGAGTTCCGCGGTCACCCCGAAAAGCCAGCGTAAGGCAAGCATCCCCTCCGCCCCACCCCGATCATCCGACCTGACGGGTGGGGCCCAGGCGCGCTAGCCGACCTGCGGGCCCGACAGCTGGGCCCGCAGCGTCGCGATCTCCGTCACGGCGGCGCCGACGTACGCGGCGCGCGAGCGCGCGATGTCGCGGTCGAGGTCGTCCATGTAGGAGCGGATGTGCGCGACGCCGGTCTCTTCGGCGAGGGCGCGCTCGGCGCGGAGCTCGAGGAGCTGGTTGTGGAAGTCGTGGGCGGACATCGTGGAGTAGAGGATCGCGCCCCGGGTCCTGATACGCGGGGGTGCGACCACGCCAAAGGCGTGGCCGGTGGTCCCCCCTGCGAGGTGTGGCTAGCCCGACCGGGCGTTACTTGACGAGCAGCTGCTGCGCCGCCGCCGAGAGCTGCAGGACGACGTCCGCGTGCTCCTGCGGGGTGGTGGCCCGCTGCTGCTGGGCCTGAGCGGAAGCCATCGTCTGACGTACCGCGTCCAGGCTGTTCGCCTGGATCATCATTGCCGCGCTGGCTTGGATCTCCATGTTCTGGTGATCGACCTCCCGTGGCTCACGCTCGACGTGTCTGGACGGATGTCGCACGTACGGGCAGCGGCGATGAAGGCTTCAGCTCGCCCAGCCGCAGCAGCGTGATCAGGCGCTGCGCGCCCCCGCGCGTGCTCAGGCGCGAGAGGACGAGCTGCAGCTCGCCGACGTCCCGCGCGGCGATCATCAGCAGCGCGTCGGTCTCGCCGGCCACGGAGTCGGCGGCGATGATGTTGTCGATCGCCGCCACCTCCGCGTTGAAGCGCTTCTCGGCCGCCTCGTCGTGGCGGGCGAGCGTGACCATCACGTAGACCTGCAGCGTGAAGCCCGCCGCGGCCGAGTCCAGCCGCGCGGCGATCTTGCGGATCACCCCCGACTCCTTCAGCCGGCGGACCCGGTTGAGGGTCGCGGCGGGCGAGAGGCCGATGATCCGCGCCAGCTCCACGTTGGGGCGGTCGGCGTCCAGCTCGAGCTCCCTGAGCAATCGAACGTCGATTTCGTCAAGTTGGATGGCCATGAAACAAAAGAATATTTCGTTCCTGCATGGATCCAAGCGATCCACACAAGCCGCAAGCGTTTGGCGCCGATACTGATCTCGTCATGCAGCTCGTTCGCCGTCATTCCGCTCTGTTCGCCCTCGTCGCCGCCGGTCTGCTCTGGGGGCTCACCGTCCCGTTGTCGAAGGTCGCGCTGGACTGGCTCCCGGGCGGCTGGCTGACGGTCGTCCGCTTCGCCGCCGCCGCTCCACTGCTCGCGCTCGTCAGCCGGCGTGATCTCCGCCGCGCCTTCACCCCGAAGATCCTCTTCGCGGGCGCGATCGGCTACGGCGTCGTGGTGATCCTGCAGAACGCGGGCATCCACGCGACGAGCGTGAGCCACGCGGCGCTGATCATCGGCGCGGTGCCGGCGCTCGTCGCGCTCATCAGCGCGGCCACGGGCAAGGGCTCCGCCGGGCCGCTGGCCTGGGTCGGCTTCGCGCTCGCGCTCGCGGGCGTGGGGATCGTGGCGGGCGGCGGTGGTGGCGGCGCGACGCTCGGCGGTGACGCGCTGATGCTGGCCTCGTCCGTGGTGAGCGCGACGTTCGTCGTCGTCCAGTCGCAGCTGCTGCGCGGGCAGAACCCGATCGCCATGACCGCGGTGCAGATGTTCGCGGGCGCGCTCGCGGGCGTGCCGAACGCGATCGTCGAGGGCGTGCCGGCCGCGCCGGCCAGCCTCGCACCGGTCGCCGCGCTGCTCGCGCTGATCCTGGCGGGCACGCTGCTGCCGTTCGCGCTGTTCGCCTGGGGCCAGTCACGCGTGGCGCCGCAGCTCGCGGGCGCGTTCCTGAACCTGGAGCCGCTGGTCGGCGCCGCCACCGGCGCGCTGGCCTTCGGGGACCCGTTCGGCCCGGTGCAGCTGCTCGGCGGCCTGGTGATCCTGAGTGGCATCGCGCTCAGCACGGCGCCCAAGCGCAAGCCGGTCGCGCTCGCGGTGACGGACCGCCGCCACGAAGGGCGGACGCACCGCACCCACCCGGTGCGGTCTGCCGCACGGCGGGACGCCAGCCACCTCCCTCACACGGAGGGCCCCAGGGGAGGAAGCTACGTATCAAGCAGCAACCCTCCTCCCTCTCACTGACATGACCCTCCTCCTCCCCCGAACCTCCCGCAGCGTGACTCCTCACACGTATGTGGTCCCCGTGGTTCGGGAGCTCCCCTCCTCCTCGACCCCTGTGGCTGCCGGAAACCCCTCCTCCTCCGTCTGGTAGTCGCAGTCCCTGAAACCCGCATGTCCGCGTACCGGCCGCCCGCAAGGCGGCCGGTAGCGTTTAAGCCCGTGGACTTCGAGATCATGGGCGTGGTCAACGTCACGCCCGACTCCTTCTCGGACGGCGGGCAGTTCGACGACGCCGCCCAAGCCATCGCGCATGGCCGCCGGCTCGCGGCCGAGGGCGCCGCGATCCTCGACGTGGGCGGGGAGTCCACGCGCCCCGGGGCGGACCCGGTGCCGGCGGGCGACGAGCAGGCGCGCGTGGTGCCCGTCGTCGAGGGCCTGCGCGACGTCGCGCGCGTCTCGATCGACACGATGAAGCTCGACGTGGCGCAGGCCGCGGTGGCGGCGGGCGCCGGCTACGTCAACGACGTCTCCGCCTTCCGGCACGACCCGGAGCTGGCGGGCTTCGTCGCCGACCGCGGGCTCGACTGCTGCCTGATGCACATGCTCGGCGAGCCGCGCACGATGCAGCGCGACCCGCGCTACACGGACGTCGTCTCCGAGGTGAAGGCGTTCCTGGAGGAGCGGATGGCGGCGGCCGTCGCCGCGGGCATCCGCGAGGAGCGGATCTCACTCGATCCCGGCATCGGCTTCGGCAAGACGCTCGAGCACAACCTGGAGCTGCTCGCGCGGCTCGACGAGCTGGCCGCGCTCGGGCGCCCGCTCGTGATCGGCACGTCGCGCAAGACGTTCATCGGCCGCCTCACCGGCAGAGATGTGACCGAGCGCGTGCACGGCACCGTCGCCACGTGCGTGATCGCGCTGGAGCGTGGCGCGCAGGTCTTCCGCGTGCACGACGTCGCCGCCGTCGCGGACGCGCTCAAGGTCGCGGCTGCTACTTTCGCGGCATGGCCGACGAAGAGCCCGACGAGTACGACGACGAGCTAGAAGACGATGACGACGACGAGGAAGGCCTCGAAGTCGGCGTCACCATCGAGATCGTCGGGCTCTCCCTCTACACGCACCACGGCGTCACCGCCGAGGAGCGCAAGGTCGGGCAGCGGATCCTCGTCGACGTGCGCTTCGACGTCGGTGAGCCGGACGCCCTGATCACCGACCGCGTCGAGGACACGATCGACTACGGCGAGGTCTGCCAGGTCATCGCGCTCGTCGCGCAGCAGCAGTCCTACCGGACGCTCGAGCGGCTGTGCGCGGTGATCGCGGACCGGCTGGCGTCCCAGTTCGGGGCGATCAGCGTGACGGTGAAGGCGAGCAAGCCCGAGCCGCCGATCCCGCTGCCGGTCGAAGAGGTGTCGGTCGAAGTCTGGCGTGAAGAACGTTAGTGGTCACTAACATACGGGGTGTAGTCATGGCCCGGATGTCCGCAGAGGCGCGTCGCGAGGAGATCGTCGGCATCGCGTTCCGGCACTTCGCCGAGGGCGGGTTCGACGGCACGTCGACGGAGACGATCGCGCGCGACGCGGGCGTCTCGCAGCCGTACCTGTTCCGGCTGTTCAAGACCAAGCGCGGGCTCTACGAGGCCTGCGTCGACCGCTGCTTCGAGCGCGTCGAAGGCGTGTTCGCCGAGTCGGTCGCCGGTACGAACCCGGTGGAGCGCTTCGCGACGATGGGCCACGCCTACGGCGAGGAGCTCCTGCCCGACCGCCACGCGCTGCTGTTCCAGATGCGCGCGTACGCGGTCGCCGACCCGGAGATCCGCGCGTACGTGCGCTCGAAGTTCCTCGGGCTGCGCGACCACGTCGCCGCCCTGGCGGGCGTTGCGCCGGAAGAGACCTGGGGCTTCTTCGGCGACGGCATGCTCTTCAACGTCGTCTCGATGCTCGAGGTCGACTGGGTCTACCCGGAGTGATCTACCGCCGCCGGCGGCCGATCCTGCTCGGCTCGCTGATCATGGTGCTCGTCGCCGCGGTGTTCGCGCTGCCGGTGTTCGGGGAGCTGGGCAACGCCAACGACTTCGACGACCCGTCGGCCGAGGCGGTGACCGCGCGCGACGCGGTGGTCGCAGCGACGGGGACGTACGCGGCGCCGCAGCTGGTCGCGCTGGTGCGGCTGGGCGCGACGGCGGACTCGTCCGCCGGGCAGGAGCGGATCCGGCTGGTCGCGGCGGCGATGCGGCATCCCGGCGTGGCGTCGGTGGTCGCGTACCAGCCGGGCGGCGACCGGCGGCTCGTCTCCCGCGACGGGCGCTCCACCTACCTGCTGGCGACGTACCGCCGGGACGACCGCGACGCGACCGACGCGATCGAGCGCCGGCTGGACCGGTACGACTGGGTGACGCTGGGCGGCGGCGCGATCGCCGCGCCGCAGGTGGGGGACCAGGTGTCGGCGGACATCCTGCGCGCGGAGCTGATCGCGTTCCCGATCCTGTTCCTGCTGTCGCTGATCGTGTTCCGCAGCGCGGTGTCGGCGCTGCTGCCGCTGGCCGTGGGCGGGGCGACGATCCTGCTGACCTTCCTCGCCATCCGGCTGATCAACAGCCACGTCAACCCGATGTCGATCTACGCGCTCAACCTCGTCAACGGGCTCGGGCTGGGGCTGGCGATCGACTACTCGCTGTTCATGGTCTCCCGCTTCCGGGAGGAGCTGGCGGCCGGGCGTTCCCGCGAGGAGGCGCTCGCTCAGACCATGCGCACCGCCGGGCGCGTCGTGCTGTTCTCCGCCGTGACCGTGGCCGCCGCGCTGGCCGCGCTGATCGTCTTCCGGCAGCGGTTCCTGTACTCGATGGGCGTGGGCGGGGCGCTGTGCGCGCTGATCGCCGCGGGCGTGTCGCTGACGCTGTTGCCGGCGCTGCTGGGCGCGTTGGGCGAGCGCGTGAACGCGGGTGGGCCGCGGCGCTGGAAGGACGCGATCGCCCGCGAGGCGGCGGCGGAGAGGTCCGGCTTCTGGTATCGCCACTCGCGGCGGGTGATGCGCCGGCCGGCGCCGTTCGCGATCGGCGCGGCGGTGCTGTTGATCGCGCTGGGACTGCCGTTCCTGCGGATCGAGTTCACCGGGGTGGACGCGTCCGTGCTGCCCGAGCAGCAGAGCGCCCGGGTGGTCGACGACGCGATCAAGGCCGAGTTCCCACCCAGCGAGACGTCGCCGGTGTACGTGGCCGTGCGGCCGGGCGTGTCGGAGGCCGAGCTGCGGCGGTTCGCGGCGCAGCTGCCCGCGCCGGTCGAGCCGCCGCGCGTGTCCGAGGGCCGGATCGACCTGATCGCGCCGGGGGAGCCGCTGGGCGCGGCGGCGAAGGACCTCGTGGCCGAGGTGCGGGCGGTGGAGGCGCCGTTCGACTTCTGGGTCGGCGGGCAGACGGCGCAGTTCGTCGACCAGCAGGCGTCCTTGCGCGACCACCTGCCGACCGCGCTCATCCTGCTGTGCACGACGACGCTCGTGATCCTGTTCGTGATGCTGCGGTCGGTCGTGCTGCCGGTGAAGGCGCTGATCATGAACCTGCTGACGATCAGCGCGGCGTTCGGGCTGATGGTCCTCGTGTTCCAGGACGGGCACCTCGAGTGGCTCTTCCGGTTCGACTCGCAGGGGGCGATCGAGTCCTCGCAGCCGGTGCTGCTGTTCGCGGTCGCGTTCGGCCTCTCGACCGACTACGGCGTGTTCCTGCTCGGACGCATCAAGGAGCTGCATGACCACGGCCACTCGAACGAGGAGGCCGTCGCGCTCGGGCTGCAGCGGACGGGGCGGATCGTCACGTTCGCGGCCGCGCTGATGGTCGTCGCGCTGGGCTGCTTCGTGACGGCCTCGGTGATCTTCATCAAGCAGCTCGGGTTCGGCGTGGCGATGGCCGTCCTGATCGACGCGACGATCGTCCGGGCGCTGCTCGTCCCGGCCCTGATGCGGCTGTTGGGCGATTGGAACTGGTGGGTCCCGCGCAGAATGGGCAGACTGCGGGGCGCGTGAACGAGATCGGCTACCTCGGACTGGGCTCCAACGTCGGCGACCGCCGGACGAACCTGCAGGCGACGGTGGAGGCGCTGTGGACGCACGACGTCGTCGTGCTGGCGTCCTCGAGCGTCTACGAGACCGAGCCCGTGGGCGAGGTGCTCGAGCAGCGCGCGTTCTTCAACGCGGTGCTGCGGATCGAGACGCGCCTGGGTCCGGAGCGGCTGCTGGACGCCTGCAAGGCGGTCGAGCGCGCCTTCGGCCGCACCCAGCTGGGGGAGGATGGCTACGTCAAGCACGGGCCGCGGGCGATCGACGTCGACCTGCTGCTGCTCGGCGACATGGAGTACTCGTCGGAGCGGCTGACGTTGCCCCACCGCGAGGTGACGTCGCGCCGCTTCGTGCTGGTCCCGCTGCTCGAGCTCGCGCCGGACCTCGAGGTGCCGGGGCGCGGGCCGGCGGTGCTGGCGCTCGACCTGATCGAGGGCCAGGAGGTGACGGTCGCCGGGCCGCCGCTGGAGGTCGGTCCGTGAAGCTGCTCGTCGTCGACGTCGGCAACACCCAGACGCACCTCGGCGTCTACGACGGTGAGGAGCTGATCCACGACTGGCGCTTCGCGACCGTGCGCGAGTCCACCTCGGACGAGCTCGGCGCGGCGCTGCGGGCGCTGCTCGCGCTGCGCGGGCTCGAGTTCGCGGATCTCGACGCCTCGATCGTGAGCGCGACCGTGCCGTCGCTGCGGCCGCAGTGGGTGGGCATGGCGGCGCGCTACCTCTCGCACGAGATGCTGCTGGTCGGCCCGGGCCTGAAGACCGGCATGCCGATCCGCTACGACAACCCGCGCGAGATCGGGCCGGACCGGCTCGTGAACGCGGTCGCGGGGTACGAGCGGGCCGGCGGCGCGTGCGTGATCGTCGACTTCGGCACGGCCGTCACCCACGACGTGGTGAGCGCGAGCGGCGAGTACCTGGGCGGCGTGATCTTCCCGGGCGTCGAGATCTCGCTCGAGGCGCTGAGCGCGCGCGCCGCGGCCCTGCCGACGATCGACCTGACCCCGCCCCGCGCGCTGATCGGCAAGTCCACGGTCGACGCGATCCGCGCGGGCGTGCTCTACGGCTTCGCCGGGATGGTCGACGGCATCATCGGCCGCCTGCACGACGAGCTCGGCGACTTCATGACGTTGGCGACCGGCGGCCTCGCCGGCGCGGTCGTCCCGCACTGCACGTCGATCGACCTCGCCGACGAGCTCCTCACGCTCACCGGGCTGCGGATCATTTGGGAGCGGAACTCCTAGCCTCGCCGGCGCGCCTGCGGTCCGCGCTGGCCGCGGACCCGTCGCTCGCGACGGCCCGGCCCGACGGCGTCCGCACCCTGCTGCACATGCTCGCCGACTGGCCCGGCCATCGCGAGGGCGCGCCGGAGCTGGCAGCGATCCTGGTCGCGGCGGGCGCGGACGTGAACGCCCGGTTCGGTGGGCCGGAGCACGACGAGACGCCGCTGCACTGGGCCGCGAGCGCCGACGACGTGGCGCTGCTGGACGCGCTGGTCGACCTCGGCGCCGACCTCGAAGCGCGAGGCGGCACGATTGCGGACGGCACCGCCCTGGAGGACGCGGTGGGCTACGAGCAGTGGGCCGCGGCGGCGCGGCTGCTCGAACGCGGCGCCGTGCCGGCCCCCTGGATCGAGGGACGCGCCGCCGGTCATCCCTCCGTCCTCGCCTGGGTGTCCTCCTACTCTGGGTAAGCGATGCGCTCCTTGACCGACCCCTGGCAGATCGGCGACGTCACGATCGCCAACCGCGTGATGCTCGCGCCCCTGGCCGGGATCGGGAACTGGTTCGTGCGCCTGCAGGCCAAGCGGTTCGGCGCCGGGCTCGCGGTGTCGGAGATGGTGTCGAGCTTCGCGATCCACTACGGGAACGAGAAGACGCACAAGGAGCTGCTGCGGGTGCACCCCGAGGAGGGGCCGCTCGCCATCCAGCTGTTCGGGCACGACCCGGAGATCATGCGCAGCGCCGCCGCCGAGGTGGCGCGGGTCGGGGCGGACATCCTGGACCTGAACATGGGCTGCCCGGTCCCGAAGGTGATGAAGACTGGGGCGGGCGCGGCGATGATCAAGGACCCCGACACCGCGGTCGCGGTGGCCAAGGCCGCGCGCGAGGGCTCCGGGCTGCCGGTCACCGTCAAGCTGCGCGCGTCGATCAAGCAGGGCGGCGTCGAAGGGCTCGAGGTGGCGCGCCGGCTGGTCGACGAGGCCGGCGTCGCCGGGATCACGTTCCACCCGCGGAGCGCCGCCGTGCGCCACAAGGGCACGCCGGACTACGACCTCGCGCGCGAGCTGGTCGAGGAGCTGCCGGTGCCCGTCATCGTCTCGGGCGGCATGGAGGGCGCGGAGCACATCCGCTGGGTGTTCGAGCACACGGGCTGCGCGGCCGTGATGCTGGCGCGGGGCGCGCTCGGGAACCCGTGGCTGTTCGCGCAGGTGCTGGGCGCGCGCGACGAGGACCCGTCGGCGGAGGAGATCCTGCGCGAGTGGCACTGGGTGATCGACCGCGCGGAGGAGCATCTGGGCGAAGAGCGCGCGGCGCGCTACCTGAAGAAGTTCCACCCGTGGTACATCGAGCGGCTCGGCGCGCCGAAGTCGGTTCAAGACGCCCTTCAGCGGGCAGACACCCTTGAGCAGCAGCGCGAGGTGCTGTTGCTATCCTGCGCGCCCTCCGCGCCTCTCGAGGTGTAGAGCCCCGGTCCGCCTGCCGAGCGGGCCGTTTCCATCTTCAGCCCCGTAGAAGGACTGACGCAGCATGCAGAAGGACGTCCTCCTCACCCCCGAAGGCCTCGAGAACCTCAAGAAGGAGATCGAGTTCCTCTCCACCACCAAGCGTCGCGAGGTGGCGGAGCGCATCAAGGAAGCGCGGGAGTTCGGCGACATCTCCGAGAACTCCGAGTACGACGACGCCAAGAACGAGCAGGCGATGCTCGAGGCGCGCATCATGACCCTCGAGGACAAGCTGCGCTCGGCGTCGGTGATCGACGCGAAGGAGCTCTCCGCGGACGTCGTCCGCGTCGGCTCCCAGGTGCAGGTCACCGATGACAAGAGCAAGAAGCTCACGTACGTGATCGTCGGCTCGACCGAGGCGAACCCGTCGGAGAACAAGCTCTCCAACGAGTCGCCGGTCGGCAAGGCGCTCGTCGGCCGCAAGCAGGGCGACAAGGTCAAGGTGACCCTCCCGAGCGGCAAGCAGCGCGAGCTGACGGTCGACAAGATCGAAGTCGCGTAGCAGTGTCGACCGAGGAGTCGACCTCAGAGCTCCTCGCCGTCCGCCGTCGCAAGCTCGAGAGCCTGCGCGAGGCGGGCGTCGAGCCGTTCCCGCACGCCTACCCGGACGTGACGTCGGTCGCGGACGCGAAGGCGCCCCACGAGGGCCTGGCCGACGGTGAGGAGACGGACGCGCGGGTGCGCGTGGCCGGCCGCCTCCACGCGCGGCGTGGCCAGGGCAAGATGGCCTTCCTGGATCTCGACGAGCGCACGGGCCGGATCCAGCTGCAGGCGCGTCGCGACGTGCTCGGCGACGAGGCGTTCGAGCGGCTCCTCACGATGGACCTCGGCGACCTGATCGGCGCGGAGGGCACGATCTTCAAGACCCGCCGCGGCGAGCTGTCCGTCCTCGTGACGGAGTGGACGCTGCTGGCGAAGTCCCTGCGCCCGCCGCCGGACAAGCACTCGGGCCTCACGGACACCGAGACGCGCTTCCGCCACCGCGAGCTGGACCTGATCGCGAACCCCGAGACGCGGGACCTGTTCATCGCACGCGCCAAGATCGTGTCCGCGATCCGACGCTTCCTCGACGACGAGGGCTTCATCGAGGTCGAGACCCCGGTGCTGCAGCCGATCTACGGCGGCGCGCTCGCTCGCCCGTTCGTGACGCACTACAACGCGCTCGAGAAGACGATGTACTTGCGCATCGCGACCGAGCTGTACCTCAAGCGCCTGATCGTGGGCGGCTTGGAGCGCGTGTACGAGCTGGGCAAGGACTTCCGCAACGAGGGTCTGAGCCCCAAGCACAACCCCGAGTTCACGATGCTCGAGTGGTACGAGGCGTACGCGGACTGGGAGGTCGTCGCCGAGCGCGCGGAGCGGATGCTGCGCGCCGTGGGCGAGGCCGTCGGCTCCGACGTGTTCGCCAAGCCGTTCAAGCGCGAGACGCTGGCGGGCTCGATCCAGTCGCGGGTCGGCATCGACGTGCTCGCCAACCGCACGCTCGAGTCGCTGCAGGGCGCGATGCGCGAGGCCGGCATGGAGATCCCCGACGAGCCCAACTGGGCGGCGCTCGTGGACTACCTGGTCTCCAAGCACGTCGAGCCGACGCTGATCGAGCCGACGCTGCTGCACGACTACCCGGTCGAGCTGTCCCCGTTCGCCAAGCGCCACCGCGAGCACGAGGGCCTGGTCGAGCGGTTCGAGGCGTTCGTCAACGGTATGGAGGTCGCGAACGCGTTCTCCGAGCTCAACGACCCGGACGACCAGCGCGCACGGTTCGAAGAACAGGTGCGTCACGCTGCGGCGGGCGATGAGAACGCTCCGCCGTTCGACACGGACTACATCTTCTCGCTCGAGCACGGCATGCCGCCGACGGGCGGGATCGGCATCGGCATCGACCGGCTGACGATGCTCCTGATGGGTCAGAAGACGATCCGCGAGGTCGTCCTCTTCCCGGCGCTCAAGTAGTCGCCCGTTTCGACCGATCGTCCGAGCATGATCAAGGTCCCCAACCGTTGGTAGACTGGGGTATGGCCTCAGACGTGCCCCGAGCCCTGATCCGTTCCGGTGTCCGCGCCGCATATACGGATGAGAGCCGGGGTATTTTCGTCTCTTGGGCCATTCCGTCACTGCCCTCCCAACTACTTAGAGACCACCAGAACGACCGAGCGCTAGGCGAGCACTAGTAAGGAAGGAAGCTCCCCAAACCATGTTCGAGCGATTCACAGAGCGAGCACGTCAGGTGGTCGTCCTCGCCCAGGAGGAGGCGCGGACGCTCAAGCACAACTACATCGGGACCGAGCACATCCTCCTGGGTCTCCTCCGAGAGGAGGAGGGCCTCGCCGCACGCGTACTCGAGTCCCTGGACATCACCGTGGAGCGCGTCCGCGCCCAGGTGGTCCGCATCGTCGGCTCCGGCGAGGAGGTGACCTCAGGCCAGATTCCCTTCACGCCGCGCGCGAAGAAGGTGCTCGAGCTGGCGTTGCGTGAGGCTCTCTCCCTGGGGCACAACTACATCGGCACCGAGCACATCCTGCTCGGCCTCGTTCGCGAGAACGAGGGCGTGGCCGCGCGCATCCTGCTCGACTTCGACGCGGACTCCGAGAAGATCCGCAACGAGGTCATCCGGATGCTCTCGGGGCCGGGCGGCCGCCGTCCGCAAGGCGGGGGCCAGGGCCAGCAGGCCACGGGCTCCGGCGGCGCGGGCACCGGCGAGAAGAAGTCCTCCAAGCTGCTGGACCAGTTCGGTCGCAATCTGACCAAGCTGGCGGCCGACGGCAAGCTGGACCCCGTCGTCGGGCGTGAGACGGAGATCGAGCGGATCATGCAGATCCTCTCGCGGCGCACCAAGAACAATCCCGTGCTCGTCGGCGAGCCGGGGGTCGGCAAGACCGCGGTGGTCGAGGGCCTGGCCCAGCGGATCACCAACGGCGACGTGCCGGAGCTGCTCAAGAACAAGCAGATCTACACGCTCGACCTTGCCGCCCTGGTCGCGGGCTCCAAGTACCGCGGCGAGTTCGAGGAGCGCCTCAAGAAGGTGATGAAGGAGATCACCCAGCGCGGCGACATCATCCTGTTCATCGACGAGCTCCACAACCTCGTCGGCGCGGGTGCCGCGGAGGGTGCGATCGACGCCGCCTCCATCCTGAAGCCGGCCCTCGCCCGTGGCGAGCTGCAGACGGTGGGCGCGACGACCCTCGACGAGTACCGCAAGTACCTGGAGCGGGACTCGGCGCTGGAGCGTCGCTTCCAGAAGATCACCGTCGACCAGCCGTCGCTCGAGGAGTGCGTGCAGATCCTCAAGGGCCTGCGCGACCGGTACGAGGCGCACCACAAGGTCAACATCACCGACGAGGCCCTCGAGGCTTCGGCGGAGCTGGCCGACCGCTACATCTCCGACCGGTTCCTCCCGGACAAGGCGATCGACCTCATCGACGAGGCCGCCTCGCGCATGCGCATCAAGTCGATGTCCTCCCCGCCCGTGTACCGGGAGCTCGAGGAAGAGATCGAGACGACGCGCCGCGACAAGGAAGCCGCGATCGAGAACCAGGAGTTCGAGAAGGCCGCGCACCTTCGCGATCGCGAGCGTCAGCTCACGAACAAGAAGCGCGACCTCGAGGACGCCTGGGAGTCGGGCGAAGGCGGAGAGCGTCCGTCGATCGGCGAGGAGGAGATCGCCGACATCGTCTCGATGTGGACGGGCATCCCGGTCTTCAAGCTCACCGAGGCCGAGACCCAGAAGCTGATGCGCATGGAGGACGAGCTCCACAAGCGCGTCATCGGCCAGCACAACGCGATCGAGGTCATCTCGAAGGCGATCCGCCGCTCGCGTGCCGGCCTGAAGGACCCGAAGCGGCCGACCGGCTCGTTCATCTTCCTGGGCCCGTCGGGCGTGGGCAAGACGGAGCTGGCGCGGACGCTCGCGGAGTTCCTGTTCGGGGACGAAGAGGCCATGGTCCGGATCGACATGTCCGAGTACATGGAGAAGCACGCGGTCTCCCGTCTGGTCGGCTCGCCTCCGGGCTACGTCGGCTACGACGAGGGCGGCCAGCTCACCGAGGCCGTGCGGCGCAAGCCGTACTCGGTGCTCCTGCTCGACGAGATCGAGAAGGCCCACCCGGACGTCTTCAACATCCTCCTGCAGATCCTTGAGGACGGTCGCCTGACCGACTCGCAGGGCCGCACGGTGGACTTCCGCCACGCGATCGTGATCATGACCTCGAACATCGGGGCGGGCGAGATCGCGCGCAACACGCCGCTCGGCTTCGCCGTGTCGGACGACGAGACCGGAATCTCGTACGACGACATGAAGGGCCGCATCATGGGCGAGCTCAAGAAGGTCTTCCGGCCTGAGTTCCTCAACCGCATCGACGACGTGATCGTCTTCCACAAGCTCACCAAGGAAGAGATCAAGACCATCGTCGAGCTGTTGCTGCGTCGCATCCGCACGTCGCTGGCGGAGCGCGAGCTGCAGCTGGACCTCACGGAGGAGGCCGAGGACTTCCTGGTCGAGAAGGGCTGGGACCCGAGCATGGGTGCCCGTCCGCTCCGCCGGGCGATCCAGCGCTACATCGAGGATCCGCTCGCGGACTTCGTGCTGCGCTCCGAGCTGGTCCCGGGCGCGACCGTCATGGTCGACAAGGCGCCGGAGGGCTCCGACGAGGAGGTCACCCTCTCGATCGTCAAGCCCGAGAAGACGCCGGTCCCGGTCGGCGGCGGCAAGGAAGAGGACGGCGAGCCGGTCGACGACACCGGCGCGCTGGACACGCCGGCCGTTCCGCCGTCGGACGAGTCCTAGTCCTCACGCACAGTGATTCGTGAAGCGGGCGCCCTACGGGGCGCCCGCTTTCGTTAAGGCGTCGCCTGCTAGAAGGGGAGGCCTGATGAGCACTGATTTGACCCCGTGGATCGCGCGCGGGCAGAGCGCCTACGACGAGGGCGACCTGCGGGCCGCCGAAGAGGCCTACCGCAAGGCTGTGGAGGAAGGCGAGGAGGACGGCGCCTACTACCTGGGCGACCTGCTCGTGCAGATCGACCGCGCGGCGGAGGCGGAGCCGATCCTGCGCGGCGTCGTCGAAGGCGGCGACCCGGACGCGCACATCCCGCTCGGCACCGCGCTCTGGGACCTCGAGCGCGTCGAGGAGGCGGAGGAGCAGTACCGCGCCGCCATCCGCCACGGCCAGCCGGCCGGCCACTACAACCTCGGCCTGCTGCTGCGCGACACCGAGCGCTTCGAGGAGGCGGCGGCGGCGCTGCGCGTCGCGTCCGAGGAGGAGCCGGAGGCGCTCGTCGAGCTGGCGATCCTCCTGATCGAGGACCTCGAGGGTGACGAGGCCGAGGCCGAGCGCCTGCTGCGCGCCGCGATCGAGCAGGGCGAGGAGGACGCGACGATCGTGCTCGCGACGCTGCTCGTCGAGCAGGAGCGCGAGGAAGAGGCCGAGGCGCTGCTGCGCACCGCGTCCGACGCCGGGTCGCCGGCCGCGAAGATCGACCTCGCGAACCTCCTGAGCGAGTACGAGGACTCCGAGGAGGAGGCCGAGCGGCTCTACCGCGAGGCGATCGAGCTGGGCGACACCGACGCCGAGAACAACCTCGGCGTGCTGCTCGCCGACCTCGGCCGCACGGACGAGGCCAAGCAGGTCCTCCAGCGCGCCGCCGCCCGCGGCGACGAGCTCGCGATCGAGAACCTCGCGACGCTCACCGCCAAGGACAACTAGGCGCCGCACGCGGACGTCCGCGGCAGTAGCGTGCCGCGGATGTCCAGAGTCGCTGCGATCACCGCGGCGGCGTTCCTTGTCCTCGCGGCCCCGGCGGCCGCGGAGGACTACGCCGCCTTCGCGCGCAACATCATCCCGTCCGGCCAGTACGGGTCCGTCCCGATCCCGCCCGGCGCGGATGAGCAGGCGCGGATGTACGACGCGCTCACGCCGCTGTTCGACCAGGTCAGCGCCGATGACCTGCTGCGCACGTTCAAGTACGCGGGCTTCGGGGTCGGGCCCGACGGCCCGGCGCGGCCGGAGCCGATGCCGCGCGCGGGCGTCACCGTCGTGCGGGACCGCTTCAACGTGCCGCACATCACCGGCCGCTCGCGCGACGACGTCACGTGGGCGATGGGGTGGCTGCTCCAGCAGGACCGCGGCCTGCTGCTCGCCCAGGCGCGCGACGCCGCGCGGCTGGCGGCGATCGACGCGCCCAACATCTACGCCTTCGGCCTCGTCATCAACCTGCGCCAGTACACGCCGACGAAGGCCGTCGACCGCATGATCGAGCGCAACGGCCTGCGGGCGCTGCGCCAGGCCGGCGCGCCCGGGCGCGCGCTGCTGCACGACATCGACGTCTACCTGCAGGGCATCAACGCGCGGCTGAAGGCCGAGAAGAGCACGGCCAAGCCGTGGACGCGCGTGGACGTGTTCGCGGCCAACGCCGTGACCGGCGAGATCTTCGGCGAGGGCGGCGGGGACGAGGCGCGCCGCTCGGAGTTCCTGTCCAGCCTGCGCAAGCGCTACGGCACCGCGCGCGGCAACCGCATGTTCGACGACTTCAGCGAGTTCGACGATCGCGACGCGCCGTCGACGATGACCAAGACGTTCCGCTACGGCCACAAGAACCTCGCCGGGCGCGGCAACGCCGTGCTGGACGCCGGCTCCTTCACGCCGACCGGGCCGAAGGGCCTCGCGCGCGCCTCGAAGGTGCCGGACTGGGCGAGCAACTTCCTGATCGTCAGCGGCCGGCGGTCGACGACCGGCCACCCGCTGTTCGTCGGCGGCCCGCAGATCGGCTACACCTACCCCGGCCTCACGCTCGAGGCCGACATCAGCTGGCCGGGCGGGCAGGCGCGCGGCGCGACGGCGCCGGGCTTCGCCGGCAACATCCTGATCGGCCGCGGCCAGGACTACGCGTGGTCGCTCACGTCCGCGGGGTCCGACGTGGTCGACACCTACGTCGAGACGCTGTGCGGCGGCTCGAAGGCCAAGTACCGCTACAAGGGCCGCTGCCGGACGATGGGCCGCGTCGACGCGGGCACGATCAAGGACGTCGGGCGCGTCGTCTACCGGACCACCGTGCACGGCCCGGTCGTCGGCTACGCGAAGGTCAAGGGCCGCACGGTCGCCGTCTCGCGCAAGCGCGCGAGCTTCGGCCAGGACGTGCTCTGGCAGCTCTCGTTCCGCGACCTCACGGTCGGCAAGGTCAAGTCGGCGGCGACGTTCCGCGAGTCGCTGGCGTCCTCGCCGTTCACGTTCAACGTCGGCTACGCGGACGACCGCGACATTGCCATGTACTCCGCCGGCCGGCTGCCGGTCCGGCCGAAGTCGGTCGACCCGCGGCTCCCCGTCAAGGGCACCGGCGAGTACGAATGGCGCGGCTTCCTCGCCCCGTCCAAGCGCCCGTTCCAGGTCAATCCGCCGACGGGCGCGCTCGTGAACTGGAACAACCGCCCGGCGCCCGGGTGGGGCGCCGCCGACGACAACTGGAGCTACGGCTCGACCCAGCGCGTGCGGATGCTCGACGCGGGGATCGCCAAGCGCCGCCAGCACGACCTCGCCTCCGTCACGGGTGCGATGAACGCCGCCGCCACGACGGACCTGCGCAGCGAAGCGCTCACCCCGATCCTCGAGCGCCTGCTGAAGGCACACCCGACCGGTGCCACGCCGCGCGCGGCGCGGATGCTCGAGTGGCTCGTCGGCTGGCGGGCCGCCGGCTCCTCACGCCTGGACCGCGACCTCGACGGCGTGATCGACGCCGGCCCGGCCCCCGCCATCTGGGACGCCTTCTACCCACGGCTGTGGGCGGCGGCGATGCCGGTCGAGGGGGTCCAGGCCTTCGTCGGCGACGACTCCGGCACGAGCAGCGACTTCACCGACGGCGGCTTCTGGTACCTCGAGAAGGACCTCGGCCGGCTCGCCGGCAACCGCTACCGCGACCCCTTCAACGAGCGCTACTGCGGCGCGGGCGACGCCGCCCGGTGCGCCGCCGCGATCTGGGCGGCGCTCGACGCGGTGCCCGGTGAGCCGGACGCGCTCCGGGCGGACGCGACGCGCGAGCGCATCGCGTTCCGACCGGGGCTCCTACCGACGACGATCCGCTACACGAACCGCCCGAGCGGGATCCAGCAGGTCATCTCGTTCGACCGGCATCGTCCGCGCTGAGGCGACTCGGGCGCTGCCGGCCTACGGCAGCGCCTGCGTCACCACCCCGAAGATCACGCAGATCGCGTTCGGCGTCCCACGGCCGTCCTGGCGGATGCCGCCCTGGATGATCGCGTTCTGGCCGTCCCGCTCGACGTGGAACTCGAACGTGTTCGACCCGCCGACGGTGAGCTGCGTCGCGGTCTGGTTCAGTGCGACGCTGATCGCGCCGTCGCCGTTGCCGACGCGGCGGGCGACGTTGACGGCGACGCCGGAGCCGTTGATGAAGGTCACCGTCGAGGTCGGGTCCTCATTGCCGGCGACCGTGTTCTGGTCGTTGCAGGTCGCGGTGATCTGGCCGAGGCCCTTGATGCTCGACACCACCTGCGGGGCTCCGGGCGTGTTGTCGGCGACCTCGTAGCTCTTGCTGAAGGTCTGGGTGCGCCCCACATCGGCGACGAACTTGCCGGGCAGACGCCCCTTGTCGGTGCCGGAGCGGTTCGTGGCGACGAGCTTGCCGGCGGCGTCGTTGAGGCTCGCGCCCGCGTAGACGGCGCTCTTGCCGTCGACGGAACCCGCGCGGGTGGCGTAGCTGACGGCTGCGACACTCGTACCGCCCAGCGACACGAACAGCGCGATGCCGGCGACCACCATGGACGGTGACGGCCGCGAGATCTTCATTTGTTGCCCCCTTGGTGAGGAATATCGCTTGACTCAGTACCCGGAACCCGGCGGTTCATCCGACGGAGCGCTGTACGGCGCCTCCACGCGCGCCGTGCACGCCGGATTGCCTGATTTCGAACAGGGCGCCCCGCTGCTCGGCGGTCCGGTGTTCGCGGCGCCGTTCCACCTGCGCGGCCCGAAGGACGCGCACGAGTTCGGCTACGGGCGCGACGCGAACCCGACGTGGGCGGCGCTGGAGTCGGCGCTCGGCACGCTCGAGGGCGGCACGTCGCTCGTCTTCGCCTCGGGCATGGCCGCGGTGACGGCCACGTTGATGACCGTCTTGGAGCCCGGCGACAAGCTCGTCGCCGTGCAGGACGGCTACCCGGGCGTGCGGTTCGTGGCCACCGAGCGCCTGCACGGGGTCGACGTGCAGTGGGTCTCGACGAACACCGAGGAG
This sequence comes from Solirubrobacter pauli, assembly GCF_003633755.1. Taxonomy (GTDB): domain Bacteria; phylum Actinomycetota; class Thermoleophilia; order Solirubrobacterales; family Solirubrobacteraceae; genus Solirubrobacter; species Solirubrobacter pauli. Next base: position 3,861,990 of record NZ_RBIL01000001.1, read on the forward strand.
ATCGTCGCCGCGGTCGACGGCGCGCGCCTCGTGTGGATCGAGACGCCGTCGAACCCGAAGCTCGACGTGTGCGACATCGCCACCGTCTCCGCGGCGGCGCACAAGGCGGGCGCGCTCGTGGCCGTCGACAACACGCTGGCCACGCCGCTCGGCCAGCAGCCGCTCGCGCTCGGCGCCGACATCTCGATGATGAGCGGCACCAAGACGCTCAGCGGGCACTCGGACGTGCTGGTCGGCGCGGTCTCGACGCGCGACGGGGAGCTGGTGGAGGCGCTCAAGCGCTGGCGCTCGCAGTCGGGATCGGTGATCGGCGCGATGGAGGCGTGGCTGGTCCACCGCTCGCTGGCGACGCTCGCACTCCGGCTGGAGCGGTCGAGCGCGGGCGCGCTGGCCGTCGCAGGTGCGTTGCGCGAGCGCGGGATCGAGGTCTTCCACCCGTCCGACCACGCGGAGTCCGCGCAGATGCTCCAGTACGGGTGCCTCGTCGGGTTCGTGCTCGAGAGCGAGGCGCGGGCCCAGGACGTGTTGGCGCGTTGCCGTCTGGTCGCCGAGGCGACGTCCTTCGGCGGGGTCCACGCCACCGCCGAGCGCCGCGAGCGCTGGGGCACCGACGACGTCCCGCCCGGCTTCATCCGCTACTCCGCCGGCATCGAGGACCCTGAGGACCTGGTCGCCGACCTGTTGGGTGCCCTCTGAAAGTCGAATGGCCCGCCGGGGAAGGCGGGCCATTCGCGTCCTTTGGAAGCGGTGGGCCGGGGGTCAATCGGCGTCCGCCTCGATGCGCCGGTGGAGGGTGAATCCGGCGCTGCTATGGAGGAGGGAACCGCTGGTCAGGCGGTCCTCGGGATGAGACGGATGAGCTGCCGAGCCAAAAGTCAGCGCCCGCCTCGGTTGTGTCGACGTCCGTGTCGGCGGCGGCTGTCGGGGGGTCAGTCCGTAGGCCGCTGAGGGAATGATGCGCTTCTCCGGTTGCTTAAACCTTGGAGAAACCTTGGCGAGCCGGTAGCTTGCGGCTCACACGGTGGATGCAGGGTGGGACATCCGGTTATGCGGGCCTGTTCTCGTCGAGGCGAATGGGGCTCGGCTGGACGGCGGGCTGCCAGGACGGCAGGGGCGTCTGCTCTTCGCCTATCTGGTCCTGAACCGGAGTCGTGGGTGCCCGCGCGACGAGCTCGTCGACGCGCTCTGGCCCGAGGGTCCGCCGGCCGCGGCCGACTCCGCGCTGAGCGCGCTGCTTTCCAAGCTGCGCCGTGCGCTGGGCGACGGCGTGCTGACCGGTCGTGGTGAGCTGCGCCTGCGGCTCGAGGGGCCGGTGGCGGTCGACATCGAGCGCTCGCGCGCCGCGATCGTCGAGGCCGAGGCCGCGATGGAGGCCGGCGACCACGCGCTCGCGACCGCGCGCACGCGGGAAGCGCTCGCCACCGACCTGCAGACGTTCCTGCCGGACGCCGAGGCCGGCTGGGCGGCCGAGCAGCGGCGCGAGCTGGAGACGCTGCGCCTGCGCGGGCTCGAGATGCTGGCCGAGGCCGGCCTGCGCCAGGGCGGGCGGGAGCTGGGCTCGGCCGAGCAGGCCGCGCGGGCGGCGATCGCCGCGGCGCCGTTCCGCGAGTCCGCGCACCGGCTGCTGATGGAGATCCACGAGGCGGCGGGCAACCCGGCCGAGGCGCTGCGCGCGTTCGAGGAGCTGCGGTCGCTGCTGCGCGAGGAGCTCGGCACGACGCCCGGCCAGGCCGCGATGGCCGTCTTCGAGCGCGTGCTGCGCGGCGAGCCGCCCCCGGTCGTGCGGTCGGTCCCGCCGCCGGTCGCCGCCGTGGCGCTCGAGCCCGCGCCGTGGCCGGCGCCGCTCGCGGCCGCGGTCGACCGGCACCCGCTGATCGGCCGCAGCGTCGAGCTGGGGTTCCTCGAGCGCTGCTGGCGCGAGGCGGCCGACGGCCAGCGCGCGCTCGTGCTGCTCGCCGGCGACGCGGGCATCGGCAAGACGCGCCTCGCCGCCGAGGCGGCGGAGCTCGCGCACCGGGACGGCGCCGCCGTGCTCTACGGACGCTTCGACGAGGAGACGCTGACGCCGTACCAGCCGGTGGTCGAGATGCTGCGCGGCTGGTCGGCCGGCGCGCCGCTGGACGTCCTGCGCGACCGCATCGGCCCGCGCGCGGCCGAGCTGTCGATCCTGCTGCCCGAGTTCGGCGCGCCGCCCGCGGATCACAACACGAGCTCCGCCGGGCTGGGCGGCGGCGAGGCCGACGCGCAGCGCTTCCGCTTCTTCGACGCCGTCGCCGCGCTGCTCGGGGAGATCGGCGCGGAGGCGCCGGTGGTGCTGGTGTTCGACGACCTGCAGTGGGCCGACCGGCCGACGCTCCAGCTCCTGCGTCACCTCGTGCGCGCGCCCGCGCCGCGCCGCGCGCTGTTCCTCGGCACCTACCGCGAGAGCGAGATCTCCGATCGCGACCCGCTGCACGAGCTGATCGGCGACCTGCGCCGTGAGGGCACGATGCGCCGGCTCGAGCTGGGCGGGCTCGGCGAGGCCGAGGTCGGGGACCTCGTGGCCGAGCTGTCGAGCTCACCGGCGTCGGCGTCCTTCGTGCGCGCGCTCGCGGGCGAGACCGAGGGCAACCCGTTCTTCATCGAGGAGGTCGTGCGCCACATCCGCGACACGGCCGGCGCGCTGAGCGAGGAGGTCACGCTCGAGGAGGCCGGCGTCCCGGACGGCGTGCGCGAGGTCACCGCGCGGCGGCTGCGACGGCTGTCCGAGCCGACCCGGGCGGTGCTGCTCGTCGCGTCGGTGATCGGGCGCGAGTTCGACTACGACGTGCTGGCCGACGTGGTCGCGCAGGGCGACGACGAGCTGGTCGAGGCCCTGGAGGAGGGCGTGGAGGCGCGCGTGCTGCGCGAGATCGGGCACGTCGGCCGCTACGGCTTCACCCACGGGCTCGTGCGGGCGACCCTGTACGAGCAGATCTCGCAGCTGCGCCGGGCGCGCCTGCACGGTCGGGTCGGCGAGGCGCTCGTCCAGCGGCGCGGCGGCGACCTGGACCCGCACCTCGCGCTGCTCGCGCATCACTTCGCGCAGGCGGCGCCCGTCGAGCGGCCCGACCGCGCGATCGACTTCGCCCTGGCGGCCGCCCGCCGCGCCGACCGCATGCTCGCGTGGGAGGAGGCCGCGCAGCACTACCGGGCGGCGCTGCGCGCGCGGGAGCTCTCCGGCGCGGTGGACGACCACGTGCGCGCCGAGCTGCTGCTGGCGCTGGGCGCCTCCGAGGAGCGCGCGGGGCTCGAGCAGGAGGCGCGCGAGAGCTTCAGCGCCGCGATCCGCACCGCGCGCCAGCTCGGCGACCCGGTGCTGTTGACGCGCGGCGTGCTCGGCCAGGCCGGTCCCTGGTCGGCGCTGTCGCGCTCCGACCCCGAGCGGGTCGCGCTGCTCGACGAGGCGATGGAGGCGCTGCCGGAGGACGACTCGCCGCTGCGCGCGCGGCTGCTCGCCCGCATGTCGCTCGAGCTCTACTACGCCGGCGAGCCGGAGCTGCGGCTGTCGCTGTCGGAGGAGGCCGTGCGGGTCGCGCGGCGGATCGGCGACCCCCGGACGCTCGCGAGCTGCCTCGACGCGCGCCACTACGCCCTGTGGCAGCCCGAGAACGTCGAGCAGCGGCTCGTCGTGGCCGCCGAGCTGCGCGAGGTGGCCGAGCAGACCGGCGATCCGGAGCTCGAGCTGCAGGGCGCGGCGTGGACGATCATCGACCTGATGGAGCTGGGCGACATCGACGGCGTGGACATCCAGATCGCCGCCGTGAGCAAGCTCGCCGACGCCCTCCACCGCCCGATCTGGCTCTGGTGGGCGTCCCTCTTCCGCGGCTCCCGCGCGCAGCTCGACGGCCGCTTCGACGAGGCCGAGCGGCTCGCCCAGGAGACGCTCGTGATCGGCCAGCGCGGCCAGGCCGAGAACGCCCTCCACTACTACGCGCAGGAGATGTACTCGATCCGCCGCGAGCAGGGCCGCCTGGCCGAGGTCGAAGGCGCCGTGCGCAACTTCATCGAGCTGTACCCGGCGATCCCGGCCTGGCGCAGCTCGCTGGCGCTGCTCCTGATCGAGCTCGGCCGCCCCGAAGAGGCCCGCGCCGAGTTCGAGGCGATGGCCACCGGCGGCTTCAACATCCCCCGCGACGCCAACTGGCTGGTCGCCGTGACCCTGCTCGCCGAGGTCTGCGGCGCGTTGGGCGACGCCGACCGCGCCCCGGAGCTCTACGCCCTGATCGAGCCCTACGCGGGGCGCAACATCGTCGTCGGCCGCAACGCGACCTTCAACGGCTGCGCCTCCTGGCTCCTGGGCCTGCTCGCCGCCGCCCAGGGGCAGTACGACCTCGCCGAGCGCCACTACGAGGACGCCCAGAAGATGCACGCGGCGATGGGCGCGAAGCCGTGGTACACGCGGACCCAGGTGGTCTTCGCCGAGCTGCTGCTCGCCCGGCGCGGCCCGGGCGACGCCGAGCGCGCGGCGGAGATGCTCGCGGACGCGGTCGTGGTGGCCGACGCGTTGGGGATGGTCGTGCTGGCCGAGCGGGCGCGGCGTCTGGTGCCGCGTGCCGCTCCGGCTGGTTAGAGGAGCCGCGCGGCGCGTGCGCGGTCGGCGCCGTTGCGAACTCGGAACGTAACGGCAAACACCGCCACCGATAGGGGTGCGGTCGGAAACCGTCGGTATGCGCACCTTTGCGACCTCACCCCCGCCGCGCGGCGGGTCCTCCCACCCCTATCGGTGCTGGTGTTTGCCGTTCGTCACGCATTCGCAACGGCGACCACAGCGAGCGCCACGCCGCCCCTCCAGCCACCCCACCACGCACCGGGGGCGAAGTTGTCCGCCCCGCCACCTACGGTGAACACCATGGCCCGCGCGACCACCGTCTTCGTCTGCTCCGACTGCGCCGCGGAGACGCCGCGGTGGATGGGGCAGTGCCCGGGGTGCAACGCGTGGAACACGCTCACCGAGGAGGCGCGTGGGCCGGCCGCCACGAAGGGTCGGGGCGGGGCCGCCAAGGCGCGCGCCGCGGCGATCACGCCGACGCGGCTCAGGGAAGTCGCGGCCGAGCGTCACCAGCGGCTGAAGACCGGCATCGGGGAGCTCGACCAGGTGCTCGGCGGCGGGCTCGTGCCCGGCAGCCTGGTGCTGCTCGGTGGGTCGCCCGGCATCGGCAAGTCGACGCTGACGAACATGGCGCTCGGGAACCTGGAGGGCGCGGGGCACAAGACGCTCTACATCTCCGGGGAGGAGTCGGCGGCGCAGATCCGGCTGCGTGCGGAGCGGCTGTCCGGTGCGGCGCTGCAGGTGCCGGTGGTGGCGGAGACCGACCTGGACACGGTGCTGGCGACGATGGAGGCCGAGTCGCCGGCGGTGTGCGTCGTGGACTCGGTGCAGACGCTGCACGCCGCCGACCTCACGGGCGCGGCGGGGTCGGTCGGGCAGGTGCGCGAGGTCGCCGACCGGATCACGCGCGTGGCCAAGCAGCGCAACATCGCGGTGCTGCTGGTGGGCCACGTGACCAAGGAGGGCGCGCTCGCGGGGCCGCGCGTGCTCGAGCACCTCGTGGACTGCGTGCTGCAGTTCGAGGGCGAGCGCGAGCGCACCTACCGGACGCTGCGGGCGCTCAAGAACCGCTTCGGCTCCACGAACGACGTCGGCGTGTTCGAGATGCGCTCGGACGGGCTCGTGGAGGTGCAGGACGCCTCCGCGCGCTTCGTCGGGGAGGCCACGCGCGCGCCCGGCTCGGTCGTGCTGGCGGCGATGGAGGGCTCACGGCCGCTGCTGGTCGAGGTGCAGGCGCTCGTCTCGCCGTCCGAGCTGGTTCCGCCGCGGCGGGTCGTCAACGGCATCGACCGCAACCGGCTCGCGCTCGTGCTGGCCGTGCTCGCGCGCCACGCGGGGATCGGGGCGGGCACGAGCGACGTGTTCGTCAACGTCGCGGGCGGCGTGCGGATCGACGAGCCCGGCGCGGACCTCGCCGTCGCGCTGGCCGTGGCGAGCGCCGTGCGGGGCGTCACGATGGGGGAGCGCGCGCCGGTCGCGTGCTTCGGCGAGGTCGGCCTGACGGGCGAGCTGCGGACCGTCGCGCACGCCGACCGGCGGCTCGCGGAGGCGGCCAAGTTCGGCCTCAAGCCGGTCATCTGCCCCGGCGGCGAGACACCCTCCCTGCGCGCCGCGGTGAAGGCCGCGCTCGGTGCACCACCTTCCCGCGTAGCAGCCTGAGTCCGTTTCGTCAAGCCGCGGATTTGGCTCTAGCGCGCGGAAAAGAGGGGCTAAATAGCGCTTAAGTAACTGCTAGAATTGCTTCGTGATGCAGCCGCGATCAGGGGAAGAGCTCAATGAGCTCGAAGCGCGGCAAGAGCCCCGGTTGGTGAAGGCCCTTGAGATGGTCGCACCCGGCACGGCGGTGCGCGAAGGGATCGACAACATCGTCCACGCGCGTACCGGCGGACTGCTCGTCATCGGTGATCCGGACGAGCTGGCGTTCTTGTTCTCAGGCGGTATCCGGCTGGATATCGACTACACCCCTGCGCTCGTCTACCAGCTCGCGAAGATGGACGGCGCGATCGCGCTGAACGCCAACGCGACGAAGATCGCCTGGTGCAACGTGCAGCTGATGCCCGACCCGACGATCCTCACGTCGGAGACCGGCACGCGCCACCGCACCGCCGAGCGCATCTCGAAGCAGACGGACGCGCTCGTGATCGCCGTCTCCCAGCGGCGTGACGTCGTCTCGCTCTACGTCGACGGCGCGAAGTACATCCTCGAGGAGATCCCCGCGGTGCTCGCCAAGGCCAACCAGGCGCTGGCGACGCTGGACAAGTACCGCACCCGCCTGGATCAGGTCTCCACCCGCCTCACCGCGCTCGAGTTCGAGGGCGGCGTCACGCTCCACGACGTGCTGACCGTGCTGCAGCGCGCGGAGCTCGTCACGCGCATGGCGGTCGAGATCGAGCGCTACATCGTGGAGCTCGGCACCGAAGGCCGCCTCATCGAGATGCAGCTCGAGGAGACGATGGTCGGCGTCGCCGGCGACAAGGCCGCGCTGCTGCACGACTACCTGGCCGACCCGGTGGAGGACGCCTTCGCGATGGCCCTCGACGGCATCTCGCGCCTGCCCCACCAAGACTTGCTCGACTTCGGTCGGCTCGCCGAGCTGCTCGGCTACGACCGCAAGGTCAACACGTTGGACTATCCCGTCTCGCCCCGCGGGTACCGCATCCTCGGCCGCATACCGAGGCTGCCGAAGCTCGTGGTGCAGAACATCGTTCGCGAGTTCCGAGGGCTTGACGAGATCCTGGCCGCCACCGACCCCGAGCTGGAGTCGGTGGAGGGCGTCGGTGAAATCCGGGCGAAGGACATCCGCGAGGGTCTTCGCCGTCTTCAGGAGATCAACCTCGTGGACCGGTACTTGCAAACCTGAACTCAGCAAGCGGTCCGGCAGCCGGACCACAGCGTTGAAGGAGGAACTCTCATTTCCGATACGGCTATTGAGCTCGAAGATCTCGACATCGAGCGCGAAATCGTCAACATCGAGTTCGAGATCGGCGACAACGTGGTCTACCCGCATCATGGGGCCGGCCAGGTAGTCAAGAAGGAGGAGAAGAACATCCTCGGCGAGGTGCGCGAGTACCTCACGATCAAGATCCTCCACAACGACATGACCGTCATGGTCCCGTGTGCGAACGCCGGCAAGGCCGGTCTGCGCCGCGTGATCGACGAGGAGACCGTCAAGGCGGTCCTCGGCGTTCTCGCCGCTGACGTGTCCGAGATGCCGAAGAACTGGAACCGGCGTTTCAAGCACAACCGCGACAAGATCAAGACGGGCGACATCTACGAGCTGGCCGAGGTCGTTCGCAACCTCGCCGTCCGTGAGCAGGACAAGGGCCTTTCCACCGGCGAGAAGCAGATGTACACGCGCGCCAAGAAGATCCTGGCCTCGGAGATGATGTACGCGCTGGAGAAGACCGAGGAAGAGGCCGAGGCCTACCTCGACGAGATCCTCCTGCGCACGGCTGACGAGCTCGCCGCCGCGGCTGCGGTTTCGGCTGAGTAGTCACACCCTCGCGCTCTTGGTGGCCGCGGGCTCAGGCTCGCGGCTCGGAGCCGCGGTACCCAAGGCGTTCGTGCCGGTCGCCGGACGCCCGATGATCGAGTGGTCGGTGGACGCGTTGCGTGCCGCCGGCATCGAGGAGATCGTGGTCGCGCTGCCCGAGGGCGGCGTCGCGCCCGCCGGCTGCCTCGGCGTCCGCGGCGGGGCGACCCGCTCGGAGTCCGTGCGCGCCGCGCTGGACGCTGCGGCCTCGTCCGGAGACGTCGTGGTGCACGACGCCGCCCGGCCCTTGGTGGAGCCGTCGCTGTTCACCCGCGTGGTCGAGGCTCTGGCGGAAGCCGACTGCGCGATCGCCGCGGCCCGCGTGACGGACACGATCAAGGAGGCCGACGGCGACGTCGTCGTCCGCACGCATGACCGCTCACGGCTGTGGGCGATCCAGACGCCGCAGGCCTTCCGGCGCGCGGCGCTCGAGGCGGCCCTGAACGTCGACGCGTCCGTGCTCGCGCAGGCCACGGACGACGCGTCCCTGGTCGAGCAGGCGGGCGGCACCGTGCGGGTCGTCGAAGCCTCGCCCGGCAACTTCAAGGTGACCACGCCGCACGACCTCCAGGTGGCCGAGCTGCTCCTCATGGAACGCGTGCGATCCTGATTCGCACGAATGCTGACCGACTACCACGTGCACCTGCGGCCGGACGGGAACGCCCACACGGCCTCTGACTACTTCACCCCCGCCAATGCCGAGCGCTACCGCGAGGTCGCGACCGAGCGCGGCGTAGCCGAGCTCGGGGTAGCGGAGCACGTACACCGCTTCACCGCCGCGCTCGACGTGTGGCAGCACCCGTTCTGGCGGCAGAGCGCGCTGGACGACCTCGACGCGTACGTGGGCTTCGTGCGGGAGGAGACCGACCTCAAGCTCGGCATCGAGGCCGACTACCTCAAGGGCCGCGAGGACCGGATGGCGAACCTGCTCGACCAGCACGAGTGGGACTACGTCGTCGGCTCGGTGCACTTCCTCGGCGACTTCGCCGTCGACTTCGACGACGAGACGGACATCTGGCGCCAGGAGATGTCCGCCGAGCGCGTGTGGACCAAGTACTTCGAGGCGCTTGCGGAGTCGGCGCGCTCCGGCCTCTACGACATCATCTCCCACCCGGACCTGGTGAAGATTTGGGGCAAGGGCCGCCCGGTGCCGGAGAAGGACCTGCGGTTCTTCTACGAGCCGGCGGTCGAGGCGATGCTCGAGGGCAACGTCGCCATGGAGCTGTCCACGGCCGGGCTGCGCAAGCCGGTCGGCGAGATGTACCCGGCGCCCGCGTACCTGGAGATGGCGGTCGACGCCGGCGTGCCGATCGCGCTGTCCTCGGACGCGCACGTCACCGACCACCTGGCGTTCGGCTACGACAAGGCGGTCGAGCTGCTCGAGCGCCACGGCGTGAAGGAGATCGCGGTGTTCGAGAAGCGGCAGCGGCGGATGGAGCCACTGGGCTGATGCGGACCGGGCTCGGGATCGACTCGCATCGCTTCGCGGAAGGCCGGCGGCTGGTGCTCGGCGGGGTCGAGATCCCGCACGGCCGCGGGCTCGACGGTCACTCGGACGCGGACGTGCTCGCCCACGCGATCACGGATGCGATCCTGGGCGCGGCGGCGATGGGCGACATCGGACAGCACTTCCCGGACACCGACTCGGCGTTCAAGGACGCGGACTCGATCGTGCTGCTGCGCGAGGCGGTGGCGCGTGTCACCGCCGAGGGCTGGCGGGTCGAGTTCGTCGACGCGACCGTGATGATGGAGCGGCCCAAGCTCGCTCCGCACCGGGCGGCGATCATGGCGACGCTGAGCGAGGCGGTCGGCGCGGACGTGCACGTGAAGGCGACGACGGGCGAGCGGATGGGCTTCGTCGGACGCGAGGAGGGCGTCGCCGCGCTGGCCGTGGCGACGCTGGACCGTGGCTGAGCTCTACGTCGCCCTGCTGCACGTGCCCGGCGAGTTCGTCTACGCCGGCACGCGCGCCGACTCCGTGGCCGAGGCGGTCACCGCCTTCGGCGACGAGGTGATCGGCATCGAGTGGCTGCAGACGTTCGACTCGCTGCCGGCGCGCGGGCAGGAGAACGACGCGATCCAGACCGTGCTGCAGGAACTGCTCGACCACGAGGTCGCGTTCGTGGCGGGCTACCCCGAGGAGGAGTCCGGCGACCCCACCGAGGGCATGCGCGCCCACCTGGAGCACTGGGTCGACGAGGCGGCCGAGCGCTTCGGCGAGTTCTCGGTCGGCGCGTACGGGTTCGTGATGGAGCTCGTGCTGGACGACGAGATCGAGCTCGGGTGGGCGTACGGCGGCGCGATGGAGCCCGGTGCGGCCGCGCTGTTCGGGCGGGCGGCTGAGCAGGCCCGGGATGGAGTGGACCGCGGCGACGGTTGAGGGCTTGGCGCCCGACGCGGCTTCGGTCGCGGCGGCGCGCAAGCTCGCCCGGCCCGCGCCCTGGACCGAGACGGGGTTCGACGCGCGGGCCGTGTGGGGCCTGTGCCGCGGGAGCGGCGCGCGGCCGTACGAGGTGGCGGTCGACCTGGCCGGGCCGGCGTTCAAGTGCTCCTGCCCGAGCCGGAAGCTCCCGTGCAAGCACGCGTTGGCGCTGTTGCTCCTGCGGGCCGGCGGCGAGGTGGCTGCGGGCGCGGCGCCCGAGCGGGTGGAGGAGTGGCTCTCGGCGCGTGCCAACCGGCCCGTGCCGCGCGAGCCGGGGGAGCCCGTGCGCGATCCGGAGGCCGCGGCCCGGCGCGCGACCGAGCGCGAGGCGCGCGTGGCCGGTGGCGTCGAGGACCTGCGCCTGTGGCTGCGTGACGCGGTGCGCGGCGGGCTCGGCGCGCCCCGGCTGCACGCGTGGGACGAGTGGGACAGCTTCGCCGCGCGGATGGTCGACGCCCAGGCGCCGGGGGCCGCCTCGCGCCTGCGGTCGCTGGGCGGCGTCGCGGCCGCGCGGCCGGACGACTGGCCCGAGCGGCTCCTGTCGGGCATGGGGCTGCTGCACCTGCTGTGCGAGGCCTACGAGCGCGCGCCCGACGGGCCGCTGCGCGACGAGGTCCGGACGCTGCTCGGCTGGAATGCCGGCCGCGAGGACGTGCTCGCCGGCCCGCGCGTGGAGGACCGCTGGGCGGTGCTCGCGCGGGTGGTCGTCGAGCAGGAGCGCCTGCGCGTCCAGCGCACCTGGCTTTGGGGCCTCGACGAAGAGCGCCCGGCCCTGCTGCTGGACTTCGCGCCGCCGGGCGCCCCGCTGACCGTCCGGCCCCCGGCCGGCACGAGCTTCCGCGCCGGCCTCGCGTTCTACCCGGGCGCGACACCGCTCCGCGCGTTGCTGGAAGAGCCGGGCGCGCTCGACGACGCGCCCGGCCGCTTCGGCCACGGCGGCGTGCAGGCCGCTCTCGCCGCCACCGCGGCCGCCGTCGCCGCCAACCCGTGGCTGGACGAGTGGCCGGTCGCGCTGGCGAGCGCGGTGCCGGACCTCGACACGGTCTCCGCCGACGACGGCTCGCTGCCCCTCCGCGGCTCGCTGCGCGCGCGGTGGCGCCTGCTGGCGTTGGGCGGTGGCCGCCCGCTGTCCGTGTTCGGCATGTGGAACGGCGAGGCGCTCGCCCCGCTGGCCGCGGGCGACGGCGAGCGGATGGTGGCGCTGTGAGGGTCGTGATCGAGGCCGTCGACGGCGACCGCGTGCGGTTCGCGTGCGTCGCGGGCCGGGCCGACGCGCGCTGGATCGGCGCGCCGCCGACGCCGGGCGAGCACGACGTGCGGCTCGAGGTCAGCGGCAGCGTGTCGGCGGCGGGTGCGGGCGAGCAGCTCGAGCCGGGGCGGCTCGTCGCGCGGGTCGAGGCGATCGACGACGACGGCGTCGTCCGGCTGCGGCTCGGCGACGGGCTGGTCGTGCTCGACGAGGCCGGTCCGGCGACTGTCGTCGGCGCGTCCGTCGAGGTCTCGAAAGCGCTGTTCGAGCTGGTCCCGGTGGCGCGATGACCGCGCGTGGCGAGCACGTGCGGGCCCGGGCCGGTCTCGTGCGGGCGCGTGGCGAGCATGTGCGGGCGGTGCGCGCGTGAGCTGGGACGAGCTCGTGGCGGCCGCGTTGATCGGCACGGACCGGCGGCCCGTCGAGGCGGACGCGCCGCCCGGCTCGCCGGAGGCGCTCGAGGCGACGCTCGGCGGGCGGGGCGCGGAGGACCGGCTGCTCGTCGCGTCGGCGGCGTGGACGGTCGCGCGGCGCGCCGGGGCGCAGGCCGGGGCGTCGCGGACCGTCGAGCCGGTCGCGGCCGACGCGCGGCCGTTGTGCTCGGCCGCGGCGGCATCCCGCCTCGAGCTCCTGCTCGAGGTGCGCGAGCTCGTCGACGAGTGGCTCGGGCTCGCCGACCGCGCGGGTGTGCGGCCGCCGCCGGAGCTCGCGCCCGCCCTGCTCGACTACGCGGAAGCGCGGCCCGAGCGCCAGGCCGCGGTGCTCGGCGCGCTCGGGGCGCTCGCGGCGTGGCTCGCCGCGCGCGAGCCACGCTGGGCGTACGCGCTGCCCGTCGACGACGACGTCTGGAAGACCGGCACGCCCGACCAGCGCCAGGCCCTGCTGCGCCGTCGCCGTCAGGAGGACCCCGAGGCGGCGCGGGCGCTGATCGCCTCGACCTGGGCCGAAGAGACCTGGGAGGACCGCGAGGCGTTCCTGGGCGAGCTCGAGCTCGGCCTGAGCGAGGCCGACGAGCCGCTGCTCGAAACCGCGCTCCAGGACCGCCGCAAGCCGGTCCGCGACGTGGCCGCCGAGCTGCTCGCGCGCCTGCCGCGCTCGGCGTTCGCGGCCCGCGCGGCGGCCGCCGCGCGCCCGCTGCTGCGCGTGGAGGACGGCGAGCTCGTCGCGACGCTGCCCGAGGCCGAGGGCCGCGGTCGCCGCTCCGAGCGGCTCACCGAGCTGATCGCGGCAGCGCCGCTCGACGTGTGGACGAGTGGGACGAACGCGGAGACGGCCGGCGGGGACGGGGCGGCGGACGGCGCACTCGCCGGGCTGGGCCTTGCGCCCGCGCAGCTGGTCGCGCTGCCCGTGCGCGACGACCTCGCCGCGGCGGTCCACGCCGGCTGGGTCGAGGCCGCGATCAACCAGCGCCACGAGGCGTGGGGCCGGGCGCTCGGGCTGCTCGAGCTGCTGCCGCACGCGGAGGCCGAGGCGCGGGCCGCGGCCGCTGACGATCCCGTCCGTGCGGCCGAGCGGCTGCGGTGGACGTGGGGACCCACGCTCTCCAACGCCGTCGTCGCGTCGGTCAAGCGCCGGCGCGAGCAGGGAGGGCGGGACATCGACGTCGCGTTCGTGGGGTACCGGATCGACCCGGCGACCGAGGTCGATCATCTGCGTGAGCTCGGCGGGCGGGACATCGGGCGGCTCTGCGACGTCGCCGCGATCCGGGCTGCCATGCTCTCGGAGTTCGTATGACGGAGCTTCTTCGCCCGCACGCCGAGCAGTCGTTCGCCGAGGAGCTGGCGGCGCTCGAGCGCGTCGACGACCGGCCCAAGCCGCCGCGCTGGCGGCTGTCTCCGTGGGCGGTCACCACGTACGTCCTCGGCGGGGAAGCCGACGGCGTCACGATCACGCCCAAGTACGTCGGCCGCCGCCGGCTCGTCGAGCTCGCCGTCGCCACGCTCGCGACCGACCGGGCGCTGCTGCTGCTCGGCGTCCCGGGCACGGCGAAGACGTGGCTGTCCGAGCACCTCGCGGCCGCGGTCTCCGGTGACTCCACGCTGATCGTGCAGGGCACCGCCGGCACCCCCGAGGAGGCGCTCCGGTACGGCTGGAACTACGCGCGGCTGCTTGCCGAGGGCCCTACGAAGGACGCGCTCGTCCCCGGCCCGGTCTATCGCGCGATGCAGGACGGCAAGCTCGCCCGCGTCGAGGAGCTCACGCGGATCCCGTCCGACGTGCAGGACGCGCTGATCACGATCCTGTCCGAGAAGGCGCTGCCGATCCCGGAGCTCGACGACGAGGTCCAGGCCGTCCAGGGGTTCAACGTCATCGCCACCGCCAACGACCGCGACCGTGGCATCAACGAGCTGTCGTCCGCCATGCGCCGCCGGTTCAACACGGTGGTCCTGCCGCTCCCGGACTCGGCCGACGAAGAGGTCGAGATCGTCAGGCTGCGCCTCGACAGCGTCGGCCAAGCGCTCGAGCTGCCTCCGGCGACGAGCGCGCTCGAGGAGATCCGCCGTGTCGTGACGATCTTCCGGGAGCTGCGCAGCGGCGTCACCGAGGACGGCCGCACGAAGCTCAAGTCGCCGTCGGGCACGCTGTCCACGGCCGAGGCGATCAGCGTCGTCACCAACGGGCTCGCGCTCGCCACCCACTTCGGCGACGGTGAGCTGTCAGCGGAGGACGTCGCCGGCGGGCTGACCGGCGCGGTCGTGCAGGACCCCGTCGCGGACAAGGTCGTCTGGCAGGAGTACCTCGAGGCGGTCGTGCGCGAGCGCGACGGCTGGGGCGCGCTGTACCGGGCCTGCCGGGCGCTGTGACCCACACGGTCTTCGGGATCCGCCACCACGGCCCGGGCAGCGCCCGCACCCTCGAGCGAGCGCTCGCGCAGCTCGAGCCGGACGCGATCCTGATCGAAGGCCCGCCGGAAGCCGACGCCCTGCTCGCGCTGGCGTCGAGCGAGGACATGGCGCCGCCCGTCGCGCTCCTCGCCTACGTGCCGGACCGCCCCGGCACCGCCGCGTTCTGGCCGTTCGCCCGCTTCTCGCCCGAGTGGCGCGCGATCCTCTACGCGCACGCGCACGAGATCCCCGTCCGCTTCAACGACCTCCCGGCCGCGAACTCGCTCGTGCAGGAGCGCCGGCCGCGGCGGAAGGTCCGCGAGGACCCGCTGGGAGCGCTGGCCGAGGTCGCCGGCCACGGTGACGCCGAGCGCTGGTGGGAGGACGTCGTCGAGTCCCAGCGCGAGGGCCTCGGCGCGTTCGAGGCGTTGATCGAGGCGATGGAGGCGCTGCGTGAGGCGTTCCCGGATGACGACCCGCGCGAGGAGCAGCGCGAGGCGTCGATGCGCCAGCAGATCCGCAAGGCGATCAAGGACGGCGCCACCAACATCGCGGTCGTGTGCGGCGCCTGGCACGCGCCCGCGCTCACCACGCTCGGGCCCGCCGCGCCGGACGCCCGGACGCTCAAGGGCCTGCCCAAGACGAAGATCGCGATGACCTGGGTGCCGTGGACGTACGGGCTGCTCGCGCGCGAGTCGGGCTACGGCGCCGGGGTCGACTCGCCCGCCTGGTACGACCAGCTCTTCGACTCCGGCGACGAGCCCGTCCCGCGCTGGCTCGCGCGCGCCGCCCGGCTGCTGCGCGCCGAGGGCCTCGACGCCAGCGCCGCCCAGGTGGTCGACGCGACCCGTCTGGCGACCGCGCTCGCCGGCATCCGCGACCGGCCGCTCGCGGGTCTCGACGAGCTCCTGGACGCGACCCGGTCCGTGCTCTGCTTCGGTTCCGAGATCCCGCTGAAGATCGTGCGCGAGGAGCTGGTCGTCGGGCACCGCCTCGGCGAGGTCCCCGAGGACACGCCGATGGTCCCGCTCCAGCAGGACGTGTCCCGCCTCCAACGGCGCCTGCGGCTCAAGCCCGAGGCACAGCGCAAGGAGGTCACGCTCGACCTGCGGCGGGAGAACGACCGCGAGCGCAGCCGCCTGCTCCACCGCCTCAACGTGCTCGACGTGCATTGGGGCGAACCGGTCGAGGCGCGCGGGCTGGGCACGTTCAAGGAGGCGTGGCACCTCGAGTGGCAGCCGAGCCTCGCCGTCGACCTGATCCACGCCGGCCGGTGGGGGACGACGGTCGAGGCCGCGGCGGGAGCGCGCGCGAGCGCGGCCGCGTCCGGCCAGGACAGCGTCGCCGCGCTGGCGACGCTTGCCGACGCCGTGCTGCTCGCCGACCTTCCGGCCGCGCTGGAGGCCGTGCTGCGCGCGCTCGCGGACCTCGCGGCGCTGGACCGCGACACGGCCGACCTGATGGCCGCCGTCCCGCCGCTCGCCGGCATCCTCCGCTACGGCGACGTGCGCGGCAGCGACACCAGCGCGGTCGCCGGCGTGCTGCGCGGGATCGTGCTCCGCAGCGCGGTCGGGCTCCCCGGCGCGGGCGTCGGCGCGGACGAGGAGACGGGCACGAAGCTGGCGGAGCTCGTCGACGGCGTCAACAGCGCGCTGGCGCTGCTCGAGGACGCCGACCTCACGCGCGCCTGGCGGGAGTCCCTGCTGCGCGTCGCGAACGCCGACCGCCTGCCCGGCACGCTCGGCGGCCGCGCCACCCGGCTCCTGCACGACGCCGGCGAGCTCGACTCGACGCAGGTCGCCCAGGCGATGGCGCGCGCGCTCTCCCCGGGGGAGGAGCCGGAGCGCGGTGCCTCGTGGATCGAGGGCTTCATCGGCACCAGCGGGCTCGTGCTCGTCCACGACCCCGAGCTGCTCCGCGTCCTCGACGACTGGATCGAGCAGGTCGGCCCGGACGCCTTCACCAGCGTCCTCCCGCTCCTGCGTCGCGCGTTCTCCGTGCTGCCCGCGGGCGAGCGCCGGCGCCTCGGCGAGCGGCTCAAGCGCGGCGCGCAGGCCGCGCCCGAGCCGGCCGCGCCGATCGACCTCGACCGCGCACGCCCGGCGCTCGAGACCCTCGCGAGGTTGTTGACGTGACAATGAACGTCCAGGACGTTTATGTCTGAGGAGCGGCTCAAGCGCTGGCGGCTCGTGCTCGGCGGGGAGGAGGCCGACGGCACGCAGGTGCAGCTCAGCAAGCAGGAGCGCGACATGGACGGCGCGCTCGACGCCGTCTACGGTGACCGCCGCGGCGGCCTGGGCGGCAGCGCGCCCAACGTCGCCCGCTGGCTCGGCGAGCTGCGCAGCCACTTCCCGTCGGGGGTCGTGCGCGTCGTGCAGCAGGACGCGATCGACCGGCTCGGGCTGCACCGGCTGCTGCTCGAGCCCGAGGTGCTCGACAACGTCACGCCCGACGTGCACCTGGCCGCGACGCTCATGAGCCTCAGGGACGCGCTGCCGGAGTCCAGCCGGACGGTCGCGCGCCGGATCGTCCGGCAGGTGGTGGAGGACATCGAGCGCCGGCTGGCCGACCGCACGCGCAGCGCGGCCCGGGGCGCCCTCGACCGCAGTGCTCGCACCTCGCGCCCCAAGCCGTCCGAGATCGACTGGGACCGCACGATCAAGGCCAACCTCAAGCACTACCAACCGCAGTACCGCACCGTCGTGCCGGAGCGCCTGGTCGGCCACGCCCGCCGGAGGCGCTCGCTCGCCGCGAACCTGATCCTGGCGCTCGACCAGAGCGGGAGCATGGGCGCGAGCGTCGTCCACGCGGGCGTGCTCAGCGCCGCACTCGCCTCGATCCCGGCGCTGGACACGAAGGTGATCGCGTTCGACACGAGCGTCGTGGACCTCACCGAGCAGCTCGACGACCCGGTCGAGCTGCTGTTCGGCATCCAGCTCGGCGGCGGCACGGACATCGACCAGGCGCTCGGCTACTGCCAGACGCTGGTGAGCCACCCCGCCAAGACGGTCATGGTGCTCGTCACCGACCTTTACGAGGGCGGCGACCCCGAGTCGATGCTACGCCGGGCAGCGAGCCTGATCCGCAGCGGTGTGCGCGTGATCGTCCTGCTCGCGCTCGCGGACGACGGCGCTCCGTTCTACGACCGCGCCCACGCCGCCGCCTTCGCCGCGCTCGGCGCGCCCGTGTTCGCCTGCACGCCGGACCAGTTCCCCGAGATGCTGGCGGCGGCGCTCGAGGGTCGCGACGTCGGCGCCTGGGCGGCGGACGCGGACATCGCCGTGGTGTAGCTTCCCGGCCATGTTCCGGGGGATCGGGCGGATGGTGGTCGGCGTGTCCGACCAGGACGAGGCACTCGCGTTCTACCGCGACGTGCTGGGCTTCGTCGTCCTCCACGACTCCGACGAGGAGGGCTTCCGGTACCTGCACATGGGCGTGCCCGGGCAGCCCGGCACCGGCATCTGGCTGATGCCCGGCGCGGCCGAGCACGACCGCCCGCTGCTCGTGCTCTTCACCGAGGATCTCGCCGGGGTCGTGTCGGCTCTGGAGCGCCACGGGGTAGAGCGGTGGGCACAGACCGCGACGTCGCTGCACTTCCGCGACTGCTGCGGGAACGTCATCGTCGCCGCCGTGGAGTCATGAGCCGCCTCTGGTCCGAGAGCATCCGCCGCCTGAGCCTCTTCATCGAAGGCCTGCTTCGGCGCAGGTAGGCAGCTACGCTCCGGTGCGTGCCAGACGTCACGCTCTATGACACCAGAACCCGCTCGCTGCAGCCCTTTCAGCCGCGTGACCCCGCGCGCGTGGGGATCTACGCCTGCGGGCCGACGGTGTACGCGCGCGTGCACGTCGGCAACGCGCGGCCCTTCGTGGTCTTCTCCCAGCTCAAGCGCTTCCTCGAGCACGAGGGCTACGGGGTCACGCTCGTCGGGAACATCACCGACATCAACGACAAGATCTACACCGCCGCGAAGGCCGCCGGGGTGCCGTCGGGCGAGCTCGCGGCGGCGATGGCCAAGGCGTACCGCGAGGACACGGACCGGATCGGGCTCGGCCGCCCGGACGCCGAGCCGCACGCGACCGAGTTCGTCCCGCAGATCATCGACCTGATCCAGCGGCTGCTCGACGCCGACGCGGCGTACGTGGCCGAGGGCGACGTCTACTTCCGGGTTCGAACCGTGGAGAACTACGGCGAGCTCTCGCGCCGTGACGTCGACCAGATGGACCAGGGCGAAGGCGTCGAGGGCGCCGACCTCAAGCAAGACCCGCTCGACTTCGCGCTCTGGAAGGCGTGGAAGGAGGGCGAGGACACCTCGTGGGACGCGCCCTGGGGCAAAGGCCGCCCGGGCTGGCACATCGAGTGCTCGGCGATGGCCGAGGCGCTGCTGGGCGTGGAGTTCGACATCCACGGCGGCGGCGTCGACCTCGTCTTCCCGCACCACGAGAACGAGGCCGCGCAGACCCTGGCCGCGCGCGGCGCGCCGCTCGCCCGGATCTGGATGCACAACGGGATGCTCGAGCTGGTCGGCGAGAAGATGTCCAAGTCGCTCGGCAACATCCGCGGGCTGCACGAGGTGCTCGACGAGGTCGGCGGGGAGGTGCTCGTCCTGTACTTCAGCTCGGGCCACTACCGGCAGCCGCTGGCGTTCTCGGACGAGCGGCTCGAGGACGCCAAGCGCTCGGCCGAGCGGATCCGCGACGCCGCCCGCCGGCTCGTCCGCGGCGAGTCGGCCGAGGCGCTGCGCCCGCACCGCGACGCGTTCTTCGCGGCGCTGCGCAATGACTTCAACACGGCCGAGGCGCTGGCCTCGCTCTACGGCTGGATCCGCGACGCGAATCGCTCCGAGGAGGCCGTCGGCGACGCCGACCTGCGCGAGATGCTCGAGGTGCTCGGCCTCGAAGGCTTGCTGACCGCGCCCGAGGGCGCACCCGAAGAAGCGAAGGAGCTTGCTGTGCAGCGCGATCAGGCACGCCGCGACAAGGACTGGGCCGAGGCGGATCGTCTACGCGACGAGCTGCTGACGATGGGTTGGATCGTCCGCGACGGAGCCGACGGGCCTGAGCTCGTCCCGGCGTCATGAGCCCCGCACCGCGTAGAGGCGGAGGCGGCGCCGGCGGCGGACGCTCCGGCGGCCCCGGGCGCGGCGGCTCCGGCCGTGGCGGCGCCGGTGGTGGCCGCTCGGGCGGCTCCAGCGGCGGCGCGGGCCGTGGCGGTTCGGGCGGCGGCTACGGCGGCGGCTCGGGGCGTGGCGGTTCGGGCGGTGGCGCGGGCCGTGGCGGTTCGGGCGGCGGCTACGGCGGCGGCGCGAGCCGTGGCGGTTCGGGCGGTGGCGCGGGCCGTGGCGGTTCGGGCGGCGGCTACGGCGGCGGCTCGGGCCGTGGTGGCGCCGGCGGCGGCTACGGCGGCCGATCGGGTGGCGGCTCCGGCCGCGGCGGGTCGGCGGGCGGCGGCTCCGGCGGCCGTGGCGGTTCGGGCGGCGGCTCGAGCCGTGGCGGCTACGGCGGCGGCCCCGGCCGTGCCGGCTCGGGCCGTGGCGGCCCGGGCGGCGGGCGCTCCGACGGCGGTCGCGGCGCCTTCGGGCCCGGCGGCACGTTCCGCGGTGCGCCCGGCCGGCCCGACGCGCCCGGCGGAGACTTCGAGTATCAGCCGCCGCCGCCCGAGGGCGCGGTCACGTCGCGCAAGATGGTCGTCTACGGCGTGCATCCCGTCGCGGAGGCGCTGCGTGGGCGTCGGGCCGTGCACCGCGTCTGGGCGACCGAGCCCGGGCCGTACGGCAACGCGAAGGTGAGCATCGTCAGCGCCGAGGAGATCACCGAGCGCGCGGAGACCGACGCGCACCAGGGCGTCGCCGCGCTGGTCGACCCGTACATCTACGTCGACGAGGCGGAGCTGCTCGCCGTCGAGAACCCGTTCATCATCGCGCTCGACGAGATCACCGACCCGCAGAACCTGGGCGCGATCGCCCGGACCGCGGAAGGCGTGGGCGTGACCGGGCTCGTCATCCCGGAGCGACGGGCCGCCGAGGTCACCCCGGCCGTCTGCAAGGCGTCCGCGGGCGCGGTCGAGCACCTGCCGATCGCGCGCGTCCGCAACCTCGCCGACTTCCTGGCCGACGCCAAGGAGAAGAAGTGCTGGGTCTACGGCGCCGCCGCCGGGTCGAGCACGCGCTACGACCAGCCGGACTACACCGGCGGCGTCGTCGCGGTCATGGGCGCGGAAGGCAAGGGGCTCAGGCCTCGAGTCGCCTCGATGTGCGACGACCTCGTGTCCCTGCCGCTGCTCGGCAAGGTGGAATCCCTCAACGTCTCCGCCACCGCGGCGGTGCTGCTGTACGAGATGTTGCAGCAGCGACTTGACGCATCGACATAACCCTGCCACCCTGAGGTCTCATCAAGGTGAGCTTTAGGGTTAGCGATGGCCCTCAAGCTCACCGTCTATCCCTGGCGCCGCGGGAGGTGTGCGCCACAAGCGTTCAGGCCAGCAATGGCCTGGAAAGGACCCCTGCGCTCGTGGCACGAATTGCTCCCACAAAGTCTCAAGCTCAAGTTCACCTTGATGACGCCTATCTCCTCGCTCTCGCCCGTCAGGGCAGCCCTGACGCGTATGACCGGCTCGTCCGGCGTTATGCGTCCTTCGTCCGCCTGAAGGCGTCGTCGTACTTCCTCGTCGGCGGCGATTCCGAGGACCTGATCCAGGAGGGCCTCGTCGGCCTCTACAAGGCGATCCGCGACTTCCGCCCGGACCGCGAGTCCTCGTTCCGCAACTTCGCGGAGCTGTGCATCACCCGCCAGATCATCACCGCGGTCAAGACGGCGACCCGCAACAAGCACACGCCGCTCAACGGCTACGTGTCCTTCAGCGCGACGCCCGCCGGCGCGTCCGACAACGAGCCGAGCCTCGATGAGATGCTCCCCGGGTCGACCGTGCACGACCCGGTCAACCAGGTGATCTCGTCCGAGGAGCTCCGCTCGCTCGTGGCCTGCCTGTCGACCGTGCTGTCCGACCTCGAGTCGCGTGTGCTGTCGCTGTACCTCGACGGCCACTCCTACACGGACATCGGCGAGCGCATCGGCTGCGACTGCAAGACGGTCGACAACGCCCTGCAGCGCGTCAAGCGCAAGGTCGGTGCTCACCTGAACTCGCGGGCCGTTCTGAACTAGAGCGGCTCATACTGCTCTCATGCTCTGGCTGATCATCATCCTGATCGTTCTCGTCGTGCTCGTCGTCGGCGGCATCATCGCCCGCAACCGGCAGCTCGCCAGCACCCGTCCCGCGTTCGAGCGTGCGCTCGCGCAGGTGGAGCGGGATCTCGTCGCGGCTGCGGCGAGCGACCGCGGCTGGGACCGCGCCCTTCTTGAGGCGGCGGCACGGCGGATCGTCCACGAGCGCTTCGGCTCCGAGCCGGAGCAGCTCACGCTCGTGGAGGTGATCGACAAGCCGGGCACCGACGCCGACCAGGCCGTGTTCGACGCTCGCGTGGGGACCGCCCGCGAGCGGGTCGTCCTCGGCCGGTCCGGCGGGGAGTGGGTGGCCGCCTAAGCGGCCTTGCGCTGGAGGCGCGGACGTCGGTGCTCGACGGCGTCCAGCGCCCCGTGGCAGTCGTCCGGGTCGTCCGTGACGAGGAGCGACTCGACGTCCTGCGGGCTGATGTAGCCGTCGGCGAGCATCGAGCTCGTGAGCCAGTCGACCATCCCGCCCCAGTACGTGCGGTCGAACAGCACGATCGGGAAGTGGCGGATCTTCTGCGTCTGGCGCAGGGTGGCGGCCTCGAACAGCTCGTCGAGCGTGCCGAACCCGCCGGGGAAGACGACGAAGCCGCTGGCGTAGCGGACGAACATCACCTTCCGCGTGAAGAAGTAGTGGAAGTTGATGCCGATGTCGCAGTAGTCGTTGAGCGACTGCTCGTGCGGCAGCTCGATGCCGAGGCCGATGCTCGTCGCGCCGACGTCCCTCGCCCCGCGGTTGGCGGCCTCCATGATCCCGGGGCCGCCGCCGGTGATGATCGCGTAGCCCTGCTCACCGAGATGCGCGGCGAGCTTGCGCGCGTCCTGGTAGCGCGGATGGTCACGCGGCGTGCGCGCCGAGCCGAAGATCGACACCGCCTTGCCGACGTGGTTGAGCTGCTTGAACCCGGCGCGCAGCTCGTCCTGGATGCGCAGGACGCGCTGCGCGTCGGTGTACTCGGAGAGGATCGCGAGCGTCTCGGCCTCGAGCAGCTCCTCGTCGTCCGAGGTGGGGTGGCGTGGTTCCGGCTGCGTCACCGGATTCAGGTTAGGGCGCGCGGCCGCACGCGCTGCCAGGCGAACGCGCCGAGCAGCAGCAGGATCCCGAAGACGATGAAGCTCGCGACCCGCGCGAGGTTGTCGAGCGAGGCCATGTCGTAGCCGAACACCTTCACGGCGGTCACGGCGAGGAGGGCGAGCGCGACGAGCCGCACGGGCCGGACGTCCTTGACGAGCCCGTAGACGACGGCGCCGACCCCGCAGAGCGCCCACAGCACGCTGAGCAGCGCCTGGCCGCCGTGCTCGGGGCCGCCGACGGTGACGACCAGGCCGCTCGCGAGGTACAGCAACGCGAACGGCGCCGCCTTGCGGCCGAGCAGCGTCACGCCGAGCGCGGCGGTCACGGCGGCGAGCGCGAGCGTGGGCTCGAGCGGGTCCGGCCCGAGGCCGTTCACGAGCGCGTCGGGCGGGACGACGACGGCCAGCGCGTGCACCGCGGCGAGCGCGACGAAGGCCAGCGACGCCCACTGGTCCGCGGGGCCGCGCACCGCGGCACCACGCGCGGCGGCGAGGCCGAGCAGCGCGCCCTCCGCCGCCAGCGCGAGCGTGACGGGCAACCCTTCGGCGGCGAGCCCCGTGAAGCCGGCGACCGCGGTGAGCGCGAGGAGGTCGAGCGCGCGCCAGCTCAGCCGCGCGCACACGAACGCGACCAGCCCGATGGCCGCGACCGCGACGAGCCCCGTCGCGCCGACCGACGGCCCCGCGAGCCGCTCGAGCGGCGCCTCGACGGCGAGCACGTGGCCGACCGCGATCAGCAGCTGGCCGACCAGCCCGACCACGGCGAGCGTCCAGTCCTCCTCGTGTGGACGCCCGAGCAGCCGCGCGACGCCCGGGACCCGCGGACGCCAGTCCTCGTCGATCGCGATGCCGAAGTCCTTGACGAACGGCTCGACCGCGTCGGGCATCCGGCGGGCGCCGAGGAGCGCGGCGAAGACGACCGCGCCGGCACCCCACAGCACCGTGACGACGAGGCCGTCGAACTGCGCGGCGACGGCGAAGTCCGCGATCACGACGCCCGCGGCGATCGTGATCAGCGCGATCGGCCGGGAGATCCGGGGGATCTGCGTCGCCGCCAGGCCGACGAGGACGTGCGCCGCCGCGACCGCGGCGAGCGTCGCCGCGTCGTCGACGGCGAACCCGAGCATGAGGACCGAGTTGAGCGTGATCAGCGCCAGCGCGCTCGGGTTCGGCTTGGCACGCTGCGAGTCCAGGCCGTAGGCCAGCGCCGCGGTCAGGGCGCCGAACGTGGCGAGCACGAAGTGGGCGACGCCGTCGCCGGGGGTGTCGAGCGCGAGCCACGCGACCCATTCGACCGTGACCGTCGCGAACACGGCCCAGGCGAGCGCCGTCCAACGGCGCCAGACGAGCACGCGGACGCTGGCCGCGTACGCGATCGCGAGGAAGGCGATGCCGCCGTCGTCGAGCGCGCCGAGCACGGCCGGCGCCAGCAGCGCCCCGAGCAGCCCCAGCCAGCCGATCGGCTGGGCGTCCCAGCGGATCGCGAGCGTCGTCGCGACCGCGCCGACGGCGAAGGCCGCCGCCTGGGCGAGAGCGAGCGGGATGAGGCTGTAGACGGCGCCGGCCATCATCAGCGTGCCGAACAGCCCCGCGATGCCCACGGCGGTCGCCGCGAGCGCCGCCTCGGTGCGGTCGTCGCGCTCGCGCAGGCGGACGCCGACGGCGAGGAGGGCGGTGGACAGCGCGCCGGCGAGCAGCGTGCGCGCGCCCTCGCCGAGCCAGCCGCGCGAGATCGCGATCGTCAGCAGGAACGCGAGGCCGGCGAGGACGGCGACGCCGCCGACCCAGGCCAGAACGCTGCCGCCCAGGACGTCTTCCAGATCGCGCTTGGGCTTGGCCGTCGTGGAGTGAGCGCCTTCGCCGTGGTGGCCGGGATCGCGCGACCCCGGTCGCACGGAACCGGCTTCGCCGACAGAGGGGGATGTTCCGTGCGGACCGGGGTCGCGCGCTCCCGGCTGGGACGGCGCGGCCCACGGCTGTCCCCGGAGCGGCGCGGGTGACGGTGCCTCAGGCCGGTTTGGGCTCCAGCTCCGTCCGCTCGTCCCCTCGAGCGCTCTGAGTCGGCTCTCGAGCGTGGCGGTGTGCTGTTCCAGCGCGGTGATGCGGTCCTCGACCATCCTTGTGGCTCCCTCTGTTGACCGTCGGTCGATAGCGGAAGTACGTCAAGGTGGGCAGAGGGTTACAGCGTTATCGACCAACGGTCAGGTACGCTGACGCGAGATGTCCGACGGACCCGCCTATACGCGGCTCGCGGTGGACGAGCGGCGCCGCCGCCTGCTCGAGCTCGGCTCGGAGCTGTTCACGCGCCACGCGTACGACGAGCTGTCGATGGCGAAGATCGCCAAGGAGGCGGGGATCAGCAAGGCGCTGCTCTACCACTACTTCCCGAGCAAGGAGGCGTACTTCGTCGCCACGCTCGAGGAGAAGGCGAACGAGCTGCAGCAGCGGACGATCCCGAACCCCGAGCTGCCGCCGTTCGAGCAGCTGTCAGGCAGCCTCGACGAGTACCTGCGGTGGATCGAGGAGAACGCGGGCTCCTACGACAAGATGATCCGCAACGCGGGGGCGGCGCCGGAGGTCAGGGCGCTGCTCGACCGGGTGCGGACGGACACCGCGCAGCGGATCCTCGCGGGCCTGAGCCCGGGCAAGGCGCCGTCACCGCTGCTCAGGACCGCGATCCGCGGCTGGCTCGGCTTCCTGGACGGCGCGTGCCTGGACTGGGTCAACCACGACGACGTGGACCGGGAGACCTTGCACGGTCTCCTCCTGTCCACGCTCGTCGCGTCCGTCCTCGCGGTGGGCGAGGACGCGCAGCCGCCTGGCGGCTAGCCGATCTTCTGCATGTCGACGACGAACACGAGCGCCGCGTCCGCCGGGATCGGGCCGGAGCCGTTGGGCCCGTAGCCGAGCTCGGACGGGATGACGAGCACACGCCGGCCGCCCTTCTTCATGCCGACGACGCCCTGGTCCCAACCCTGGATGACCATGCCGCCGCCGAGCTGGAAGGTGAAGCCCTCGCCGCGGTCGAACGAGTTGTCGAACGGCGTGCCGCCGTCGAGCAGGACGCCCGAGTAGTTGACGGTCACGTTGTCGCCGGGCTTGGCGGCCGGGCCCTTGCCCTCCTCGAGGTCCTCGACCACGAGGCCCTCGGGCGCCTTGGCGCCGGACGTGTCGATCTCCGGCTTGATGCCGACCTTGCCCTCGACCTTGACGCCGGAGTCGGTGGACTTGGGCGCCTCACCGTCGGCGGCCGCGGGGGTCTCCTCGGCCGGAGCTTCGGTGGGGGCCTCCGTGGGCGCCTCGGTGGCTGCCTCGGTCGGGGCGGGGGTGGCGGCCGTCTCGTCGGACGAGTCGTCGCCGCACGCCGCGAAGGCGAGCGCGAGGGCCACAGCGGGCAGGGCAAGTAGTTGTCGACGCATAGCGGCGGCCCAGGGTAGTGGCTGATCCGGGGACGCGACCGGGAGAAGGAGCCCCTGGGCGAGCTTCGCCGTTATCGGTCCGTGCCGAAGATGCGGTCACCCGCATCGCCGAGCCCGGGGCGGATGTAGCCCGTCTCGTCCAGCTCGCGATCGACCGCCGCGGTGGTGATGTGGACGTCCGGGTGCGCCTCGCGCAGCGCGCGGCAGCCCTCGGGGGCGGCCACGAGGCAGACGAAGTGGATCCGGCGGGCGCCCGCGCGCTTGAGCCGCGCGATGGCCTGCACGCCGGAGCCGCCCGTGGCCAGCATCGGGTCGACGACGAACACCTCGGCGTCCTCGACGCCGCTCGGGATGTTCTCGTAGTACCCGACCGGCCGCAGGGCCTCCTCGTCGCGGTACATGCCCAGGTGCCCGACGCGCGCCTCGGGCACGAGCCGGAGGAACCCGTCCACCAGGCCGAGCCCCGCGCGCAGGATCGCGACGACGAACACCTCGTCGGCGAGCCGCACGCCCGGCGTGCGCTCCAGCGGCGTCTCGATCTCGACCTCCGCCGGCCGCAGACCGCGCATCGCCTCGTAGCCGAGGATCAGCGCAGCGTCCGTCATCGTCTCGCGGAAGACGCGGTGCGGCGTGTCCTTGTCGCGGAGAATCGAGAGAAGCCGCCGCAGCAGCACGTGATCGACGACCGTGACCCCATCCATCCCTCGGAACCTACTAGTGTCGGGCCGATGGCAGCGCCGCGCCGCAACATCGAGCTCAAGGCGTCGGACCCCGACCCGGAGCGCTCGCTCGCCGTCGTCAAGGGCCTGGGAGCGCACGACAAAGGCATCCTCCGCCAGCGCGACACCTACTTCCGAGTCCACACCGGCCGCCTCAAGCTCCGCGAGGAGGACCCGGGCGGAGCGACCCTCATCCAGTACGACCGCGTGGACGCCGACGAGGCGCGCGAGTCGCGCTACCGGCTGACGACGATCGACGACCCGAAGACGCTGCTCGCCAGCCTCGAGGCCACGCTCGGCATCCTCACCGTGGTCGAGAAGGAGCGCCATCTGCTGCTGTGGCAGAGCGTGCGCATCCACCTCGACGTGGTGAAGGGCCTCGGCAACTTCATCGAGCTCGAGGGCGTCGCGACGGCCGACTCGGACCTCGCGCTCGAGCTCGAGCGCGTGACGCGCCTGACCGAGGCGCTCGAGGTCGCGCCCGAGCGGATCCTGCGCAACTCCTACTCGGACCAGGTGGTCGGCTCCGGCGCGCTCGTCGCCGCGGCCAAGGCCGTGATGGAGCGCGCGCACGCGCCGTACTCCAACTACAAGGTCGGCGCGGCGCTGCGGGCGGAGGACGGCTCGATCCACGTCGGCGCGAACGTCGAGAACGCCGCGTACCCGCAGGGCCAGTGCGCGGAGGCGTCGGCGATCGGGGCGATGGTCGCGGCCGGCCGCACGCGGATCACCGAGGTGGCCGTGATCGCCGACTCCGACGACTTCTGCGTGCCGTGCGGCGGCTGCCGCCAGCGGCTGCGCGAGTTCATCGCGCCCGGCGCGGAGATCCACCTGTGCGCCCGCAACGGCGCCCGCCAGACGACGACGCTGGACGCGCTGCTGCCGCGCTCGTTCGGCCCGGAGTTCCTGTGAACCCGCGCGTCGGGATCATCCTCGGCTCCGGCCTCGGCGCGATCGCCGACGCCCTCACCGACGCCACGCACACGCCCTACGCGGACCTGGAGGGCTTCCCGCGCCCGAGCGTGGCGGGGCACGGCGGCACGCTCAGCCAGGGCCTCCTCGGCGGACTGCCGGTCGCGGTCTTCCAGGGGCGCAAGCACGTCTACGAGACGGGCGACGCGTACGGGATGCGGGTGCCGATCCGCTGGCTCAAGGACGCGGGGGCGGAGACCCTCTTCCTCACCAACGCCGCCGGCTCGCTGAACGCCGATGTCGGGCCCGGCCGGTTGATGGCGATCGCCGACCACATCAACTTCCTCGGCGTCAACCCGCTGACGGGCCCCAACGACGACGCGGTCGGCCCGCGCTTCCCGAGCCTGCGCGACGCGTACGACTCGGACCTGCGCGAGCGGCTGCGCGCCGCGGCCGCCGCGCTGGACATCGACCTCGCCGAAGGCGTCTACCTCGCCACGGCGGGCCCGACGTTCGAGACCCCGGCCGAGATCCGCGCGTTCCGCACGCTCGGCGCCGACGCGGTGGGCATGAGCACGGTGCCCGAGGTCATCCTCGCCCGGCACGCCGGGCTGCGGGTCGCCGCGGTGTCGGCGATCACCAACCTCGCCGAGGGCATGGGCGGCGAGGAGCTCTCGCACGAGCAGACGTTGCGCAACGCCGAAGTGGCGGCGCGCGACCTCGTGCGGCTCGTACTCAAGTTCGCGGAGGACTACTGACTTGCTCGCCCCTGAGGTCATCAGGAAGAAGCGCGACGGCGCCACGCTCACGCGCGAGGAGATCGCGTTCCTCGTCGGCGGGATCACGGACGGCGGGCTCAGCGACGCGCAGGTCGGCGCGCTCGCCATGGCGTTCTTCCTGAAAGGGCTGGACGCGGAGGAGCGGCTGAACCTCACGACCGCGATGCGCGACTCCGGCAGCGTGATGCAGTGGGACCTCGACCGCCCGGTGCTGGACAAGCACTCGACGGGCGGCGTCGGCGACAAGGTCTCGCTGATGCTCGCGCCGATCCTCGCCGCGTGCGGCGCGGCGGTGCCGATGATCAGCGGCCGCGGCCTCGGCCACACCGGCGGCACGCTCGACAAGCTCGACAGCATCCCCGGCTACGTCTCCACGCCCGCCACGGAGGTCATCCGGCGGGTGGTGCTCCAGACGGGCTGCGCGATCGTCGGCCAGACGAGCGACCTGGCGCCCGCCGACCGGCGGCTGTACGCCACGCGTGACGCCACCGGGACGGTCGAGTCGATCCCGCTGATCGTGGCCAGCATCCTGTCCAAGAAGCTCGCCGAGGGGCTCGACGCGCTCGTGCTCGACGTCAAGACGGGCTCCGGCGCGTTCATGGCCTCCCAGGAGGACGCGCGGGCCCTGGCGACCGCGCTGACCGAG
Organism: Solirubrobacter pauli; assembly: GCF_003633755.1. Lineage (GTDB taxonomy): Bacteria > Actinomycetota > Thermoleophilia > Solirubrobacterales > Solirubrobacteraceae > Solirubrobacter > Solirubrobacter pauli. The sequence continues at coordinate 3,891,361 of NZ_RBIL01000001.1, forward strand.
GTCGCCAACGGCGCGGGCGTGAACACGGTCGCGCTGATCACCGACATGAACGAGGTGCTCGGCACCACGGCCGGGAACGCGCTCGAGGTCCGCGAGGCCGTCGACTACCTGACCGGCGCCGCCCGGGAGACGCGCCTGCACGAGGTCACCGCCTCACTCGCGAGCGCCGTGCTCGTCCAGGCGCGCCTGGCCTCCGACGAGGACGCGGCCCGCGCGCAGGTGGACGAGGTGCTCGAGAGCGGCGCGGCCGCGGAGGTCTTCGGCTCGATGGTCGCCGCGCTCGGCGGCCCGGCCGACTTCGTGGAGAACCCGACGCTGCCGTCGGCGTCGGTCACGCGGCCCGTGGCGCCGCAGCGCCCCGGCTACGTGACGAGCGTCGACACGCGTGCCGTCGGCCTCGTCGTCACGGGGCTCGGCGGCAACCGCCGGCGCGAGGACGACCAGATCGACTACGGCGTGGGCCTGAGCCGGATCGCGCCGATCGGCGCGGAGGTCGGGCCCGACCGCCCGCTGGCGATCGTCCACGCCCGCGGCGACAGCAGCGCGGCCGAAGCGGCCACGGCGCTGCTCAAGGCGGTCCGCACCAGCGACGAGCCGCCCGCCGAGCGCCCCGTGCTGCTGGGGCGCGTATGAACCTGCCCTTGGCGGAGCTGCACGTCCACCTCGAGGGCACGGCGCCGCCGGCGCTGATCCGCAGGCTCGCCGACCGCAACGGGCTCAAGGTCCCCGAGGGCGTCTTCGCGACCCCGGAGCAGTTCCGCTGGGTCGACTTCCTCGACTTCCTGCGCACCTACGACCTCGCGGCGAGCGTGATCCGCACGCCCGAGGACTACCGCGACGTCACCTACGAGTACCTCGTCGGCTGCGCGCGCGAGGGCGCCATCTACGTCGAGCTGATCGCGTCACCGGACCACGCGGCGAACGTCGGGCTCAGCGACGCCGACCACTACGCGGGCATCGCGGCCGGGATCGACGACGCGCGGCGCGACACCGGCATCGAGGCGCGCATCCTCGTCACCGCGATCCGCAACTTCGGCGTCGAGGCCGCGGTGGAGATCGCGCGCCGCCAGGCGGAGGACCGGCACCCGTACGTCGTCGGCTTCAACCTGGCGGGCGACGAGGCCGGGTACCCGCCGGCGCAGTTCCGCGAGGCGTACGAGATCGCGGCCGCGTCCGGCCTCGGCTGCACGGTCCACGCGGGCGAGCACGCGGGCGCCGAGTCGGTCCGCGAGGCGCTCACGCTCCCGGTCACGCGGCTGTCGCACGGGGTGCGGGCGATCGAGGATCCGGCCCTGGTGGCGGAGATCGCCGAGCGCGGGATCGTGCTCGAGGCCTGCCCCACGTCCAACGTGGCCACGCACGTCTTCCCTTCGTACGAGGAACATCCACTTCGCAAACTCCATGAAGCGGGTGTGAAGTGGACGTTGGGTTCTGACGACCCTCCCTACTTCGGCTGTAGCATCGGCGGCGAGTACGCCGTGGCGCGCGAGCGCTTCGGCTTCGAGGAGGGTGAGTTGCGGTCGATCACGCGCACGGCGGTCCGGGCGTCCTTCGCGGACGATGCGGCCAAAGCCACCCTGCTCAATCGAATTACTGCCTCAGACGACCGCGGCGACCACTAGGGTCGCGGCTCGGTCGTTCCAATCGAAAAGGAGTCCCGGCCGTGCGCCGACCACTTCATTTCATCGCCTTGCTGGCCATGGTGTGTTCTCTCTTCGTTGCCGCGTGCGGCTCGGATGAGGAAGAACCGGCCGGCGGCGGTACCCCCTCCGCGGAGGAGACTCCGGCCAAGGAAGCGATCAAGGTCGGCCTGGTCACGGACATCGGCGGCCTGAACGACCGCTCGTTCAACCAGCTGGCCAACGAGGGCCTCGAGCGGGCGAAGTCCGAGCTCGGCGTGGAGACGCGTGTGCTGATCTCCAAAGCCAACTCGGACTACGTGCCGAACCTCTCGACGCTCGCGCAGCAGCAGTACGACCTCGTGATCGGCGTCGGCTTCCTCATGGCCGACGCGATGAACACGGTCGCCCCGAAGTTCCCGAACACCAAGTTCGCGATCATCGACGTCGACGCCACGTCGCTCGAGGCCAAGCCCACCAACGTCTCCGGCGCGCTGTTCAAGGAGAACGAGGCGGGCTACCTCGTCGGCTACATGGCCGGCCTCTACATCAAGGACGAGGGCGGCGGGACGGCCGGCTCGGTCGGCGGCCAGAAGATCCCGCCGGTCGACCACTACATCGCGGGCTATCAGGCCGGCGTGCAGGCTGCCAACCCGGACGCGAAGGTCGTCAACGGCTACTCGCAGAAGTTCGACGATCCCGCCCCGTGCAAGGAGCTCGCGCTCGACCAGATCGCCCAGGGCGCGAAGGTCGTGTTCCAGGTCGCCGGTGGCTGCGGCCTCGGCGCGCTGGACGCCGCCAAGGAGAAGAGCGTCCAGGGCATCGGCGTCGACGCCGACCAGGCCTATCTGGGCGACCAGATCATGACCTCGGCGCTCAAGAAGGTCGACGTCGCCGTGGAGAACGAGATCAAGGCCGTGCAGGACGGCTCGTTCAAGGGCGGCGACAACGCGATCTTCGACGTCAAGTCGGGCGGCGTGGGTATCGGCGAGACCAACGAGGTCGGCGCCAAGTACGCCGACCAGGTCAAGGAGATCCAGGACAAGATCGCCTCCGGCGAGCTGACCGACATCCCGGACACGGTGAAGTAGGCAGTGGCCGACGCGCCCGCGCTGGAGCTCCGGGGCATCACCAAGCGGTTCGGTGCCCTGGTCGCGAACAACTCAGTCGACTTCGAGCTGCGACGTGGGGAGATCCACGCGCTGCTCGGGGAGAACGGCGCGGGCAAGTCGACCCTGATGAACGTCCTCTACGGGCTCCACCAGCCCGACGAGGGACAGATCCTGCTGGACGGGGAGCCGGTCACGATCGACTCCCCGCGCCGGGCCATCGGGCTCGGCATCGGCATGGTCCACCAGCACTTCATGCTCGTGCCGGTGATGACCGTGGCCGAGAACCTCGTGCTCGGGGCCGAGCCGCGCTCCGGGCTGCTGCTCGACTACAAGGGCGCCGCCAAGCGCGTGCGCGAGTTGTCGTCGCAGTTCGGCCTCGCCGTGGACCCGGACGCCAAGGTCGAGGACATCGGCGTCGGCACCCAGCAGCGCGTTGAGATCCTGCGCGCGCTCTTCCGCGGCGCGAAGGTGCTGGTGCTGGACGAGCCGACCGCGGTCCTGACGCCGCAGGAGGCGCAGGACCTGTTCGTCGTGCTGCGCCGGCTCACCGAGCAGGGCACGTCCGTCGTCTTCATCTCGCACAAGCTCAACGAGGTGCTGGACATCGCCGACCGCGTGACGGTCCTGCGGCGCGGCGAGAAGATCGACACGGTCTCCACCGAGGGCGCGACGGAGCGCTCGCTGGCCGGGCTGATGGTCGGGCGCGAGGTGTTGCTGCGCGTCGAGAAGCCCGAGCAGACGCTGGGCGACCCGCTGCTCACGCTCGAGCACGTGTCCGCCGTCGACGACCGCGAGCTGCCGGCCGTCGACGACGTGTCGCTCGAGGTGCGCGCGGGCGAGATCGTCGGCCTCGCGGGCGTGGACGCCAACGGGCAGTCCGAGCTGATCGAGGCGATCATGGGCCTGCGCACGCCGACGGCCGGGAAGATCACCGCCGCCGGCAAGGACGTGACGCGCTGCGGGCCGCGGGACACGCTGGCCGCGGGCGTCTCGCACATCGCCGAGGACCGCCACCGCCGCGGGCTCGTGCTCGAGTTCGACCTCGCCGAGAACCTCTGCCTGCGGGAGTACAAGACGCCCGCGTTCTCCACGCGCGGCTTCCTCTCGCCGTCGAAGATGGTCGCGCGGGCGCGCAAGCTGCTGCAGGAGTTCGACGTGCGCGGCGGCGACCCCGAGACCCGCGCCGGCGCGCTGTCGGGCGGCAACCAGCAGAAGGTCGTGATCGCGCGTGAGCTCACCGCCGATCCGAAGGTGATCATCGCCGCCCAGCCCACGCGCGGCCTGGACGTCGGCGCGATCGAGTTCGTCCACCGGCGCCTGGTGGAGGAGCGCGACGCCGGCAAGGGCGTCCTGCTCGTGTCCTTGGAGCTGGAGGAGATCCGGTCGCTGAGCGACCGCGTTCTCGTGATCTACGAGGGACGGATCGTGGCCGAGCTGCCGCCGGAGGCGTCCGAGGAGGACTTCGGCGTGTACATGACCGGAGGGGGTCGCGATGAGCGTGCCGCCTGAGGACGAGCTCCCCGCGAACATCACGGTCGCCGCGCGCATGGCGACGTTCTTCCGCGGCGGTGGCGTGATCGCGCCGATCGTCACCGTGCTGGTCGCGTTCATCGCGGGCGGCTTCGTGGTCCTGCTGACGGGCCACAACCCGATCGAGACCTACTCGGCGATCTTCAAGGGCACCGGCTTCAACTGGTTCTTCCCGTGGCTGTCGGAGGACGACCGGATCATCGCGGCGCTGAACCTCCAGCAGACGCTGATCATCACGACGCCGCTGATCCTCACGGGCCTGGCGGTGGCGTTCGCGTTCCGCTGCGGCCTGTTCAACATCGGCGGCCAGGGCCAGTACATCGTCGGCGTGATCTTCTCGGTGTGGGTCGGCTCGTCGTTCGACGGGCTGCCGGCCTTCGTCCACATCGTCCTCGCGATCCTCGCGGGCATGCTCTCGGGCGCGGTGTGGGCGGGCATCGCGGGCCTGCTGAAGGCGCTCGCGGGCACCAACGAGGTGATCACCACGATCATGCTCAACTGGATCGCGATCTGGGTCGGCGTGTGGGTGTTCAACCTCGGCAGCCCGCTGCAGAACGACAACCCGGCGCAGGTCGACGTGCCGGTCTCCAACGACATCGCGGCGAGCGCGAAGCTGCCGGTCTTCTGGGGCGACCCGCAGCTGCAGGGCCTGCACATCGGCATCTTCATCGCGCTCGCCGCGCTGGTGGTGTTCTGGGTGCTGCTGAACCGCACGACGCTCGGCTACGAGGTGCGCGCGGTCGGCTTCAACCCGGACGCGGCGGAGGCGTCGGGCATCAACGTCCGGCGCAACTACGTGCTCGTCATGGCCATCTGCGGCGCGTTCGCCGGCCTCGGCGGGGCGTTGGACCTGCTCGGCTGGCAGTTCCGCGTCGCCACCAACGACATCCAGACCACCAAGCTCGCGTTCTTCGGGATCGCGGTCGCGCTGCTCGGGCGCAACACCGCGATCGGGACGTTGCTGAGCGCGTTGCTGTTCGCCGGCCTGATCACCGGCACGTCCGTGCGCAACCTCGACCCGACGGTGTTCGAGCCCCAGCTGGCCACGAACCTGACCTACATGATCCAGGGACTTGTCGTGCTGCTCATCTCGACCGACGTGCTGGTGGTCTACCTGATGCGGCTTCGACGCAAGCGCCGAGCACAGGCGGTGACGGCATGACGGCCAAGCGCGTCGGCTGGGCGGGCGTCGCCCTCGGGTTCCTGGCGTTCTTCGTCGCGGTGCCGCCGCTGACGGTGCGGTCGCCGCTCGTCGTGATCGTGCTGGCCGTGCTGGCGATGGCGGCGGGCTCGTACGCGATCGCGGGCGGCGAGCGGCGCCTCGGCTGGAGCGCGATCGTCGCGGGGCTGGTCGGCCTGGCGGGCGGCTACGCGGCCACGCAGTCCGGGGTGGCGAACCTCGACCGCGTGGTCGTCTGGGGCGCGCTCGGCGCCGCGACCCTGCGCTACGCGACGCCGCTGATCTTCGGCGCGCTCGGCGGCCTGTTCTCCGAGCGCTCGGGCGTGATCAACATCGGCCTCGAAGGCATGATGCTGATGGGCGCGTTCTTCGGCGCGTGGGGCGCGGACCTCACCAGCTCGTGGATCCTCGGGCTGCTGATCGCGATCGCGGCCGGCGCCGTCTTCGGCGCGCTGCACGCGCTGTTCGCGGTCACGTTCCGCGCCGATCAGATCGTGTCGGGAACGGCGCTGAACCTGCTGGCGGTCGGCATCACCGGCTACCTCTTCGTGGAGGTCTACGGGGACCTGGGCACGCCCGACGACCTCCCGCAGGTCCCGAACGTCTCGCTGCCGATCGACTGGCTGCCGCTGCTCGGCGACGTCTTCGGCGAGCTGAACCTGCTCGTCTGGCTCGCGCTCGGCGCCGTGCTCGTCACCTGGGTGTTCATGTTCCGCACGCCGATGGGCCTGCGGCTGCGGTCGGCCGGCGAGAACCCGCTGGCGGCCGAGACCGCCGGCCTGAACGTCGTCCGCACGCGCTACTTCGCCGTGATGACCTCCGGCGGCCTGGCGGCGATGGGCGGCGCGTTCCTGTCGATCGGCTTCCTGCACACGTTCACGCAGGAGATGACCGCGGGGCGCGGGTTCATCGCGCTCGCGGCGTTGATCTTCGGGCGCTGGCGCCCGGGGCTCGCGCTCACGGCGACGCTGCTGTTCGGGTTCGGCTCCGCGCTCGCGGGGCGCCTGCCGGTGTTCTCGCCGTCGGGCGCGGTGCTCTTCCAGGCACTGCCGTACGTGCTGACGCTGATCGCGGTGACCGGCCTGATCGGCCGCTCGATCCCGCCGCTCGCCCTCGGGCGTCCTCTCCCTCGTTCGTGAAGGTCTGAATTGCCGGCCGGCGTGGAATGCTGATGGCATGACTCGCCGCCGGTGGCTGGGAGCGCTCGCGGCGCTCGGACTGCTCGTCGCGGGATGCGGGGAGTCGGGGAAGCGCGAGCCGCAGCAGCTCGCGCTCAAGCCGTCGGCGACGCCGAGCGCGACGCCCGAGCGGCGCCTGCCGGTGACCGACGCCGAGAAGCGCGTGATCCGCGGCTGGGCGAACGAGCTCCGCCACGGCGACGTCCGCGCCGCCGCGCGCTACTTCAGCGTGCCGAGCGAGATCGTGAACTTCCAGCCCGAGCCGCTCGAGCTCGAGTCGGCCCGGCGCGTCGTCGACTTCAACGACAGCCTGCCGTGCGGGGCGGAGGTCATCTCCATCATCCGCACCGTCAGCCAGCTCGTCGTCGGCGAGTTCGAGCTGACGGACCGCCCGGGCGGCGACTGCGGCTCGGTCGCCGGCACCCGCGCGACGTTCGCGTTCCTCGTCGGCGCCGACGAGCACATCAAGCGCCTGATCCTGATCGACGCCGGCAGCATGCCGACGCCGGACACGACCCTAACCTAGGCTCGGGCTCACGTACCGCTCGCCCCGCAGCACGGCGTCGAGCCCGTCGATCAGCTCCGGCAGTCCGCCCTCCTTGAGCACGATCCCGTCCGCGCCCGCCTCAAGCACGGAGTCGAGCTCCTTGGGGTCCGTGGTGGCCGTGAAGACGAGCACCTTCGTGCCGGCCTCCGAGCCGGCCAGCCGCCGGATCAGCGACGCCCCGCCGCCCTCCGACGCCAGGTGCAGGTCCACCACGGCGACGTCCGGCTTCGTCGACAGCACCAGCTCCGCGCCGCTCTCCGCCGTGCCCGCCACGCCCGTCACGTCCCAGCCGCGTTGCTGAAGCACGTCCCGCAGGAAGATCCGCAGCGCACCGTGGTCCTCGACGATCGCCACGCTGCGGGAGTCGTTGCTCATGCCAGCCTTCATACCGCATGACCGTCCTGGTGGATCCACTCCGGCGCTACGAGCACGTCCCGTTCTCGGTCAAGGACTGGTGCCACATGGCGGTGGACGGCTCGTTCGAGGAGCTGCACCGCTTCGCCGCCTCCCTCGGCATCCCGCGCAGCCGCTTCCAGGGCGATCACTACGACCTCGTCCCGTGGGTCCGGGCCCGCGCGGTCGTCCTCGGCGCGGTGGAGGTCGAGACGGCCGAGCTGCTCCTGCGGATGGCCGGCCCGCGCGGCGACCGCGCCCGCCGCCGCGCCGCCGCCCGCGATTCGCAAGGCGGCTCGACGGAGTAGGTGCTGCCGCGGCCACGCTCATGGGGCCGAGAGGATGAACGACGCGAGGTAGAGCGCCACAACCCCGAGCGTGGTGACGGTGACGAGTTGAACGTCGACGGGGCGGCGCCGTGCAGCCGCTCCGAGGGGGTTCGTAGTTCCGCCCGCCGAAAGGTCGTTTCCTTCCAGGCATGGGGGCGCATTCGCCTTGCCAGGACGGGGCTGAGCGCGTGGATCACGTTCGTCCCGTCAACAGACTAATTAACGGAATGTCGCTAGCCCGTCCTTGACGGAGAAAGTGCCCGGCCGTATTGTGCGCTACGTCACAAACCGCGGGGTCCAGAGGGGGAGCTTCATGAAGAAGTTGTTGCGGTCTGTCCTGTTGGCGTGCGTGGGGGCGCTCGTCTTTGCGAGCGGCGCCCAGGCCCAGGTACCGGGAGCGCTGCCGGTCGGGCCATCGGGAAAATCGGTCGTGCAGAACCCGACCACGTACACCAACCCCATTTCGCTTACGCAGGGTTCGGAGAGGATTCTGACGGCCGGCGAGCCTGTCATCAAGATCATCGGCGGTGACTACTACCTGTTCACGCGCGGGAGGCGTGGCTACTGGTGGTCATCTGACTTCGCGAACTGGAACTACGTCAATGCGCCCAACCTCCTGGGCGGGATCGTTGGCATGACGGAAATTGACGGCAAGCTGTACAACTACGCCGGCAATACCAACAACCGAGTGATGACGACCGACGATCCGAAGTCGGGAGTCTGGTACGAAGCCGGTACGTTCTCCAGCAACAACTATGGCGACGCCAGCATGCTGTACGACGAAGACACTGGCCGGCTGTTCATGTACTACGGATGGTCGCAGCTTCTGGGCATCCGGGTCGTCGAGTTGAACAAGCAGACCTTCAAGGAGATCAGCAAGCCGGAGGTCGTCAATTGGGGCGACCCCCATAAGCACGGCTGGGAAACCCGCTATTCGAGCGACCTGATCTTCCCATTCTTCTCCGACCGGCAATACCGTCCTCAGGAATATGGATGGACTGAAGGCCCCCATCCGCTCAAGTACAACGGCAAGTACTACGTGTTGTACTCATCGATCGGTCTCGAATTCGCCTCCTACGCGCAGGGTGTGTACGTGGCAGACGACCCGATGGGTCCATATGTCTATGACCAGCACAACCCGCTGACCCGGATGGTGTCGGGCTCCGCGCCGGGCGCGGGCCACGGCAGCTTCTTCCAGGACAAGCAGGGCAAGCTCTGGACCATCGCCATGGTGGCGTTCACGCAGAATGGCGGTAACGGCAACACGCTCATGTCCCTCTTCCCCACGGATGTGGACAAGGAGGGCGTGATGCACGGAAACGTCGAGTACGGCGACTACCCGCAGTACCTGCCCGGCGTCAAGAAGGATCCCATCACGGACAACTTCACGGGATGGACGCTTCTGTCGCTGAACAAGAAGGTCCAGACCTCTTCCACGCAGCCCCCCGGTGCCCAGACGGGCAACTACTGGCCGGCATTCGCGGTGGACCAGAACGGCAAGACGTTCTGGAGCGCTCAGACGGGCAACCCGGGCGAGTACATGACCGTCGACCTCGGCACGACGAGCGACATCCGCGGGATCCAGATCCAATTCGACAGGGCTGGTGCCACCGGCAACGCGGCACTCACCCGCTACCAGTCATACACCGTCGAAGTGTCCAGCGATAACCAGACCTGGACCAAGGTCGTCGACAAGAGCGACAATCCCCAGGACCTGCGGTCCGATTACATCGAGCTCCCGACGGCCGTAAGCGGTCGCTATGTGCGGCTGACCAATGTCTTCACGCCCGACAACGGACGGTTCGCCGTGAAGGAGTTGCGTGTCTTCGGCAATCCGGATGCGTCGAAGTTCACACCAGTGCCTCCGGGCAACCTCATGGCCGTCCGCAACGAAGTGGACCGTCGCCAGGCCGATCTGCTGTGGAAGCCCGTGGATGGCGCCGATGGCTACGTGGTGCGCTACGGCATTGAGCGGGACAAGCTGTACCAGAGCGACATGGTCTATGGGAAGAACGCTCTGAACATCAATGCCCTGAACGTCGATCCGGAGTACTACTTCGAGGTGGAGGCGTTCTCCAGCGGCACGCCTCGATACGTGGAGAACCCGTTCGAGACGCGGGGCAGGGGCGCCGAGCTCGATCTGATCAGGCGGCCGACAGGAGGCACGCAGAGCACCACAAGGCAGATGACGTATGAGACCTACGGCAAGGACGAGGTGTATGTCTTTGACAACATCACGCCTGGTTCCTACACGTTGAATCACACCTACGGTGTTGGGATCTGGGGTCCGCAACAGCTGACGGCGGAGCAACTCATCGGGACGGACACCACCACGCCTACGGTCACGGCACTCGACCTGACGCAGTTCGGCAATGGTTCGACCCAGTGGGGTACCGTCGAGGTCCGGGTGTATCCGGGGCCGACGAGCGGACGGATCGAGGTGACCTTCCACTACACGGAGCACCGAGTGGATCAGGCGATCACCTTCGCGCCCCTGACGGCTCCGCCCTACAGGGTGAGCGCGACCGCGAGCTCAGGCTTGCCTGTGAGCTTCAGCGCCGCGGGCACCTGCACCCTCTCCGACGACATCGTCACCGTCACCGGTGCAGGCACGTGCACCATCACCGCCTCGCAGTCCGGCAACGCGGACTACTTCCCCGCGCGCGACGTGTCGCGGAGCTTCCAGGTCGGCACAACGCAGGCGGGTGGTGACGTGGGCGGCACCGTGCCCGCGACCCTGGCCCTGACGCTGGGGGCGCCCGCGCCGCTTGGCGTCTTCGAACCGGGGGTCAGTCGCCCGTATGAGGCGACCACCACGGCGACGGTGACCTCGACGGCGGGCGACGCGCTGCTGTCGGTCACCGATCCGAGCCCGTCGGCGACCGGGCGGCTCGTGAACGGGTCCTTCGCGCTCGGCGAGCGGTTGCAGGTGCGGGCCAACGCCAACGCGTTCGCGCCGCTGAGTGCGACGGCGGGCAGCCCGCTCGCGCTGTTGAGCTACGGGGGGCCGGTGAGCAACGACTCGGTGTCGATCGCCTTCCGTCAGGAGATCGGCGCCGGCCAGGCGCTGCGAACGGGCGCCTACGGCAAGACGCTGACGTTCACGCTGTCGACGACCACGCCCTGAGTCAGGTCCCGGGCCGCCCCGAAGGTCGGGGCGGCCCGCAGCGCCCGCCGCGGTACTTCGGGTCTCCGCTCGATGTTGCCGCGTGCGGCAGCGACGACACGCCGTCGACAAGCGGCGCCGGCGGTGACGCGACGGCGACTGAGGCGGCGAAGGCCAACGGCAAGTTCATCGGCGTCGACGCCGCCAACGACGGCCTCGGCGGCGCCGTGGTCAGCGTCTTGAAGCGCAACGGCCAGAACGGCAAGGTCCCGGTCACCAGCCAGGACGCGCCCGACGAAGGTCTGCCGACGGGTTCGCCACTGCCGACAAGGTGTGCACGAGCGCGGCGCTGAAGAAGGCCTGCCAGGAGAACGGCGTCGGCGGATGGGCCTGGCCGTCGAGGGGACAGCAGCGTGCCGCGGGTAGTGCCTGGAAACTACGTTATTCCGCGCCGTACAGCCCGGCTTGTGGTGCTAGTGGATATGGTCGGCATTCCGGGGGTTCTGTCACCCAATTGTCACCAGGACGGGACCTCGTGGGAGAGCTCGTGCGCGGTCGCGGGATCATCGTCGAGTGAGCGGTACCGGGGGAGCGCGACTCCCCATCGTCTAGTTGGATTCCGTCCTCACGCGGCCCGATGCATCCCCTCGCTCCAATCGATCACCACATGCCGCTGATCCGCTGCCAGTGGTCGTCCGTGATCCTGACCGAAGCCCCGTCGCGCGTGATCAGGTCGGCAGCGTCGTCTCGACTCACGACTCCTCGTGCGACGAGTTGCTCGAGGTGCTCGAGGCGCGCTGGTGTGGCGCGAGTGTCTCCCTCGGAGGTGACCCGGTATGCGGACGCGTCCGCGTTGGTGGGGCGGCTGTCGTGACTGATGATCACGGAGGAATCGAGTGCGCGCAGTTCGTCCTGCACGGCGCGCATGTAGGGTCGGATGAACCGTGCGTCGGACGTCACCCCCAGCAGGCCGGGGAGGCCGATACGGCCCGACGACGCCAGCCGTACGGAGCAGAGCGTTCGGTCAGAGCCGGTCTTCTCGATCTGAAGGGCAACCTCAGACCCGATCGCCGAGTCTTGCTCGCGGGCTCCGGCGTCCGTCAACATGCCGGCCGCGGCGCCGAGACCCTTGCGGCCGAGGTAGATGGCTAGGGCCCCTCGGTCGGTGGTGCGGACTTCCCAGCTCGCCTTCGCGACGAGTCCGCCGCGGCCCGAGAAGGCCCGGACGAACGCTTCGATGCATGCCTCTCGCGAGGCCGCGACGTCGTATCGCCAAGTGCGACGGTGATCCAGAAACCCCACGTGTCCTCCAGATCAGGTTGAGCGGCGCAGGTACAAGGTTCGCGAGGTTTACCACCCGTTGCGCGGTGCGTTCGTCGCGGAACGCTGTGACTTGCCCGTCGGGGTAGCGGACCTCGGTGTCGTTCTGGGTGAGAACGCATTCGGGAAGGTCATAACTGACCAGCAGTCTGGGCTTCTTGTAGTTCTTCTCGACGAAGACGTGGACGTGCTGGTCGGTGACCGCGACGCGGTGACGTTCGACGTCCACGTGCGGTTCCTCGCTGTCCTCCCACGGATCCGTGACGAGCGCCACCAGGTCCCAGCTCATGCCGCGCAGTGATAGCCCGGGTGGGCCGCGCGCCGCTCGTCCACGTGCTTGCGCACGCCGCGCAACCATTTCCCAGGTTCGGCCGGCTTGGCGCGTTCCTCCCGCTCCGCGCGTTCGCGTTCCCTCTGCGCGGGATCGACGCCGACCTCCACGAGTACCCCGCGCTCGCCCAAGATCCGCATGCTCTGGATAAAGTCGGCGGCGTGCAGTGCGCTCGTGTCGATCTGCGCAGCCTCAAGCACGCTGAGTACCTGGCCCCGGTGGAGATGGATGCTGTGGCTGTCCGGGAAGACGATGCGCGTGCCGTCGCCCCTGATACCGCCCGGCCCCACGGCACATTCGCTGAGGCGCTGTCCGGGGCGATCGAGTCGTCGGCCTTTGAACAGGTAGACGCGCCTTTCTCGGCCGCTTGCTGTCGGTCGTGGTCGCTGATCATCGCGATGGACGTGAAGCCTGGTCAGCTCTGGTGCTGAGACCGGCTGTGGCCGCAGTCGCAGAACTGCCAGTCGTTGCTCTTGGTCGTGTAGCGAGGACAACTGCACATGTTGCACTTGCCGAACTTCGCCACGGTCGAGATCTCACGCTCCGTGGTCGAAGCTTCGCCCAGGGTCGTGATGTCGCGCTCATATGAAGCGGTGACTGGCATGGTTAGCTCCTCGCTTGGCCGACCCGACGCTCGTCTTTGAACGCCGAATGGGCTCGGCGTCGGCGTTCAGGCCCTCGATTTGTTGAGGCATTGTCAAATCCTCAGCACGTCTTGCCGTGATCATGAGACTGTTGAGGCCGGCGATCAGTGGTTGCCGCACTTCAGTGCTTGTCCTGGTAGACCGTCATCTCATGCCTCTGTCCGACTGGACGGGCACACCCGCAACTCAACCTGCGCTCGCTGAAATGTCACTGACGCGCGGCACCTCGGCGTCCGGCGAGCCCGTGCGGCGCGCAGCGCTCGGTGTCTCCAGGCCCGCGATCGACGGGATGTCGTCCTCGGGCCCCGCATCCCGCATCAGCGCACCCACGAGCGCGTAGAAGCCGGTGGCGATGGTGACGCGGACAGCGTCGGAGCCGAGCGTGGCGCGCGAGGCGGCGCTGAGCCCTCCGGCCAGGATCTCGTCCACGGCGCGGAGCAGGTCCGCGTCATCGCCGGCGAACGCGTCCGCTCCGAGCGTCACGCGAGCCACCTCGTCAGGGGAGAGGACCGCGAGTCGCTGGGTGGACAGGAACGCGTGCGCCCGCCACACGTATTCGACGTCGACGACGGCGCTCACGCGCAGCGCGATGAGCTCGAGCACGCGGGCGTCCATGAGCTCGCTGAGCAGGCGGCCCTGGGCGTTGACGGTCTCGCCCAGCTCCGGCTCCGCCGCGAGACGGGCGAGCAATCGCCACGGGCGGATGTCGTGCCGCCAGTGGGTGGGGAACGCGCTGGACACGACGACCCTCAGCGCCTCGCCCGCGCGCCGATCGGCGGCGCGACGGACGGGTCGAGGACGATGTCGATCAGATGCGGCGAGCGCGTCTCGAGCGCGAGCGTGAGCGCCTGCTCGAGCTGGGATGCGCTGGTGACCCGCGTCGCCCTCGCGCCCTTGGCTCGGGCCACGGCGGCGAAGTCGGTGTCGGGATACCAACCGTCATGGTCGAAGCGCCCGTGGGCTTCCATCCCGAAGCGGACGATGCTCGGCCCGCCGTTCGACATCACGCCCCAGATCGTGGGGAGGTCGTACTTGACGGCCGTGTTGATCTCGTCCTGCATGTGCATCGACGCGTCACCGCACAGCGCGAACACGGGCGTGCGCAGCGCCGCGGCGGCGCCGACCGCGGCCGCGCCGGCGAACCCCATCGAACCCCAGGCCTGCTCCGAGAAGTAGCGATCGGCGACGGGGAACTCGAGGCGGTTGGCGCTCCAGAACATCGCGCTGGATGCGTCCGCGAAGTAGGGGAGCCCGGCGTCCACGACGACACGCTGCAGCACCTCGAGCATCTCGACGGGGTGGAGGCGGTCCGCCTGGGGCGTCGGCGCCGCGAACAGCCCTCGTGGCGGCCGCCGGCGCCGGAACCCGCGGCGTGCCAGCGGGCCGTCCAGCAGTGCCCGGAGCGTGAGCCCGATGTCGGCTTCGACGGCGATCGTCGGCGCCTGCGGGAAGCCGATCCCGAAGGCGCGATGGTCGTGGTCGACGTGAATCAGCCCGCCGGTCGGGACGAGCCGCGCATCCCAGCCCGAGGTCGCCTCGCCGAGCCGCGAGCCGAGCACGAGCACGCGCTCGACGCCGTAGCGCGCCAGCTCCTCGAAGACGAGCTCGTGGCCGCCGTTCCCGGTCACGCCGACGAACGTCGCGCAGCCGTCGGCGATCCCGAGCGCGCGCGGCGACGCCAGCACCGGCAGCTGCGCCTTGGCGACGAACCGCCGCACGAGCTCGGCGTGCGGGCGTGCTCCGAACCCCACCCACACGGCGACCCGTTCGTCGTCGATGATGGTCCGGATCTGCTCGACCTGGGTGGGGGAGGGCGCTCGCTTGGAGGGCGCGCACGGCGGGACCGCGATCTGGACGCTCGTCGCCTCGGCCTGCAGCGTTGTCGGCAGGGCGATGTGAGCGGTGAATCCCGGATCGTGTGCCAGACCGCGTGCGATCCGGCCGAACACCGCGGGCAGCTGGTCGGCCGTGTGGACGTGGGCGACGTAGTCGAACAGGCGACCGGCGGCATGCAGCTCCGACAGCGTGAACCCGGAAGGCCCGGTCGCCTGGATGCCCAGCCGGTTGGTCTCGATCGGCGGGGTGAGCGGCGTCAGCAGGATGAGCGGCATGCGGGTCATCCGCGCGGCCATCAGCGCGTTGATCACGTTGGCGAGCCCCGGCCCGGTGGTCGCGGCGATGGCGGTCAGCCCGTCGGAGACCATCCAGTCACCGATCGCCATGAAGCCCGCACCGCTCTCGTGCCGGGCCTGGATCACGGCGATCGCGCTTCGGCCGAGCGCGTCGATCATGGGCGAGATCTCGCGCCCGCCGAGCGCGTACGCGCGCTCCACGCCGAGCGCGATCAGGCCGTCGGTGACCGCTTCCGCGACTTCGCGGACGCGTACCTGGGGGAAGGCTGCCTTGGTCATGCCGCCCTATCTGCGGCATGAACGGGCACGCCGTCCAAGCGCGCCCGGGAATCCGGGCTCAGGGCTCCGGGATCATCCCCGGGTCGAGCACGAGCGGAAGCGGCGGGGCGGTCGGCAGGAGCCGGTCGTCTCGCAGGTCGACCCAGACCCAGCCGTCCGCTCGCGCCTTGGCCGCCATCGCGTGGGCGCCCGTCGCGACGTGCTGGCCGAAGTGCCCGACCACGGCCTTGCGCAGCTCGTCCGCGCGCGTCGACACGACCGACGGCTCGATGCCGAGCCGGGTGGCGATCTCGTCGTTCGGGATGCCCGCGTCGAAGTGACGGATGACGGCGCGCACGCTCGGCGGCAGCGCCAGCGCCGGCCTGTCGGGCCACCACTCGGCGCCCTCCATCACGGTGTACAGCAGCTCGACGCGCTCCGACCAGCCGTTGAGCGCCTTGCTCATGACGTGCTGGCCGCCGCAGACGCGAAAGGTCCAGAACAGCTGGTCGTCGTTGCTCGACGTCCACAGCACCAGCCGCGTGTCCGTGAGCTGCTCCTCGCGGCGTCGCTGCGTGTAGATGAAGCTCGCCAGCTCGAGTGCGGACGGCCGCGGCTTCGCGTCCGCGCCACGGCGGAGGTGGTGGTCGATCAGCACGATGTCCGGGAATCGCTCGAGGTCCATCAGCGCGTCCTTGGCCCCGTCGAAGGTCCGCGCCTGGCCGACGATCCGCAGGCGCGGGCGGCCCGCGCGGCACTTGTCGATCTCCGCTTGCACCTGGTCGGCGTGCTCGATGTCCTCGCAGAGGAACAGCTCGATGTCGTCAGTCGCCCCGGACATGATCGGGGAACCCTGACAGAACGGCCGCCGAGCAGGACACCTCGACGCCGAACCATCCCGGTCGCGGCCGCAACCCGACGAAGGCGCCGTCGGTGTTCTCCCGGCGGTCGAGGCGGCCCTGCGGCAGCTGCCGTGCCAGCCGTTCGATCCGCGCTCCCCCGCTTCCCCGCCGACCCCGTCGAGGGACAGGGCGACGCTCGTTGGCGACGCGCAGCACGAGCCGGTCACCCACGACGTCCAGCGCCACGTACGCGCGCATCGTGCCGTGCACCTCCGCCTCGCGGATCAGCACCACCAGCAGGTTGTGCAGCGTCCTGGCGTCCTTGGCTGAACGCACGACGGCGGTCCGCAGCCCTTCGACGTCTCCGAACAGCGGCGTGCGCAGCTCCACGGGGGCCGGCTCACCCGCGAGCTCTGCGTCACGGGCGCGTGTCGCTGCCGCGTCCGTGTCGCCGAGCGGCACGTCGCTGTGACGGAACGCGGTCTCGACGAGCTCGAAGAGCACGTCGGGTGGCTGCTCGATCGCGTCGGCGTTGGCTTCGAGCACGGCGGCGGCCTCGACCACCGTCGTGACGTCGGCGTCCAGCTCGAGCCCGGCGACCGCTTCCCGCAGCGTCCCCGCGACGTCGAGCATCCGCTCGCGCGCCTCGCGCACGGCGCGCACCGGCAAGGTCCCACTCGCGATGACCTGCGCCGCGGTGCTCGCGGACAGGGGCAAGATCGCGCCGTAGCTCGAGCCCGTGTAGAACACGGCCGCGAGCCCCGCCGCCACCTCCGCCGCGGTGCGTGGGAACGACACGCCGCGACGCGTCAGTCCCACGCTCTGCACGGTCGTCACGACCCCGACGAACGTCGCGAGCCGTCGCCAGCTGAAGTCGGGGCGCTGCGCCCAGTTCGTCCAGCCGCCCGCGAAGACGCCGGACATCCACGACGGCTGGGTGTACAGCAGCACGCACGTCGCCGGTACTTCCACGCGGAGCAGCGCGTGGCGCACACGCCGTCCGGCGGCGCCACGATCCATGGCCGCGTCCGCGACGCGGGGTCCGGCGGTCGCGGTCGCGGTCGCGATCGCCGCGGCCGCCGCCCACGCCATCCCGCCCGGATGCCGCAGGTCAACCGGCGCCGCCGTCGCGTTGCTCAGCGCAGGGGCCAGACCGACGATCGCCGCCCGTGCCCAGAGCGTGAACAGCAGCGTCGACCACTCGATCTCGGCGGTGTGCAGCAGCCGCACCTCGTCGAGGACCAGCCCCACCTGCTCGATGACGTCGCCCAGCTCCGCGGGCACCCGTGCCGGCAGTCGCGGTCGCACGCCGTAGAGCGCGAGTGGGTCGCCGGCGCGTGAGGGCGCGTGCGGCGCGAAGCCGCCGAGCCGGCGTTGCTGGTCGACATCCTTGTCGCTCTCGCGCTGGGCGCGTGTCTCGAACAGCTGGCGCTCGAGAGCGTTGATCCCGGCTCGTGCCGACGCGATCCGCCGCGCAGCGTCCGCGGCCATCGGCCCTGCCTGCAGACGTTCGAGCGCCGCCTCCGCGGCGCCGAAGGACGGCGTGTGCGTGCCGTCGTCCAGCAGCAGGTCGCGGAACGCACGCGCACGCTCCTGCTCGAAGGTCCGTCGCCCAGGCCCGATGCCCAGCGCGTGCTGGATCGCCCGTCGCGCGTTCGCGTAGGCGATGACCTGGCCGGCGAGGACCGCTGCGGCCGCGACCAGCGGCGAGCGCGCACGCTGCCGGTAGGCGAGCGTCCCCGTGGCCGCTGCGCCCAAGAGGGCAGCCGCGGCCCAGGGGGCCGGTCGCCAACGCTCGGAGTCGGTGTCCATCGGCGAGAGCGTCTCAGAACGCGCAAGCGCCGCCCGGGTTTCCGGGCAGCGCTGGACGACGACGGATCAGCGGGAAATCAGCGCCGGATGCGACAAGACAGGGGTGATCGCCGACGCGTGGAGAGCATTCGCCGAGAAACCCGTCGAGGACTTCGAGGCGCCGGCCCCGGCGCTCGAGCTGGCGACGGTGCTCGAACGCCACCACACGGACATGGACGCCGCCGCGCGCGCCGCGGCGCAGGGACGCGAGCGCGGGTTGCACGGCCTTGCGGAAGTCGCGGTGTTGGCCGTCGACCTCGAGAACCTGCTCGAGCGCAGCGGAGGTGCGTGGAGCGCCGCGCTGCGGGTGTTGAAAGACCAGATGCTCGCGGACATCGCCGCCGCAGGCCTGGAGATCGTGCGGCTGCGGGGCCTGCCCGCGCGTGCGACGGTCGACCTGGTCGACGTCGAGAGCTGGCGCTACGACGACGCGTACGCGGAAGCGGTCGTCGTGGAGGAGCTGGCGGTGGCGGTTCGTCATCTCGGACGACCGTTGCGGCGCGGTCGCGTCGTGATGGGAGCGCCCCAGAGCGGGGGTCCGCGGACGACGGACGACGGCCGTGCGCGAGCCTCACGGAGCGCGGCCGCGGAGGCGCACCCGCAGCGGCCGGTCGCGACCGTGCCGGGCAGCATCCTGTGCCCGGTCACGAGCTGCCGGCATCCGAACGCCCCGGACGCCGACGTGTGCGCGGCGTGCCTCACCCAGCTGGTCGTGTACCGTCGCTTCTCCCAGTTCCCCCAGGTGCTGTTCAACCGCGGTCTCCAGGCGGCCCGGTCGAGCGATCCGACGGGTGCTCGCGATCAGTTCGCGGCGGCTCTCGCCTGGGCTCCCGAGGACACGGAAGTCCGCAACGCCTACGCGCTCGCCTGCTTCGAGGCCGACGACGAGCCCGCGGCGCGTCGAGCGTGGGAAGAGGTGCTCGAGCGGATGCCGACCGACGCGCGCGCCCTCGCCGGGCTGAGCCGGCTGTCGAAGCGTTGACGCGCGCCACATAGCCACACGTATAGGAACTCTTGACCTGATGGACATGGCTCTGATTGGGTTGTCGCGGCCGCTCGGTCGGCGGTCCTCCACCTTCAATGCCCGAGGTCGACTACAGCATCCTGGGTCCGCTGGCCGTCCGGCTGGAGCCCGACGCGGTCGCGGTCGAGCTGCGCGAGACGCATCGCATGCTGCTTGGTCGCTTCCTGCTCGCCCCGGGGACGGTCCTGTCGGCAAGCACGCTCGCCGACGACGTCTGGGGTGAGGACCGTGAGCTCAAGCGCCGCTCGAACAGCGTGCAGGTCGCCATCGGACAGCTGCGTCAGAGGCTCAACGACTCGGGGCCCGCCTGGCGGGTGATCAACACGGTCGGCGCCGGGTATCGCCTCGTGGTCAACGACGCGATGCGGCTCGACGCCGAGCGCTTTCGGGCACTCGCAGGACGAGGCAAGGCGCTGTCGGAGTCGCAGCCGCGCGTCGCCCGGGCGATGCTCCAGGAGGCCTTGGCGTGTTGGCGTGGCCCGGTCCTGGGCGACCACGGCCGGCTGCACTGGGCGATCGGCCACGCGACCGAGCTCGAGATCCTGCGCAACCGCGCCGAGACCGACTTCAACGACGTGCGGCTCCTCCTGCACGAGTACGACGGGCTCGAAAGCACGTTGCGCCGGCAGATCCACGAGCACCCGGCGGATGAGCGCCGGCGGGCGCAGCTCATTCGCGCGCTCGACGGCGCCGGCCGTACCGCGGAGGCCGGCCTCGCATACCGGGATGCGGTGCGCGACCTCGGTGCGCTGGGTGCTGAGCTGCGACGGCTCGGCGAGCGGATCGGCCGTGGGCAGCGTGCCGACGACACGCGGATCTCCACCGTCGTGCACGCGCCGTTCGACGGTGCCCTGCTCTGCGCCAGGCTCGGCCCGACGCGCGATCCGGCCGGGCCTCGCCTCGGCACGACGGCGCTCCTCGTGGACCGCTGGGGCGGTGCGGCCCACGTGGTCGGTGACGACGAGCTCGTCGCGTGGTTCGAGGACCCGGGCGCGGCCATCCACGCCGCCGACGCGCTGGTCGCCGATGAGCGGCTGCGGCCCGCGATCGCTGTGCACGCCGGTCCATTGGTGCGGTTGGGCGATCTGATCGCCGGCGCCGGCCCGTCCCGCGCGCGTCTCCTCGCGGAGGCCGCCCATCCGGGACAGGTGCTCGTGTCCGAGGAAGCGCGGGCGCGGTGCAAGACCGGGCGGCCGCTGCGGAACCTCGGAGCGCAACGGTTCGCCGACCTTCTCCCGGGCGAGCCACTCTACGAGTTCGGCGGTGCACAGAGCGAGCCCTTCCCGGCGCCTGAGACCCTCGACGTCGGGTTGCACAACCTGCCGGTCCAGCAGACGACGTTCGTCGGCCGTCGGCGCGCGCTGACCGACATCTCGCGGCTCCTGTCCCTCGGGCAGCTTGTGACCGTCCTCGGGGCGGGCGGATGCGGGAAGACGCGCCTCGCGCTGCAGGTGGCCGCGAACCGGTTGCCCTTCTTCCATGACGGTGCGTGGTTCGTCGAGCTCGGGCAGCTCGAGACCGGCGCGGACGTCGAGACGCTCGCGATCGCCGCAGGCGGGCAACTCGGCGTTCGCCCGCTGCCTGACGAGCTTGCCTCCTCCGCGCTCGTCCGGCATCTCTCCGACCGTGCCCTGCTGCTGGTGCTCGACAACTGCGAGCACGCGCTGGCCGGCTGCGTCGAGCTCGTGTCGCAGATCCGGAGGTCCTGCCCCCGTGTCTGCGTCCTCGCGACCAGCCGTCAGCCTCTGCGGCTCGCGGGCGAGCGCGTCGTCGAGCTGCCCGCCATGGACCTCACGCACGCGAGTCCGGACGCGCTTCCCGAGGCCGTTCAGCTGCTGCTCGAGCGGTCCGGTCCGCTCGCCGGCGACGCGCGCGCGACCGTGCACGCCGCGACCCGGATCTGTCGGGCCGTCGAGGGCTCGCCGCTCGGCATCGAGCTCGCCGCCGGGCTCGTGGCCACGCGTGGGCTCGTGAACGTCGCCGATGACCTCGACACGCAGGTGCTCGGAGATCGGGTGCCGGACTTCTCCGATCCTGCACGCCCGCCGCGCCAGCGGACGATCGAAGCCACGATCCGTTGGAGTCACGAGTTGCTCGACGCGCGCGCGAGACGTGTGCTGCATCGGCTCGCGGTGTTTCGAGGCTCGTTCGCGCTCGCCGAGGCGCAGGCGGTCGCCGGCGGCGACGACGAGGTCGGGCACGTGTTCGACGCGCTGATCGAGCGGTCGATGCTGACCGCCGAGCGGGCGGTCGCCGGTGAGCCGCGCATGCGCCTCGGCCAACCCATCCGCGCGTTCGCGCTGGCTCGAGCCACCGACGACGAAGTCGAGCGCGTGCGTCGCCGACATGCCGAGGCGTTCCGAGACCTGGTCACGCGGATCGCGCCACGGCTGTTCGGCCCGGACGAGCAGATCGCGCTCGAGCGTCTCGAAGCGGATCACGACAACTTCCGCGCGGCGCTCGCGTGGATGATCGAGGACGGGGATGTCGACGGCGCCCTGACCCTCGTCGGTGGGCTCTGGTGGCTGTGGTTCTCCCATGGCCACTTCGAGGAAGGCGCGGGGTGGACGCAACAGGTCCTGGCGATGGATGAGCGCCCGTCGCAGCGGCGGGTACGCGCGCTGCGCGCCGGCTCGCACCTGTCCTGGTGGCGCGGTGACTACGCGCAGACCCGGGCGTACAACCACGCGCTCGAAGCCTGTGCCCGAGAGCTGGGGGACGAGTGGGGCCTCGCCTGGGCGGCGCTCGGCGTCGGCGCCGCCCAGATGTTCCCGGACCCGGAGGGCTCGCTACCCCGGTTCGAGGAGAGCCGGAGCCGCTTCCAACGTCTTGGACGTGACTGGGAGGCGGCGTACGCGCAACAGCTCGTCGCCGCGTCGCATTGGTTCCGCGGCGACGAGAGAGCCGCCGGGCGCGCGTACCTCCAAGCCGCGGACGAGTTCGAGCGGCTCGAGCACGGCTCCGTCCTCGCCTCGGTGCGTCGCGGCGCCGGCCTGATGGCCGCGCGTTGCGGGCAGCTCGGCCGCGGCGAGGCGCTCTGCGAGGCCGCGCTGCGGTTCACGGACGCGATCGGCGACCGGGCGGGCAGTGCCCAGGCGTTGAACTTCCTCGCCGCGATCAGTCGCGGCGCGGGCGAGTTCACGAGTGCGCTCGAGCGGTACGCGGAGGCGCTCAAGCACGCCCGTGAAGTCGGCGAGCTGTGGGCGACGTGCTCGGCGCTGGACGGCATCGCCGGCGCCGCCCAGCGGCGCGAAGAGAACGAGCTCGCCGCACGTCTGCTCGCCTGCTCGGGACGGCTGGCCGAACGCTCGGGCTATCGGCCTTCGGTGGCTGATCGCCAGCTCCGCGAGCAAGACCTGGCGCGAGTGCGGGAGGCCCTCGACAGCCGCGACTTCGACCGAGCGCTGGCCGAGGGCGAGCTGATGAGCGTGGGTGAGGCCGTCGCATCCGCCTTGGCGTTCGCCGAACGCGCCGTCTGAGCGCGGCGTCAGCGGTTCTTCAGCGTCGCCCTGTGGAGTGCTCCACGCACGGCAACCCCAAGGAGGGTCGGATGGAGTACAACCCGGAGAAGACCAACGCCAACACGAGCGGCAACCTGCCGCCGAAGGACAAACCGGTCGACCCGAAGATCGCGAAGGGCCTCGGCAGCACGGCGCTCGGCGGCGGCAAGAAGTGAACGTGACGCTGTGGCCGGGGGGCGCGTTCCCCCCGGCCCGGCGGCGATCCCGCCGATCGGTCTGACCATGGGGTTCTTCTCGCGCGGCCCCGCGCGTCGCCCGCCGTACCTGTCCGCGACGCCGGCTGATCTGCGCCGGCTCGGCGAGCTGGCGTTCGGCGGGGAGAGCCCGTACCCGCCCGGCGTCAACGCCTTCCCGCCGGGTGAGCTGGATGGCTACGCGATGCACTTCCTCAAGGTCGCCGGATATCCGCCGATGGACTCGCCGCAGGGCCGCCAGGCGCAAGGCCAGTTCCTCGACGAGCTCGAGGCGGCCGCCGCGTCGGCCGGGGCGTGGGCCTACGTCGGCGCGATCTTCGTCGGCTGGAACGCGCTCACCGGGTCGTTCCTGGAAGACCCGCGCTACCGGCGCGTGGCCGATCGTGGCCTCGACACGCTGCGACGTGACGGCGTCTCCTACACGGCGATCCCGCCGTTCGCGCTCGACTGCTGGACGCAGGCCCACGGCTACGAGGGCAGCCACCCGGCCGGCTGGCCGACCGCGCTGGCCGACCTGCCGATCCCGAACGAGGACGAAGCGCCGCCGGTGAAGGACCTGGCGGACGGCGAAGCGCGCCGCCT
Source organism: Solirubrobacter pauli (assembly GCF_003633755.1). Lineage (GTDB taxonomy): Bacteria > Actinomycetota > Thermoleophilia > Solirubrobacterales > Solirubrobacteraceae > Solirubrobacter > Solirubrobacter pauli. The sequence goes on from NZ_RBIL01000001.1 coordinate 3,915,054, forward strand.
CGCCCAGGCACCGGCCGCCCCCGCGAACTCGATCTACGCGGAACGCCGGCCCGACGGCACCGTGCAGGCGGTGGTCGAGGGCGTCGACCCGGACACCGGTGTGCTTCGCCGCTGGGACTGGGACGGGCTCAGCGCCCCGAGCTATCCCGCGTTCCTACGGGAGCTCGGCGAGCGTCTCGTCACGCACTCGTACTGGGCGCACGACGACCTGATCCCGTACTTCCCGTGCCGGCGTCGCTCGCGCGACCAGATGCGCGTCGAGGCCGGCGCGTTCCAGGCCGGAGCCCGGTAGCGCGTGTCCCGGCCGGTCGAGCACGCGGAGGTCGGCGGTGCCGCGGACCAGCTGATGCGTCGCGTCCTCAATGAGGTCGACGGGCTCCGCGCCCGGGTGCTGCGCGACGCGGACGACATCCGCAAGCTCCGCGACGACGTGCGCACCGCCCTGATCGAGGTCGAGCAGCGTGCTCGCGAGCACGTCGGCGCGTTCGTCCCGCGGGATCTCGGGGAGAGCATGCGTCGCGACCTCCAGCACGCGTTCGGCCGGGAGCTGCCGCGGCGCCGGCCGCCGCAGCCCCCGCCCACGACGTTCGACGAGGCACGCCAGGAATGGAACGGCCTCGTCGCCTTCGCGCAGGACGACGTCCGCGGCCTGATCGCCGCCAGACGCGCGTGGGACCAGAAGCTCGTCAAGCGCCGCAAGACGATGCCGACCGTCGGTGAAGCGCTCTGGACGGTGACCGTGCGGCTGTCGGAGATCCACGCCGCGCTGCCGGCCCTGCGCGAGAGGTACGTCACCGAGCGGCTCGACGCGAAGGCGGATCTGAACGGCGAGCTCAACGTGGAGATCGCCCGTCGCGCGCAGGTGATGGACGAGGTGTTCAGCGCTTCGCGGCGGGTGCTCGCCGAGGCCGAGCGAGCTGCGGGCCTGCCCGGCGCGGACTGGTCGGACCCGGGCTGGCGACAGGCGGCGCCGGCCGGCGCCCTCCAGCGCATGATCCGCGCGGGGGAGATCGACCCGCGGCTGCCGGCGTCCTCGGGCATCACGCGGCTTCCGCTCCTCCTCAGCCACCCGCTCACGTCGGGCGTCGCCATCGCGAGTGGCGTCGCGCGACGCCAGGAAGCGATCGATCTCGCGCGCTCGCTCGCGCTGCGGTCACTGGCCGCGACCCCACCGGGCAAGCTGCGCTTCATCTTCGTCGACCCGGTCTCGCTCGGCCAGTCGGTCGCGGACTTCCGGCACCTCGCGGAGTACGACACCCGCCTGGTGGACACGAAGACGTGGACCACCGAGCGGGAGATCGAGACCAAGGTGCATGAGCTCGCGGCCCATCTCGAGGTCGTCATCTCGACCTATCTGCGCGGGCAGTTCGACTCGATCGAGGACTACAACCGCCAGGCCGGCGAGGTGGCCGAGCCCTACCGGGTGCTCGTCGTCCTCGACTACCCGACCGGCTTCTCGGCCGCGGCCGCGCGCCAGCTGCTGAGCCTGATCGAGAACGGCACCCGCTGCGGCGTGCACGTGATCCTCCAGCACGACCCTGAGCGCGGCTCGGTCGGCGAGGTGCCGCTCGCGCGCCTGACGCACTCCATGCAGCGCATCGACTTGACCACGACCGTGGGGCGGGTGATCCTGCCCGCCCCGATCGGCGAGGTCGCGGCGGATTTCGTGCCGGACGGGCTACCGCGGATGACGTTCACCGCGGACGGGCGTGCGGAGACGCCGACGGCGCAGCTCCTGCTCCGCGTCGGTGCCGAAGCGCGGCGGGCGCCGTCCGGGCCTGTGACGCTGCGCCAGGTGGTGCCGATCGTCAACCGGCTCGTCGCCACCGACCTGTCGTCGCAGGTCCCGGCGGTCCGGCCCGGCGCCCCGGATCTCGATCCAGCGGACTCGGCGACGTGGTGGAACGCGACCACCGCGACCGGCGCGTGCGCGCCGATCGGACGGTCGGGCGCGCACGACATCGCCGCCCTCTACTTCTCCTCGACGGAGATCGCCGGCGGCGCGATCGTCGTCGGCCTGCCGCGAACCGGCAAGAGCACGGCGCTCCACGCCGCGATCGTCTCGTTGGCGATGGTCTATCCACCGGAGGAGCTCGAGCTCTACCTCGTCGACAGCAAGCACGGTGTCGAGTTCAAGGTCTACGAGCACCTGCCGCACGCCCGTCTCGTGTCGATCAACAGCGAGCGCGAGTTCTCGGTCAACGTGCTCCAGAGCCTCGACGGCGAGATCCGCCGGCGCGCGGAGCTGATGAAGCGCGAGACCGCCGGCAAGGCGAACATCACGGAGTACCGGAGCACGACGGGCAAGGCGATGCCGCGGATCGTCCTGTTCATGGACGAGTTCCACGAGCTGTTCGAGGAGGACGATGCGCTCGGCCAGGCTGCGTTCCGGGCGTTCAGCAACATCGTCCGGCAAGGTCCGTTCGCGGGCGTCCATGTCGTCGTCTCGTCGCAGACGCTGTCGAGCATGCCGGCGATGGACCGGTCCACGCTCGCGCTGCTGCCGATGCGCGTCGCCTTCATGTGCAACGACGCCGACGCGGACCTCGTGATGGGCGACCTCAACCGCGAGGTCCGCGCGCTCACGCAGCAGGGCGAGGGCATCTTCAACCCCGCGCGCGGAGAGCCTTCGCACAACAAGCCGTTCCGTGGCCTGTACATCCCCTCCGACGAGCGCGGCCTGCTGCTCACCGAGATCGGGCAGAAGGCCGCGCGGGCCGGGATCACCCGCGTCCCGCGCGTGTTCGACGGCGATCGTCTCGCGCAGCGCCCTTCCGCGTGGCCTCAGGTCAGCGCCGGTCGGCCGGTGCTCGCCCTCGGCGAGCCGTTCGACCTGGATCCGTACGCCGGCATCGCGCTGCGCCGCGGCCGCGGCAGCAACGTGCTGCTCCTGGGCTCGGCCGCCGACGACGCCGACGCGGACCCGGCGGTCGCGGCCGCCCTGCAGTCGTGCGTGGCCGGAGCGAAGGTTAACGGGATGGCGGTCCAAGTCATCGACTTCATCGGCGACACCGAACCTGCGGAAGGGCTCGACCTGCTGGAGCTGTGCGAGGCGCTCTCGGTGTCGTACCGGCGCGCATCCGGGTTCCTCGGCGAGCTGGAGGCGACGTTGGGGGAGGTGGAGACGCGGCGACGCGCTGAGGACTACCGCCGGCCCGGGCGGCTGCTCGTGCTCAACGGGATCCACCGGGCGTTCGACCTCGCTCCGGAGGACCCGTACGCCGACCCGGACGATCCACCCCGGCCCGGCACGCTGCTCGCACGCGTCGTGCGCGACGGTCCGGAGGTCGGCTGCCACACAGCCGTGCTGGTCGACAGCCTGGTGCAGTTCGAACGCAAGGCCGGTCGCGATCTGCTGTCCGAGTTCGAGTGGTGCGTCACCGGAAGCGACGCGACCGTGGCCGAGATCACGACCGTCACCGACGTCTACAACGCGCCGGCGGTCCGCTCGAGCCAGTTGTTGCTCGCCGACCGCGCCGGCGGAAAGCAGCGCCGGATCCGTGCCTATCCGCGCCACACGATCAAGTCATTGCCCAGGTCTGACCACAGGAGCAGCACATGAGCGACGCCGTCGTCGCCGACCCGGACGACGTCAAGCGACTCGCGCGCGAGCTCGAGACGTACCGGTCGAAGATCCAGGACGCGAGCAAGCAGGCGCAGAACGCGATCAACCGAGCGAACTGGAAGGATCGCCAGAAGCAGCAGTTCGAGGACAAGTTCCGCGACTTCCAGCGCCAGACGGACCGCTTCGTCGACGCGCAGGTCAAGGACTTCGTCAAGCAGCTGAACGCGCTGGCGCACGACCTCGAGAAGGCACGGAGCCACCGGTTCTGATGGCGGCTCCCGTCGATGCTCGCGTCAGCGCCGTGCGCACCTTGGCGGACGGTTTGACGACCTACCAGCGCGGGTTCCAGGCCGCGATCGCGTCCGCACGCTCGGACATGACCCGTGCGGTCGCCGATTTCCAGGTGGCGACGGCACGGAGCCAGGCCTCGTTCGACCGCGCGGCCCGCGAAGCCGCGGCGCGAGAAGCTGAGCTGGCTCGCTGCACCGAGCGCTGCGAGGACCTGGCACGCGCCCACGCGCGGGCGGTCGTGCACCGTGACGAGTGCCGCCGGCACCGGGATCGGCACAAGCAGGCGCTCGCGAAGGTCGAACGGGCGGCGGAGGATCTGTTGGCGACGATCCAGGCCGTCGAGGGCGCGGCCGGCCAGACGATCCCGCGCGGGCGCAAGCACATCCAGGAGTACGCGACGATCCTCGATCAGTACCTGCAGCGGAGCGCGTCATGAGCGAGCTGCGCCAGGCGCTCACGAGCCAGCGCGAAGCGTTGCAGGCGCTCACGCACAGCCGGGCCTCGGCCGGGGCGTGGGTGGACGGCCAGCGCGCGAGCCTGGACAAGCACTGCCTCGATCCGCTGGCAGCGGACGGGCGTCGGTTGTACGAGGCGATGAAGCACGCGTCCCAGGAGATCCTGGCGGCACAGCGGATGCTGGCGCCATGATCGGGCCGAAGACCGAGGCGGCGTTGCAGCGCGCGGACCTGTGGCCGCCCAGCTCGGAGACGAGAGAGCTGATCCAGCTCGGGCTGATGCGGATGGGCGCCGGCGACGACGACGTGCTCGAGATCACGCGTGCGTTCTGGCGAACCGAGACGCACGGCGGCCAGAGCGTCCTCATCCTCACGCGGACCCAGCAGTGCGCCGTGCTGGAACCGGTGTCGGTCGGCGTCCTGCGGCGGCGCAAGAGCCGTCCCGCGGTGCTGCAGATCAAGCACACGCAGGTCCGGGACCTGATCGACAGCAACGACGAAGGGGCGGTGATCTTCTTCGTCGGGGCGGGCGAGAACCCCGACTTCCTGCTCGCCTTCGACCGCACCGCCGAACGCGATCGCTTCTACCCATGCGTGTTCGCCGCGCAGCGCGGCGACTTCACCCGCTGGGGCTTGCAGCTCGACCCCGCGCACTACGTCGCCGACTTCGATCGCTTCTACGCGGAGCTCGTCGCCTCGGGCATCGAGGACCGACGCGCGTTGTCGCAGTGGGTCGAAGCGCAATACGAGGAGCACGCGATCGAGAGCGCGCTTGGGTTCGCGACCGCGTGGCGTGGCGCCGAGCTGGACGACCGCACGCCATCGAGATGGAACACGAGCGCCCGGGTCGGCCGGATCGCTCAGCCCGCACCCTGGGACCACCACCCCCAGAGTCACCGGCTGTTCGTGCGTCTGGGCGAGCAGCTCTACGACGACGGCCTGCTCGGCCCGCCGTACGACGAACGCAGCTTCGACACCGGCGAGCCGTTGAGCTCGGGCGATGCCGGCCCCGCACGGCTGCTCGCGCTGATGTGGCTCGCGGCGTTCGCGCACGAGCTCCGCGACCACCGCGCGACGGAGTTCATCGGGGCGGCGCGACCGTACCTGCGCTCGGTTCCCGCGCAGGTCTTCTCGGGGGCGCTGCGGACGGCGTGGGCCGACATCGCGTCCCTTCCGGATCCGGAGGAGCCACGCGAGCTCGAGATCTGGGAGGACACCGAGGTCGCGATGATCTGCAAGCCGCAGGACGGTGCCGTGCGCTACGACACCAGCGCCCTGGGACCGGTCGATCGCGCGCACGTCGAACGGTTCCTGCAGAGCTTGAGCACGATCGACGAACAGGCGGGCTGCATCGCAGCCGCGCTCGCCGCCGTCAACGCCTACGAGGAGCTCTCCCCGCTGGCACCCGTCGGATGGCGCAAGCTGCTCGTGTACCACGCGTCCGAGCTGGCGCACCACGTCTGGCGCCGGTTCGGCCTCGACCACGAGACCGCGATGCTCGCGCAGTGGGTCGTCGTGACGATCGGCGCGCAGGGCTGGGGACCGGACGGCAACTCCAGCCCGCTCGGCCAGCACCACTCCTACGCCATGCACCTCGCGGGCGAGACGACGGTCGGGCTGCTGGTGATCGACCCGGAGACTGGGCGCGCGTCGGTCCCGACCGGGGACGAAGCGCGCCGCGCCGCGGACAGAGGAGCGTTCTGATGTTCGAGTGGGGGCTGGAGTGATGAAACGGTGGTTCACGCGGGCTACGGCCCGGAGCGACGGCGCGGTTCCCGCGCACGTCGTGGCCCTGCTCCCGGCATCGACGCGGTGCTCGACGGGTTGCAGGCGGCGGCGCTCGACGCCGCCGACCGCAGGGCGGCGACGATCGGCGCCTACGGGCTGTTCGGCGAGCTCGAACCGGAGTCGCGCGACCCGCGGTTCCTGTCCCTGTTGGACGACACGCTGGAGCAGATCCGCGCCGCCGGGCTCTCCAGTGGGCATCTCAACCGGTATGAGGCGGACCGGTGGATCGAGCTCCACGGCGAGCTGCGGTCGAGCTTCGACCGGGTCTTCGAGGTCGAGGTCCCGGATGTCGCGGACCTCCCGTCCGCCCGTCCCCTGATGCGCGGAGACGTCCGCCGGCTCGCGCTCACGGAACCGCTGCCGTTCGGCAACGCGTTCTTCGCCGAGCACCGGCAGGACGGCACCTTCGTCGTGTTCTCCGAGCGCATCTACAGCCACGAGGACCCCACGCGCTCGCGGTACGACGAGCACCATCTCGGCATGTTCCACACCTTCGAGGATCTGCTCCGAGCGCTGGGAGGCGAGCTGCGTACGCCGACCCACTGGTTCGACGACGACCTCGAGCCGTACTTCCCGCAGCGGCGGGCTTGACCCGCGCGCAGAACCACCGACACCACGAACCAAGGAAGCCACGTGACCTCTGTCTTGACGTTTCTGCTGAGCCTTTACATCGCAGTCGCCTTCATCGCCTGGCCGTTCATGTGGGCGACCCGGACGAGCCGGGAGGACGCCCCCATCAATCGACGGCTCCAGTCGCTGATCCTCGCCCTGATGTGGCCCTTCGCGCTCGCGGGGCGCTTCCTCCGCTGATTCTGCAGCGCGGCTATGGCGAGTGAAGCACGCGCAAATGATCGGTCGACAACGTCGCTGGGCGCGCATCCGGTTCGATCGATGTCGGCCTCCCTCCACTGCGTCAGTGAAGTTTCAGCGCGGTCCGGTGGAGTCCGCGGTGCAGGGCTCCGTATCAGCGAAGGACTGGAGGGAAGGGTGGGCGAGAAGTCAGCCGAGTTCCGAACCGCACTGAGCGTCAAGGAGTGTGGCTTGCGGTTCCGGTCAGGCATCGAGGGCGGGCGCGGAGCGAGCGCGTGGATCGGCGGCCTCACGGCAAAGGCGCTCGGAGGTGAGACGCTCACCTGGTACACCCCGCGCGACAACACGCCGTTCGCGGCACTCAACGACGACCCACCGATGTTCAGCGTCGGTGTCGGCGTCCCGAAAGCGCAGGGCGCGCACCAGCACGGCACCAACGTGCAGATGCACGTCTGGGATCGCGGCAGCTACCGCGACGTGGTCCTGTGGGCACACCACTCCCTCGCCGGCGGGATGCATGCGTCGAAGCTGCTCGCGGCTGCAGAGGCGGCGGTCAGGGCCTGATCGTGCCCGCGGGTGCCCCCACGCGGGGCACCCGCGGGCACGCGGTGACGGTGCCGTCAGTGGGATTTCAGTGAAGGCAGTTGCACTGATCACTACGTGATCGGCGAGTGCCGGTCGTAAACGAGAGTTCACGGATGATGGGTGGTGGAGCGCACCAATGCTGATGCTGGCGAAGCAAGGCTGGGATCTAGTACAGGGCTCGCGCAAGGTCTACGAGCACTGGAAGCGGCTGCCGGACGCCGACCGCGAGCTCACGCGCGCGTCGGCGGAGCGCGTCGGCGCGCTGGGCGCGGAGCTCAGCAAGGCGTTGGCGATGAGCCGATTTCGCCGCGACGCGACCCCGGGCGGCCGCGGGGCCGACCTGGTCGCAAGCGAGTTGCAGACGGTGCTCAAGGAGATCGCGACCGGGCCGCTCGGCGTCGTGGCCCTCGCTGCGCTGCGCCCTAAGGGCCGGTTCGCGCGAGCGGCGGTAACCGGCGGAGGCTTCGTGGTCCGTAGGATCAACCGCAAGAACGGGGCCGCCGTCCTCCCGGCCGGCCCAGCCTCGGACCCGGCCGCTACGCACGTGGCGATCCAGCTCGACCAACTGCGCGCCGTGCACCGTGAGCACGACCGCTCGGGCGTCGGCCTCGCGAACCTGCCTCAGTACAACCATGCCATGGGCGAGCTCTTCCGCATGGGCCCGCACGCCGTGCCGCCCCTGATCGCGGTGCTCGGCGGGCCCCGGCCGAGCACGGACACGCCCGAGGGTCTCGTCGAGGACGGCGTGGCCAACGACATCGCCGAGGTGCTCGGGGCGATCGGGGATCCAGAGGCGATCGACGTCCTGGTCGCGCAGTTCGATCGCTTCATCGTCGCCGCGCACCGCGCCCTGGCGCAGTTCTCGGAAGGCGTCGAGACACTCCTCGCCGGCTTGGACGCCCCGGACGACTTCACCCGCGGTTGCTGCATCCAGGGCCTGGCGTTCGCTCGCGTCGAGCGCACGCGCGCGGCGCAGGGAGTCACCCAGGCCCTTGGGGACGGCGTGGCCCACAACCGCGAGCTCGCCGCGCTCTCGGCGCAGCGGCTCGCCTGCCCGGATCCACAGCTCCTCGCAGTCCTCGACCGTCTAGCGATGGACGACCCGAGCGAGCGGGTCCGAGCGAAGGCCCTGCAAACCCACCACGAACTCGCGTCGCAACTCGGACCCGAGGTCTCCGCCCAAGGCGTTGGGAGCGGGAACCGGGAGAACGGCACAAACTCCACTCAAGCCCACGAAAGGAAGCAGATGGGGTGGTTCTCGAAGGGTCCTAAACCGGTGAGCGCGTCGCTGCCCGATCCGGAATGGTCCGCGGCATCCCGGGCCACATACGTCCGGGAGGTGTCGAAGTACTACGGCACCCCCGAGACGATGGCCGACGGTGGGCGCAAGCATCTGGCCGCCGGCGATCCCGGCACGGCGGTACACCTGCTGTGCAAGAGCATCGACATGATGCACACCGCCTACGGGTACGCCGAGATGCGAGATCGACAGCCGGGGCCCGCCGACCAACCGATCCTGGACGATTTCTGCGAGGCCGTGGCAGCGTCACTCGCCGCGCATCCCCAAGCCGACCTCGACGAGCCTGTTCGCGAGGTCACGCACCGTCTTCGCGCGATCGCGCACGCGTGCGAGCAACGACAGCTACCGGCGGGGATGTTTCGCTTGGCGCACGACCGGTTGGGGCGGATCGCTCCCCGGGTTCCCACCGACGACTTGCTGTGGGCCTAGCGGGTGGATCACCGAGAAGGGAGTCTCGACCATGGGCGTACTTGATCACAGGCGCACGTGGCGCTACATCGTTCAGGCGACGCCGCGCGAGTGCACTCAAGCGTTCTCGGCCGCCTTCACCGGCCGTGGCGGACGGCTGGCGAAGGCGGAGTGGAGCTGATGCGACCCTACATGCGCGCGGTCGAGGACGAGCTGCGTCGGGTCGACCCAAGCCTGCGGGTGGCCAAAGGCCTTTTCGGAGCCCAGGAAGCCGTCCTCGCTGGAGAGGGCGCGGGGGAACTCGCGAGCCACCACCAGCGCCCCCAAGGGTGAGGAGAAGCGCCGCTGTCCGGCGAGTGTCGACACGCGCTCTCGGGGCGTCGTCGACGTTGTGTCACCGGGCCCGCTTCCGGGCCGTCGTGTCACCCAATCGTCACCAGGGGCGAATCCTGGATGGGCGCCACCCGCGAGGCGGAGAGCGGAAGGCGCGAAATTCGCGCTCTAACGCGACATCGCCGCAAGCCGGAGGACGGATTCGAACCGACGACCTACCGCTTACAAGGCGGTTGCTCTGGCCAGCTGAGCTACTCCGGCGGGGGGAAGGAGTGTAGGGAGCGTCAAGGCCAGGGCGCATCCGGCCGATTAACTGACCGTGACGGTTCCCCCCGCCTTAGAGACCGAGCGCGGATCGGCGCTGGAGGCGCTGGTGGATGCGGCCTCGGGCATCTTGAGCGCCGACTCGCTGGACGGGACGCTCGGGCGGATCGCCCACCACCTGCGGGCGCTGCTGCGCTACGACGACCTGGCCGTGTACGAGATCGACGAGCCGGCCGAGCTGCTGCGCCCGGTGTTCGCGGTCGGCGACTGGGTCGCGGAGGTGATGTCGGACCCGATCCCGCTCGGCACCGGCGTGACGGGCTGGAGCGTCGCCCACCGGCGCACGCGCAACGTTCCGAACTCGCACGAGGAGCCGCTGTGCAACGTCGTGGGCGGGACGCCGGACGACGCTGAGGCGTTCGTGTGCGTGCCGCTGCTCGCGCAGGAGCGTGTGGTGGGCGCGCTGAACGTGTACCGCTCGCTCGAGAACGAGTCGTTCAGCGCGGACGAGGTCGAGCTCGTCGAGCGGTTCGCGACGATGGCGGCGCTCGCGTACGACTCGGCGCGCCAGCGGGAGCATCTGCGCGAGCAGGTCCAGCGGGACGGGCTGACCGGGCTGCTCAACCATCGCGCGTGCCATGAGCGGCTCAACGCCGCGCTCGCGGACGACGGCGCGGTGGCGGTCGTGCTGATCGACCTGGATCACTTCAAGGTCGTCAACGACACGCTCGGCCATGCCGAGGGTGACCGCGTGCTGGTGGCTTCGGCGGAACGGCTGCGGAGCGCGGTGCGCGCCGGTGACGTCGTCGGGCGCATGGGCGGCGAGGAGTTCGTGCTGATCCTGCCGGGGGCGGACGCCGAGGCGGCCGAGGATTGCGCCGAGCGGGCGCGGGCGGCGCTGGCGGAGCTGACCGTGCACGGTCGTCCGGTCGCGGCTTCGGCCGGGGTGGCGGCCGCGCCGACCGACGGCACCGAGGCGGCGGTCCTGCTCGAGAACGCGGACGCCGCGCTGTACTGGGCCAAGCGCTCGGGCCGGGGTCGCACGGTGCGGTACGTGCGTGGGGCGGTGCGGCCGGAGTCCGAGCAGCGCAACGAGATCGCGGCGCTGCTGGAGCGTGGCACGCAGGCGATCGACATCGTCTTCCAGCCGCTCGTGGAGCTCGCGACCGGGCGCGCCGGCGGGTACGAGGCGCTCACGCGCATCGACGTCGAGCCGCGGCGGGGACCGGACGAGTGGTTCGCGCAGGCGCATCGCGTCGGGCTCGGCAACGAGCTCGAGGCGCTCGCGATCCGGGCCGCGCTCGAGGTGCCCGACCGGCCGTCGGGCACGTTCCTCGCGCTCAACGTCTCGCCGCGCGCGCTGCTGTCGAAGGCCGTGCAGGACACGCTGCCGTCGGGCCTCACCGGGATCGTCATCGAGCTCACCGAGCACGAGGTGTTCGGGGACGAGGACGAGCTGTCGCGCGCGCTCGTGAACCTGCGCGCGCGTGGCGCGCTGATCGCCCTCGACGACGCGGGCGCGGGCTACGCCGGCCTGCAGCAGATGATCCAGATCGCGCCCGACATCCTCAAGCTCGACCGCACGCTCGTGCACGGCGCGCACGCCGACGACTCACGCCAGGCGCTGCTGGAAGCGCTGATCGGGTTCGCATCGTCGACCGGCGCGGCGATCTGCGCCGAGGGCGTCGAGGACCTCGACGACCTGCGCGCGCTCGTGGAGCTCGACATCACGTACGCGCAGGGGTACGGCCTGTGCCGCCCGGCACCGGCCTGGCCGCAGCCGGACCCCGCCGCGGCGGCGTCCGGCACGTCCGAGATCCGCGCGGGCCTGCGCGTCTCGATGCGCACCCGCAGCGGCGCCGGCGCCTTCGCGCGCGGCATCGCCGAGCTGGCGGAGGAGCTGGCGGCGGCCGAGACCGCCTGGGACGTCGGGGCGGCGAGCACACGCGCCGCGCAGCTGCTCGGCGCCGACGACCTCGCCGTCCTGCTCGTCCGGGCCGACCAGCTGGAGCTGATCTCCGACCAGTACGACGAGGTCGGCCAGTGCTGGCCGATCGAGGACTACCCGGCGAGCCGCTACGTGCTCGACGCCGGCATCCCCGGCCAGGTGATCGCCGGCGACGCGTCCGGTGACCCGCTCGAGCTGGCCGAGCTGGAGCGCCTGGGCTTCGCCACCGCGCTGCTCGTCCCGGTCACGTGGGGCAACCGCCCGCTGGCGCTGCTCGAGCTCTACCGCGTCCGCGCGCAGGCCTTCACGAGCCACGAGGTCGACCGCGCGCGCGTGCTCGCGCAGCAGTTCGGCGCGGCGCTCGACCGCTTCAGCTAGGCCGCGCGGAACGACGCGAGCGCGTCGGCCAGCGTCTGCTCGAGCGGGATCTGCGGGCGCCAGCCCGTCGCCGCCTCGAGCTTGGACGCGTCGCCGCGGATCTCCATCACCTCGTGCGCGCGCACGCGCGCCGGGTCGACCACGTGGTCGACCGCGACGCCCGCGATCTCGGCGAGCCCCGCGACCAGCTCGCGGGCCGAGCGGGTCACGCCGGAGCAGACGTTGTAGACCTCACCCGGCGTGCCCTGGGCGGCGAGCAGGCGGTAGGCGCGCACGATGTCACGCACGTCGGTGTAGTCGCGGCGCGTGTCGGCGTTGCCCGTCTCGATCCGGATCGGGTCCTCGCCGGCGTCCAGGCCGCGCGCGATCTGCTGCGCGAACGCCGCGATCGCGTAGATCGGCTCCTGACCTGGCCCGGAGTGGTTGAACGCGCGGGCGTGGATCACGCGCAGCCCGTACGCGTCCGCGTAGAACCGCGCGGCGAGCCCGCCCGACGCCTTCGACACCGCGTACGGGTTCTGCGGCCGCAATGGATGGACCTCGGTGGTCGGCACGGTCTCCGGCGGTCCGTACTCCTCGCCGGAGCCGACCGAGACGACCGTGGCATCCGGGGCGTCTTGGCGGACCGCCTCCAGCACGTTGGCGGCGACCAGGACGTTCTGCTCGATCGTGCCGACCGGGTCGTCCCAGGACTTGCCCACGTGCGCGCGGGCGGCGAGGTGGTAGACGACCTCGGGCCGCGCGTCGGCGATCAGCGCACGGGTTACCGCCGGGTCACGCAGGTCGGCCTCCGCCGAGGACGGCGCGGCGATCACCTCGTCGCCGGCGGCTTCGCACGCCGCTACGAGATGGGCGCCGGCGAACCCCGACGCCCCCGTGATGAAGACCCGCACGCGCTAATTCAGCGAGACGACGTACTCGGCGTGCCCGTGGCCGTTGGACGCCGCGGAAGCGGGGTCGATCGGCTGCGGCTCGGAGTCCGGCGGGTTCAGCCGCCGCTCGAGCTCGCCCAGCACGGTGCCGAACAGCAGGTGCCGCCAGGTGGCCTGCGCGAACGCGCGACCGGAGCCCCACAGCTGCGGGAGCTCGTCGCCCGCCGGGTGCATCCGCGGCAGCGCGGGCGTGCCCGGCCACGTCGCGAGGTGCTCGGCCAGGCCGGCCAGCGGCCCGCGCAGCGCGCGTGGCACCGGGATGTCCCGCGCGACGTTCGCGTAGAGCGCGCCGAAGACCGCACCGTTGGCGACGTGCATCGCGAGTCCGATCGGATACGCGGCGCGGCCGTTGGTGACGAAGCGCCCGAGCAGCTCGGCGTCGTCGTAGTCGCAGCCGAACACGCGCTGGTCCAGCGGCTGCTGCGCGGCCCACACGGCCGCGGCGGCGGCGCCGGCGAGAGCGCCTCGAAGGGTGCGGGTGCGGTCGAGGGCCATGACCCGACTGTAACGCGCGCAACGGCAACGGTGTACGAAATCGGCGAGGAGGACGGCTACCCCACCCCATGGATCACTCACGTCTGCATGCACGCGCCCGCACGAAGGGCGTCAACCCGATCGTCTACTGGCTGATGCGCGCCTGGGTCCAACCCTTCGCGCACATCTACTGGCGGCTCTCGCGCCTCGGTCGCGAGCACGTCCCGCAGAGCGGACCGGTGATCTTCGTCTCCAACCACCGGTCGTTCATCGACCCCTTCATCATCGGCCTCTGCAGCCGGCGCCCCGTGTACTACGTGGCCAAGCAGGAGCTGTTCAAGATCAAGGCGCTCGGGTGGTTCCTGTCCAGCCTCGGCGCGTTCCCCGTCAAGCGCGGCGAAGCCGACGGCGACATGATCGAGACCGCCAAGGCGATCCTCGACCGCGGTGACCCGGTCCTGATCTTCCCCGAGGGCACCCGCACCCGCCCCGGCGCGCTGGGCAAGCCCAAGCGCGGCGTCGGCCGGCTCGCGCTGGAGACCGGCGCGACCGTCGTCCCCGTGGCGATGATCGGCACCGAGTCGATCCGCAAGGGCTTCCGCATCCGCCCGCACAAGATCCGCGTGCGGATCGGCGCGCCGCTCACCTTCCCCAAGACCGAGAACGTCACCGGTCCGCTCGCGGCGGCCGTCACCGACCGCATCTGGCCGAACGTGATGCTGCAGTGGGAGTGGCTCGGCGGCCTGCCGCCGCTCCGGCGCGCGGCCGTCATCGGCGGTGGCTCGTGGGGCACCGCGGTCGCGGCCATGCTCGCCCGCTCGGGCATCGACGTCGACCTCGGCTGCCGCACCAAGGCGCAGGCCGACCTGATCAACGCCACCCGCGAGAACGACCGCTACCTGCCGGGCGTCCAGCTCTCGAGCCGGATCACGGCCGTCCGCGCCGCCGACCTCGAGCTCGGCCGCCACGACCTCGTCGCGTTCGCCGTGCCCGCCGCCGAGCTGCCGCAGGTGGTCGCCGCGCACGCGTCCAAGCTCGCCCCGCGCACGGGCGTGCTCGTCCTCAGCAAGGGCCTCGTCCCGCCGCTCGGCACGCTGCCGTCGGCGTTCGTCGCCGAGCGCACGCAGTCGTGGGCGGTCGGCGTCCTCGGCGGCCCGGCGCACGCCGCCGACGCGCTCTCCGACGGCGCGTCGCTCGTCCTCGCCGCCAAGGACCCGTCCTTCTCGCGCCAGGTCTCCGACGCGCTGTTCGCCGCCGGCCTGCAGGTCACCAACACCACCGACGTGATCGGCGTCGAGCTCGCGGGCTGCGCGAAGAACGCCGCCGCGCTCGCCGCCGCGGCCGCCGACACCCCGAACGCCGCCGGCGCCGCCGCCGGCAAGGTGTTCGCGGAGGTCGACGCGTTCGCCCGCGCGGAGGGCGCCCGGCCGGAGACGTTCAGCGGCCTGGCCGGCACCGGCGACCTCGTCGCCACCGTGCTCGCCGAGGGCTCGCGCAACCGCCGCGCCGGCGAGCTGCTCGCGCAGGGCATGCCCGCGGGGGAGGTCGGCGCCGTGATCGGCCAGACGGCCGAGGCCGTCGAGACGATCCCGCTGCTCGCCGCCCGGCTCAAGGACGCGGGCGTCGACGCGCCCGCCCTCCGCGGCCTGGCGAACCTGGTCGAGGGCAAGATCGAGCCCGACCGCTGGCGCGCCTCCATCACCGCTCCGAAGAAGGCGAAGAAGGCGCAGCGCGCAAAGGCGGCGTAGTGTCCATGGCGGATGGCCACAGCACCGGACAAGGCCAAGCTCGACCACGACTTCAGCGAGCTTTACAAGGCACACCTGAAGGACGTCTACTCGTACGCGTACTACCGCGTGGGCAATCACCACGACGCGGAGGACCTGACCGAGCAGACGTTCCTGCAGGCGTACCGCCACTTCGCGCGCGCCCAGCAGGAGTCGGACGGACGGCCGCTGCGGCCGTGGCTGATCCGCATCGCGCACAACCTGGCGGCGAACTACTACCGCGACCGCTCCCGGCGGCCGCAGACGAACATCGACGACGCGGGCGCGATCAGCACCCCGCACACGACCGAGGGCCTGGTGCAGGACCGCGACGACCTGGCGCGGATCCTGCGCGGCGTCCAGCAGCTCCCCGACGACCGGCGCGAGGCGCTGATCATGCGCTTCGCGCTCGGGATGGACAACCGCGAGATCGCACGGGCGCTCGACCGCACGGACGGGGCGACCAAGGTGCTCATCCACCGCGCCATCCGGCAGCTGGAGGAGATCGTGCAGGCCGACGCGAACGGAACTGGACAGGACTGACGTGAGCACACCGTTCCCGGACATCGAGGCGCGCCTGCGCGCGGCCCTCTCACCCGTCGAGCCGCCGGTGCACATGCAGGAGCGGCTGGAGACGACGCTGGACTCGATCGTCGAGCTGGCGGCCGACGAGCTGGAGTCGTGGGAGCTGGAAGCGATCAAGGACCCGCGGAACTGGCCTCGCGCCGCGGTCGGCCCCGCGGCCGCCGTCGTCGTGGGCGGCGGCGCAGCGGTCGGCCTGGTCGTGCTCAGGACCCAGCGGCGGCGCCACAAGCGACGAGCCGCCGCCCGCGGCGCGCGGGACCTGCTGGCCCGCACGCTCAAAGACGCCGGGCGCGAGGCGCTCAAGGTCTTCGACGACTTGGCGCCCAAGCGCTGATCCAACTTGGACTTCGGCGCGCATGGGAAGGACATGGACGTGCGCGCCCTGGCCGACGAAGACCTGATCCCGATGATGGCCCGGGGCGACGCGCGGGCGTTCGAGGCCCTCTACGAGCGCCACTCCGGTGCCGCCTACTCGCTCGCCTATCGCATGGTCGGCAAGCAGGCGATGGCCGAGGACGTCATCCAGGAGGCCTTCCTGAACCTGTGGCGCTCCGGCGCCCACTACGACCGCGGGCGTGGGTCCGTGCGCACGTGGATCCTGGGCATCGTCCACCACCGGGCGATCGACGCGCTGCGGCGCAACTCGGTCCACGCCAAGCGCCGGTCCGACGACGAGACCGCGGCCGAGCGCCTCGAGTCGCCGGAGCGGGTCGAGGAGGACGTCGCCCGGCGCGACGAGGCGAGCATCGTGCGTGGCGCGATGGAGGTCCTCCCGGCCGATCAGCTGAAGGTGATCGAGCTCGCCTACTTCGGCGGGTTCACGCACACCGAGATCGCCGACATGCTCGAGTCCCCGGTGGGCACGGTCAAGGGCCGGATGCGGCTCGGGTTGAAGAAGATGCGTGAGGCCCTCTCGCACGGGGCGGTGGAGGCATGAGCGTGGGTCCTGATCACGAGCGTTGGGCGGACACGGCCGGCGTGTACGTCCTCGGCGCCCTGCCCGAGGACGAGCACGCCGCCTACGAGGAGCACCTCGCCACCTGCGCGACCTGCCGTGCCGAAGCCGACGAGCTGCGCGTCGCGGCGCAGGCGCTGCCGCTCTCGGCGCCGCCGATGCTGCCGCCGCCGTCGCTGAAGGCGCGGATCATGGCCGAGGTCGAGCGCGAGGCGGAGCTGCTCGCGAGCGCCGGTGGGGCGGCCAAGGCCGCCCCGAAGCGGGAGAAGCGGCGCTGGCTGCGCCTGCCGCTGCCCGCGCTCGCCCTGGCGTGCGCGGCGCTGATCGCCGGCGTGGTCGTCGGCGGCGTGCTCTTCGCGGGCGACGACGGGCGCACCATCGACATGCAGTCGACGCTGGCCGACGCCTCGGCCGAGCTGGAGCTGAACGAGGACGGTGCGATCCTCGTCGCCAACAACCTGCCCACGCCGCCCGAGGGCAAGGTCTACATGGTCTGGATCCAGAAGCCCGGGCGCGCGCCCGAGCCGACGTCGGCGCTGTTCACGCCGCGCCGCGACGGGTCCGCGACGGCGTCGGTGACGGGCGACCTGGACGACGTCGAGACCGTGCTCGTCAACACCGAGCCGCTCGGCGGCTCGACGACGCCGACGTCAGAGCCCTTCTTGGTCGCCAACCTCTCGTAGCGACTCCAGCCCGCGGACGAGCAGCTCGATCGCCCACTCGAAGCGCTCGTCCAGGTCGCCGGCGACCAGCTCGTCGGCGAGCCCGGTGATGACCGGGAACTCCTCGGGCGGGAGTGAGCTGAAGATCCCGCGCATCTGCTCGACGTCCGGCGCGGGCATGGACTCCTCGTAGGCGAACGCGCCGACGTAGAGGCTGAACATGTCCGCGGCGTAGGCGATCACCTGGGCCGGCAGCGCGGCCGCGGCCAGCACGGCCAGGTAGCGCTCGAGCACCGGCAGCGCGTTCGGGCCGGCCGGGATGCGCCCCATCGACAGCTGGGCCGCGTCGCGCCGGGACTTGAGCAGCTTGCGCGTGGCGCGGGCGAGGTCCTTGACCTGCTCGCGCCAGTGCTCGGGGTCCGGGTCGGGCACCTCGTTCTCACCGACGATGCGGTCGAGCATCAGGCCGAGCAGCTGCTCCTTGTCGCCGACGTGCCAGTACAGCGTCGCCGCTCCGGCGTCGAGCTCCTGCGCGAGCTTGCGCATGGAGATCCCCTGCATTCCCTCGCGTTCGAGGAGGGCGAGCGCGGCGTTGACGATCTTGTCGCGGGTGAGCGCCATTTGACACCGACAGCGTAGTCGACTAGAACACTGTTCGAGATGACTCGTACAGTGTTCGAGAACGCGATCGAGGCACGTGGCCTCGTCAAGCGCTACGGCGAGGTACAGGCCCTGGACGGGGTCGACCTCGACGTCGAGGCCGGGACGGTGTTCGGCCTGCTGGGACCCAACGGCGCCGGGAAGTCGACGACGGTCCGGATCCTCACGACGCTGTCCCGCCCGGACGCGGGGACGGTGCGCGTGGCGGGTGTGGACGCGCTCCGCGATCCCGTCGGCGTGCGGCGGGCGATCGGCGTCGTCGGCCAGAAGCACTCCGCGGATCCCGACGCCACCGGGCGCGAGAACCTGATCCTGCAGGCCGAGCTCTACGGCCTCCGCGACCGCTCCCGCGTCGACGAGCTGCTCGAGCGCTTCGGGCTGGCCGATGCGGCGCACCGGCAGGTCAAGACCTACTCGGGCGGGATGGTGCGGCGCCTCGACGTCGCCATCGGGCTCATCCACACGCCGAAGGTGCTGTTCCTGGACGAGCCGACGACGGGCCTGGACCCCGAGGCGCGCGCCGACCTGTGGGCCGAGGTCGAGCGGCTCGCCCACGAGGAGCGGATGACGATCCTGCTGACCACGCACTACCTCGAGGAGGCCGACCGGCTCGCCTCGCAGCTCGCGATCGTCGACCGTGGCCGGATCGTCGCGCGCGGCACGCCCGACGAGCTCAAGGCCGAGATGCAGCGGGCCACGCAGAGCGACACGCCCCCGTCGCTCAACGACGTCTACCTCAACCACGCCGGAAGGGCGGTGGCCGCATGAGCGCGATCCGGCAGAGCTGGCAGGTCTCCCTGCGCTACTTCCGCGTGCTGGCGCGCCAGCCCGCGTTCCTGCTGATCACGATCGTGCAGCCGCTGATCTGGTTGCTGCTGTTCGGCGCCCTCTTCGAGGCCGTCACGCAGATCCCCGGCTTCGGTGGCAGCGGCGACTACCTGGACTACCTCACGCCCGGCATCGTGGTCATGCTCGCCGTGTCCTCCGCCGGCTGGACCGGGATGGGCTTCGTCGAGGACATCAACAGCGGCGTCATGGACCGCATGCTCGTCTCGCCCGCCTGGCGCGGCGCGTTCAACGTCGGCAGCGTCGCGCAGTGCGTCGTGTCCGTGCTGCTGCAGACGCTGCTGATCGTCGGGCTGGCGCTGCTCATGGGCGCCGCGGTGCCGCACGTCGGCGTGCTGCTGCTCGTGGCCGCGTTGCTGGCCGCAGCGTTCGCGTCGCTCAGCAACGCCCTGGGGGTGCTCACGCGTCAGCGCGAGTCGCTGATCGGCGCCGTCTCGCTGCTCCTGCTCCCGCTCACGTTCCTGTCGAGCGCGCTGATGCAGCTCAGCCTGGCGCCCGGCTGGATCGGGACCGCGGCCAAGCTGAACCCGGTCGACTGGGCCGTGGTCGCCGCGCGCGACCCCGAGCTGCTGCGCATCGGCCTGCTGGTGGCGCTCACCCTGCTCTCAGGATGGTTCGCGACCCGCGCTTTCGCGGTCTACCAGCGTTCTTTGTGACTCCCTGAAGAAAGCGCTGCTAGCTTCGCTTCGCGATGGCCACCTGCTACCGCCACCCGAACCGCGAAACGGGCGTCTCGTGCTCGAACTGCGGACGCCCGATCTGCCCGGACTGCATGACCCCGACGCCCGTCGGCATGCGCTGCCCGGAGTGCTCGCAGCAGAAGACGCAGGTGCGCAATCTGCGGACGATGAACGTCGAGCCGATCGCGACGTACATCTTGATCGCGATCAACGTGATGATCTTCATCGGCGCCCAGCAGAACTTCCGCGTCGAAGAGCAGCTCGTCCTCATCAACCTGGCGCAGGACTCGACCGGCGCGCTCGTGGGCGTGAGCGAGGGGCAGTGGTGGCGGCTGATCACGTCCGGCTTCCTGCACACCGAGCTGATCCACATCGGGCTGAACATGCTCGCGCTGTTCTGGCTCGGGCGGATGATCGAGCCCGCGCTCGGCCATGCGCGCTTCGTCGGCATCTACTTCGCGTCGCTGCTGACCGGCTCGCTCGGCGTCATGATCCTGGACCCGGACGCGGCCACGCGCGGTGCCTCGGGCGCGATCTACGGCCTGCTCGGCGCGGCGATCGTGATGGCCCGGAACCGCAACATCGACCTGATGCAGTCCGGGCTGATCCCGATCCTGGCGATCAACCTGCTGTTCACCTTCTTCGCCAACGGCATCTCGATCGGCGGGCACATCGGCGGCCTGATCGGCGGTCTGGTGGTGACGTTCGTGGTCGAGGAGCTCGCGGCGCGCCGGCGCGGCTCGACGTCGATCGCGGTCGGCTTCTGCGCCGTGATCGGGATCGCCGCCGCGGCGGCCTCCATCGCGCTCGCCTAAGAGAGAGCGCGGACGCCGCCCGGCGGCTCCGGCACGCGGTCCGGGTGCAGCGCGTGGGCGAGCCACTCCAGGCCGTCCACGAGCCGCGGGCCCGGGCGCGAGAACCAGGCGGACGCGTCGGCGACGACGATCCGGCCGGCGCCCAGCGCGGCCAGCCGGTCGGCGTACGCAGCGGCCTCCTGCGCGCCGCGCTCGACGTCGTAGCCACACGGTGCGACGACCACGACCTCCGGCTGCGTGGCGGCGACCTCGTCCCAGGTGCGCTGCTCGGACGGCTCGCCCGGCAGCCCCAGCGGGTCGACGCCCCCGGCGAGCTCGATCAGCTGCGGGACCCAGTGGCCGCCGATGAACACCGGGTCCAGCCACTCGAGCATCGCGACCCGCACCGGCGGCGCGTCGCGCACTGCGAGGCGGACCTTATCGATCCGCGCGGCGGCCGCGTTGACCAGGTCCACGCCCGCGTCCTTGCGGTCCGTGGCCTGGGCCAGCGTGCGGACGTCGCCGAGGACCTCGCCGAGCGTGTGCGGGTCCAGGCTGACGATGGCCGGCGCGGGGTCCATGCGCTCGGCGATCGCGCGCACGTCGTCGACGGACACGGCGCAGACGCTGCACAGCGCCTGGGTGACGATCAGGTCGGGCTGCAGGCGCCGCAGGGTCGCCTCGTCCAGCTCGTAGATCGAGCGGCCCTCCTGGGTGAGGGCGCGGACCGCCGCGTCGATCTCGGCGGGCGCCAGGCCCGGGCCGATTACGTCACGCGTGACCTTGGGTAAGTTGAGCGCCTGTGACGGGTGATCGCACTCGTGCGTGACCGCGGTGACCTCGGCCCCCAGGCCGAGGGCGAACAGGGTCTCGGTGGCGGACGGCACAAGGGAGACGATGCGCATGGCCTCAGACGCAGTATGGCGGCAGGAGGGCGAGTCGCTGGTCCACGACTACGAGTTCGAGGACTTCAAGGCGGCCGTCGCCTTCGTCAACCGCGTGGCCGACGTCGCCGAGGAGGCCAACCACCACCCGGACATCCTCGTCCACGGCTGGAACAAGGTGCGGTTGACGCTCACCACGCACTCCGAGGGTGGGCTCACCGACGACGACCACCGGCTGGCGAAGCGCATCGACGCTCTGTGACGGGGTATTCTGCGCCCGTCGCCCTGATGAACGACGACGACAGCTCCCGAAGTAAGAGGACCACATGATCGCCCTGCTCCTGTTGGCGGTCCTGGTCCTCATCCTGCTCAACGCGTTCTTCGTGGCCGCCGAGTTCGCTCTCGTGCGCTCGCGCAAGGCCCACCTGCAGACGGACGCGGACGAGGGCAAGAAGGGCGCCGCGACCGCGGTGAACATGATGGACGACCTCTCGCGCTACCTGAGCGCGGCGCAGGTCGGCATCACGCTCACGTCGCTGGGCCTCGGCTTCCTCGGCGAGCCGGCGATCGGCTCGCTGATCGAGGACATCCTCGGCGAGGACGTGCCGCACTGGGCCTCGACGCTGGTGTCGGTCGGCCTCGCCTACCTGATCACCACGTCGATCCACATCACGCTTGGCGAGCAGGTGCCGAAGATCTACGCGATCCAGAAGGCCGAGCCCGTCGCCCGCTGGGTAGCCCGGCCGCTGTTCGTGTTCACGCGCGTGTTCTCGCCGTTCATCGGCGCCCTGAACGCCACCTCGAACGGGATCCTGCGGTTGGTCGGCGTCAAGACGGCGGGACAGCTCGACGAGGGCGAGTCGCCGGAGGAGCTGCGCGTGCTCATCCAGGAGTCCGTCACCGGCGGCAAGCTCGACCCGGGCGAGGCGGGCATGCTCACGGGCGTCTTCCACCTGCACGAGCAGCAGGCGCGGCAGGTCATGACGCCCGCGCCGGCCGTGATCACCGTGGACACGTCCGAGGACGTCGAGACCGCGCTGCGGCGCTGCGTGGCGTCCGGGCACACGCGCCTGGTCGTCACCGAGGACGAGAACAAGGACCGCGTGAAGGGCATCGTGCACTCGAACCAGCTCGCGCAGCTGCTGCTCACCGAGGGGCCGCAGGCGACGCTGGACGGGCTGGTGCGCGAGGTGCCGATCGTGCCCGAGACCAAGCCGCTGGACGACCTGCTCGCCGACCTGCAGCGCTCGCGCTCCTCGCTGGCGGTCGTGATCGACGAGTACGGCCGCACCGCCGGCATCGTCACCGTCGAGGACATCATCGAAGAGGTCGTCGGCGAGATCGACGACGAAACTGACCCTCAGGGCGGCGAAGTTCGCAGATTGGCCAACGGCGACTGGTTCGTCCGCGGCCACGTCGCGATCACCGACCTGATCGACTACGGGCTCGAGCTGCCGGTCGACTCGGACGCCTACAACAGCGTCGGCGGCTTCGTCTTCGGGGAGCTCGGACGGCTGCCGAAGCGCGGCGACACGGTGGTGCACAACGGCTACTCGATCCGCGTCGAGTCCGTCCGCGAGAACCGGATCGAGGCCGTTCGCATCCGCGATCGGCACGTTCCGAAGGCCGAGTCGAACGTCCAGTCTTGAAATGAAACTGCGTGACGAATTGCACTTTCGCCTCTGACGCGCTACCTTCCCGCCAGCCAACTTGCCGCTCCGGCGGTTGAGGAGGAGAGAGAGGGAGATCCTGGGGAGGATCGACCGAGTAAGCACGCAGCGCCCGGGCTCAGGGGAGCGAGACCCGGGCGCGACGTGTTTAACGGGCCTGATCCGCGATTCGCGGCCGGTCCGTATCCGCGTGTGATGTCCGCTGTGCCGGCCGACCGGCTCCTCCAGATCGACACGATCTACCTCGAGCCCGCCGCCACCGAGCTCGCTCGTGGGCAGCAGGTGCTCGCACGGTTCCCGGACGCGCGGCTCGTCGAAGTCGGCTCGCACTGGCAGATCCCCGAGCTGCACGGCAACGCCGGCAACGTCGCCGACTGGAACCGGATCAAGCGGACGCATCTCGTCCTCGGGACGCTGAAGTCCCCGCGGATCCGGCCGAACGGGCGGTCGAGCGACTTCATCGCGCCGTCGCAGGCCAACGGGTGCACGATGAGCTGCGCCTACTGCTACGTGCCGCGGCGGAAGGGCTACGCGAACCCGATCACGGTCTTCGCGAACATCGACCAGCTGCTGCGGGCGACGGAGCGGCACATCGCCCGCCAGGGCGTGAAGGCGACGCCGAACCAGTGCGACCCGCGCGACTGGGTCTACGACATCGGCGAGAACTCCGACTGCTCCGTCGACGCGTTGATCTCCGACAACGTGCGCGACTACGTCGAGCTGTTCGCCCGGACGGACGGGGCGAAGGCGTCGTTCGCGACGAAGGCGGTCAACCGCGAGCTGCTCGACTGGGACCCGCGCGGCGGGACGCGGGTGCGCTTCTCGCTGATGCCGCGTGACCTGTCACGGCTGCTCGACGTCCGCACCGACCCGGTGGGCGAGCGGATCGCCGCGATCGACGACTTCGTGGCCGCGGGCTACGAGGTGCACGTGAACCTCTCGCCGGTCGTCGTGCACGAGGGCTGGCTCGAGGCCTGGGACGAGCTGCTCGGGGAGCTCGACGCGGGGGTGGGCGCCGCGGCGAAGGCGCAGCTCGCCGCCGAGGTCATCTTCCTCACGCACAACGAGCAGCTGCACGAGGTCAACCTCGGCTGGCACCCACGGGCGGAAGCGGTGCTGTGGACGCCCGGGACGCAGGAGCGCAAGCGCTCGCAGAGCGGCGGGCTCAACGTGCGCTACCGGTCGGGCTGGAAGGGCGCTCGCGTGCGCGAGCTGCTGGCCCTCATCGAGCGCCGCACCCCGTGGCTCCGCGTGCGATACGCGTTTTAAACACTTCCGGCCGCCTCAGGGGAGCGAGACAGCCGGGAAGTGGTTCTGGAGGAGGGGTGCGATGAGAAGATCGTCGCGAAGCTGATGCTCCCAACGCGATCTCAATCGTAGCTAAACATTCCCTCGATGTAAATCAATATGTATGGAAACCGCGTCCGGTCTTGCGGCCGAGCGCGCCTTCGGCGATCAACCGGTCGATGGTCGCCGGGACGTCCGCGTCGATCGTGCGGCCGATCGCGGCGCTCACGTCCAGCCCGACGAGGTCCAGCAGGGCGAGCGGGCCCATCGGGTGGCCGGCGCCGAGCTGCATGCAGGTGTCGATCGCCTCGGCGCTCAGCTCGGTGCGCTCCATCAGGCGGACGGCCTCGAACAGGAACGGGAACAGCAGGCGGTTGACGACGAAGCCGGGCGTGTCCGGCACCTCGACGGCGGTCTTGCCGAGGGCCGTGCACAGGTCGCGCGCCCGCTGCTTGGTCGTCGGGCTCGCCTCGGGCGGGAACGCGAGCTCCACGAGGTCCATCTTCGGCACGGGGTTGAAGACGTGCAAGCCGACGAAGCGCTCGGGGTGGCCGCTCGCCTGCGCCAGGTCGCTCACCGGCAGGCTGCTGGTGGTGGTGGCCAGGATCGCGTCGCCGGCCACGTGGGCGTCGAGGTCTTCCCAGAAGGCGGCCTTGGCGTGCGGGTCCTCGACGATCGCCTCGACGACGAACGTGGCGTCGCGCAGGACGTGCGCGTCCCGGCTGACGGTGACGTTGCCGTTCACCGCCGTTCCCAGCCGCTCGCAGATCGAGTGGACCTTCGCGGTCGCCCGCTCGCACGAGGAGTCGGAGCGCGCGAGCACCGTTACCTCGCCCCGCGTGGCGGCGACGGCCGCCAGCCCGCATGCGATGGCTCCGGATCCTGCGATGGCCAGACGCTCCGACACTGGTCTCTCCTTCCAGTGGTTGACTCGCGAGTCAATCCGGATCGTACGGTCGTGGGCGCTATGGTCGTGTGACGAGCCGCACGGACTTGCTCGCAGCGGGCGTGCGGCGTAGGGTCAACCCCACGTATGGAGCCCTTGACGCTCGGAAGCCGGACACCTGAGGAACACGAGGAGCGCCAGGCCGCGCTCGATCGGGGAGTGCCGTTCCTGGTGTTCCGCGACGGCGACGGCCGCCAGCGGATCTTCAACCTCGAGTCCGCGTCCGACTCGATCACGGTCGGCCGCCGCTACGAGGCCGACGTCTCGCTGCCGTGGGACCCGGAGGCCTCGCGCCTGCACGCGGAGCTGTCCTACCGCGCCGGCGAGTGGACGATCTGCGACGACGGCTGGTCCCAGAACGGCACGTGGGTCAACGGCCTGCGGCTCGCCGGGCGCCGCCGGCTCGCGGACGGCGACCTCGTGAAGATCGGCCGGACGATCATGGGCTTCCACGCGCCGGGCAGCGGCGGCCCCGGCCCGACCATGGTCGAGGCCGAGCTGTCCTCCACACCGCGCTTCTCCGAGCAGCAGCAGCGCATCCTGCGCGCGCTCTGCCGGCCGCTGTTCGCCGACGGTGACGGCTTCAACCCGAACTCCGACCTCGAAGTGGCGGAGGAGACCGGGGTGGACGTCGACATCGTCACCCAGGAGCTGGACCTGCTCGCCCGCCTGTTCGGGCTCGAGGACATGCCGCGCGCCGAGCGCCGGGCGGAGGTCGCGCTGCTGGCCGTGCGCTCCGGCCTGGTCGGTGCCGACGAAGGTGGCGGCACCCAGGCGTAACCTTGCTCGCCTGATGCGGGCATTCGTTGCAGAGAAGACGGACGACGACGTCACGCGCGGGGTGCGTGACGACTTCGAGCTCGAAGGTGCGGACGGCGTCGTCGTCGACGTCGAGTACTCGAGCGTGAACTACAAGGACGGGCTGGCGACGATCGCCAAGGGGCAGGTGGCGCGGATCTCGCCGCTCGTGCCGGGCATCGACCTGGCGGGGCGCACGGCCGACGGCCAGGCCGTGCTCGCTCACGGGTACGGGCTGGGCGTCTCGCAACACGGCGGCTACGCCGAGCAGGCGCGGGTGCCGTCGGAGTGGCTCGTGCCGCTGCCGGACGGGCTGAGCGCGCGCCAGGCGATGGCGATCGGGACGGCCGGCTACACGGCGGCGCGCTGCGTGATGGCGCTGGAGGCGGCCGGGCTGGCGCCGGGCGCCGGGCCGGTGCTGGTGACGGGCGCGAGCGGCGGCGTCGGCTCCACGGCGGTCGACATCCTGGCGGCGCGCGGCTACGAGGTCGTCGCCTCGTCCGGCAAGGACCCGGCATGGCTGAAGGCGCTGGGCGCGTCCGAGGTCATCTCGCGCGAGGAGGCCGCGGGGGACGCCTCCCGGCCGCTGGAGAAGACGCGCTGGGCGGGCGCCGTGGACTGCGTGGGCGGCGCCGTGCTGGCGGGCGTCGTGCGGGCATTGAGCTACGGCGGCGCCGTGGCGGCGTGCGGCAACACCGGGGGCGTGAAGCTCGAGGCGACGGTCCTGCCGTTCATCCTGCGCGGCGTCTCGTTGCTCGGCGTGGACTCGGTGCAGACGCCGATCGAGGCGCGCCGGGAGACGTGGGCGCGGCTGGCGACGGACCTGCGCCCCCCGCACCTCGACGAGGCGATCACGCGCGAAGTCGGGCTGGACGGGCTAGAAGATGCGTTGAGCGCCGTGCTGCGCGGCGAGCTGCAGGGCCGGACCGTGGTCCGGGTCGCGGTCTAAGCCGCTTCGAGGCGGGCGACGAGCTCGTCGAGGCGCAGCTCTTCGAGGCCCTGGCCGACGGCTTCGAGCTCTGCGGCGCAGAACTCCACGAGCCCGCGGCCCTCCCGGCACAAATCCAGTGTTTCGCGCAGCCCGGCCTCTCCGGAGTCCAGGCGGGCGATGATCGCCTCCAGCCGGGTGCTGGCGGTCTCGTAGGTCAGCGTCTCCTCGGCGGCCATGCCATTGACCCTAGCGGGGGGTGCGGCGGGTAAAGAGCGGCGTGAACGCGCCGATCTACGGGGTCGTGCGTTTGATCCCTTCCCGCAAGATCCGCGACGGCGTCGAGCTGGCGCGGGACGTGGTGGCCGGCCCTCCCGGGACGGCGCCGCTGTTGCGGGCCGGCGTCAAGCTGTCCGCGCGGTACGCGGATCTGCTCCCCAAGGCGGGGGTCGGCTCGGTCTGGATCGAGGACGAGCTGGGCGCGGACATCGACATCGCCGAGCCGCTCACGCCCGAGACGCGGGCAAAGGTCCACAAGGCGACGGCGGGCGCGCTCAGCGCGGCGGGCACCGCGCTGCGCTCCGGCTCGGGCATGCCGCGCGACGTCGTGGAGTCGCTGGGGGACGTCGCCTCCTCGATGGTCAACGACCTGCTGGACGTGCCCGAGGCCGCGCTCGCCCTCGACGACCTCAACGCCTTCGACGACTACACCCACAAGCACAGCGTCCAGGTGACGATCCTCGGGCTCCTGATCGCCCGCCGCGTGTGGCAGACCGAGGGCTGGATCGACTATCGCGGACGACGCCGCAAGGACCGGATCGAGGACCGCCTGCGCAAGCTCGGCCTCGGCCTGCTCGTCCACGACGTCGGCAAGCTCGCCGTGCCGCCGGAGATCCTCAACAAGCCCGGCCGCCTGACCGACCCGGAGATGGAGATCATGAAGACGCACGCGATGGCGGGCGTCGAGCTGCTCCGGCCGGCCGACCTCTCCCCGCTCTCGCTCGGCGTCGTCCGCGACCACCACGAGCGCATCGACGGCTCCGGCTACCCCGAGGGCCTGTTCGGCTCCCAGGTCCAGGAGTTCCCCCGCATCGCCGCCGTGGCCGACGTCTTCGACGCCGTGACCTCCGAGCGCGTGTACAAGCCGGCCGCGCCGCCGCACGTCGGCGTCCGCGTCATCCGCGAAGGCGCCGGCACCCAGTTCTGCACCGAGGTCGTCCGCCACTTCCGCGCGGTCGTCATGCCGTACCCCGTCGGCCACGAGGTCACCCTCCCCGACGGCCGCACCGGCGTCGTCTCGGGCGTCTCGATCGACGAGCCCGACGCACCCACGGTGCGCGTGCTGGGCCCGGCCGGCGTCGAAGAGCTCACCGTCGACATGACGGCCGAGCAGGCCGCGGCCTAGAAGAGCCGCGCCTCTTCCTCGTGCGCGGCCCGTCCGGCGGCCGTGGCGGGCTTCAGCCGGCGTGGGGCGGGCGCGGCCTCGTCGGGCGGAGCGAGCCCGTCGGGCAGCGCCGCGGGCTCGCCAGGCGCCGCCGGCTCGTCGGGCGCCGTCGCGGGCTCGTCCGTCGTCGCCACCGGCTCGTCCGTCGCCGCCACCGGCTCGTCCGTCGCCGCCACCGGCTCGTCCGTCGTCGCCACCGGCTCGTCCGTCGCCATCGGCTCGTCCGTCGCCGTCGCGGGCTCGTCCGGCGCGGCCGTCGCGCGCTCCGGGCGCGCGTGGACACGGCCGTCGTGGAGGCGGATCGTGAGGCGCTGCTGGGCTTCTGCGGCGGCCGCCGTCGTGATCGGCTCCCCGTGCTCGTCCTCCAGGAGCGCGTAGCCCCGTTCGAGCGTGCGTTGCGGGTCGTGGGCGGCGAGCGTGCCCAGGATCCGGTCCAGGTCCCGCCGGCGGCGTTCCAGGGCGGCGGCGGACGCGCGGTCGAGCGTCGCGGCGTCCGTCTGGGCGCGGCGGGCGGCGCGTTCGGCGCCGAACGACGCAGCGGTGGCCTTGCGGGTCAGCGCGGCGGCGCGTTGCTGGGTGCCGCGTTCGCCGGTGGTGATCGCGCGGCGGGTGGCGGCGCGGAGCTCGCGCAGCTGCTGGTGCAGGCGGGTGCGGTGGCGGGCGACGTGGTGGCCCGGCGCGCGGGACAGGCGCGCGAGCGTGCGGGCGCGGTCCAGCACGGCGCGGCGGCTCTGGCGGTGCAGGCGCGCGGCCGAGCCCGCCAGCGCGGCGCGGGCCGCGGTGCAGTCGACCGGCACGGCGGTCTCGGCGGCGTGGGTCGGCGTCGAGCACGCGACGGCGGCGACGTCGTCGAGCAGCGTGCGGTCCGTGTGATGGCCGACGCTCGAGATGACCGGCACGCGCAGCAGGGCGACCGTCCGGCACAGGGTCTCGTCGCAGAACGCGAACAGGTCGGCCAGCGACCCGCCGCCGCGCGCGACCACGATCACCTCGACCTCCTCGCACGCCGCGAGGTCCTGGAGCTTGCGCGTGATCGCCGGCGCGGCATGACGGTCCTGCACGGGCGCGAAGCCCCAGACGACCCGTCCGGCCCAACCGCGGCGGCGCAGGCCGGCGAGGACGTCGTCGCGCGCCTTGCCCGACTCGCCCGTGACCACGCCGATCACCTTCGGCAGTCGTGGCCGCGGGAGCGCCTTCTGCGGCTCGAACAGGCCCTCGGCGTGCAGCCGCTTGCGGAGCTGGTCCAACTGCGCGAGCAGATCGCCCTCGCCCGCGACCCGCAGCCGCGTCACCGAGAACGAGAACGACGGCGACGCCGTGCGTGAGCCCGGGTAGTAGTCGCACCCGCCCGCCACGACGACCTGCGCGCCGTCCGCGAGCGGCCCGACCTTGAGCTTGTCGAAGTCCTCGCGCCACATCGAGCAGGGCAGCGCGCCGGATGCGTCCCGCAGCTCGAACCACACCTTCGCGCGGCCCGCCTTGAACCCGAAGACCTCGCCGAAGACCTGCACGCGCGTGAAGCCGCGCAGGCGGTCCTTGAGGGCGGCCGCGTACTGGCCGACCGGAAACGGGCCCGTGAGGGTGGAGCCGGGAATGCCGTCCATCGTTGCTCACGCTAGTCCTGACGGCGGACGAAGCCGCGTGGACGGCGACCACACCCGCGGGCGCCGCGTCAACCAATTCATGCCCCGGCGTGGGCGGAGAGCGCGGCGTGGGTCAGGAACTGCTTGACCCGTCGCGGCGGGCGTGGTGTGCGCGGGTGAGCCGGGTTCCCCGGACTGTGAACGCGTTCGCGTCCCTGTTTCCATGGCTAGGGCCGGTTTCGCGGGGGGGTGTGTCCGCAAACCTTCCTGTGAGGACGGTTTCCGGACACACCCCCTCTAGACGGCCGCGTTTTCGGGGGGTAGGCCCGGAAACTTTCGCTCAGCGAAAGCCAGCGGGCCTACCCCTCCCCGGCGAACCGGCGCGCTCGGTCCCGAGCCATCGAATCGCGGTGAACGCCGGAGCGTTCACTCAGTGAGGGGAACCCTCCTCACCTGCCCACATCACACCCGCCGCGACGGGTCAAGCGATTCCTGACGACCGCGCCGCTCTCCGCCCGCGCCCGGGCATTAATTGCTTGACGCGGCGCCCGCGGGTGTGATCAGCCGTAAGCCGTTACCCGCGCGGCCGGCGCCCCGTCACAGACGAACGGGACGACAGACGCGGCCGGGGCGCAAACGCCGGCCGCCGCGGCGCACGCGACGAGGCATGTGGCGGCCCCGCGTGGTCGGCCACCGCCAGCAACTCCAACAGCAACACCGTGAGCAGCACGTCCCGCGCGGCATCCGCGTGGCGACCGGAGGTCGCGCGGAGCGCCAGGACGAGCAGCTCGTTCAACCCGGGATCAACCCTTGGTGGCTCCCGGGAGGTAACGCGGCTGCTCGTGGTCGCTGACGCTGGCCAGCGTGCCGATGCCGTCCTCGTTGGGCGTGCCGCGGACCTCGCCGGTGAAGCCGAGGCGCTCGAGCTTGCTGATCTCGCCCTCCGCGTAAATGCGGACCTGGCTGTCCTGCGGGAGGCCGGCGACGAGCTTCCGGATCCGGTTGCGGATCTGGTACGAGAAGTGCGGCGTGGCGGACGCGACGAGCTGGCGGATGTCGTCGACGGTCACGTCGCGGTCGCCGCGGATGCGTTCGGGCTGCTCGGCTTCGGCCATCGTGCTCAGGGTGCTCCGGTATCGACGGGGGTGATCTCCAGCAGGGTATCTATGCGGTCCTGGACCGCGGCCGCCAACGCGCTCTCGTCGCCGATGATCCAGCCGTGGTTGTAGACGCCGCGCACGGCGGGGGTGGCGTCGTCGTAGCCGGGCTGGATGTCCAGGAGGTAGTTCTGCAGCGGCTCCGACAGCACGCCGGCGTCGCTCACCAGCAGCAGCGGCGCGTACTTGCCGTGCGTGCTCAACGGCGCGGCGGCCGCGGCGTCCTGGGGGCGGCGGACGTTCGCGAACACGAGCCCGTGCCCTGGATCGACCACGCCCCAGCCGAAGTTGCCGTCGGTGTAGCGGGCGAACGCGATCGCGGTGTTGGAGGCGTCGCCCGCGGCGATCCGCTTGACGGTGCCGAGCTTGCCGAGCGCGTCGAACACGGCGTCCGGGACGGCGTCCTCGGGCCCGAGGACGTAGATCGCCGCCGAGCGGTGCCGCTTGAGCGCCTCGGTCGTCTCCGCGGGCACGCCCTGCGCGGTCACCCACAGGATCGGGGTGCCCGACCAGGCGGCGTAGCCGGCGGCGGGCATCGCGTACTCGGGCCGGTCGGAGCTCGCGACGATCACGGCCGGCGACGCGGCGCCGGAGGCGCTGATCTGCAGCCGGTCCACCGCCGCGGCCAGCGCGGCCGGGGACGCGGCGGCCGGGATGTCCGTCGTCTTGTAGCCCTCGACGGGCGCCTTGGTCCCGACGCGGATGATCTGCGCGCCGCCGGCCTCCTTGGAGCCGGTCGGCCGCAGCGCGTCGAGCGCGGCGCGGGTCGCGTCCGGGATCGTGTCGCCGTCGGCGAACAGGATCGGCGCGCGGATCGGCTTCGCGGCCAGTACGGACGCCGCGATCCCCGTCTGCCACGCGCGCGCCTCGGCAAGGATCACGGCCGGCGGGCGCGACTCGTCCGTGCGCGCGGGATACGTCGCCAGCGCGATGCCGGCGGCGTCCGCGATCGCGTCCGCGCCCGCGACGCGCGTCGTGTTCTTGGTGGCGAACACCGGGAAGCCGAGCGGCGGGCCGCTCGCGGGCACCTCGCCGCCGGACTGGCCGGTCACGGGTGGGGTGGAAGGCGGTGTGGCGCTCGCGCTCGGCGCGTTGCCGCTGTCCCCACAGCCGGCGACGAGCACGAGCACCGCCAGCAGGCAAGCAATCGGACGCACCCCGACGAGGCTACTCAAGGTTCGCGGCGCCGCGTCGATCAAAGGTGAAAGCGACCCCATCCCCCGGATGGGGCGCACGACTGGACAATTGACTGCGGCTTCCGCTAGGTTGCCGCGTACGCCGAGTCCCCGGTTGGTCGCCGGGGAGCGGGGGACCCAAGTAGTTGGGGCGAGTCGCGCGCAAGCGTGAGACGCAGGCTCTTTCAGCGTCAGCCCGTCAGCTAACCCCGCAGGCCGACGAAAGAGGAACATTTGCCTTCCCTGCGGGCGATCGCGGTTGCGATCTCGACAACTTTGACGCTGGTTCTTCCCGCCACGGCCGTGGCGCAAGCGCCCGCTCCCGACAAGTCCGGCGGCGCCGTGTACCAGGCGCCCACGCCGGTCCCGACCCCGCCGCCGGCCCCGACGGACATCGTCGTCCCCGGCGCGGTGGCCCAGCTGCTCCCCGACGGCACCGCGGCCGCCCCGGCCGACGCCCCGCCGCAGGTCCAGCAGGCGATCTTCGCGGCCAACAAGCTCCAGGCCAAGCCGTACATCTACGGCGGCGGCCACGCCAAGGTCGAGGACAAGGGCTACGACTGCTCCGGCACCGTCTCGTACGCGCTGCTCGGCGGCGGCGAGCCGCTCGGCCTCGAGTCCCCGCTGGACTCCGGCAGCTTCATGAAGTGGGGCGAAGCGGGCGAAGGCCAGTGGATCACGATCTACACCAACCCCGGTCACGCCTACGCCGTCATCGCGGGCCTGCGCCTGGACACGAGCATCGGCTCCTCGCCGCGCGGCGCGGACCGCAAGCTGGCCGCCCAGCACAAGAAGGCGATGGAGAAGGGGCCGCGCTGGCGCCCCTGGGAGCGCTCCTCCCGCGGCTTCAAGAAGCGCCACCCGGTCGGCTTCTAGCGCCGACGGGTACGCTTGGTCGAACTGACTCAGTTCCGACCACAGGAAAGGGAGGTGCCGTGGCCGGTATGTCCGGGCGGTTCTCCACGGTAATCAAGGCCAAGATCAATCGGATGCTCGACAAGGCCGAGGATCCGTCTGAGACGCTGGAGTACAGCTACCAGAAGCAGATGGAGCTGCTCCAGAACGTCAAGAAGGGCATCGCTGACGTCGTCACCTCCAAGAAGCGCCTGCAGCTCCAGCAGCAGAAGCTCGAGCAGCAAGTCGTGAAGCTGGACACGCAGGCGCGTCAGGCGCTTGCCCAGAACCGCGAGGACCTGGCGCGCGTCGCGCTCGAGCGCAAGCAGTTCGCCCAGGGCGAGCTGCAGGGCCTGGACAGCCAGGTCCAGGAGCTCGAGGCCCAGCAGCAGGCGCTCGTCGACAAGGAGCAGAAGCTCCGCGCCAAGATCGACCAGTTCCGCACCAAGAAGGAGGTCATCAAGGCGCAGTACTCCGCCGCCGAGGCCTCCGTGAAGATCTCCGAGGCCGCGTCCGGCGTGGGCGAGGAGATGGCGGACGTCGGCATGGCGATGCAGCGCGCCATCGACAAGACCGAGAACATGCGTGCTCGGGCGAACGCGATGGACGAGCTCGAGGCTTCGGGCGCGTTCGACGACCAGCTGAGCCTCACGGCCGGCCAGGACGACATCGACCGCCAGCTGCACGAGCTGAGCTCGCAGTCCGCCGTGGACGACGACCTCGCGCGCCTGCGCGCCGAGCTCGGCCAGGGCTCCGCGCCGCAGCAGGCCCTCGGCGCCGGCGACGAGACGCAGACCCCCTCCCAGGAGAAGCCCGCGTGATCGTCCGGATCGCGACCGAAGGCCAGTACGAGCTGCCCGACGAAGACGTGGATCGCCTCAACGAGCTCGACAACGAGCTCGTGGCGATCGTCGAGGCGGGTGACGAAGAGCGCTTCGGCGAGGTCTTCGCGTCGCTCATCGAGCTCGTCCGCAGCGACGGCAAGCCCGTCGCCGACGACGTGCTGGAGGAGTCCGACGTGATCCTGCCGCCGCCCGACCTCACGTTCGAGGAAGCGGGCGAGCAGTTCAGCGGCGAGGGCCTCATCCCCGACTGACGTCGGGCTAACCAGAAGCGCAAGAAGCGGGGTGGCTGGTCTGGTCGCCACCCCGCCCGGCGCATACCGTTCTCGCCAGATGAACGTGCGCCGCATGACCGAGACGACGATCTACGTCGCGCTGAGCGCGGCCCTCGGGTTCGTCTCGTTCCTCGTCCTGTCGATCTCGCTCGTGATCGGCATCCCCACCTTGCTGGTGGCGCTGGCCGGCGCACCGCTGATCGCCCTGGCGTTCTTCACCGCGCACGTCCTCGCGCGGATCGAACGCCGCCGCGCCGCCGCCCTCCTCGGCATCGACTTCCCCACCCGCGCGTTCCCCCGCGAGGGCTCGGTGCCGGTGCGGGCGGTGGCGTGGATGAGCTCGCGCGGCGCGTGGATGGAGATGCTCTACGCGCTCGTCGCGCTCCCGGTCGTCGGGATCTTCGGCGCCGGGCTCGTGTTCTGGGCCTGGGGCGCCGCGATCGGCCTGCTCAGCTATCCGCTGTGGGGTTGGGCGACGCCGGGCGACGACGTCTTCGGCCTCAGCTACGTCCCGGCCGCGTTCCTGCACGTGCTGCTCGGCATGGCCGCGCTGGGCGCCGCGCCGTGGCTGGCCCGCGGCGCCGCCGCGGTGCAGCTGGCGATGGCCCGGCTCCTGCTGGAGCCGGGGGAGCGCGAGCGGCTCACCGCCCGCGTGGACACGCTGGAGGAGACGCGCGCCGGCATGGTCGCCGCCGCCGACGCCGAGCGGCGCCGGATCGAGCGCGACCTGCACGACGGCGCGCAGCAGCGCCTCGTCGCCCTGGCGATGACGCTGGGCCGCGCCCGGGCCTCCGAGGATCCCGTGCACACGCAGCGGCTCGTCGCCGAGGCGCACGGCGAGGCCAAGGAGGCGCTCGTGGAGCTGCGCAACCTGGCGCGCGGCATCCATCCCGCCGTGCTGACCGACCGGGGCCTGGACGCGGCGGTGTCCGCGCTCGCCGCGCGCTGCCCCGTGCCCGTGGCCGTCGACGTCGACCTGCCACGCCGCTGCAGCCCCGGCAGCGAGGCGATCGCCTACTTCTTCGTCGCCGAGGCGCTCACCAACGTCGCCAAGCACGCGCAGGCGTCCCGTGCGTGGCTCAGCGCCGAGCTCCAGGGCGACCGGCTGGTCGTCGAGGTGCTCGACAACGGGATCGGCGGCGCGGAGCTCAACGGGACCGGCCTGGTGGGACTGCGCGACCGCGTCCGGGCCGTGGATGGTGAGATGACGGTTGTGAGCCCACTAGGACACGGAACCAACCTGCGCGTGGAGTTGCCATGCGAGCGGTGATCGCCGAGGACGCGGTGCTGCTGCGCGAGGGCCTCGTGCGGCTGCTCGAGGAAGGCGGCTTCGACGTCGTCGCGTGCGTCGACAACGGCGAGGACCTCCTGCGCGCCGTCGAGCAGCACCAGCCGGACGTGTGCGTCGTCGACGTGCGCATGCCGCCCACCTTCAACGACGAGGGCGTCAAGGCCGCGCTCGTGATCCGGCGGCAGTGGCCGGACGTCGCGATCCTGATGCTCTCCCAGTACGTCGAGGAGCGCTACGCGGTCGACCTGATCGCCGGCGACTCGCGCGGCATCGGCTACCTGCTCAAGGACCGGGTGGCGGACGTGCGCGAGTTCCTCGAGGCACTCCGCCGCGTCGCCATGGGCGGCGCCGCGCTGGACCCCGAGGTCGTCACCCAGCTGCTCGTGCGCTCAGGCAAGCAGGACCCGCTCGAGCAGCTCTCCCCGCGTGAGCGCGAGGTGCTCGGCCTGATGGCCGAGGGCCGCACGAACGGCCTGATCGCCGAGGCGCTCGTCGTCACCGAGGGCGCCGTCGAGAAGCACGTCACGAATATCTTCAACAAGCTCGGGCTGCCCCCGGCCGACCAGGCGCACCGTCGCGTCCTGGCCGTCCTGCGCTACCTCGAGCACGGGACGGACAATCACGCATGACCCGCCGCACGGATCGTCGCTTCGCGCTGCTCGCCGGGGGCGGGCTGGCCGTCTTCTTCGCCCTCTGCGCGGCCATGTCGGTCGCGTCATGGAGCGTCGGGACGGTCGAGGGCACCTCGTCCCGCACGATTGCCGGGAGCGTGGAGCAGCTGATGGTGGAGGCCGCCAACGGCGACGTGACGATCCTGCGGTCCGACGACGGCGCCATCCACGTCGATGGCCGCGCGGAAGGGACGCTGCACGCTCCCGCCCCGCGGATCGACGTGGACGGCTCGCTGGTGCGGGTCAACGCCAACTGCCCTGTGTGGGGCTTCGGCGAGTGCCACAGCAAGGTCACTCTGCGCGTGCCCGCGACGACGGCCGTGACGGTCGACGCGGGCTCGGGCGACATCGTCGCGCAGGATCTCGGCGGCGATGCGGATCTGCACACCTCCTCGGGCGACATCGCCGTCGACGGCGGCGCTGGCGACGTGAGCCTGGACACCGGCTCCGGCGACATCGTTGCGCGCGGCCTGCGCGGGGAGCGCGCGATCGCCGAGACCGCCTCGGGTGACGTGGACCTGCGCTTCGCGGTGGCGCCCCGCAACGCCGACGCCAACACCGGATCGGGCGACATCCGCATCCTCGTCCCGACCGGCGTCGAGAAGTACGACGTGGACTGGGACACCGGGAGTGGCGACGGGAACATCGGCGTTCCCGACAACGACGGCTCGGACCGCCGGCTGCGCGCCGACACGGGCTCGGGCGACATCGTCGTCGACTACGGCGGGTAGCCTCCGGCGGCGATGAGCGCCGCTGACGACCTGGACGCGTACTTCAGCGACTTCTACCTGCGGATCTACGCGCACTCGGACCCCGCCGACGACGCGGCGGAGGCCCTTGCCGCCGCGCGGCTCGCGAAGGCCGCGCCGGAGCACGAGGTCCTCGACGTCGGCTGCGGGTTCGGCCGTCACTGCGTGCCGCTCGCCGAGGCGGGCTACCGGGTCACCGGCGTGGATCGGTCGCAGACGCTGCTCGACGAGGCGCGCCGCCGCGCCGGCTCGCAGCGCTGGCCCAAGTTCGCGCGCGCCGACTACCGCGAGCTGCCGTTCGCCGACGACCGGTTCGACGCCGCGTTGAACCTGTTCTCACTCGGCTACCAGGAGGACGCGAACGTGCTCGCGGAGACCCGGCGCGTGCTCAAGCCCGGCGGCAGGCTGGTGCTCGAGTCCCAGCACCGCGACCAGCTCGTGCGCACGTGGCAGGACAACGACTGGCGGCTCGTGGGTGAGGGGCGCCTGCTCCTGGAGCGGCGCACGTTCGATCCCGTCGAGGGCGTGACGCAGACCATCCAGACGTTGATCGAGGCCGGCGGCGAGCGCGAGTCGCGGCCGACGACGGCCCGGATCTACACCGCGTCCGAGCTCGTCGCCCTCCTGCGTGCGGCCGGCTTCGACGAGGTCAAGTGCTGGGGCGGCTACGAGCACGAGCCGTTCACGCCCGACAGCCGCCTCGTCGTCGTGGCGACGGCCTAGATGGGGATGCCCCAGAGGGGGAACCAGCGCTCGAGCTCGGGCTCGATCGGCAGGTCGGCGCCGATCTGGGCCTTCAGGCGCAGCTCGCGCTCGTTGTCGCGCTGCTGCTCGCCGCCGGAGGGCACGAACGGGTAGAAGCCGCCGCGCTTGTAGTTGTAGATCCAGTAGACGCGGCGGTCACGCGCGTCCTTCAACGCGAACACGGCGCAGAGGACCCGTTCGCCGTAGCCGCCGCCCTGGATCGCGGTGGAGACCGCGTTGATCCCGACGACGAGGTCCTCCATGTCGGGGTCGTTGAGGATCATCCAGCGGTAGCCGAACTCGTCGTCGTCGGAGGTGACGGTGGTGCCCGTCTCCTCGCCGGTCGCGTTGACGACCTCCTCCATGTCCTTGACGATGCCCTCGAAGTCGGCGGTCGCCAGCGGCTGGAAGACGATCGCGGCCTTGCCGGTGGTCGTCAGCTCGAGCTCCATCTCGAGCTTGATGTACGCCGTGGACATGGCGAACAGCCGGTCCGCGGCAGGCTGCTTGAGCTCGCGCTTGCCGCGGAGGATGTCGAAGAGGCCCATACCGGGAGACTAGACCCGCTGGCCCTGCAGCTGCGCCTCGAGGCGGGAGAGGGCCTCGATGCGCTTCTCCATCGGCGGGTGCGTGGCGAACAGGCCGCCGATGCTCGTCGGGAAGATGAAGAACGCGTTCAGCTCGCTCGCCGAGCGCAGGTCCTTCTGCGGGATCTGGCCCATGCCGCTCGAGATCTTGTACAGGGCGCTGGAGAGCGCGCTCGGCCGGCCCGTGATCAGCGCCGCGCCGCGGTCGGCCGCGAACTCGCGGTACCGGGACAGCGCCTGGATGAGCAGGAACGAGACGAAGTACACGACGATCGAGACGAGGAACAGGACCAGGAAGCTCGGGTTGTCGTCGTCGTCCGAGGACGAGCCACCGCCGAAGAAGAAGCCGAACTGGACGATGTAGGCGGCGATCGTGGCGAAGAAGGACGCCACGGTCATGATCGCCACGTCACGGTTGGCGACGTGCGTGAGCTCGTGCGCCATGACGCCCTCGAGCTCCGCGGGCGTGAGCAGCTCCATGATGCCCGTGGTGGCGCACACGGTCGCCTTCTTCGGCGAGCGGCCGAGGG
Source organism: Solirubrobacter pauli (assembly GCF_003633755.1). Taxonomy (GTDB): domain Bacteria; phylum Actinomycetota; class Thermoleophilia; order Solirubrobacterales; family Solirubrobacteraceae; genus Solirubrobacter; species Solirubrobacter pauli. The sequence goes on from NZ_RBIL01000001.1 coordinate 3,953,988, forward strand.
CGAAGGCGTTGGGCATGCGCGTGTTGGCGATCGCGACCTGCGGCTTCGGCAGGTCGGCCTGGACGCACAGCCGGTCGATCATCGCGTGCAGCTGCGGCGCTTCCTGCGGCGTGACCACGCGGGCGCCCATGGCCGCCAGCGCGAGCTTGTCCGACGTGAAGAACTGCAACGCCGCCAAGCCGCCGAGGATCACGATCATCAGGACCGCGCTCTTGAGGAACAGGAACAGCACCGCGCCCAGCGCGACATACACAGCGCCGAGCAGGAACAACGTGACGGCCATGCGGATCTGCAGGCCGGTGTCCTTGCCGAAGGATGTGGGTCTGGGCATCTGGCTTCTCATTTTCGCAGCAGGCCGCCAGGCCTTATGAAGATTTAGCCCTGCACCTTGCAGGCAAGCCTGCAGACCGCGCGCGAACTGCGGATAGCCTGGACCGCCGATGCAGTCGCGTGCGGTCTGGGCCGCTGCTGTATTCCTGTGCTTGGTGCTGCCCGCGGTCGCGATCGCGCAGCAGAGCTCGGGACAGCTCCAAAAGAAGATCGATCGCAACAACTCGCTGATCGGCGGGCACAAAGCCCGTGAGCGCGTGCTGACGAGTGACATCACGTCGCAGACGAAGCGCATCGGCGGGTTGCAGTCCGACATCGACCGGCTCTCCGCTCGCCAGCAGAAGCTGCAGACGTCGCTGGACGCCAAGCGCGCCGAGCTGGCCGTCGTGCAGCGCAAGCTGCGCAGCGAGCGCGCCCGGCTCACGCGTCTGAAGGCGCGGCTGGTGGTCGTGCGCCACACGCTCGCCCAGCGCCTGCTCGACCTCTACAAGGCCGGCGACCCGGACCTGATCTCGGTCGTGCTCAACGCCGACGGCTTCGAGGACCTGCTCAGCCGCACCGAGTTCATGACCCGCATCTCCCGCCAGGACGCGAAGATCATGAACATCGTCGCGTCGGCCAAGCGGGACGCGACCGCGACCGAGGCCCGGCTCGACACGCTCGAGGCCAAGGAGGCGAAGGTCGCCGCCGCGATCGAGTCCGAGCGCGACGAGGTGTCCACCGTGCGGGTCGGGCTCGTCGACCGCCGCGAGCGGATCGAGACCGCCCGCAGCACGAAGGTCGCGCTGCTGCGCGGCTCGCGGGAGCGTCGTCACGAGCTCGAGGACGACGTCGCCGACCTGCGTGACGCGCAGGCCAAGGTCCAGGCCCGGCTCGCGCGCCTCTCCGGCGGCCCCGCCACGGCCGGCCCGATCAAGCCCGGCCAGGGCGGCCTGATCTGGCCCGTCAACGGCCCGATCACGTCGCCGTTCTGCGAGTCCCGCGCCTGGGAGTCCTGCCACCCGGGCATCGACATCGGCGTCCCGGCGGGCACGCCGATCCGCGCCGCGGCGTCCGGCAAGGTCGTCCTCATCCAGGGCGAGGCGGCCTCCGGCGGCTACGGCAACTTCACCTGCATCCAGCACACGAGCTCGCTCTCCACGTGCTATGCGCACCAGTCCCGCTTCGCCACGTCGATGGGCGCGAGCGTCAAGCAGGGGCAGGTCATCGGCTACGTTGGGTGCACCGGCCGCTGCTTCGGCGACCACCTGCACTTCGAGACCCGGGTCAACGGCTCGGTCGTCTCCCCGATGAACTACCTCTAGCCACCGCTTGTATCCAGAGCTCCACCTCGGTCCCTTGACCATCCAGATGTTCGGGCTGTGCCTGGGCATCGCCTTCCTCGTGGCCGGGTGGATGGTCGCCCGCCGCCTGGCGGAGCTCGGCCGCCCGGTCGACCTCGCCTACGAGATGGTCTTCGCCGCGCTCATCGGCGGCGTGGTGGGCGCGAAGCTGTGGTTCCTCGCCGAGAACGGCGGCCCGCTCTTCAGCGGCACCGGCCTGACGTTCTACGGCGGCCTGATCGGCGGCGCGCTGGCCGTGATCGCCTGGACGAGCTACCGCGGCGCGCTGGACCTCAAGCTCGCCGACGCGGTCGTCCCGTCGCTGGCCGCGGCCTACGCGATCGGCCGGATCGGCTGCCAGTTCGCCGGCGACGGCGACTACGGCAAGGCCTGGGACGGCCCGTGGGCGATGAGCTACCCGAACGGCACGGTCCCGATCGACACGCCCGTGCACCCGACGCCGATCTACGAGACGCTCGCCATGGGCGCCTTCGCGATCGTGCTCTGGCGCCTGCGCGACCGCTTCTCACCCGGCATCCTGAGCGGCATCTACCTGATCGGCGTGGGCGTCGAGCGCTTCCTGATCGAGTTCCTCCGGCGCAACGATCCGATCGCGCTCGGCCTGACGCAGGCGCAGTGGGTGTCGGTCGGCTTCATGGTCGCCGGAATCGCCCTTCTGCTCGTGCTGCGTGGACGCGTCTCCGCACCCGCTGCCCGCACCGCGTAGCGAGCCCCTAACCTCTTCGGCCGTGCCCGCCACGGCCAGCCACCTGTACCCGCACGCCTCGAGCGTCGATGACGGCCGCCTGACGATCGGCGGCTGCGATGCCGCCGAGCTCGCGCGCGCGTTCGGCACGCCGCTCTACGCGGTCGCGGAAGACGACCTGCGAAGCCGCGCCCGCGAGTTCCGCGCCGCGATGGGCGAGGGCGAGGTCATCTTCGCCTCCAAGGCCTTCCCGTGCACCGCCGTGCTGCGGGTGTTCGAGGAGGAAGGGCTCTCCGTGGACGTCGCGTCCGGGGGCGAGCTCGCCCTCGCGCGCAGCGCCGGCTTCCCCGGCGACCGGATCATCCTGCACGGCAACGCGAAGTCCGCGCGCGAGCTGGAGACGGCCGTGGACATGGGCGCGCGGATCGTCGTCGACAACTTCGACGACATCGACAAGCTCGACGCGCTCGGCAAGCCCGCGAACGTGCTCATCCGCGTCACGCCGGGCGTGGTCGCCGACACGCACGCCGCGATCCTCACCGGCCACGCCGGCTCGAAGTTCGGCTTCAGCCTCGCGCAGGCGCCGGAGGCGATCGCGCGCCTGCAGGCCGCGTCCTGGGCCGACCTGCACGGCCTGCACATGCACATCGGGTCGCAGCTGTTCGACCTGGAGCCCTGGCGACTGGCGGTCGAGGCGATCGCCACCCTCGGCGACTTCCCGGCCTACGACCTCGGCGGCGGGCTCGCCGTCGCGTACACGCCCGATCGCCGCCCGCCGAGCGTGACCGAGTTCGTGGGCAACATGATCGCGTCCGCGAACGAGCTGCTGGGCGAGGGCAAGCGCCTGAGCATCGAGCCCGGCCGCGCGCTCACCGCGACGGCGGGCGTGACGCTCTACAGCGTCGAGTCGGTCAAGGACGTCGACCTGCCGGACGGCAACGTGCGCTTCGTCGCCGTCGACGGCGGCATGAGCGACAACCTGCGCCCGATGCTCTACGACGCGCCCTACCAGGCCGACCTTGTCGACCGGGTCGGCGCCGTGGGCACGCCGTGCACCGTCGTCGGCAAGCACTGCGAGTCCGGCGACGTCCTGATCCGCGAGACGAGCCTGCACGAGCCGAAGGTCGGCGACGTGCTCGTCACCCCGGTCACCGGCGCGTACGTGTACGCCATGGCCAACAACTACAACGGCGTGCCCAGGCCCCCCGTCGTGTTCTGCAAAGACGGCGACGCGCGCCTGGTCGTGCGCCGCGAGACCTTCGAGGACCTGCATGGCCGAGACGTATAAGGTCGGGCTGCTGGGGCATGGCACCGTCGGTGCCGCGTTCGAGCGGCTGCTGAGCGAGCGCGCGGACACGATCGCGCACGTGACGGGCTGCCGGCCCGAGGTATCCGGCGTGCTCACGCGCTCCCGCGGCGACTTCGAGCAGATCCTGGCCGACAGCGACCTGATCGTCGAGCTGATCGGCGGCATCGACCCGGCGCGCGACTACGTGCTGCGCGCGATGCGCGCCGGCAAGCACGTCGTGTCCGCCAACAAGCTGCTGCTCGCGAGCCACGGCGAGGAGCTGTGGAGCACCGCGCGCGAGCACAACGTGCAGCTGCGCTTCGAGGGCGCGGTGGCCGGCGTGGTGCCCGTCATCCGCGTGCTCCAGGAGACGCTCGCCGCGGCGCACGTGGAGCGCATCCACGGCATCGTCAACGGCACCACGAACTTCATCCTGAGCGAGATGGCGCGCGGCGGCACGCCGTACGCCGAGGCGCTCAAGCGCGCGCAGGAGCTCGGCTACGCCGAGGCCGACCCGACCGACGACGTCACCGGCAAGGACGCCGCCGCGAAGATGGCGATCCTGGCCCGGCTCGCGTTCTCGACCCCGGTCACGCTCGACCAGGTCACGTACGAGGGCATCGAGCACATCACGGGCGAGGACATGAACTACGCGCGGGACTTCGGCCTCGCGCTGAAGCTGATCGGCACGGCCGAGCGCGTCGACGGCGGCATCAGCGTCCGCGTCCACCCGGCCTTCCTGTACCCCGGCCACCCGCTCGCGTCCGTCAACGGCTCGTTCAACGCCGTCACGGTCGAGTCGGAGGCGATCACCGAGATCACGCTGTCGGGCCCGGGCGCCGGCGGTCCGCAGACCGCGAGCGCCGTCCTGGGCGACGTGATCAGCGCGATGATCCCGCCGGCGTCCACGCCGGAGACGACCGCGTCGCTGGCGGTCGTCGCCGACGTCAAGTCCGCCTTCTACCTGGCGATGGAAGTCGATGACGAGCCGGGCGTCCTCGCCCAGGTGGCCGAGGTGCTCGGCATGCAGGGCGCGTCGATCAAGTCCGTGGTCCAGCGCGGGCTCGGCGGCCAGGCGCGGTTGGTGATGGTCATCCACCCGCTGCTCGAATCCCGCTTCTACGGCGCGGTGCAACTGCTGGCGCGGATGCCGTTCGTGCGCGCGGAGCCGCGCGCGATCCGCGTGCTCGACGAGGAGTTCAACGACTGATGGGCCTCATGACCCGGTACGCCGACCGGTTGCCGTTCGCCCCCGGCGACCCGATCGTCACGCTCGAAGAGGGCTCGACGCCGCTCGTGCTCGCCGAGCGCCTGTCCGAGCGCGTCGGCAAAGAGGTGTGGCTGAAGGTCGAGGGCGCGAACCCGACCGGCTCGTTCAAGGACCGCGGCATGACGTGCGCGGTCTCCGACGCCGTCCGCAACGGCGCCGAGACCGTCATCTGCGCCTCCACCGGCAACACCGCCGCGTCCCTGGCCGCCTACGCGGCGCGGGCCGGCATCAACGGCGCCGTGATCGTGCCCGACGGCAAGATCGCCACCGGCAAGCTCGCCCAGGCGCTGATGCACGGTGCGCGCGTGATCGCGCTGCGCGGCAACTTCGACGAGGCCCTCAAGCTCGTGCGCGAGCTCACCCAGCGCCACCCGATCGCGCTCGTGAACTCCGTCAACCCGTTCCGGCTCGAGGGCCAGAAGACGGCCGCGTTCGAGCTGCTGGACTCGCTCGGCGAGCTCGACGCGCTCTGCATCCCGGTCGGCAACGCGGGCAACGTCACCGCGTACTGGAAGGGCTTCAAGGAGATGGGCGCCGCGCCGCGGCTGTTCGGCTTCCAGGCCGAGGGCGCCGCGCCGCTCGTGACCGGCAAGCCGTTCCCGAACCCGGAGACCGTCGCGAGCGCGATCCGGATCGGCAACCCGGCCCGCTGGGAGGAGGCGATGGACGCGTTCACCTCCTCGCACGGCCGCGTCGCCGCCGTCAGCGACGAGCAGATCCTCGACGCCTACCGGTTCCTCGCGGCGAACGAGGGCGTGTTCTGCGAGCCGGCCTCGGCGGCCAGCGTCGCCGGGCTGCTCAACCACGGCGCGGAGGACGCCGAGCGCGTCGTCTGCGTGCTCACCGGCAACGGCCTGAAGGATCCGCAGACCGCGCTCTCGCAGGCGGGCGCGGTCGTGCCGTGCGAGCCGGAGATGGCGGCGGTCGAGAAGGCCGTCCTGGGTGCATAGGAGCCGCACCGTCCGGGTTCCCGCGTCCTCGGCCAACCTCGGCCCGGGGTTCGACGTCATGGGCGCGGCGCTCGACCTGCACATGGAGGTCGACGTCGTCGAGACGGGCCAGTTCGCCGTCCACACGGACCTGAAGATCGCGCGTGACCGCCGCAACCTGATCGTCCGCGGCTTCCAGGCGCTCGCGCCGGCCGACGGCTTCGAGTTCACGATCCGGTCGGACATCCCGCTCTCCGGCGGGCTCGGCACGAGCGCGGCGGCGATCGTCGCCGGCCTCGTCGCGGCCGACTCGATCTTCGAGCTCGGCGCCGACGTGCTGGGCGAGGCGACGAAGATCGAGGGCCACCCGGACAACGTGGCCGCGGCGCTGCTCGGCGGTTTCGTGCTGTGCGTGGACGGCCACGCGGAGCGCTTCGAGCCGCCGCCCGGCCTCGAGTGCCTCCTGGTCGTGCCCGAGCAGGCCGTGCGGACCGCCAAGGCCCGCGAGGCGCTCCCGAGCCGGATCCCGATGAGCGACGCGGTCTTCAACATCGCGCACGCCTCGATGCTCGTGCTCGGCCTCGCGCGCGGGGACCTGGGCCTCGTCGCGCGCGGCCTCGGCGACCGGCTGCACCAGCCGCGGCGCGCGCACCTCTACCCGCGCTCGTGGGAGCTCGTCCAGGAGGCCAAGGGCCTCGGCGCGCTGGGGGCGACGATCTCCGGCGCCGGCCCGACCGTGCTCGTCTGGTGCGACATGGCCAGCACCGGCGCGGTGGTGGAGCGACTGCACGAGCGCGCCGACGGGTGGGCCGACGTGCACCGCGTGCCGTTCAGCGCCGCCGGTGCGGAAGTCCGGTTCTGACGCGAACCGCGCCCGGCCGGATCTGCACGAGCTCGCAGACCTGGTTGGCGATCCACAGCCCGCGGCCGCCGAAGGCGTCCACGTCCGGTCGCATGCGCCCGGCCAGCGGGTCGCGGATGATGCCCTGGTCGCGCACGTCGCACACCAGGTCGTCGTCCTCGCGCCACAGGCGCACGATCCCGCGGCCGCCGCCGTGCTGGACGCTGTTGATCGCGACCTCGTCGACCGCGAGCACGAAGTCGGGCTCACCGCCCGCCTCGCGCACGAGCTGACGGACCTCCGACAGGGACTCGAGGTCGAACCCGAGCACGCGCGAGCCGGTCGGTGGGGGCGGCAGCGGCGCGAGCGGCAGCGGCTCCTCGCGGAAGTGCGCGCTCGGCTCGCCGTCGACGACCGCGTGGCTGCGGCACGCCTCGTGCAGGACCTGCTCCGACAGCCCGTCCGCGTCGTACGGGCACAGCAGCGTGAAGTCCTCGTCGAAGGCGACGTTCAGCAGGGACTCGTGCAGCTGGCACTCGACGAGCTCCGCCGGCCCACGACCGGCGTAGACCGGCTCGCCGATGCCGCGCACCGGGCCGCGGTGGCTCTCCACGAACTCGCGCCAGAAGGGGATGATCCGCGCGGGGTTGCGGTCGATCTCGACCAGCTCCACGCGCGCCGCGTCCTCGCCGAGCGCGGCCCGCACCGGCTCCAGCGTCTCCGCACGCGTGGCCACGCGCACCGGCTCACCCTGCTGCAGACCCGCGCGCACGTAGGGCAGGATTCCGGCGAGAAGCTCGTCGGTCCCGTGGTACCGGAGCGCTTGGTGGGTGAAGGCCACGGCCTTCAGGCGACGACTTTGCGGATGGCCTCGATGAGCGGGCCGTCGTCGTCGCCCTTCTCGAGGTAGGCGTCGGCGCCTTCGCCGAGCGCACCCTCTTGCATCAGTCGCACGTAGCCGGAGTAGACGATCACCTTCACGCCCGGGGCGACCTCGCGGATCGCGCGCAGCAGCGTGTCGTCGCCGGGCTTGCCGAGCGTGTCCAGGAGGACGACGTCCGCCTCGGTGCCGGCCAGCGCTTCGAGCGCGCCCTGCGCCGTGTGGGCCTGCCCGGCGTGGACGATGTCGTCGTAGTCGGCCAACCAGAACGCGACGAGGCGCGTGAACGCCTCGGAGTCGTCGCAGTGGAACACCCTGATCCCCATGCCGACGCGTCAGTGTACGAGCAACGGCGCCAAAGCGCCACGGGCCGCTTCGCGCCCGAGGCGTGCGAGCACCTCGTCGGCCAGCGCGTAGTAGTCCTGGCCGAGGTCCGGACGGTAGTCCAGGATGGAAAGCGCTTTCTCGGCCGACTCGGCGTAGGCGATCGACGAGCGGATCACGGCGTCGAAGACCTTCTCGCCGTAGTTCTCCTGAAGCTGCGCGTACGCGTCCCGCGAGTGCGTGGTGCGCATGTCGGCGATGTTGAGCAGCACGCCGAGCAGCTCGAGGTCGTCGTTGTAGTACTCACGGACCTGCTCGATCAGCTCGATCGCGCCCGTCGTGCCCTGCAGGGCGAAGTACTGCGCCTCGCTCGAGATCAGCGCGTGGTCGGCGGCGACGAGCCCGTTGATGGTCAGCAGGCCGAGCGCCGGCGGGCAGTCGACCAGGATCACGTCGTACGCCTTGCGGACGTCCTTGAGCGCCTTCTTGAGCACGAGCTCGCGACCCATCTTGCCGGAGAGCGCACGCTCGACCTCGGCGAGGTTGAGCGAGGACGGGATCACGCCCTCGTGGACGGCGGCGGAGGCCTTCGCGTCACCGGACAGGACGTCGGCGACGGTCGGCGTGGCGTCGCGCGGCACGTCGAAGTAGTCCGAGAGGTTGCCCTGCGGGTCGAGGTCGACCGTCAGCACGTCGAGGCCGACCTGCCGGAGCACGTCGGCCAGGGTGCGAACCGTCGTGGTCTTGCCCGTGCCGCCCTTGAGCGACAGGACCGCGATCGTGTCGGCCATGCCGCTCGAACCCTACAGGGGCGTCTACTCGGTGATGGCTGCCGGGTGGGCGGAGCTGGGCACCGCCACGGTGTCCAGGAAGTACAACGCGTGACGGCCGATCAGGACCTCGTCGCCGTCGGTCAGCGGGCTCCACTCCACGCGCCGGCCGTTGACCTGGATGCCGTTGAGCGAGCGGTCGTCGAGCACGCGGACGCCGCCCTCCTCGCTGGCGATCAGGGCGTGGCGGCGCGAGACGGTCGCGTCGTCGAAGCGGATGTCGGCGGCGAGCGAGCGGCCGATCCGCGTCCACTCCCGGGTGACCGGGATGACGACGATCCGCTCGTCCTGCTCGAACGCCAGGTAGCGGCCGGCCTCGCCCAGGCCGGCGCGGGCCTCCTGGAGCCATGCGGGTGGCTCCGGACGTGTTGAGACGCGCAACATCTCCGTACCCGGCAGCGTGCCGGTGTACTGGGTGTCGTCGTCGAATCGTGGGTGACTCAAGACAGCTTCCTCCCTGGGTTCGACCGACCCCTCCGCTGCGGGATCATAAACCCCGGAGGGTGGGGCGACGACCCCATCTTGGACTTTGGCTTGCAACGAGGAGGGCCGGAGAGGCCCGTCGCGAAGGACGCCGACATGCCCTCCCTGTCGCTTCTGAAACCGCTCGGGCCGCCGGAGCTGTCGTTCGTCCGCGCGTCCATGCGGGCCCTCGCCGGCGGCCGGCGCGGGTGCGAGCACTGCCACCGCACGCCGCTGCTCGGCGAGACGGTCTACATGTACGGCGAGCGCATGGTGTGCGAGCTCTGCCGCCCGCTGCGACGCGGTGAGGCGCCCGGTCGGATGGAGATCGTGCACTCGATCGAGCGCGACCACACCGTGAGGCGCCGTTTCGCCGCGTAAACTGTGGCGGTGATGGACCCCATCACCGCCCACGTCGTCATCGACCGTCCCCGCGAAGAGATCTTCGAGTACCTCGCGGACATCGCCAACCACCCCGAGTTCTGCGACCACTTCATGAAGGAGTGGCGGCTCACGCGGGTCGAGTCCTACGGCCGTGGGGCCGGGGCGCGCTTCAAGCTGGATGCACCGCTGGACCGGTTCGCCTGGGGCGACATGACGTTCATCGAGATGCAGCCGCCGTACCAGATCGTCGCGGCCGGTCGCGGAGGGAAGTTCAACCGCAACGAGACCTGGACCACGTGGACGCTCACGCCTTCGGGCGGTGCCACCCGCGTGGAGGTCACGACGGAGTCCGCGCCCAAGCTGCCGACCGACCGGTTCATCGAGACCGTCACGGGCCGGCGCGCCTGGTACACGCGCAACCTCAAGAAGGCGCTCGGTCGTCTCCAGGGGAACCTCGAGGACAACGACGAGCGCGCGACGGACCGCGGTGTGCGCGCGACCGTCGGCGGGTTGTAAGGTCCAACGCTCGCCATGCGTCGTCTTCTAGCTCTTGCCGCCGTCGTCGCCCTGGGCCTGTCCGGGTGCGGCGACAAACACGCGTACAACCACGAGGCCGAGACCGAGGGTGAGTACGTGGACGTGGGGAACCTCGTCTACCAGGTCCAGATGTCCCGCTTCCTGAACCCGGGGGACCGCGAGGACCGCGAGTACCTCCAGGGCCTGCCGGCCAACACGCCGCCGCTCGAGGCGGGCGAGGAGTGGTTCGGCGTCTGGATGCGCGTGAAGAACTACTCGAACGACACGATCGACCCGGCCACGGACATCACGATCCTGGACACGGAGGAGAACCGCTACCAGCCGATCCCGCTGGAGAACGTGTTCGCCTACAACCCGGGCCCGCTCGGCGCCGACCAGGTGCTCCCGCTGCCCGACACGGCCGCCGCCAGCGGTCCGATCCAGGGTTCGCTGATCCTCTACCGCCTCAAGGAAGAGTCGATCTCGAACCGGCCGCTCACGCTGCACATCGAGAAGCCCGGGGCCGAAGGCTCCGAGATCTCGTTGGACCTCTAGAAGGCGGCGTCGAGCACGACCCGCGCGGCAGGGGCGGCGGTATCGCCGCCCGTGCCCTGGGCCACGAACAGCGCCGCGACCGCGACCTCCGGGTCGTTGTACGGCGCGAAGGCCACGAACCAGGCGTCCGTGTCCGTCGTGTCGTCCTCGGGCGGCGTGACGGCGTCGGGGTCGGTGACCTCCGGCGGCGGCTCCTCCTTGACCGTCGTCCGCAGCTCCGCGGTGCCGGTCTTGCCCGACACCTTCACGTTCGGGAGCGCGGCCGCGCCGCCGGTGCCGTCGGTGACGACGGTGCGCATGTAGCTCTTGATCGTGCTCGCGACGCTCTTGCTCATCACGCGGGTGGTGCGCGGGTCGTCGCCCCGCAGGAGCGTCGGGGTGGCCTTCACGCCGTCCGCGGCCACGGTCGCGCCGACGACCGCCATCTGCAGCGGTGTGGCGAGGACCTTGCCCTGCCCGATCGCGGTGGAGCCGACCGCGAGGTCGTCGCCGATCTCGTCCGCGGGCGGGATCGTGGACCGGGCGGCGCCCGCGACCGACGGGTCCTGGTTGAAGCCGAAGGCCTCGGCGGTCGCGACCAGCTTCTCCGCGCCGAGCTTCGCGCCCAGCGGCGCGAAGACGCTGTTGCACGAGTGGGCGAACGAGGTGCGCAGCGAGCCGCCGCAGTACTCGCCGTTGGCGTTCTGGATGTCGACGCCCTCGATCGTCGTGCGGTCGGTCACCTCGTAGCTGTCCGTGCGCTTGGCGACCTTGTTCTGCAGCACGCCGGCGAGCGTGACGATCTTGAACGTGCTGCCGGGCGGCTGGGGCGCGGACGTCGCGATTCCCGCGAGCGCGAGCACCTCGCCCGTCTTGGGCGCGATCACGGCGATCCCGCCGTAGCGGCCCGCGAGCGCCTCGACGGCGCCGCGCTGGATCTTCGGGTCGATCGTGGCCTTCACGTCGGCGCCGCGGACCGCCTCCTTGCGGGCGAGCACGCGGCCGCCGGCGTAGAGCACGCCGCCGGGGGTGCCGGACAGGCGGGCGTCGAACTGGCGCTCGAGGCCGGTGAGCCCAACCGGGGCGCCGTCGGGCACGCCGCGCTTGGCGAGCTCGGCCCGGCGCTCCTCCGGCGCGGGGCCGATCCGGCCGGCGATCTCCGAGGCGAGCGGTCCGAGATCCGACAAGCGGTCCGGCCCCTTGGCCAGCGGCGTGCCGTCGCGGGCGAGGATCGACGCGCGCTCGGGCAGCGTCGTCTCGCGCTTGAGCTTCTCGCCGCGGTGCAGGCCGGGGTAGACGAGCTCCGACGTCCAGTCGATGCCTGGGTCCTGGTCCTTGCGCTCGCCGGTCGTGAGCACGAGGACGCCGCGCAAGGTGCCGAAGATGCGGGTCTCGAGCGCGACCGGGACGCGGTCGGCCTGCTCGACGCGCCCGACGCGGACCTGCTCCAGCGTGAGGGTCTCCGCGGCCTGCTTGTACGTGCGCTGCATGCGCTCGAGGCTCGTACGCCGGCGGGCCTCGTCGGACAGCAGCGCGTACATGGCGCGCTGGTCGCCGCGCTCGTACGCGGCCGCGAAGGCCTCGACGGTCCGCTTCTCCGGCGGCACGTGGCGCGCGCCGACCACCATCCCGCCCAGCAACGCGACCGCGGCGGACGCGGCGAGCGGGGCGAAGCGCTTCGGGCTGGCGATGACGTGTCGGCGGGCCACCAAGGGGGATCGTAGGCGAGCACCGGTACGCTCGGGGGGAGTGACGGGGATCGACTGGCTGATCGTGGGCGTCGTGGTGCTGCTCGGCCTGTTCGGCTGGGCGCAGGGTTTTGTCGCCGGGGCGCTCGCGCTCGTCGGGTTCGCGGCCGGTGCGTTCGTCGGCACGCGCGTCGGTCCGCTCGTGCTCGAGGAGGGCAGCCGTTCCCCGTGGTCGCCCGCCTTCGCGCTCATCGGGGCCCTGATCGCGGGCATGGTCTTCGCGATCGGGTTCGAGGGGATCGGGGCGCGATTGCGCGGGCGGGTGCGATCGCCCGCAGCCACCGCGCTCGACGGCTTCTTGGGGTCGGTCCTGACCGCCTGCGTGGGCATCGGCATCGTCTGGGTGCTCGGCGCGTTGGCGCTCGCGAACGGCGGCGAGGCGCGGCGCGAGGTGCAGCGGTCCACGCTCCTGCAGGCCATCAACACCGTGCTGCCGCCGTCCTCCGGCCTACTCGACGCGCTGGCGCGGCTGGACCCGTTCCCGAGCATCGACGGCCCGGAGGCGAACGTGGCCGCCCCGACCGCGGGCATCGCGCGGGCCGAGGGCGTGCGCGCCGCGGCGGCGTCGGTCGTGAAGATCCTGGGCAACGCGTGCGGGCTGGGCGTCGAGGGCTCGGGCTGGGTCGCGGGCGACGGGCTGGTCGTGACCAACGCGCACGTGGTGGCCGGCCAGAAGGACACGCGAGTGCTCGTCCGGGGCCGTGAGCCGGGCCAGGACGCGGTCGTCGTGTCCTTCGACCCCAAGAACGACCTGGCCGTGCTGCGCGTCGACGGGCTGGACGCGCCCGCGCTGACCTTGGCGGTGAAGCCGAAGTCCGGTACGTCGGCCGCGATCCTCGGCTTCCCCGGCAACGGTCCCTACGACGTGCGCGCCGGTCGTGTCGGGCAGACGCGTGAGGTCATCACGCAGGACGCGTACGGCCAGGGTCCCGTGCGGCGGACGATCACGTCATTGCGTGGCGCGGTGCGGTCCGGCAACTCGGGCGGGCCGATGGTCGACAAGGACGGGCAGGTCGTGACGACCGTGTTCGCGGCGACCACCTCGGGGCCGCGTGGCGGCTTCGGCGTCCCGAACGCGATCGCGGCCGCGGCGCTGGAGCGCGCGAGGACCTCCAGCGGGGTCTCGACCGGTCCTTGCACCAGCTAGCGCTACGCTGACGCGCCCAATGAGCAAGACCCTCGTCATCGCCGAGAAGCCGTCCGTCGGCCGAGACCTGACGCGGGCGCTGCCCGGCGCCTTCGCGAAGCATGAGGGGTACCTCGAGTCGGACTCCCACGTGGTCACGTGGGCGGTCGGCCACCTCGTGCAGCTCGCCGAGCCCGACGAGTACGACGCGAAGTACAAGAAGTGGCGCATGAACGACCTGCCGATCGTTCCGCCGAAGTTCAAGCTCGTCGTCCGCGACGAGCGCTCGCGCAAGCAGATGACCGTGATCACGCGGATGCTCAAGCGCGACGACGTCTCGCTGGTCGTCAACGCCTGCGACGCCGGGCGCGAGGGCGAGCTGATCTTCGCCTGGACGTTCGAGAAGGCGGGCGCGAAGAAGCCGGTCCAGCGCCTGTGGCTGTCCTCGATGACCGCCAAGGCGATCAAGGACGCGTTCTCGTCGCTGAAGCCCGCGTCCGAGTTCGCGAAGCTCGAGGAGGCCGCGCGGTCGCGGTCCGAGGCGGACTGGATCGTCGGCATGAACGCCACGCGCGCGGCGACGATCCGCCTGCGCTCCTCGTTCGACGGCGCCGTGTCCCTCGGGCGCGTGCAGACGCCGACGCTGGCGATCATCGCCCGGCGCGAGGAGGAGATCCGCGCGTTCGTCCCCGAGCCGTACTGGCTCGTCGACGCGACGTTCGAGACGGTGGACGACCCGCGCCGGTACACGGGCCGCTTCCACGCCGGCGCGCAGCCGCGCCTGAAGACCGCCGAGGAGGCCGCCGAGATCGTGGCCGCCGTGCAGGGCGGGCGCGGCACGATCACCAAGCTCGAGAAGACCAAGCGCTCCGAGAAGGCACCGCTGCTGTACGACCTGACGTCGCTGCAGCGGGAGGCCAACACGCGCTTCGGGTTCTCCGCCCGCCGCACGCTGGCGGCCGCGCAGCGCTGCTACGAGGAGCACAAGGTCCTCACGTATCCGCGTACGAACTCGCGCTTCCTGCCGACGGACATGATCCCGGAGATCAAGCCGATCGCCGGGCTGCTCGGCACGCAGCGCGAGTACGCCAAGGCGTCCGCGTACGTGACGGGGCTGGACGTGCTGCCGCTGGGCCGCGTCATCAACGACGCGAAGGTCACCGACCACCACGCGATCATCCCGACGAACTCCGACCACAAGGTCGACAAGCTCTCCGACGACGACCGCCGCATCTACGACATGGTCACGCGGCGCTTCCTGGCCGTGTTCCACCCGGACGCCGTGTTCGAGAACACGCGTCTGGAGACCACCGTCGCCGAGCACGTCTTCCGCACGCGCGGCCGCGTGCTGCTCGAGCCCGGCTGGCGTGGCGTCTACGGCGAGGGCCTGGAGGAGCGCGGCGGCGACGACGACGAGGCGCCCGACCAGCAGCTCCCGAAGCTCGTCCAGGGCGAGCAGGCGGACGTGCGCGAGGTCGGCGCCGAGGAGAAGATCACGCAGCCACCGCGGCGGTACAGCGACGCCTCGCTGCTCGGCGCGATGGAGACGGCCGGCAAGCTCGTCGAGGACGACGAGCTGCGCGAGGCCATGAAGGACTCGGGCATCGGCACGCCCGCCACGCGCGCCGCGATCATCGAGCGCCTGATCGACGTCGGCTACGTCGAGCGCGACGGCCGCGCGCTGGTCTGCACCGAGAAGGGGCTGTCGGTCATCCGGCTCCTGGGCGAGCACCCGCTGACCTCACCGTCGCTGACCGGCGACTGGGAGCACCGGCTCTCCAAGATCGAAGAGGGCGACGAGGCGCGGTCGAACTTCATGGCCGACATCGCCCAGTTCGCCGACGCGACCGTCCACGAGCTCGACGAGAAGCTCAAGGAAGTCAAGATCCCGCGCGCCAACCTCGGCCCGTGCCCGGTCTGCGGCCACGACATCGTCGAGAACCGCAAGGGCTTCTCCTGCTGGGGCCGCGAGGACCCGGGCTGCGGCTTCGTCATCTGGAAGAGCAAGGCCGGCAAGACGCTGCCGCCGGCCGTCGCCCGCGAGCTGATCTCCCGCGGCCGCACCGAGAAGCCGGTCACCGGCTTCAAGGGCCGCTCGGGCCGCTCGTTCCGCGCGAAGCTCGCCCTGATGCAGACCGAGGACGGCAAGTGGCGCGTCGAGTTCGACGAGCCGTGGGCGCGTGAAGGCGCCAAGCCGCCCGAGGGCGAAGAGGCCGCCGCCAGCGGCGCTGCCGAGACGACCGCTCCCGCTGCGGCATCGTCGTCGCAGCCCGAAGCCGCGTAGACGCGCCGGGCGGTCCGGCGCCATGGTGCTCAGCGCGCGACGCGCTGGGCCTCATGGCCGCGTTCGGGGAGCACGTCCGGCACCCGAGAGCGCCACCCGAGCTGAGCTCCGCTAGGCTGAAGGCTCGCCCGCGCGCCGCTGCGGCTGCCGCCGGTCCTCGGCCGGCGCGGGAAGCGCGGCGCGGGCGGCTTGCGGGTGCAGGATCGCGTTCCAGAGCGCGGAGATGCCCTGGGCCATCGCGACGATCAGCTCGCCCAGAGGCGTGATCGTCGGGTGCGCGGCGTGCTCGTCCGCGGTCATGGTCTCGATCTCCGGCGGCAGGCCGGGGCCTTCCCCGTGCGTCCACGTCACATAGAGCTCGTGGCTGCCGACCACATGCGCCACCTCGGTGGCGAGGGCAACATCCGTGTCGGTGTGGGCGGCGGGGAGGTGCAGGGTCGGCATCACTGCCTCCGGAACAAGGGTCGAAGCGGACTGGCCCGGTCAATGTTGCAACTCTTAATGGGTTCCGCTGTCGTACATCCGTCCAGATTCCGTTTCGTGCTGCAATCGGGCGGGAAAGGCGGCGCGCCGGCGTCAACCCGTCCGGTCAGCACGCGACCCTATGGGGCCCGTCGATGCCTCTCACGCTGATCACCGGTCCGGCCAACGCCGCCAAGGCGGGCGCCGTCCTCGAGCGCCTGCGCGCGGCGCTCTCGCGCAACCCCGTGCTGGTCGTGCCGACCACCGCGGACGCGACGCACTACGCGCGTGAGCTGGCCGGCGCGGGCCTCGTGTTCGGCGCCGAGGTGACGACGTTCCCGTTCCTGATGCGCGACCTCGCCCGGGCGGCGGGGATCCGGACCCGGCCGCTCGGCCGGCTGGCCCGCGCGCAGGTGGTGCGGGCGGCGGTCGCCGACGTCGAGCTCAAGGCGCTGAAGGCCTCCTCCCAGGGGCCGGGCTTCGCCGAGGCGCTGGGGGACCTGTTCGCGGAGCTGCAGCGCTCGCTCGCGAGCCCGGGGCGCTTCGGCGCGGCGATCCGCGCATGGCGCGAGGGCGGCACAGCCCCCGCCCACGCGGGGGAGCTCGCCGCGCTCTACTCCGCCTACCACGCGCGGCTGCAGGCGCTGGAGACGGTCGACGCCGACGGGCTCACGCAGCTCGCCCTGGACAAGGCGCGCGAGGCCTGGGACGGCCGGCCGCTCTTCCTCTACGGCTTCGACGAGCTGCTCCCGACGCAGCTCGACCTCGTCGAGTCGCTCGTCCGCCACACCGAGACCGAGGTGACGGTCGCGGTCACCTACGAGCCCGGCCGCGCCGCCCTCGCCGGCAGCGCCACGACGGTCGAGCTGCTCAAGCCGCTGGCGCGCGAGCACGTCGTGCTGCAGCCGCGCTCGGAGCACTACGCCCAGAGCGCCCGCGGCGCGCTTCACCACCTCGAGCGCTCGCTGTTCGAGCCGCTCCCCAGGAAGGTCCCGCCGAACGGCGCCGTGCGCCTGCTGGAAGCGGGTGGCGAGCGCGCCGAGGCCGAGCTCGTCGGCGCCTCCGTCCTCGAGCTGCTCCGCGACGGCCTCGCCCCGGAGGACATCGCCGTCCTCGTCCGCGGCCGCCCCGCCAGCGAGCTCTTCGCCCAGGTCTTCGACACCTACGGCATCCCCGTCGCGCACGAGCGCCGCACCCCGTTCGGCGAGACCCGCCTGGGAGCGGGCGTCCTCGCCTTCGCCCGCGCCGCCTCCCCGGCCGGCACGGCCCAGGACGTCGTGACCTGGCTCCGCACGCCGGGCAAGCTCGCCGCCGCGCCCGAGGGACTGCTGGCGGGCCCGCCGCGACCGCCGGAGGGGGAGACCGCCGCGCCGGGCGCCGCGACGCCCCGCGAGGACGTGGCCGCTGAGCCGGGCGCGTTCGCCGCGCGGCCCCTCGACGATCTCTTTGGACCCGGCGAGCCGGCGGCCGACCAGGGCGCGTTGTTCGCCACCGGCCAGCCGGACGAGCTCGACGTGCCGGCCGCGGACGACGGGGGCGACCCGTTCGCCGACGACGACGAGCGTCCGCCGTTCGACGAGTCGCTCGCGCCGGAGTCGGCTTCCGCGCCGGCCGAGGCGTTCGGCGAGCCCGGGCCCTGGGAGGAGGCGCCGCAGGGCGCGGCGAGCCCGTCGCCCGAGCGCGCCGCGGCGCTCGATGCCGTGCCGGAGCCGGTCGGCCTCGTGCCGCCCGACGAGCTCGGTGAGATCTCCGCGCGCCGGCTCTCCGTGCCCAGCAGCGCCGACCTCGCCGACCGGCTCGAGGTCGCGGTTCGCCGCCACGAGGCGCGGAGCGCGCGTGAGGCGCGGTACCACTGGGAGCGGCTGGGCGGGCGCGAGCTCACGGAGCTGGACGCGCTGGGGGACGCGGAGGGCGTCGAAGCCGTCTTGAACCTGCTCGTGGCCGAGGCGGACGCGATCTGGACGGCGCCGCACGTGCGGGCGGCGGACGTGCTGTCGAGCGAGGCGGAGGCCGACGCGCGGGCCGCGCGGGCGCTCCGCCAAGCCGCGAAGGAGCTGACGAAGCTCGCGGACATCGACCCGAAGCTCGTCGAGGACGTCACGGCTGCGCTGGGGGCGATCGAGGTCCGCGACAGCGACGCCGCCGAGGGCGCCCCCGGCGTGCTCCTCGCCGACCCGCTCAACATCCGCGCGCGGCGGTTCCGCGCCGTGTTCGTGTGCGGGCTGCAGGAGGGCGACCTGCCGCAGCGGCCGCAGCCGGAGCCGTTCCTCGACGACGGCGACCGGGCGCAGCTCGCGATCGCGTCCGGGCTCGTGCTGCCGCGTCACGAGGACACGTTGGCGCGCGAGCGGTCGCTGTTCTACGCGTGCGTGTCGCGCCCGGAGGAGGCGTTGTTCCTGTCGTTCCTGACGTCGGACGAGGAAGGCGGGCCGCAGCAGCCGTCGCCGTTCCTGGACGACGTCCGCGCGCTGTTCACCGACGAGCTGTGGGAGGGGCGCGGCCGGCGGCTGCTCGCCGAGATCACGTGGCCGCCGGCGGAGGCGCCGACGCCGCACGAGCTGCGCCGCGCGCAGGCCGCCCGCGCCGAGGGCGATCCGCCCGCGCCACTCGGCGCGCCCCAGGCGCCGGAGGTGCTGCACCTGCTCGCGGCACGTGACCGCGAGTCCGCGCGTGGGCTGGAGACGTTCGCGGGCTGCCCGGTGAAGTGGCTGATCGAGCACGTGATGAAGCCCGCGCCGGTCGACCCGGATCCGGAGGCGATGCGTCGTGGCTCGCTCGGGCACGCCGTCCTCGAGGCGACGCTGCGCGGCCTGAAGGCCGACACCGGCTCGGCGAAGCTCACGTTGGCGACCCAGGACGCGGCGCTGCAGGAGCTCCACACCGCGATCGACCAGCTGATCGCCGCCGCCCGCACGATGCCCGCCCGGGCCGCGGCGCGGGCGCTGGAGGTCGATCTCGAGCGCTACATCCGCCACGAGTGCGCCACCGGCGCCGCCTACGAGCCGGAGCAGCTCGAGTGGAGCTTCGACGCGTTCATGATCGACGGGGTCGCCGTCTCCGGCCGCGTGGACCGCGTGGACCGCAAGGGCGCCACCGCGATCATCCGCGACTACAAGGGCCGCACCGTGCACCCGGGCGCGAAGTGGGCCGAGGACGGCAAGATCCAGGCCGCGCTGTACGCGCTCGCCGTCCGCGAGCAGCTCGGGGTGGAGGTCGTCGGCGCGCTCTACCAGCCGATCGGCACGTCGGACCAGCGCCCCCGCGGCGTCGTCCGCGACGACGTCCCCGGCCGGTACGTCAACGGCGACGTCAGCGACCGCGAGACGCTGGAGACCCGCCTGGAGGAGGCCCGCGCGATCGCCGCCCGCGCGGCCACCGACCTGCGCGCCGGCCGCATCACCCCCTGTCCCGACCGCTGCGGCTACCAAGGCGGCTGCGCTCACCCCGGCATCTGCCGCGCCGTATGAGCACGCCGAAGTTCACCGCCGAGCAGCGCGCCGCGATCGAAGCCCGCAAGGGCTCGTCGCTGCTCGCCGCGAACGCCGGCTCGGGCAAGACGGCCGTCATGGTCGAGCGGATCGCGGCCGCGATCCGCGAGGACGACGTGCCCGTCAACGCGATCCTCGCGCTCACCTTCACCGAGAAGGCGGCGGGCGAGCTGGCCGAGCGCCTGCGCCGCCGCCTGACGGACCTCGGCGAGGCGGAGCACGCCCGCGCGGTCGACGGCGCCTGGATCGGCACCATCCACGGCTTCTGCGCCCGCCTGCTGCGGTCCCAGCCGCTCGCGGCCGGCCTGGACCCGCGCTTCGAGGTGATGGAGGAGACCGCCGCCGAGCGGCTCGCCAACGCGGCCTACGACACCGCGCTGGAGTCCTGGGGCCGCACGCACGGCGCCGAGGCGATCGACCTCGCCGCGTCCTACGGCCCGAACCTGCGCGACCTCATCCGCGGCACCTACTCGACGCTGCGCGCCCGCGGCCAGGCACGTCCGCGCGTGCAGATCCCGCCCCAGACCGCCGCCCCCGACGCCTCCGCGCTCGCCGCCGCCGGGGAAGCCGCCACCCGGGACCTCGCCCCGGCCAAGGACGGCGTCCGCATCGCCGCGGCCCGCACGGCGCTGGAGGAGTGCGCCCGGATCACCGCCCAGGACGGCGTGCCGTGGCCCGGCGAGCTCAACGTCGCCGAGCTCAAGGGCGGCGCGAAGGCGCTCCAGTCGGACGCGTGCGAGGCCTACCGCGAGGTCTGGGCCGCGTACCGCAGCGCCTGCGCCGAGTACCACTCGCACACCGCGCTGACGCTCATAGACGCGCTGCTGCACCGGTACGGGCGCACGTTCGAGCAGGCCAAGCAGGAGCGCGCGGCGGTCGACTTCGAGGACCTCGAGCTGCGCGCCCGCGACCTGCTGGAGAACGCCGAGACGCGCGAGCGCTGGGCCGAGCGGTTCAGCCTGATCATGATCGACGAGTTCCAGGACACGAACGCCGTGCAGCTGGAGATCCTCGAGCACCTGGAGCGCGACAACCTGTTCGCGGTCGGCGACGAGTTCCAGTCGATCTACCGCTTCCGCCACGCGGACGTCGGCATCTTCCGGCGCCGCGCGGAGGGGGTCGTGCGGCGGCTGAACGTGAACTTCCGCTCACGCGAGGAGCTGCTGGACGTCCTCAACACGACGTTCCGGCCCGAGTTCGGCGAGCGCTTCTCGCCGCTGCGCGCGGGCCGGCAGGAGCCGCCCGCCGACGACGGCCCGACGCTGCGCCTGTTCGCGGTGGACCCGCCGTCCGGCGACCCGCCCGTCGAGCTGCTGATCACCGACACGCCCGGCTGGGACGAGCATGAGGCCAAGCTCGGCCTCGCCGGCGGCGGCGACCAGCCGTGGCGGCGCGGGGAGGCCCGCGCGATCGCCCACCGCCTGCGCCAGGAGACCGAAGCGGGCCGCCGCGCCGGGGACATCGTCGTGCTCGTCCGCGCCACCTCGAGCCTCCGCCTCCTCGAAGAGGCGCTCGAGGAGCAGGGCCTGCCCACGTACGTCGTCGGCGGCCGCGGCTACTGGTCGCAGGAGCAGGTCCGCGACGGCCTCGCCTGGCTGCGTGTGCTCGCGAACCCGCACGACGAGGAAGCGCTGCTCACCGTCCTCAGCTCCCCGTTCTGCGGAGCGGACACGGACGAGCTCGTCGCGCTCACCGAGGACGGCCGGCGCCGCGGTTCGCTGTGGGCCGCGCTGCGCGCGCGGGGCGAGACGCGCGACGGCGACCGCATCTCGGCCCTCGCGCGGCTGATCGTCAAGGAGCGCGACCACGCCGAGCGGGCGCCGCTCGAGGTCCTGCTCGAGCGGGCGATCGTCGCCACCGGCTACGACCTGGCGACGCTCTCGCGCCCGGGCGGCGACCGCCGCCTGGCGAACCTGCGGAAGCTGATGCGGCTCGCCGGCGAGTACGAGCGGGCCGAGGGCCGGGACCTGCGCGGCTTCCTGGCCGACGCGCAGGCGCGGGACCTCGCCGAGGCTCGTGAGGGCGAGGCGGCGCTGGAGTCCGAGGGGCTGGACGCGATCCGCCTGATGACGATCCACCGCGCGAAGGGCCTCGAGTTCCCGGTCGTGTGCGTGGCCGACCTCGGCCGCCAGTCGGGTGGGCGGCGCGCGGCGCTGCTCGTGGGGGAGGACCGGACCGCCGGGCTGCGGCTCGCACCGCTCGGCGGCGGCGACACGATCCCGACGGCCGCGTGGGAGCGGCTCGCCGCCGAGGATGCGAACGCCGAGGCCGAGGAGGAGCGGCGGCTGTTCTACGTGGCTTTCACCCGCGCCCGGGAGCTGTTGATCCTGTCCGGCGGCACCGACACGTCGAAGTGGCCCGCGCCGCGCAACGGCGGCCCGCCGATCGACTGGATCGTCCGCGCGCTCACGCCGTCGCTGCAGCTGCCGGCCGTGCTCGAGCGCACGTGGGACGGCCGGATCGCCCGCCTGAAGATCCAGGTCAACACGCCCGAGACGCTGCTGGACGAGGCGCTCGTGAGCCGTCCGCGGACCCAGCACCAGGAGCCGACCGCGCTCCCGTCCGTGCCCGCGAAGGTCACGCCCGAGTTCGTGCGCGGCCGCCCCGCGCCGCAGCGGCTCTCCTACAGCCAGCTGTCCGACTACGCCAAGTGCGGCTACCGCTTCTACCTCAAGCGGGTCCTGAACCTGCCGAACATCCAGCCGCCCCCGCCGGTCGAGGGCGAGCCGGAGACCGTCAGCGGGATCGACCCGCTGCTTCGCGGCTCGATCGTCCACGAAGCGCTCGAGGAGCTCGACTTCGACGCGCCGTGCGCGCCCGCCGACGACGCGGTCCGCGCGCTCACGGACGCCGAGCTCACCGACGAGGAGGTCGCCGAGATCCAGGCCTTCGTCGAGGCGTTCGCCCGGTCACCGCTGTGCGGGCGCCTCACACGGGCCGCCCGCGTCACCCGCGAGGCGGGCTTCCACTTCACGCTCGACCAGGACGGCAGCGGGCCGCTCGTGCGCGGGTTCGTCGACGTCTACGCAGAAGAGCCCGACGGCGCCCACCTCGTCGTCGACTACAAGACCGACCACGTCCCCGAGGGCACGACCCCCGAGGCCTACGTCGAGCGCAACTACGAGACTCAGCGGCTCGTCTACGCCCTCGCGGCGCTGCGGGCCGGCGCGCCCCGGGTCGAGGTCGCCTACTGCCTGCTCGAGCGCCCGGACGAGCCGCTCACGGTCACCTACGACGCCCACGACGCACCCGACATCGCGGCACGCATCCGCGAGCTGGCACACGGCATCCTCACGCACGCCTATCCGGTCACGGACACGCCCCACCGCGAGCTGTGCGGCACCTGCCCGGGCCGCACGAAGCTCTGCAGCTACACCTCGGAAGAGACGCTCAGGCTTCCGCCGGCTCTTTGGCCGGGAGGACCGGGCCGTCGTACGTCTCCGGCAGGTACTTCGCCCGTCGCAGCCCCACCACGGCGTTGAGCTCCGCGCCGAACAGGAGCGCGAGGTTCGTCACCCACAGCCACACGAGCAGGATCACCGCGCCCGCGAAGGCGCCGTAGGTGGCCGAGTAGGACGAGAAGTTCGAGACGTAGACGAAGAACAGCGCCGAGGCGATGATCCACAGGACCACGCCGGTCACGGCGCCCGGCGAGATCCAGCGGAACTTGCGGACCTCGACGTTGGGCGACGCGTAGTAGACGATCGCGTAGATCAGCATCGCGACCGCCAGCGCGGCCGGCCAGCGCAGGATCTTCCAGGCGAGGGCGGCGCTCTCGCCGAGCCCGATCTTCCCGAAGACGTCGGTGGCCAGGCCACCGCCGAGGAAGATCAGCACGAACGTGATCAGGACGAGCGCCATCACGGCGAGCGTCCACATCAGGTCGGTCGCCTTCTGCTTGACGAAACCGCGGCCCTCTTCGACGCGGAAGATCTTGTTGAGCGCGCGACCCGCGGCGCCGAACGCGCCGGAGGCGCCGTTGAGGGCGGTGGCGAGGCCGATAATCAGCGCGACGATGGCGGTGCCACGCTGCTCCTGGGCGGCGGAGAGCGCGCCGGTGACGGCGTCGACGGTGTCCGCCGGGGCGCCGGCGTCACGCAGGTAGTTGGCGGCTTGGTCGATCAGGCCTTGCTGGCCGAACACGCCGAGGAGGGCGGCGCAGAACAGCAGCGCCGGGAAGAGCGACAGCAGCGAGTAGTAGGTGAGCGCCGCCGCGTTGTCCGTGATCTGGTCACGGCGGAACCGCCCGAGGGCCTGCTTGAAGTCGGCAAGCGCGATCGGAGGGCCGGCCTGGCGGCCGTCGGTGACGGCCGCCTCAGGCTTACCGGAGAAGCGGGTCAGTACCCCCGCCTTCCGCCGAAGCGGTTGCCGAGGCCGTAGCCACCGGACGGAATGCCGGCCAGGAGCACGAGCACGGCGGCGATGATCGCGACGATCATCGGAAGGCCCAACGCCACGCAGAGCGCGTAGACAAGAGCCGCGAGCAGAACAGCGATCAGAATGCCAATCACGGTTTCCCCTTCCAGAAATTGACGGTACACCGCTTATTCCCGGCACAACTACAACCCAATCCGACCTGTCAATCGCGGTTGCCGCCGTGCAAGCGGCGACCCAGGCAGCGCAGTCGGCGCGCAACGCACCGCTGAGAGCGCGTGCCAAGAGCGTCCCCGCCGACCTGGTGACCGACGCCGACGCGCGGGCCGAGCACGCCGCGGCGGAGATCATCCGCGCCGCGCGCCCCGACGACGCGATCGTCGGCGAGGAGGGCACGAGCGACGCCGGTACCACCGGCCGCCGCTGGTACCTCGACGGCATCGACGGCACGGTCGCGTTCGCCAACCGCTTCCCGGGCGGCTGGTGCAGCGCGGTCGCGCTCGTCGACGACGACGGGCCGCTCGTCAGCGCGGTCCACGACCCGCTCGGCGAGCTCTACGCCGCGGCCCGCGGCGAGGGCGCGACGTGCAACGGCGAGCCGCTCGCGATCCGCACCGGCCGCACGCTGGAGCAGGCCCACGTCGCGCTGTTCCTGCGCCAGGACCGGTTGGTGCAGCCGGGCGTACGCGCCAACGGCCACGCGATCATGGACCGCGCCGGGCTGTTCCGCCATGCCGGGCCAGGCACGCTGGAGCTCGCCTGGATCGCGGCGGGCCGGCTCGACGCGTGGATCCAGCCGAGCACCGACCCGTGGGACTGGCACCCCGGCGCGCTGCTCGTCACCGAGGCCGGGGGCGCCACGCGCGTCGTCCAGCGGGAGACGCGCTGGCACGTGGCCGGCCCGTCGTCACTGGTTGACGCGCTCGTCGCGCTGCTTACCTAGGAGGGAGCAGCGCGTGGCCGTCGAGGACGGTCTGCGCGACGTCCACCACGCGCCGCCCGCTCGAACGCGCGTGCTCGCGCAGGAGTTCGAAGGCGGCGCGCTCGCCCACCGTGTGGCGCTCCATCAGCACGCCCTTGGCGCGCTCGATCACTGCCCGCCGGTCCAGAGCCGACTCCAGCTGCGCCACCTTCTCGTGCAGCCGCTCCTCCTCGCGGTGGCGCCGCATCGCGACGTCGATCGCGCCCTGGACGTCCGCGGGCGCCCACGAGTCCACGTAGCCGGCGATGCCCATGTCCGCGGCGCGGGCGATCGTCTCGGCCGACTCGGCCTGCCGCACGGTCACCAGCACAGGGCCGGACGCGAACGTCACGGTCTCCGAGATCAGCGCCAGGCCGTGCTCGTCGTCGCCGTCGAGCACGACGAAGGCGACGTCCGGGTCTTCCCGCGCGATCAGCTCTGTGGCCTCCGCGACCGACACCGCGAACGGCGCCACCTCGTGGCCCAGCGCGTCCAGCACGTCCCCGAGCGCGCGCAGGTCCTCCTTGCGCTCGTTGGCCAGGAGGATTCGAAGGTTGCTCTCGCTCGTACTCGAAACGTCAGTGGTCATGTCCGTAACCGTCTTCTACACTTTTTGGGCCCGGCCGTGACCCCCGCCGGATGGAATCTTGCGCCCCAGACACCCGGCGCAGACCTCCGCAACCAAACGGCTTTGGCACAACTCGACGACCGAGCGAACTCCGGCAATGCGCCGCGAGGATATCCCGCTGACAGCGAATCGCGGGCGGCCCGCGCACGCGCCGACAAGGCGCTGCTCGAGCGCGCGCACCGTGGTGATCAGCGTGCGCGTTCCCAGCTCGTAGACCGCTTCCTCCCGCTGGCGCGCCAGCTGGCCCGCCGCTACCAGCGCGGCGGTGAGCCGCTGGACGACCTCGTGCAGGTCGCCAGCCTGGGCCTGTTGAAGGCGATCGACCGGTTCGACCCGAGCCGGGAGACCGCGTTCTCGAGCTTCGCCGTCCCGACCATCCTCGGGGAGCTCAAGCGCCACTTCCGCGATAAGGGCTGGTCCGTCCGCGTCCCGCGTGACCTGCAGGAGCTCGCGGTCAAGCTCGAGCCGGTGGGCGAGGAGCTCGCGCGTGAGCTCGGCCGCGCCGCAACGCCCGCGGAGATCGCCGAGCGCACCGGGACGACCGTCGAGCAGGTGCTCGAGGCGCGCGAGGCCGCCAGCGCCTACCGCGCCGTGAGCCTCGATCGCCCCCGTGAGGACGACGAGGACGGCGACGGCCTCGGCGCCTCCTTCGGCGTCGAGGACACCGGCTTCGCCAACGCGGAGGACTCCGCGACGATCGAGAGCCTGATGCGCGTCCTCAACGAGCGCGAGCGCGAGATCCTGCGCCTGCGGTTCGCCGAGGACCTCACGCAGGCGGAGATCGGCGCGCGCGTGGGCGTCTCCCAGATGCACGTGAGCCGCATCATCCGCCAGGCGATCAACCGCTTGCGCGACGCCGCCGAGCAGTAAGCCGGGTGCCGATCGGGGTACGCTCCGCCCCATGGAGCACTGGGACCTACGCACGCTCGACG
Organism: Solirubrobacter pauli; assembly: GCF_003633755.1. GTDB lineage: Bacteria > Actinomycetota > Thermoleophilia > Solirubrobacterales > Solirubrobacteraceae > Solirubrobacter > Solirubrobacter pauli. Next base: position 3,980,607 of record NZ_RBIL01000001.1, read on the forward strand.
TTCAGCCGCACCAGCCGAAGATCCTGCACTCCGCGCGCGGCGAAGCGCGGTCGATCCTGATCAACCTGCCTGCGGGCGAAGCGCTCGGGGAGCACGAGGTCCACGAGCGCGCGTACGTCGTCGTGATCGACGGCGAGGTCGAGCTCGGCGGGACGACCGGCGGGCCGGGCCTGGCCGCCGTGTTCGACCCGCAGGAGCGGCACGCCGTCACCGCGCACACGGACGCGCGCCTGCTGCTCGTCCTCGCTCCCTGGCCGGGCGACGGCCACCCAGGGGCCCGCGACACCTGAGGCGAGCGCGGCTGAGCCGCCGGGCCCGCTCATGGCGGGCCCGCGGCACCGTGCCGTCCGCTACCGCTTGAACTGCTCGGACGCGAGGGAGCGCGGCTCGGCGGCCGGAGTCGGCGTGCCGGGCAGGTGGAGCAGGTTCTTGACGCCGGTGATGCCCTGGACCTTGCGCGCCTCCTTGGCGAAGCGCTCCGTCCAGGCCTCGTCAGCGGTGCCGCGCAGGTAGACGACGCCGGCCTGCACGTCCACGGAGACGTCGCCCTTGGGCGCGTCGGGTGCGCGGAAGATCTCGCTGCGCACGCGGTCGGCGAGCGTCTGGTCATCCATCTCCTCGTGCCGGCGCGGAATGACGTTGTGCGCCATGCCCTTGGCCGGGCCGACGAGGCGGCGGGCCTTGTTGCGGTTGAAGTATCCGGTGGCGATCGCTCCCGCCGCCGCTGCGCCGAAAGCGATGTACGCGGTCCTCATGGTGGTCGTACCCCCTTGTGGTTGCCGTCTGAGGAAACGGCTACCCGGGGGTACGCGCCGCTACGCCCCGACCGCGCCCGAGTCGAGCGCTTCGTCCAACCGCTGCACGATCGTGAACACGCCGTCCAGACCGGTGATCCGGAACGTCTTGACGATCGCGTCGTTCGAGCACACGATCACGAGGCGCCCGTCCAGGCGGCGGAGGCGGCGGTGCGCGCCGATCAGCACGCCGAGCGACGAGGAGTCGATGAAGGTCGTCTCGGTCAGGTCGACGACGACGTGGGTGCGGCCCTCGTCGATGGGGGCGGACACACGCTGCTTGAACTCAGGGGCGGTGAAGAGGTCGATCTCGCCGGCGACGGCCACCACGTGGGTGTCGGCGTCGATGGAACGATCTTCTATTGCAAAAGCCATGGCCATCGCCGTTGGTAATCCCCGGCGACGGCCATTTCCAATCAGCCCGAACGTCTAGTTGGCAGCGTTCGCGTACTCCAGGCGGACGAGCAGGAACTCCCGCTCGCCTTCCGGAGCCACGCGCAGCTCGTCCGCGAGTTGCTCGATCACGTTGCCCACGCCGGGCACGGCCGCGTCGACCACGAGCGCGTCCCCGCCACCCGGGCGAAGCGGACCGACGCGCAGCGAGAGCGTGCGCGGGCCAGGTTCGAAGGCGACGTCGACGGTGCCGTGCAGCACGTGCGCGGGGGCGCGGGCGGCGATCAGGTCGGCCACCAGGACGGCGTCGTCCAGGCGGTCCAGCGGCAGGTCGGCGCGCGCGGCGAGCATGCCGACCACGCGGCGCAGGATCGGGCCGACGAGCGGCCCGGCGGCGATCGAGACGGTCGTGGGCGCGTCGGCGCCGCTCGGCTGGGCCGTCACGCAGCACCTCCCGGACGATGCCGCGCGAACGTCATCGCCACGCGGCTGCCGCCGCCCGGGACGGGCTGCAGCTCGACCTCGTCGGCGATCGCCGCGATCAGCGGCAGCCCGAGGCCGGGACCGTTGGTGTCCGAGCTCGAGCCGATGCCCCGGCCGTGATCGGCGACGACGACGCTCACGGCGTCGTCCGTCGGCCGGATCGTGATTTCCACTGGTCCGGGGACCTCCTGGGAGTAGGCGTGACGTACGACATTGGTGCACGCCTCGGTGACGGCGAGGCGGAGATCCTCCACGAGGTCATCAGGCAGCCTCAGCGCCTCGGCGAACGCCCCCAGGACGTGCCGGATCACCGACACGTTCTCCGGTCGGGCCGGAAGCGTCAGCTTCACGTCGGTGTCGGTGCGGTCCGTCAACGGCGTGACGGTGCGAAGTTGCGTCTGTGCGTTGCTGCCCATTGATTGTCACGCGTCCTGGTACCCCCGGCATCGTGCAGCCTAACCGTTGCAGGGCCTGGAATCTTGCGGTTCGAAGCATGACATGTCGGCGGTGACGCAGAGCCGATCACGCGGCACGGCGGACGGGACGCGGGGGCACTGCGGGCTCACCCGTCCGCTCGACGCGGTTCGCGTGCGCGCAGATCGCTTTGAACCCGGCCTGCAAGAAGTCGTTCCCGGCGCTGGCGGCGAGCACCGCGGTCACCGTCCTGCCGGCCGCCGGCGAGTGCAAGCGCAGCGCAACGAGGCCGAGCGAGCTCCACGCGCCCGTGCAGCGCGTGCACGTGAGGAGCTCCCCAACGGCGTAGCGCAGCCGCCGCCCCTTGGGCTTTCCGCGCGCCTCGTCCACGAACGGGCGACGCATCCAGCTCTCGACCTTCTCGTGCACGACGAGCTTGGAGAGGGCGAAGCTCGCCGCGGCGAGCGCGCCCAGCTCCGCGTTGGTGATCGGCTCTCGCCCGCGGGCGCTGATCGCGGTGCCCGCGAGCAGGGACCCGTAGATCGCCGACAGCGCCGCGTAGTCGCTCGGCTCGGTCGGGGTGCGGTCGACGGTCTCCAACTAGATCGGCCGCGGGTTGGGGTCCGGCGGGAGCGGCAGTGGGTCTGGGGTGGGGGACGGCGGCCGCGGGTCGGGGCCGGGCCCTGGCGGGCGCGGGTCGGGCGTGGCGTGAAGGCGCATGGGGGGCGGCTACCCCGCGCGGCCGACCCTTAACGCAAACGGGGCGCCCGTGAGGACGCCCCGTTCACTGAGGAGGAGGGTTGTGGCGCGCCAGTCGGAGAGTGGAGGGCATCCGGGCGACGCGACATCCCGTTTGTTCCCGAAGTCCTGAGTCACAAACCAACGCAGGCTCATTTCCCCGCAAATGCGTCCAGGATGTCAGCGCGTGGACCTTTCGCCCTCGCCCTCGCCGCCGACGACCGGTCGCGCCACGTCGGCGTGGTCGCCCGAGCCGCGGTTGAAGCGCGGCGGCGCGCCCGTGCCGCCCGAGTGCTCGGCGTCCTGACCGCCGATGGTGCGCCCCTCGCCGTCCTGCTCGCCCGCGTGCTCGCTCGTATCGCCGAGCGGCGTGCCGCTCTCGGAGCCGAGGATCGAGAGCGGGTTCTGGTCGGCGCCGGGATCTCCGGCGTCGGACAGGTTGTCCTTCTTCATGGAGCTCATGACGAGGAACGTGATGAAGCCGGCGATGATGAGGATCGCCAGCACGCCGGCAATGACATATCCCATACGGGTCCGGCTACCCGCGCTCGCGTCACGGTGAAACGACGCCACCGGTGGGTAGCGCTGGACGTATGGCTACTGAACTCGCAGGCAAGAAGATCGCGTTCCTCGCCGCCGAGGGCGTGGAGCAGGTGGAGCTGACGGAGCCGTGGAAGGCGGTCGAGCAGGCCGGTGGCACGCCGGAGCTGCTGTCGGTGGAGGACGGTGAGGTGCAGGCCTTCAACCACCTGGACAAAGCCGACACCTTCAAGGTCGACAAGATCGTGTCCGACGCGAGCGCGGCCGACTACGACGGGCTCGTGCTGCCCGGTGGCGTCGCCAACCCGGACTTCCTGCGCACCGACGAGGACGCCGTCGCCTTCGTGCGCGCCTTCTTCGAGCAGGCCAAGCCGGTCGGCGTGATCTGCCACGGGCCGTGGACGCTCGTGGAGGCCGACGTCCTCAAGGGCCGCACGATCACGTCCTGGCCGTCGTTGAGGACCGACATCGAGAACGCCGGCGGCACCTGGGTCGACGAGGAGGTCCACGTCGACAACGGGCTCACGAGCTCACGCAACCCGGACGACCTGCCCGCGTTCTGCGCGAAGATCGTCGAGGAGTTCGCCGAGGGCAAGCACGCCGAGCAGGCCGCGAGCGTCTAGCGCGTCCATGGCCACGGCGATCCTCGACATCGACGGCACGCTCGTCGACACGAACTACCACCACGCGGTGGCGTGGTACCGGGCGTTCCGCGCACACGGGTTCGTGATCCCGCTGTGGCAGATCCACCGGCACATCGGCATGGGCGGTGATCAGCTGGTCACCGCCCTCGCGGGTGAGGGCTTCGACCGCGAGCACGGCGACGAGGTCCGCGCCGCGGAGAAGATCCTCTACACGCAGCTGATCGACGAGGTCCAGCCCCTCACGGGCGCGCGTGCGCTGATCGAGGACCTCAAGGGCGGCGGGCACACGGTGATCCTGGCCTCGTCCGCGAAGCCCGAGGAGCTCGAGCACTACCTGACGCTGCTCGACGCCCGCTCGCTCGTCGACGACTGGACGGACTCCGGCGACGTCGAGCAGACCAAGCCCGAGCCGGACCTCGTGCTCGCGGCGCTCGAGAAGGCGGACGCGGACGCCAAGGACGCCGTGATGATCGGCGACTCGACGTGGGACTGCGAGGCGGCGAAGCGCGCGAAGGTGCGCTCGATCGGCGTGCTGACGGGCGGGTTCAGCGAGACCGAGCTGCTCGACGCGGGCGCCGAGAAGGTCTTCACCTCGGTCGAGGAGCTCCGGAAACACCTGGACGTCGATGTCGTAAGAGTTTGAACAGCCACCGCAGCGGAGATACGGCCACTCGAGGCCGGCACGGAGGCGTCCGGCGCAAATCGACCGACGCACCCCTGCTGCTATGGATACCCTCGAAGCCACCTCGCCGCCCGCGCCCACGGGAAGCCTGACCCGGAGGGCTCCTGCGGCACGAGAGGAGAAGCCCGTCGCGATGACCTCCGTCCGGTCAGAGGACGGTCCGAGCCGTTCCGAGGAGGACCGGCGCCTGCTGATTCGCTACCACCGCCACGGGGATCAGGCGGCGCGCGAGCAGCTGGTGCAGCGCCTGCTGCCGCTCGCACGGCGGATGGCGCGCCGCTACCGCCGCTCCGACGAGCCGCTGGACGACCTGGTGCAGGTGGCGACGCTCGGCTTGATCAAGGCCATCGACCGCTTCGACCCGTCGCGCGAGACGGCGTTCTCGTCGTACGCGGTGCCGACGATGCTCGGCGAGCTCAAGCGCTACTTCCGCGACAACGGCTGGGCGGTCCACGTCCCGCGCGGGATGCAGGAGCGCGTGATGCAGGTCGACAACGCGATGAAGGACCTCTCGCGCAAGCTCGGCCGGTCGCCGTCCGCGGCGGAGGTCGGCGAGGCGCTGAACCTCACGACCGAGCAGGTGCTGGAGGCGATGGAGGCCGCGTCGGCGTACGACGCGGTGTCGCTCGAGTCGTACCGCTTCGGTGACGAGGGGGACGGTGAGACGTACGCAGAGTCGATCGGCGTCGAGGACGACCGATTCGAGCTCGTCGAGTACGGCGCGACGATCGCGCCGACCCTCCAGGCGTTGCCCGCGCGCGACCGGATCGTCCTCCACCTGCGGTTCGTCGAGGACATGACGCAGGCGGAGATCGCCGAGCGGGTGGGCGTTTCGCAGATGCACGTGTCCCGGCTCATCCGCCGCGCGCTCGAGCGGCTGAGGACCGTCGCAGAACACTCAGGGTAAGTTCACCGCGTTTGCGGTTAACCCCCAGGGGGCTAACCGCTTCCCGCGGTTAGCCGTCTGACGGGGGCGTTTCATTTGAAGCGCTTCTCGGAGAGCGCCGTGGCCAATGGCCCGCGTTCTCGGCATCAATGCCGTCTTCCACGATCCTGCCGCCGCGCTGGTGGTCGACGGCGAGACCGTCGCCGCCGCGGAGGAGGAGCGCTTCTCACGGCGCAAGCACGGCAAGACCCCGGTCGCGTTCTCGACCTGGGAACTTCCGGAGCAGGCGATCAGGTGGTGTTTGAAGACGGCGGGCCTCGAGCCCGCCGACCTCGACGCCGTCGCCTACTCCTACGACCCCGGCCTCTGCCGGCCGGTCGGCCACGACATCACGACGGACAACTGGGAGGGCCTGCGCACGCTCTACGCGCAGCGCGCCCCGCTGTTCCTGAAGACCGTCCTCGACGGCTGGGAGGGTGACTTCCGCTGGGTGCCGCATCACCTCGCGCACGCGTCGTCGGCGACGTTCGCGTCCGGGTTCGACCAGTGCTCGGCGATCGTCCTCGACGGTCGTGGTGAGCGCGGCTCCTACCTGGCCGGGCGGTTCGACCAGGGCCGCTTCGCGGTGCTGCACGTGCAGGACCTGCCGAGCTCCCTCGGGCTCGTCTACGAGGAGCTGACCGCCCACCTCGGCTTCCGGCGCTCGTCGGACGAGTACAAGGTGATGGCGATGGCCTCCTACGCGGAGCCGTCGTTCCTCGAGGACTTCCGGAGGCTCGTGCGCGCCGACGGGGCCGGTGGGTTCTGCGTGGACCCGATCGACTTCTCCCGCTTCGCGCCGGCCCTGCCCCCGGACGGCGCGTGGGGCCCGGAGCACGCCGCGCTCGCCTCGACGGTGCAGGCGCGCCTGGAAGAGGTGCTGATCGAGCTCGCGACGTGGCTGCAGGCGCAGACCGGCGACCGCGACCTCGTGCTCGCCGGCGGCGTCGCGCTCAACTGCGTGGCCAACTCGCGGCTGTGGCGCGAGGGACCGTTCTCACGCGTGTGGGTGCAGCCCGCCGCGGGCGACTCGGGCACGGCGCTGGGGGCGGCGATGCAGGTCGCGCACGAGCTGGGCGACCACGTGGCGCCCATGCGCACCGCGGCGCTGGGCCGCGGCTTCGCCGACGATGAGCTGGCCGCCACGCTGTCGACGGCGGGCGTCGAGTTCACGCGGCCCGACGACATCGCCGACGCGGTCGCCGGGGTGCTGGCGGACAACGGCGTGGTCGCCTGGTTCCAGGGCCGCTCGGAGTTCGGGCCGCGGGCGCTCGGCCACCGGTCGCTGCTGGCCGATCCGCGTCATCCCGGCAACCTCGAGAAGCTCAACGACATCAAGGGCCGCGAGCAGTTCCGGCCGGTCGCGCCGATGGTGCTCGCGCCGCGGGCGGGCGAGATCTTCTGCGACGGGCCGATCCCGTCGCCGTTCATGCTCTTCACGCACAACGTCCGCGAGGAGTGGAAGGACCGGATCCCGGCGGTCGTGCACGTCGACGGCACGGCGCGGATCCAGACCGTGGACCCCGTGGAGGAGCCGCTCGTGGCGCGGATGCTGTCCTCCTTCGAGGCGCTGACGGGCGTCCCGGTCGTGGTCAACACGTCCCTGAACACCGCGGGCCGGCCGATGGTCGACGACCCGCGGGACGCGCTCGAGTGCTTCGGCTCGAGCCCGGTCGACGCGCTGGCGATCGGGCCGTTCCTGCTCACGCGCAACCGGGTGGCGGTCGCGTGAGCTACGAGATCGTCATCCCGACGTCGGGGCGGGCGTCGCTCGCCGCCGTGTTGGACGCGATCGGACCGGGCGACGACGTGATCGTCGTCGACGACCGTCGCGATCGGTCACACCCGCTGCCTGTGTCGGGCGCGCGGGTGCTGGCCGGTCCGGCGCGTGGGCCGGCCGCGGCGCGGAACGCCGGCTGGCGGGCGACCCGGTCGGACTGGGTGGTGTTCCTCGACGACGACGTGGTCCCGCCGCCGGGCTGGCGTGAGGCCCTGGCCGGCGACCTGGCGGCCGCGCGCGACGCGGGCGCGACGCAGGGCCGGATCGTCGTCCCGGTCGGGCCGCGGCCGACGGACTGGGAGCGCAACGTCGCCGGGCTGCAGGACGCGCAGTGGGCGACCGCGGACATGGCCTACCGCCGTGAGGCGCTCGCCGCCGTCGGCGGGTTCGACGAGCGCTTCCCGCGCGCCTACCGCGAGGACGCCGACCTCGGCCTGCGCGTCGTGGAGGCAGGCTGGACGATCGTGCGCGGCGTGCGGTACGTCGTCCACCCGGTCGGCGAAGCCCCGGCCTCGATCTCGCTGCGCAAGCAGGCCGGCAACGCCGACGACGTGCTCATGCACCGCCTGCACGGGCCGGGGTGGCGAGCGCGCGCGGGCGTGCCGAAGGGACGTCGCCCGCGGCACCTGGCGATCGCCGCGGCGGGCGTGGGCGCGCTCGCGGCCGCGCCGCTGCACCGGCGCCTCGCGGGCGCCCTCGGCGCGGCGTGGCTGGCCGGCACGGCCGAGCTGGCGTGGGCGCGGATCAAGCCCGGTCCACGAACGGGACGCGAAGTCGCAACGATGACGTGGACGAGCGGGGCGATGCCATTCTTCGCCACTGGCTGGTGGCTTCGCGGTCTGCTCGGCGTGAGTGATGAGGGCGCGCCGCACCCGCTGCCGAAGGCGGTCCTGTTCGACCGCGACGACACGCTGATCGTCGACGTGCCGTACAACGGCGACCCCGAGCGGGTCGAGCCGGTGCCCGGGGCGCACGCCGCGCTCGAGCGCCTGCGCGCCGCGAACGTGCCGATCGGCGTCGTCTCCAACCAGAGCGGGATCGCCCGCGGCCTGCTGACCCCCGACGACGTGATCGCCGTACACGGCCGCATGCAAGCGCTCCTGGGGCCGCTCGGCCCGCTCGAGTACTGCCCGCATGGCCCCGACGACGGCTGCGCGTGCCGCAAGCCGGCGCCCGGCCTGATCGAGCGGGCGGCCGCCCGGCTGGGCGTGGCGCCGAGCGACTGCGCGGTGATCGGCGACATCGGCTCCGACGTCGAGGCGGCCCTCGCCGCGGGCGCCCGGCCGATCCTCGTGCCGACCGCGCGGACCCGCCCGGAGGAGGTGGCCGCCGCGCCGGAAGTCGCCGGCGACCTGGCCGAGGCGCTCGACCGCCTCGGGTTCGCGCCGCCGCCCGCCGCGGACCGCTCGCCGGTCGCATCGGCGGGCTCGACCCGCCCGGTCGACGCTCGCCCCGGCGAGATCGGAGCCGTCGCGTGACGCACGTGCTCGTCACCCGGCTCGACAACGACGGCGACGTCCTGCTCGCGGGCCCGGCGATCCGTGCCGTGGCCGCGGGCGCCGACCGGGTCACGCTCCTGTGCGGCCCGCGCGGCGCGCAGGCCGCGCGGTTGCTGCCCGGCGTCGACGAGGTGCTCGTCTGGCGCGCGCCGTGGATCGATCCGGACGGACACGCCGTCGACCGGGCGGACGTCGACGCGCTCGTCGCGCGGATCGCGGCGCTCGGCGTCGATCGCGCGCTGATCTTCGGCTCGTTCCACCAGAGCCCGCTGCCGACCGCGCTGATCCTGCGGCTGGCGGGGGTGCCGTGGATCGGCGCCACGTCGGTCGACTTCCCCGGCTCGCTGCTGGACCTGCGCCACCTGATCGACGACGACGTGCACGAGGTCGAGCGCTCGCTGGACCTGGCCCGCGCCGCCGGCTTCCCACCACCCACCGACGACCGCCTGAACATAAAGAGGGACAGTCCCGCTTTCGAGTTGGCGCCCGGCTACGTGGTCGTCCATCCGGGCGCGTCGGTGCCGGCGCGCGCCTGGTCGCCGGAGCGCAACCGCGCGCTGGTGGCCGCGCTCGACCGGCCGGTCGTCGTCACCGGCGGGCCGGGTGAACGCGAGCTGACCGCGTACGTCGCCGGCGACCACGGCCATGACCTGGGCGGCGCGACGACCCTGGCCGAGCTGGCCTCGGTGATCGCCGAGGCCGACGCGATCGTGGTCGGCAACACCGGTCCCGCGCACCTGGCGGCGGCGGTCGGCACGCCGGTCGTCTCCCTCTTCGCCCCGACGGTCCCGGCGGTCCGCTGGCGGCCCTGGCGCGTCCCGCACGAGCTGCTGTTCGTGGACGTCCCGTGCGCCGGCTGCCGCGCCCGCGTCTGCCCCGTCGAGGGCCATCCCTGTCTCAACGGCGTGACCGTCGACGCAGTCGTCGACGCGGTCCAGCGCCTTGCCCCGAAGGCGGTGCTCGCATGAAGATCCTGCTCTGGCACGTGCACGGCGCGTGGACGACCTCGTTCGTCCAAGGCCGCCACGAGTACGTCGTCCCGTGCACGCCCGACCGCGGCGCCGACGGCGTCGGCATCGCGCGCACCTACGACTGGCCGGACACGGTCAGCGAGATCCCGCTCGACGAGGTCGGCGAGCACGACTTCGACGCGATCGTCTACCAGCGCCCGCACGAGCTCGAGCTGCGGCCGCCACGCGGCGAGCAGCTGATCTACGTCGAGCACAACGCGCCGCAGGGCCGGATCAACGAGCTCCGGCACCCGATGGCCGACCGCGACGACCTCACGCTCGTCCACGTCACCCACTTCAACGCGCTCTTCTGGGACGCGGGCGCCACGCCGACGACGGTGATCGAGCACGGGATCGTCGACCCCGGCGCGCGGTACACCGGCGAGCTCGACCGGGCCGCGGTCGTCATCAACGAGGCCAAGCGGCGCGGGCGCGTCACCGGCACGGACCTGCTGCCGCGCTTCGAGCGGGCCGCGCCGATCGACCTCTTCGGCATCGGCGCGAACGACCTGCCGCACGCGCGGCTGCACGCGGAGATGGCTCGTCGGCGCGTGTACCTGCACCCGATCCGCTGGACGTCGCTGGGGCTGTCGCTGCTCGAGGCGATGCACCTGGCGATGCCGGTCGTCGTGCTCGGGACGACCGAGGCCTTCGAGGCCGTCCCGCAAGCGGCGGGCGCGGTCTCGACCCGGCTGGACGTGCTCGAGGCGACGCTCGCCCGGCTCGTCGCCGACCCCGACGAGGCGCGTGAGCGCGGCCAGGCCGCCCGCGCCGCGGCGCTTTCCCGGTACGGACTGCAGCGCTTCCTCGACGACTGGGACGAGGTGCTGGCGGCAGTGGAGGTGGCCTCATGAGAGTCGCGATGGTCTCAGAGCACGCGAGCCCGCTGGCCGTGCTCGGCGGTGTGGACGCGGGCGGGCAGAACGTGCACGTCGCCGCGCTGGCGACGGCGCTGGCCCGGCTCGGCGACCGCGTCGTCGTCCACACCCGGCGCGACGACGCCGGGCTGCCGCGCCGCGTCCGCCTGGCGCGCGGTGTCGAGGTCGACCACGTCGACGCCGGCCCGCCGACCGAGGTCCCCAAGGACGAGCTCCTGCAGTACATGGGCGCGTTCGCCGACGACCTGCGCGAGCAGTGGCTCGCCGACCCGCCGGACGTCGTCCACGCGCACTTCTGGATGTCCGGCCTGGCGGCGATCGCCGCTGCTCAGGAACTCGGCATCCCGGTCGTGCACACGTTCCACGCGCTCGGCACGGTCAAGCGCCGCCATCAGGGGGACCGCGACACGAGCCCGCCGACGCGGATCGCGGACGAGGCCCGCATCGCCCGCACCGTCGACCGCGTGGTCGCGACGTGCAGCGACGAGGTCTTCGAGCTGCTGCGGATGGGCGCCGACGGGCGCCGGATCACGGTCGTGCCGTGCGGGGTGGACCTGGACCGCTTCACGCCCGACGGGCCGGCGGAGCCACGGGACGCGACGGGCACCGACGGCGTGCACGCGACCGTCGACACCCCGCCCCATCGGCTGGTGGCCGCGTGCCGGCTCGTCGAGCGCAAGGGCCTCGCGGACGTGATCACCGCGCTCGCGGACATCCCCGACGCCGAGCTGCACGTCGCCGGCGGCCCGGAGGCGAGCGCGCTCGAGGCCGATCCCGAGGCGCGGCGCCTGCGGGCGCTGGCGGCGGACCTCGGCGTGGAGGACCGCCTGATCCTGCGCGGCCGCGTCGGGCGCGCGGCGATGCCCGCGCTGCTGCGGTCCGCCGACGCGGTCGTGTGCGCGCCCTGGTACGAGCCGTTCGGGATCGTCCCGCTCGAGGCGATGGCCTGCGGCGTCCCGGTGATCGCGACCGCCGTGGGCGGCCAGACCGACAGCGTCGTCCACGGCGTCACCGGCGTGCACGTCCCGCCCCGCGACCCGGGCGCGCTCGCCCGGGCCGCGAACGCGCTGCTGCGCGACGCCGACCGCCGCCGCGAGTACGGCCGTGACGGAGCGAGCCGCGCGCGGCTGCGCTTCGGCTTCGACCGGATCGCCCGCTCCACGCGCGACGTCTACGCGCCGCTCGTCGCCCGCGAGACACGCCGGACGGTGGTCCGGTGAGCGCGACCCGCTTCGTCCGCACGCTGCCTTCGGGGCGCACGCACCTCGACCAGCTGGCGCGGCCGCTCGACGCGCTCTACGCGCAGACCGACCGCCTCGACCGCTGGGGGCGCGAGCTCGCGCACGTCCTGCAGAGCGGCGGGCGGCTGCTGGCGATCGGCAACGGCGGCTCGGCCTGCCAGGCCCAGCACCTGACCGCCGAGATCGTCGGCCGCTACCGCGATGACCGCGCGCCGTTCGCGGCGCTCGCGCTGTGCACGGAGACGTCGGCGCTGACCGCGATCGGCAACGACTACGGGATCGAGGAGCTGTTCGCCCGCCAGGTGCGCGGCCACGGGCGCGAGGGGGACGTCCTGCTCGCGCTGTCCACCTCCGGCCGGTCCCCGAACATCGTCGGCGCGGTCGAGGCCGCGAACGCGCTCGGCCTCCGTACGCTCGCGCTGACCGGCCCGTCCGACAACCCGCTCGCCGACGTGGCCGACGACGCGGTCTGCATCGAGTCGCCCCACACGGCGACCGTGCAGGAGCTGCACCTGATGGCCATCCACCTCGTGTGCGCCGCCTTCGACATCGAGGTCGGCGTATGACGCGGCTCGTCGTGATCGGCGACGCGCTGCTCGACCGCGACCTCCACGGTCGCGCCGAGCGGCTCGCCCCGGACGCGCCCGTGCCCGTCGTCGACGCGATGGAGCCCGTCGCCCGCGCGGGCGGCGCCGGCCTGGCGGCCCTGCTCGCGGCCCGTGCGGGCGTGGACGTGACGCTGGTCACCGCGCTCGGCGCGGACGCCGCCGGTGAGGAGCTCCGCACGCTCCTGCGCGGCGTGGACGTGATCGACCTCGGCCTGCACGGCGCCACCCCGGAGAAGATCCGCGTGCTGGCGGGCGGTCGCCCGGTCGTGCGCCTGGACCGCGGCGGCGAGTCGTGCGGCTGCGGCCCGCTGCCGGCGGGCGCCCTGGACGGCGCCGACGCCGTGCTCGTGTCCGACTACGGCCGCGGCGTGGCCGCCGAGCCGACCGTGCGCGCCGCGCTCGCCGACCTCGACGTGCCGCTGATCTGGGACCCGCACCCGAAGGGCCCCGAGCCGGTCCGGGGCGCGACCCTGGTCACGCCGAACCTCAAAGAGGCAACAGCCTCAGCCTCCACTTCAGGTGAAGACTCGGCCCTCGCCGCCGGTGAGACGGCAGGGCGCGTCCTCGCGGAGCGCTGGCGCGCCGTCGCCGTCGCCGTCACGCTGAGCGAGCGAGGCGCCGTGGTCGTGTCTGGCGACTCGCCCGCGCTGGCGGTGCCGGCGCCGCGCGTCGCCGGCGGTGACCCGTGCGGGGCCGGCGACTGCTTCGCCGCGACCGCCGCGGCGCGGATCGCGCAGGGCGCGCTGCCGTCCGAGGCGGTGCGTGCGGCCGTCGACGCGGCGTCCGCGTTCGTCGCGGGCGACGACACGCCGAGGCGCCACGAGGGCGACGCGCGGGCGGTCGCGGAGCGTGTCCGCGCCGCCGGCGGCACGGTCGTCGCGACGGGCGGGTGCTTCGACCTGCTGCACGCCGGGCACGTCCGCATGCTCGAGCAGGCCCGTGCGCTCGGCGACTGCCTGATCGTGTGCCTGAACTCGGATGCGTCGGTCGCGCGCCTGAAGGGCGACGACCGGCCACTCGTCGAGCAGGAGGACCGCGCCGCGGTGCTCAACGGGCTCGCCTGCGTGGACGCGGTCGTCGTCTTCGACGAGGACGACCCGCGCGCGGTGCTCGAGACGATCCGGCCACACGTGTGGGCCAAGGGCGGCGACTACGCCGTCGGCGAGCTGCCGGAAGCCGAGACGCTCGCCCGATGGGGCGGGCGTGCGGTGATCGTTCCCTACGTCGCGGGGCGCTCGACGACCCGCCTGATCACGGAGGTGCTCGCGCGTGCGCGATGAAGTCGGAACCGTCCTTGTCACCGGAGGCTCGTCGGGCCTGGGTGCGGCCGTCGCGCAAGCGGTCGAGAACCACGGTGGCACGCCGATCGTGCTTGACCGGGTGCCGCCGCCGAACGGGTTCGCCTTCCACCAGGTGGACCTCGCTGACCCGCGGGCGGCCGAGGCGGTCGTGCGCCAGGTGGCCGAGCAGGCCGGCGGGCTCGACGCCGTCGTCACCGCCGCCGGCACCGACGCGTGCGGGGACATGCTCGACGTCGACGCCGACGACTGGGACCGCGTGATCCTCGTCAACCTGCTCGGCACGGCGGCCGTCGTGCGCGCGGCGATCCCCTACCTGGAGCGGTCGCAGGGGCGCGTCGTCACCGTCGCGTCCACGCTGGGCCTCCGCGCGCTCCCCGCGGCCACCGCCTACTGCGCGAGCAAGTTCGGCGTCGTCGGGTTCACCCGCGCGCTCGCGATCGAGATGGGCGACAAGGTCGGCGTGACCATGCTCATCCCCGGCGGCATGAAGACGCACTTCTTCGACGACCGCAAGGAGGAGTTCAAGCCCGGCCCGGACCAGCGGCTCAACGACCCGGCCGTCGTGGCCGAGACGGTGCTGTTCGCGCTGCGCCAGCCGCCCGGCGTCGAGCTGCGCGAGCTGCTCGTGACGCCCGCGGCTGAGCCTTCGTGGCCGTAGTCCTGATCTACCGCGCGCTCGGGCTCGGGGACTTCCTCACGGGCGTCCCCGCGTACCGGGCGCTGCGGCGCGCGTTCGGCGAGCACCGGATCGTGCTCGCCGCGCCGCGCGTCCTCGCCCCGCTCGCCGAGCTCACCGGCGCGATCGACGAGGTGGTGGACACGGCGCCGCTCGGTCCCGCCCCGGCGGGCGCCGACGTCGCCGTCAACCTGCACGGCCGCGGCCCACAGAGCATCGAGCTGCTCCGGGCATCGAACCCGACGCGGCTGATCACCTTCACGACCGGCACCTGGCGTGAGGACGAGCACGAGGTCCACCGCTGGTGCCGCCTCCTCGGCGAGCACGGCATCCCCGCCGACCCGGACGACCTTCAGCTGCGCCCGCCGGACGTCGCCAGCCCCGCGCCCGGCGCGACCGTCATCCACCCGGGCGCCGCGAGCGTCGCCCGGCGCTGGCCGGCGGAGCGCTGGGCCGCGGTCGCGCGCACGCTCGACGACGACGTCGTCATCACCGGCGCCCCCGCGGAGCGCTCACCGCTGATCCCCGGGCGCCCGCTCGACACCGACCTGCCGACGCTCGCCGCGACCGTCGCCCACGCCCGCCGCGTCCTCTGCGGGGACACGGGCGTCGCGCACCTGGCGACCGCGTTCGGCACGCCGTCGGTCGTGCTCTTCGGCCCCACGCCGCCCGACCGCTGGGGGCCGCCGGCGAACCGTCCGCGCCACCGCGTGCTCTGGGCGGGCCGGACGGGCGACCCGCACGCCACCACCACCGACCCCGGCCTGCTCGAGATCAGCGTCGACGACGTCCTCGACGCCCTCTAAGAAGAGCGGCGCTCGGGCCCGATCTCGAACCACACGTGGGTCGAGCCCTCGTGCACGCCCCAGCGCTTGGCGACCTGGTCGACCAGATGCAGGCCCCAACCGCCGTCGACGGTCGGCTCGACGGTCATCTCGACCTTCGCCCGCTCACCGTCGCCCTGGTCGATCACCTCGCCCTTGACGACGCCGTCGTTGCCGATCCCCATCGCGAGCGTGATCGGCCGGCTCGGGCCGAACTTCACGCTGTTGGTGACGAGCTCCGAGACGACGAGCTGCAGATCCTCCAGGACGTCCGGGGCGAGGATCTGGTCGAACACCTCGAGCGCCGCACGCGCTTGCGCGGGTGCGTCCTCGGCGGGTGGGAACTGGAAGCTGAACTGCACGGTGCGGCGACCGAGCCTACGTGTCGCACCGGGCTTGCGACATCCCCGATCGGGGGTAGGAGGAGCGAATGGAGACCACCGAATCCGACGTCGGGTACCCGGAAGAGCAGCCCCCTGAGGTCGATGATACGCCCGCGGAGGGCACCCCGCAGCGGGACAACAACAACGCAGGCAGAAAACCTGACAACGACGATGGCACGGCCACGGGCAACCCGGACAACGCCGGGGAGTGAGCACCGGCCGTGAGCGCCGGGGCCGTCAGCGGTCCCGGCCTCACCGGCACACCCTCAGGCCGCGTCTTCGGGACCGCCGCGACGGCGGTCCAGCAGCTCACGCAGCTCGCCCGGCTCGAGCGCGTCGCGCAGCCGGTCGATCGCGCTGACGACCTCGGGCTCGGCCTCGGCCGCCTGGGCCTCACGCTCGAAGCGCCGCGCCGGCCGCATCAGGTCCTGCCCGCGCGCCGACGCCTGCCCACTCGGGGCGGGCTTGCGCGCGAGGGACTCCGCGTCGGGCGGATCGCCCCGCAGCAGCCACGAGCCGTCGGGC
Source organism: Solirubrobacter pauli (assembly GCF_003633755.1). Lineage (GTDB taxonomy): Bacteria > Actinomycetota > Thermoleophilia > Solirubrobacterales > Solirubrobacteraceae > Solirubrobacter > Solirubrobacter pauli. The sequence goes on from NZ_RBIL01000001.1 coordinate 3,996,945, forward strand.
CGGCGGGTGAGCTCCTCGCGCTCCGCGAGCTCGCTCAGCGCGGTCGACACGGTGGGCCGCCGAGCACCCACGAGCTGACCCAGAATGCGATGAGTGAGCGCAAGTGGCACGATGACGCCATCGCCCGACACGCGTCCCCAGCGCTCGGCCAGGTGCCAGAACAACGCCTTCAGGCGGCGATCGACGCGCGTCAGCTGCGAGATCGCCTGCGTGGTGGCCAGTCGGAGGGACCGCTCGGACAGGCGGTCGAACAGCGCGGCGGTGATCTCCGGGTAGCGGGTCATCTCCGCGGCGAAGCGACGGTCGAGCACCGCGACGGTCATCGGCGAGAGCACGGTCCAGACCGCGTCGACGGGCAGCAGGCCCGTGCGGCTGGTCGGCTGCCAGGGGCGGACGAGGTCGCCCGGGCCGAGCAGCTCGGCGGACACGTGGTCGGCGACCACGAGCTCACGCGAGAGAATGCCGTCTATGACGAGCAGGCCGACGTGGTCCGCGGTCGCGCCCGCGAGCCGCGAGACGTCCCACGGACCGACCGGCAGCCGGTGCGTACGGACGACGAGCTCGCGCTCGGCGTGCTCGCGCCGGCTGTCGTTGAGCAGTCCGCCGAGATCCGGATCGACGTCCAGAAGGCGGACCATGTCGGGGGTCCGGGACAAGGGGATCGCAGCTCCTCTCACGACTTCCATCTACCCGAGGGCGTCGGATTCCAGACCTGGGCGCTGCTGCCGATACTTGGAAGGTCACTCTAATTTCTGGCTGGTTTAGTGGAGGCGTTGAGCGGTGAGTCAAAGGGGCACCCATGGCAACGGAGCGTGACGCCTACAGCACCGGGCCCATCGCGGCCCTCATCGACAGGGGCGAGGAGCGTGGGTGCGTCGACCTCAAGGAGGTCGACGAGCTCGCTCAAGCCCTAGAGCTCGAGGACGAGGATCTCGGCGCCCTCTACGAGCAGCTGCATGCCCGGCACATCGAGCTGCGCGACGACTGCACCCGTCAGGACGCGCCCGAGGCGCCGATCGACGACGCCCACTTCGCGACGGTCACCACCGACACGTTGCAGCTCTTCCTGAACGAGATCGGCCGCCACCGGTTGTTGACGCCGGCCGAGGAGATCGACCTCGCCAAGCGCATCGAGCGCGGCGACCTCGGTGCCAAGGACCGCATGATCAACGCCAACCTGCGGCTCGTCGTCTCGATCGCGAAGAAGTACCAGGGCTCCGAGCTGACGTTGCTCGACCTGATCCAGGAGGGCATCCTCGGCCTCATCCGCGCCGTCGAGAAGTTCGACTGGCGCCGCGGCTACCGGTTCTCCACGTACGCGACGTGGTGGATCCGGCAGGCCGTGGAGCGCGGGATGGACGCGAAGGCCCGCACGATCAAGCTGCCGATCAACCTCGTACGCACGCAGCGCAAGGTCGCGCGCGCGGAGAACGCGCTGTCACTGAAGCTTGACCGCGCGCCCACGGACGAGGAGATCGCCAAGCAGGCGGAGATCTCCCTGGAGGATCTGCTCGCGCTGCGCGACGCCGCACGGACGGTGACGTCCCTGGATCGCCCGCTGGGCGAGGGGGAGGACGCCGCCTTCGGCGACCTGCTCGCGTCCGACGGGCCCGCACCCGAGGACGTCGTGCACGTGTCGCTGCGCGAGGAGACGCTCAAGCGGGCGCTGCTCGAGCTGCCCGACCGCGAGCGGACCGTGGTCGCCCTGCGCTACGGCATCGACGGCGGCGAGCCGACGCCGCTGCGCGAGATCGGCCGCCAGCTCGGGATCACGCCGGAGCGCGTGCGCCAGATCGAGTCCAAGGCGCTCGGGCGCCTGGGCCGCATGCGCGAGCTCGCGGCGCTGCGCCAGGCGGCGTAGCGCGACGAGGTGGTGCGTCGGCGCGCATGGCGCCGACGCGACGCTTCCTAGGAGGCCGCTGAAAACGGGCGGTGCGCCGGTGTTTTCAGCGGTCTCCTCAGGCGGGCGAGTCCGCGTCCGGGTCCCAGCGCCCGTCCGCGCCGACGTTGCCGGTGACCGGGTTGGCCTCGGCGGGGTCGACCGAGCGCGAGTACGCGAACGTCATCCGGACCTCGGTGCCCTGGCCGGTGGAGCCGCGCAGCTCGAACGCGTCCGAGAGCGCCGCGATCAGCGGCAGGCCGAGGCCCAGCGCGGGCGCTTCAGAGCGCGCCGGGCGCGGCTGGATGCCGGCGCCGTGGTCACGCACGACGATCGTCAGGCCGTTCTCATCGGCCAGCATCTCGACCTCGAGCATGCCCGCGTCCTCGTCGTAGGCGTGCACGACGACGTTCGTGCAGGCCTCCGTGACGGCCATCTTCATGTCCGCCAGGACGGTCGGGTCGAAGTCCAGGGCGTCGGCCATGCCCGCGAGCGCCTGGCGTACCACGCCGACGCCTTCGGGCCGGGCGGGCATGGTGAGCAGGACCTCCGGGGCCGGGACGGTCATCTACTCGCTCGTGCCGTTGCTCGACCGGGCCGCGGTGATCGCCTCTTCACGGCCCTGGAGGACCGGGAGGACGGGCACGAGGCCGGTGATGTCGAGGATGCGCTGGACTCCCGGCTCGACGGCGTCGCCGACGCAGACCACATAGCCCTGGCCGGCTTCGATCGCCCGTCGGCGCGCATCGAGCAGCGCGCCCAGCACGGAGGAGTCAACGAAGGTCGCGGCCGTCAGGTCGACCACGATGCCGCCGCCGCGGCCGAGGGCCTCGTCCAGCCGCTCTCGGAGCGTCGGCGCGGTGTAGATGTCGTGCTCGCCTTCGACGACGACTACGACGACATCGCCGGCGGTCTCGTCGAGCACGATGGGGTTGGCGTCCATACGGGCGTGCACGATACCCACTTGTGCCCGATCGGACGCCACAATGGGCATGATGCCGGACCGGCTGGACAAGTATCGGGCGAAGCGCGACTTCCAGGAGACGCCCGAGCCCGCGGGTGCCGTCGGCTCCGAGGACGCGCTGCGGTTCGTCGTGCAGGAGCACTCAGCGCGCGCGATGCACTGGGATCTGCGGCTCGAGCACGAGGGCACGCTCGTGTCCTGGGCGGTGCCGAAGGGCATCCCGGTCGACCCGAAGCGCAACAACCTCGCGGTGCAGACCGAGGACCACCCGCTCGAGTACCTGGACTTCCACGGCGAGATCCCGGCCGGCAACTACGGCGCCGGCACGATGAAGATCTTCGACCGCGGCACGTACGAGCTGCACAAGTGGCGTGACAAGGAGGTCATGGTCACGTTCCACGGGGAGCGCGTGCGCGGCCGGTACGTGCTGTTCAAGACCGGTGGCAAGAACTGGATGATCCACCGCATGGATCCGCCCGAGGACGCCGGGCGCGAGCTCATCCCCGAGCAGGTCGAGCCGATGCTCGCCACCGCGGGGGACCTGCCGCCGTCGGACGGCTGGGCGTTCGAGATCAAGTGGGACGGCGTGCGCGCCGTCGCGTACATCGAGGGCGGCCGGATCCGGCTGTCCTCGCGCAACCGCACCAACATCACGCCGCGCTACCCGGAGCTGTCGCCGCTCGGCCGCGCGCTCAGCACGCACGAGGTGATCCTCGACGGCGAGGTCGTGTCCTTCGAGGGCGGCATCCCGAGCTTCCAACGCCTCCAGCGGCGGATGCACCTGACGTCGGAGGCGCAGGTCCGCCGGCTCTCGCAGACCGAGCCGGTGGTCTACATCATCTTCGACCTGCTCTGGCTGGACGGGCACTCGCTGCTCGCGCTGCCCTACAGCGACCGCCGGAAGCTGCTCGCCAAGCTCGAGCTCAACGGACCGGCCTGGCAGTCGCCGGCGCACCACGTCGGCGACGGCGCGGCGCTGCTCGCCGCCTCGCGCGCCCAGGGGCTCGAGGGCATCGTGGCCAAGCGGCTGGACTGCCCGTACACGCCGGGCAAGCGCTCGAGCGGCTGGATCAAGGTCAAGAACAAGAAGACGGCGGACGTCGTGGTCGGCGGGTGGATGCCGGGGGAGGGCGGTCGCACCGGCCGGCTCGGCGCGCTCGTGGTCGGCTTCTACGAGGACGGCGAGCTGCGCTACGCCGGCCGGGCCGGGTCCGGCTTCACCGACGCCGAGCTCAAGCGCGTGCAGGCGCTCCTGGAGGCGCGCGCGCGTGAGGGCAGCCCGTTCACGGCCGGTCCGAAGCCGCCCAAGCAGGTCCGCTACGTCGAGCCGGAGCTTGTCGCGAGCGTCGAGTTCACCGACATGACCAACGACGGCACGCTGCGCCACCCCGTCTACAAGGGCCTGCGCGACGACATCGCCCCGGAGGACGTCGGCGCGCCGGAGTGACACCTGAATTGCGGAACTCCACGGCCCGGTCCGTCAGAATGGGCGGATGCCGCGCTCAATGTGGAGTGGAGCCATCTCGTTCGGGCTCGTCAACGTCCCGATCAAGCTCTACTCCGCCGTGTCGAAGAAGACGGTGCGCTTCCACCAGATCAACGGTGAGACGGGCAACCGCATCTCCCAGAAGCGCACGGACTCCGTGACGGGCGAGGAAGTCGCCTACGAGAACCTGGTCAAGGGCTACGAGCTCACGCGCGACCAGTACGTGATCATCGAGCCGGACGAGCTGGACGCGCTGGACCCGGAGAAGTCCCGCACGATCGACATCGAGGACTTCGTGGACCTCGCCGAGATCGACCCCGTCTACTACGACCACCCGTACTACCTGGTCCCGGACAAGGGCGCCGCCAAGGCCTACGGGCTGCTGCTGAACGCCATGCAGGAGTCCGGCCGCGTCGCGATCGCGCGCGTGGTGCTCCGCTCGAAGGAGCAGCTCGTCGCCATCCGCCCCGGCCAGGACGGCACGGTCCTGATGATGGAGACGATGATCTTCGCCGACGAGGTCGTGCCCAAGGACGCGCTGGACGGCCTGCCCGAGGCCGAGGAGCTGCAGGTGTCCGACCGCGAGATCGCGATGGCGCAGCAGCTGATCGAGTCGCTGGTGACCGAGTTCGAGCCGTCCCGCTACAAGGACGAGTACCGCGAGAAGGTGCTCAACCTGATCGAGGCCAAGGCCGAGGGCGCCGAGATCATCAGCCAGCCCGAGGCGCCGACGCCGACCGCGGTGCCGGACCTGATGGCCGCGCTCGAGGCGAGCCTCGCGGCGGTGGGCGGCGACGACAAGCCCAAGAAGAAGGCGTCCGCGAAGGCGTCGGAGAAGGAACCCGCCAAGAGCTAGGCGATCCTTGCGACGGGCTTCGCCCGTGCTTCGGTCGCTTGAAGATCGCTTCGCGGATCTCCTAGCGGCGGACGTGCTCCGGCGCGTCCACGAACTCCAGCCGGTCCGTCATGCGCGTGAGCTCGAACACGCGCTGCACGGCCTGGCAGCCGCGCACGAGCACGAGCCGGCGCTCCTCCTCCGACAGCCGGTCGCGGGCGAGGAGGATCGTCCGCAGCCCGGCGGAGTCCAGGAACAGCAGCTCGCGCAGGTCCAGCGCGATCACGTCGTCGGTCAGGCGCTCCAGCGCCGATTCGAGCTCCGCCGTCGCGAGCATGTCCAGCTCGCCCCGCAGCGTGACCAGCGCCGCGCTGCCGAGCGGCGTCGTGTCGAGCTCGAACCGTGTCATCCGGCGCAAGCGTAAACCCGCGACGGCTTGGGGAGTCTGGGACCAATGGCCAGGCTCCGACGCGCGGACTGCTCAGGCCCTGGCATCACGCGCAAGCGGGCCGGGCGTGGCTTCGCCTACTACGACGACGGACAGCTCGTGGACGAGGCGGAGGTGCTCGAGCGGATCCGCTCGCTCGGCATCCCGCCCGCGTGGAGGGACGTGTGGATCTGCCCGTTCCCGAACGGACACCTGCAGGCGACGGGGATCGACGCCGCGGGCCGCAAGCAGTACCGCTACCACGAGGCGTGGCGCACCCGCCGCGACGCGGAGAAGTTCGAGGACATGGTGCGGTTCGCGAAGGCCCTGCCCGCGCTGCGCGAGCGCGTCGAGGCCGACCTCACCGGCTCCGAGACGCTGACCCGCGAGCGGGTCCTGGCCTGCGCCGTGCGCCTGCTCGACCGCGGCTTCTTCCGGATCGGCACCGAGGAGTACACGGTCACCAACGCCTCGTACGGCCTCGCCACGATCCGCAAGGAGCACGTCCGGATCGAGGCGGGCCAGATGATCTTCGACTACCCGGCCAAGAGCGGTCAGCGGCGCCTGCAGGCCGTCGTCGACCCGCTCGCGATGGACATCGTCTGCCAGCTCAAGCGTCGCCGCGGCGGCGGGCCCGAGCTGCTCGCGTTCAAGAACGGCCGTCAGTGGTGCGATCTGCGCTCGGACGACATCAACGCGTACCTGAAGGAGACGACCGGCGGCGACTTCAGCGCCAAGGACTTCCGCACCTGGAGCGCGACCGTGCTCGCGGCCGTCGCGCTGGCGGTCTCCGGGCCCGCCCACGGGACCAAGACGTCACGCAAGCGGGCGGTCACGCGCGCGATCAAGGAGACGTCGCGCTACCTGGGCAACACGCCGGCGGTCTGCCGCGCCTCCTACATCGATCCGCGCATCTTCGACGCCTACGACGCGGGGCTCGTGCTCGACCACCAGGTGCTGCTCGACGCGGCCGAGCCGGGGCAGATCCCCACGCAGCATCCACAGATCGAGCTCGCGGTGCTCGACCTCCTCAACGAGAAGGAGGAGTCACCGCGGATCGAGAAGCTCGCGGCCTGAGCCGGAGCGGGCTACTCCGTGCCGGGGTCGGGCTGTGGCACCGGCGGGTCGTCCGGCGCCGGGGTCTCGTCGGGCGGAGTCGGGTCGGCCGGGACGGTCGGCTCGTCCGGCACGGCGGGCGTCGCCGGCTCGGGCGGAGCGACCGGGGTGGGCGGGTCCGTGGGCTGGGGGACGCTCATGACTCCACCTTCATTCCGGATCCGTAGGCGTACAGCTTCTCCAGCGACGAGCGGATGATGCGCGAGACGTGCATCTGCGAGCAGCCGACGACGTCGGCGATCTCGGACTGCAGCAGGTCCTCCTGGAAGCGCAGGCGCAGGATCTCCCGCGCGCGCTCGTCGAGGATGCCGGTGAGCCGCTCGAGCGTGACGCCGGCCTCGACGCGGTCGAACTCCTCGTCCTTGACGCCGATCAGGTCGCCCGCGGACGCGGAGTCGTTCTCCTCGTCGTGGACGGGCGCGTCGAGGGAGCGCACGGAGCGACCCTCGGTCGCCTGCATGGCTTCGATGATCTCCTCCGGCGAGCGGTCCAGTCGGTCGGCGAGGTCGGCGACCGTCGGCTGACGGCCCAGCTCGCCCCACAGCTTCTCGCGCGCTTCCTCGAGGGCGAGGCAGAGCTCCTGCAGGTCGCGAGCGGGACGCACGTCCCAGGTGGAGTCGCGGAAGTAGCGACGCAGCTCGCCGAGGATCGTCGGCACCGCGTACGACGAGAACGCGAGGCCGCGCTCGGGGTCCCAGCGGTCGACGGCCTTGACGAGGCCGACGGACGCCACCTGGATGAGGTCGTCAAGGGGCTCACTCGCGCGCCGGTAGCGGAGCGCGAGGGAACGCGCGAGCGGCATATAACGCTCGATCAGCTCCTCGCGTGCGCGCTCGTCGCCTTTCAGGACGAGGCGCATGAGTCGCTGGTCCTCACGCTGCCGCTTCGCGCGGTCGATCGGGTTGGCCGTGTTGCGGGGCCGCTCGGCCGTCGGAGTGGAAGCCATCAAAGGCTTGCGGTACCCGGGGAAACGGAAATCACCCCTGGGGTGGCCAAAACCGTTCGTTTGCGGACAGACCGGTCAGCTTTCCGGGGCAAGGACGAAGATCTCGAACGCGCGCATCGGCGTGAAGACGATCTGGCTGTGATACCCCGCCACGCGGCGTCCGGTCAGCTCCTCGACGGCCCCGATCGCGGTCGGGCCGACGGTCTCCTGGAACGCCAGCCGGTACTGGCGCACGAGATCCTCCTTGCCGTCGGCGAGCAGCGTCTCCTCGTTGCGCGTGAGGCCACCCTCCAGCACGACGAAGATGTAGTCGTCCTCCACGTACGCCTTGGCCGCCTCCGGGCCGCGGCCGTAGTAGCGCTTCTTGAGTCCGACCATGGCGTTGGCCAGCGCGGCACGCAGCGATCCAGGGGGCTGCCCGCCCGCGGCTTCGATGAGTTCCTGAGCTCTATCCGGCACGATTGTCCGCGGGATTACCCGGCGGTGAAGGTGAAGTATTCGTGCAGTCCTGTGAGCGTGAACAGCCGCTGGATGCGTTCGTGGCCCGGGATCAGCACCAGAGCGAAGCCGTCGCGGTTGGACGCGTTGTTCCACCGGGTCAGCAGCGTGAGCCCGGTCGAGTCCATGAAGTACAGCCCGCGCAGGTCCACGACGAGCCGCTTCACACCCGCGTCGAACGCCGTCCGCATGACCGCTTCGACCTCCGAGGCCGTGCTCATGTCGAGATCCCCCTCAGGGCGCACGAACGCGGCGTCCTCGCGGACGTCGACCGCGCAGTGGAACGGCTTGGGGGCGAACTCTTCTGACACGTGCGGATCCTCTGGGTGGTGCGGTATCGCTGGAGTCCGCTGGGCGCCCCGTGTTGGAGCCATCCAGACCGTCCTCCTGAGGTTCCGCCTGCCCGAGCCCCCGAACTGGAAGCCTGCGCCTGCGCGGTCCGCACTCTAACCGCTTAAGCGGCGTCATCGTCGCCGACCGCCGAGATCGTGGCGAAGGCCTCGCCGGTCTCGCGGACGTACGCGAGCCCGTGCGCGACCCTCGCGCGCGTCCCGGATGGTTCATCTCCTGCGGTCAGTGGTAGGACGACGGGGCGGGTGCGGACGACGGACGGCGGCCTTAGGATGACCACGAGGATGGAAGCCAAGCCTCAGCAAGCGCAGCGCGCGGCGGCCGGCGGGCGATCGTTGCTCGACCTGGACGCGGACCTGGGCGCGCTGCTGAGCGACGAACGGCGCGAAGCGGCCCGGCGTGAGCTGCACGTCCGGGTGACCACCTTTCCCGTTGGTGAGTGGGACGGGACCCGGCTGGCGGACGCCGATCCGACCCATCTCGGCCTGCTGGTCGTCGAGGGCGTCCTGGCGCGTGAGGTCATCCTCGGCGACACCGTCAGCACCGAGCTGCTGGGCCCCGGCGACATCTTCCGGCCCTGGCACATCGAGGGTCCACCGGAGCTGCTGCCCGTCGCGGTCCGCTGGAACGCGCTCTCGACGCTGCGCCTCGGCCTCATCGACCGGCGCGCGGCCGCGGCGATCGGCCGCTACCCAGAGGTGTCGGCCGTCATCGTCGACCGGCTGTCCGAGCGTGCGCAGCGCCTGTCGATCACCCAGGCGATCTCCCAGCTCAACCGCGTGGACCGGCGCCTGCAGGCGCTGTTCTGGCACCTGGCCGAGCGCTGGGGCCGCGTGGCGCGGGATGGGATCGCGGTGCCGCTCGTGCTGTCGCACCGGCTGATCGGCGAGCTCGTCGGCGCCCGCCGCCCCACGGTGTCCACTGCGCTCGCCGAGCTCGCGCGCGACGGCCAGCTCCTCCGCCGCGACGACGGCACATGGCTGCTCACGGGCGAGCCGGTCGACGTGCCCGCCGGGGCCGCGGCGGAGGTCATCCGCCAGCGCCGGCGGCTGATGCCGACGCCGGCCGAGCCGGCCACGGCGGCGGTCGCGATCGCCGAGCCCGCGGGCGAGCGCATGGGCGAGTTGCAGGCGTCACTGCACGCCGCGCGGGCGATCACGCTCCAGCACCGCCGGGACTTCGACACGATCCGCGCCGAGACGTCCGCGCTGCGCGAGCGGACGCTGCAGCTGCGCAGCCGGCGCGCCGACCATCTCGAGCGCCTGCACGACGCCGCCGCGGCCCGCGGCCCGAGCTCCAACTAGGCGCCGGCTCGGAGCGCTCTCGTCGTGATCGCGGCGAAGCTCACTGCCCGTCATCGCGCGGCCGGTCCTCCATCATCACGACCGCCCCGCGCGGGGACCCGTCGCCCGCCGAGCTGACGAGCGGCAGGATCGTCGCCGCGCACACGATCGCGCGCCCGCGCCGGTTCACCGCGTCCACCTCGCGCGTCTCACGCGGGCTGGAGCCGCTGACCACCGCACGCAGCGGCGCCGCCAGCTGCTCGGACGGCAACCCGATGTCCAGGCTGAGGAAGTGGTGGTCGACGGCCTCGTCGGCGCGCAGGCCCCAGAGGTCCTCCGCGCGCCGGTTCCAGACCTGCACCCGCTGCTGGGCGTCGATCACGACCACGCCCAGGCCCAGCGAGGTGAGGATCGCCTCCAGGAACTCGTTGACCCGATTGAGCTCACCGGTGCGCTCGCGCAGCTCGTCGTTGATGGTCTCGAGCTCCTCGTTGGTCGACTGGAGCTCCTCGTTCATCGTCTCGAGCTCTTCGTTGGTCGACTGCAGCTCTTCGTTCGTCGTCTGCAGCTCCTCGTTGGCGGACTGGAGCTCCTCGTTCGTCGTCTCCAGCTCGTCGATCGTGGACTGCAGCTCCTCGTAGGCCAGCTCGAGGTCGCGGCGGTTGCTCTCGAGCTCGCTCTGCATCGCGGCGAAGCGGGTGACGTCCTCGAACGTGACGCTGACGCCGACGGCGAGGTTGTCGCTCGCGATCAGCGGCGTGACGTTGACGTCCAGCTGGCGGGCGTCACCTCGCTCAGGCGTGAGCGTGGCCTCGCCGACGGGCACGCGCCGGCGCTCGCGGAGGGCCTGCTCGATCGGCGCGACCAGCTGCGCGGGGCGGTGCGCGAGGTCGGTCTCCGCGAACGTGCGGCCGATGTCGTCGCCCGCGAGCTGGAAGAGGGCGCGCGCCGGCAGGTTGGCGAACGTCACGCGGCCCGTGCGGGACACGATCACCTGGGCTGCCGGACCGAGCTCCAGGGCGGCGTCACGCGTCACGCGCTCGTCCTCGCCTGCGGGCCGTTCGTTCTCCTCGGCACCGACGAACGCGCCGGCTCTCGAACCCATCGTGGTGCGCGGCTGCTTGACGAAGATCCGCTTCTTGAGGTCCGCGGCCGCGAACAGGTCGCGATGCGAGATCATCATCTCGGACTTGCCGAGCAGCAGCACGCCGGTGTCCAGCAGCGCGAAGTGGAAGTGGCGGAGGATCCTGGCCTGGGTCTCCGCATTGAGGTACATGAGCGTGTTGCGGCAGAGCAGCAGGTCCAGGCGCGAGATCGGGGCGTCCTGGACGAGGTTGTTGCGGCCGAAGATGACCGTCCGGCGCAGGTCCTTGCGGAATCCCAGCCGCTGGTCGGCGCGCTCGAAGTACTGCTCGCGCAGCTCCGGCGGGACCGACTCCATCTCCTTGGCCGTGTAGACCGCGAGCCGCGCCTGCGCGAGCGCGTCCTCGTCGATGTCGGTCGCGTAGATCTTCACGCGCTCGCGGTACTGGTCGATGCCGAGCAGCTCCGCGAGCACCATCGCGCACGTGTACGCCTCCTGGCCGCTCGCGCAACCCGCGCTCCAGACGCGGATCGGGTCCGTCGGGTCCTTGTCGGCTATCAGGGCGGGCAGCACATCGTCGCGCAGGTGCCTCCACACGGGCGGGTCACGGAAGAACTCGGTGACGTTGATGAGCAGCATCTCGAAGAGCTGCCCGTACTCCTCCGGGTCGACCTCGAGGCAGTCCAGGTAGTCGCTGTAGGACGCGCAGCCGACCGCGTCCATGCGACGGCGGAAGCGGCGCTCGAGGCTGGTCCGCTTGTAACCCGTGAAGTCGACCCCGCGCGTGCGCCGGAGGAACTCGAGCAGCGCCTCGAAGGCGGCGTCGGCGGGGGCGTCGCTCATGCGACCGACGCTTCGTCCGCGACCAGGACGCGGCGGATGTTCTCAGCCCGCGCCGCCGCCTCGCGCGCGCCCCGCTCGAACCGCGCCCGGGTGCGGTCGTGCGTGCCCGGGCGGACGGCGATGCGGGTCAGCAGCGCCGCACGCTCCTCTAGCACCTCGAGCGCGGCCCACAGCGCGGACTCGACGGTGTTGTTCTGCGAGTCGACCATCGCCTCCTCGGAGTACGCATGGCCCACGCGGCACCGGTAGCGGAGCACGTGCCCCTCCTGGTGCTCCCACACCGGGCCGCGGCACTCCGGGCACATGAAGCCGGTCGGGGGGCCGTCAAGGTGCATGGGTCCGTCCACGGACTTCGCGGGACCGGGTTCCGTCGTCACCGTGTCCTCCTCTCGGAGTGGAGGGATCGCGGACGCGACCACCCGCTCGACCGCTGCGGCGAGCTGCGCCAGGGGCCGGACCTCGGCCTCGGTCGTCGCGGACAGCGCCGCCGACGGCATGCCCGGGGCCAGCGCATCCTCCGGGTCCTGGACGAGCACGGCCCCGCCCGCGTTCGCCACCACGGCCGCACCCGCGGCGCCGTCGTCCAGTGCTCCCGACAGCACGACCGCGACCGCGCACGAGCCCCACGAACGCGCGAGCGACCGCAGCAGCGGGTCAGCGGCAGGGCGCACGTTGTTCTCCTTCGGGCCCCGGCTGAGCTCGAGGCGGTCGTTGCGCACGAGCAGGTGGTGGTCGGCGGGGGCGACGTAGATCATCCCTGCGCGGAGCGGGGCGCCATCCTCGGCGAGGACCGCCGTCAGCGCCGAGTCCCGGTCGAGGATCGGCGCCAGCAGGCTCCGGCCGGTCGGCGGGATGTGCAGCACCACGCACAGCGCGGCGTCGAGGTCCGCCGGCAGCTCGGTGACGAGCCGGCGCAGCGCCTCGACGCCACCGGCGGAGGCCGCGACGCCGATGACCCGGCGCGGTAGGGAAGGTTCCACTCCTGACGAGGCTACGCCCTCGAAGGTGGGCGCGTGCGGATCTTCGACCGTGGGTAAGGGCAACGGCGATGATCACCGCTTCCCGCTGCTCTCACTGCCGCTCCACGGTCACCCGCGATGACGTGCCGTGCCCGCGCTGTGGACGCCCGCCGCGGCGGCTCGACACCGCCGCGGTACGGAGCGTGATGGCGCGGACGGGCGGGCGTCTCAGGCGTCCCGCCCTCAAGCGGAGCCGCTGAGCTCCCGCTGGGCCGCTTCCAGGACGGTCACCCGGCGCTGGTGCCGGCTCTCGTAGTCGCGCACCGCGCCGGCGTGCTCGTTGTCGAGGCGGGCGACGATCTCCTCGGCGGTCGCGTCGTCGTAGCCGGGCCACGGCGGCGTCGCCTTGAGCTGCTCGCCCTTCTCCAGTACGGCGCGGCGGCTGCGGTTCTCGCGCTCGTAGCTGATGACGGTCGCGAGGTCGTCCTGGCTCAGCTCGCTGAGCTTGGCGACGACCTGGCCGGCGTTGAGGTCGTCGTAGTCGTCGATCGGGAAGCTCGCGACCTTGGTGGGCTTCGCCTGGCCCGCGAGGGACGGGATCAGCGCGCGCAGGTCCGCGAGCATCCGCTCCTCGTCAGCGCGGTGACGGCGAGCGAGCTCGGCGATCGCGCTCTCCCCGAGCTCCTCCGCGAGCGCCTCGATCGCGTCGTAGGTGGCGATCTCGAGCGCCTCGGTGGCGCATTCGTCCTTCGCGTTCTTGAGGAGCTTCTCGTCGAAGTCCGTGCCGCCGCGGAGCAGGTCCAGCGGGCCCTTGGCCAGCACGAGCGCCTGGCCGACGACGCTCTCGGCGAGCCCGAGCGCGGAGTTGATGATGCTCGAGTCCGGCTCTGAGGCGTGCTCGGCGAGCGCGCCCGCGTGGCGGCGGGTCTCACGCAGGTGGCGCTCGAGCAGCGTGCGGTAGTCGCCGTGCGGCGTCATCGCGATGTGGGCGGTGAGGGTCGTGACCAGCGCCCGCTCGGTCGCGAGCGCCTCGTTGAGGTAGCGATTCAGTCGGTGCAGATCCGTTGCCATGGTTCTTGGGCTACCCGGATAGGGTCTGGTTGGTGCCCCAACCGAAGCGCGTCGAGGTCACTGTGGGGGATGTCACGGTGTCGCTCTCGAACCTGACGAAGCCGATGTATCCGCAGGTCGGCTTCACGAAGGGTCACGTGATCGACTACTACACGCGGATCGCACCGACGCTGCTGCCGCACCTGGAGGCGCGGCCGTTGACGCTCAAGCGCTACCCGAACGGGGTCGAGGGGACGTTCTTCTACGAGAAGCGCTGCCCGGCGCACCGGCCCGCCTGGGTGCGGACGGCGCCGGTGTGGAGCGGGCAGAACGAGGGCGACATCGATTTCTGCCTGTGCGAGGACCTGCCGACGCTCGTGTGGCTGGCGAACCTGGCCGACCTCGAGCTGCACACGCCGATGGCGCGCGTGCCGGACATGGACAACCCGTCGATGGTCGCCTTCGACCTCGATCCCGGGCCGCCGGCCACGATCGTCGAGTGCGCGCGGGTGGCGCTGGAGCTGCGGCGCTCGTTCGAGTACTTCGGGCTGGAGGCGTTCCCGAAGACGTCCGGCTCGAAGGGGATGCAGGTGTACCTGCCGCTCAACGTGCCCGGCGTGACCTACGAGGACACGCGGGCGTTCTCGCGCGGGCTCGCGCAGGTGCTGGCACGGCGGATGCCGGACCTGATCGAGCCCGACATGGCGCGCGCCAAGCGGGCCGGCAAGGTCTACGTCGACTGGTCCCAGAACGACCGGCACAAGACGACGGTCAACGTCTACTCGCTGCGGGCGATGGACCGCCCGACGGTCTCGACGCCGCTGACCTGGGACGAGGTCGCGGACATGACCGAGCCGCTCGCGTTCACCTCGGCCGAGGTGCTCGAGCGCGTCGAGCGCATGGGGGACCTGTTCGCGCCGGTCCAGACGCTCGAGCAGGAGCTGCCGCGCTAGGCGGCTTGGGGCTGAGCGCCCGGACCCGCGTGGACGCGGACGTCCGTGGCGCTGAGCTTGGCGCCGCACGTGGTGCACGTGCGGTGGGCGTCCAGGGTGCCGCCGCAGTCGCGGTGCGTGAGCACGATCGGCGGGCCGTCCGGCGCGTAGTAGCGGTCACCGAACTGCATCAGGGTGACCATCACCGGCCACAGGTCCAGGCCCTTGTCGGTCAGCCGGTACTCGAAGCGCTGCGGGCGCTCCTGGTAGGCGACCTTCGTGAGCACGCCCTCCTCCTGCAGGCGCTGGAGGCGCTGCGTGAGGACGTTGCGGGCGATGCCGAGGCCGGCGGCGATCTCGTCGAACTTGCGGTGGCCGAAGTAGACCTCGCGCAGGATCAGCACCGTCCAGCGCTCGCCGACGAGCTCGAGCGTCTTGGCGACGCTGCAGTTCTGTCCTTCATACAGGCGGCCGAGCATCTCCAGTCGAGAGTAGCGTGATGCAACGCGCTGATGGCCGCCTGTGGTCCGACCGCCGACCTGACCGGCGTTACGGTCGGCCGCGATCGCGGTACGTTCCCCACATGGACCTCGAAGAGCGCACCCTCGACGACACCATCGCGCGAACGTGCTCCGTCTGCGGCGCGAAGCTGACGAGCGCTGAGATCAAGGACGCCCGCGAAGCCGGCGGCCCGTTCCTCTGCTCGGTGCACGCGGCCGAAGTGGCGCCGGCCGACGAGATCGCGACGGACATCGAGCCTTCGTAGCGGAGCGCGGCTCAGCTCGCGTCGGCGGGTGAGCGGCTTGCGCCGGGTGCGCCCGGGCGCGGACCCGCGCTTGCTGCACGGCGCTGGTCAGTTTGCTGGGCAGAGCCCAGCAAACTGACCAGGTGCACCGCGCCGCCCGCACTGCGCCCCTCCTCGCGGCCACTCACGCCGCGATCTCGACCAGCCGCTCCCCCAGTGCCCGCACGGCCGCACGCAGCTCCGCCGGCTCGACGATCGTGAACGCACACCCGGCCCCGGCCAGCAGGCCCGCGGCCCAGTCCAGGGAGTCGGCTCGCAGGCGCAGGCGCGTGCCACCGTCGACGGCGTCGAGCTCGGCCAGCGTCGCCGGGAACCGTCGCGCGGCCTCGTCGACCGTGCAGTCGAGCACCACCTCGACCTCGTAGCGCCACGGCACGCGCGCGAGGGAGCGACTCACGTAGGCGGTCGCGTCGAAGCCGTCCGGCGCCGGGGCGCCCGCCGCGCCCACGTCGACCAGGGTCACGCGGTCCGCGCGGAGCGTCCGCAGCGATTGGCGCTGGTGGTCGAACGCGGCGACGTACCAGCGGCCTGCGTGCGCGACGACGCCGTGCGGGCTCAGCTCGCGCGCCGTCTCGACGCCGGCGGAGTCGGTGTAGATGACGGCGGCCTTGCGGCCGCGGGCGGCGGCGTCGGCCAGCGCGAGCACGGTCTCGCCGTCGGGCGGCGCGGCCTCGACCTCGCCGGTGAACCCGAGCACGTGGTCGAGCGCCTCGACGCCGCGGCGCATGCGGTCGGGCAGGACCTGGCGGACCTTGCGCAGGGCGCTGTCGGCCTCGAGGCCCAGCCGCCGGGCGGCGAGCAGCCCGAGCGCGACCGCGGCGGCCTCTCCGCTCGTGAACATCAGCGGGGGCACGCGGAACCCGGGCTTGAGCCGGTAGCTGCCCCCGCGGCCGCGCTCGCCCTCGACCGGAATGCCGAGATCGCGTAGGGCGACGATGTCGCGGCGCACCGTGCGTACGTCGACGCCGAGGCGTTGCGCGAGCTCGGGCCCGGTCGCGGTGCCGTGGTCCTGCAGAGCTTCGAGCAGCTCGAGCACTCGTCCGGCCTTCGCCATTAGAGGACCGATTCTGCCCTGTTTACCCCGTACGGTCCAGCCCATGCCCCACGAACCCCGGAACATCAGCTTCTTCGGACGCGAAGGCCACACCAAGCACTACGGCGTCGGTGACCCCGATCCGGCCCACGTCGCGGCGGTCCGCTCACGCGCGCGCGTGAGCGAGCCCGGCTTCACGATCGCCCATCGCGGCGTGTCCGCGGCGCTGAGCCTCGTCTACTGGTGGGCGAACGAGAACGAGCTGCACGCCGACTTCTACGTCGCCCCGCTGGATGCGCCCGACCAGCTCGTCCCCTACGAGAGCACGGGGATCACGTGCGTGTGGGAGATGGAGGTGCTGGACTTCGAGCGCCGCGCGTGGCTGCAGGACGTCCTGATCGACGGGGACCTCGAGGCCTACCTGGACGCGGCGCTCGAGCCGGTGGCCATCTGATGCCCGTCACCGACTTCGACTTCCTCCCGGGCCGCTGGGAGGTCACCAACCACAAGCTCGTCGACGGCGAGTGGCAGACGTTCATGGCGACCTCGACCGCCTTCGCGATGCTCGGCGGCGTCGGCAACCACGACCACTTCGTCACCGACGGCTACGAGGGCTTCAGCCTGCGCCTGCACGACCCGGAGTCCGACACGTGGCGCATCTGGTGGTCCTCGACGCAGCGCCCGGGCCGGCTGGACCCGCCCGTCGAGGGTCGCTTCCACGCGGACGGCACGGCCACGTTCGAGGCCGACGACGTCCTGGACGGGGTCCCGCTGCGCATGCGCTTCGTCTGGTCGGAGATCACGTCCGACTCCGCCCGCTGGGAGCAGTTCTTCTCCCTCGACGGCGGCAGCAGCTGGGAGTCGAACTGGATCATGGAGCTCCGGCGAGTCTGATGTCCGAGGCGCGCCCACTCGACCCGTCCTTCGGAGGTGAAGTGCCCGCGCCGGCCGCGTCGCGCGCGGCCTGCGCGGCGTCCTCCGGCGCCAAGGTGCCCGTGCCGGCACCGCGTCGCGGGCGGCGTGCGCGGCGCGCCCCGTCGCCGGGGCGCGCCGGGCGGGATCTAAGCGGGCGAGGCGACCAGCTTTTGGGCCGCGTCGAAGATCGCGTCCGCGTCGATCTTCGCGCCGTGCAGGAGCTCCTCGGGTGTGCCGGAGCCGGGGATCTCGCGGACGGCCAGCTTGACGACGTGCGTCTGCTCGTCGCCGGCGGCGAGTGCGTCCAGCACGGCGTCGCCCAGGCCGCCTTCGGGGGCGTGGTCCTCGACGGTGATGATCGCGCCGCAGTCGCGGGCGGCGGCGCGGACCGCCTCGGCGTCGATCGGCTTGATCGAGTACGCGTCGAGCACCCGCGCGTGCACGCCGCCGTCGGCCAGGCGCTCGGCGGCCTTGACCGCCTCGTCGACCGTGATGCCGGTGGCGATGATGGCCACGTCGTCGCCCTCGTGGGCGACGCGCGAGCCGCCGATGCGCACGTCCTCGTCGGGGGCGGTGCGCACGGGGGTCTTGCCGCGCAGCGTGCGGATGAACGAGATGCCGTCCTGGTCGGCCAGCGCGGCCACGAGCTTGGCCGCCTGCTGCGCGTCGCTCGGCTGCAGGACGGTCGAGCCGTGGATCGCGCGGATCGAGGCGATGTCCTCGAGCGCCATCTGCGACGGGCCGTCCTCGCCGATGGAGACGCCCGCGTGCGAGCCGCTGAGCACGAACTTCGCCTGGGAGATCGCCGCCATGCGGACGAAGTCGTACGCGCGCGAGAGGAACGCCGCGAAGGTCGACATGTACGGCGTCCAGCCGCGCACCTGCATGCCCACGCCGGCCGCGACGAGCTGCTGCTCGGCGATGAACATCTCGAAGTAGCGGTCGGGATGCGCCTCGCGGAAGTCCTCGGAGTGCGTGGAGTTGGACACTTCGCCGTCGAGGGCGACCACGTCGCCGCGGATGTTCGCCAGTGCCGCGATCGCCTCGCCGTAGGCCTTGCGCGTTGCGACCTCGTCGCCCAGCTCGTAGCTCGGCAGCTCGCCGCCGGGCGTCTCGAAGACGTGCGGCTGGCCGGCCTCCGGCTTCGCCACGTCCACCGACAGGTCGCGCTCGCCGCCCAGCTCCGCGATCGCGGCCTCAGCGTCGTCGACCGGTTTGCCGTGCTTGCCGGGCAGGTCCTCGACGGCCTTCACGCCGCGGCCCTTCATCGTCTTGGCGACGATCGCGACGGGCTGGCCCGTCGTGGCCTCGGCCTCGGCGTAGGCCGCCTCGATGGCCTCCACGTCGTGACCGTCGATCGCGATCGCCTTCCAGCCGAAGGCCTCGATCCGGCGCACATAGCCGTCGAGGTCCCAGCCGAGCATCGTCTCACGGGTCTGGCCGAGGCGGTTGACGTCGATGATCGCGGTCAGGTTGTCGAGCCCCTCCCAGCCGGCGTGCTGGAAGGCCTCCCACATCGAGCCCTCGGCCATCTCGGAGTCGCCGCAGAGCACCCAGACGCGGTACGGGAGCTTGTCGAGCGAACGGCCCGCCATCGCGACGCCCACGCCGATCGGCAGCCCCTGTCCGAGCGAGCCGGTGGCCACGTCCGTGGGCGGGATCGCCGGCGTCGGGTGGCCCTGCAGGCGAGACCCGAGCTTGCGGAAGGTGAGCAGCTCGGCGTCGTCGATCGCGCCGACCGCCTTCAGCACCGAGTAGTACAGGGGCGAGGCGTGGCCCTTGGAGAAGATCAGGTGGTCGTTGGCCGGGTTGTCCGTGTTGGCGTAGTCCAGGCGGAGGTGGCCGTCGATGAGCACCGCCATGAGGTCGGCGGCGGACATCGAGGAGGTCGGGTGGCCGGAGCCGGCGGCCGCGGAGCTGCGGATGGAGTCCACCCGCAGCTGCTGGCCGAGCTCCCGGCGGAAGTCGGCGTCGTGGGCCATCGTCGGTCCCTACGCCGCCACGAGCGTCTTGAGCTTGCTCTCGAGGCCCTCGATCAGGTCCGCGAACGACTTGGCGAACTTCTCGACGCCCTCGCGTTCGAGCACCTGCACGACCTCGTCGTAGGAGACGCCGGCCGCCTCGAACTGGTCGAGCAGCTTGCTCGCCTCGTCCGTGCCCTCGCGGATCGTGTCGCCGCGGATCTCGCCGTGGTCGAGGACGGCCTTGACCAGGTCGAGCGGAGCGGTGTTGACCGTGTCCGGGCCGACGAGCTCCTCGACGTACACGGTGTCCTTGTAGTTCGGGTTCTTCACGCCGGTGGAGGCCCAGAGGCAACGCTGCTTGGAGGCCCCCTTCTCCTCGAGCGCCTTCCACTGGGGCGAGGAGAAGACCTCTTCGTAGGTCTGGTAGGCGAGCTTGGCGTTGGCGATCGCGAGCTTGCCGAGCAGCTCGTCGTGGCCGCCGATCTGCTGGAGGCGCTTGTCGGCCTCGGTGTCCACGCGGGAGACGAAGAAGGAGGCGACGGACGCGACCTTGCGGGGGTCGCCGCCGCCGTCGACGAGGCGCTGGACGCCGCGGATGTAGGCCTCGGCGACCGCGCGGTGGCGCTCGAGCGAGAAGATCAGGGTGACGTTGACCGGGATGCCGGCGGCGACCGTGTCCTCGATCGCGGGCAGGCCCTCGAGCGTCGCGGGGATCTTGATGAGGAGGTTCGGGCGGTCGACCAGCTCGAACAGGCGCACGGCCTCGGACTTGGTCTTCTCGGTGTCGTGCGCGAGGTTCGGGTCGACCTCGAGCGAGACCCAGCCATCCTTGCCGTCACCTTCGTCCCAGACCGGGCGAAGGATGTCGCAGGCGTCGCGGATGTCGTCCTTCGCGAGCTGCCAGAAGATCTCCTTGGCGTCGTCGTGCTCGGCGCTGAGCTCGCGGATCTGGTCGTCGTAGGCGTCGCCTTCGGCGATCGCGCCCTGGAAGATCGTCGGGTTGGACGTGACGCCCTCGACTCCCTGCTCGACGAGGCCCTTCAGGTCGCCGTCCTTGACGAAGCGGCGCGAGAGGTAGTCGATCCAGACGCTCTGGCCGCGCTCGGCCAACTGCTGGAGCGGAGTGCTCATGAGGCGGTCCTTTCAAAGGGGGTTCTTACACAGTGACACTCCCCTTCAGGCCCTTTGAGATAACGATCGGTGAACCCCCCTGGATGGAGGGAGTGGACCGTCATGTCGCGAGGGAAGCCGGGACGCCGCAGCGCGGCGGCGTCCCTGCGATCAACGTGGCCGGCCCGAGAGCTCGCGCAGCCAAGCGGCTACAGCTTGCTCATCGCGCCTGGACTCCCGCCGCCGAGCGGCGCGCGCTTGGGAGGCCGTGATGGTGTTCGGCTCGGTCTTCCGGACGAAGCGCTGAGAGGGCGTCGTGGGGGGACGTCCCTGGTGCGGCTGCTGGTCCGCCTCAGAGGCAATCGACATTGCTGACAAACCTACCTGGCCGAATGGGGGTTGTCCACGCCTCTCGGGCCAACGGTGAAGGGATGTTCTCGACCTGACGTCGAAAATTTCCTAGTTTGCGAGGCAGGCCACGGGCACCAGGACGTACTCCAAAAAGAAGAGCACCCAGACCCGCATGTAGAAGCGCGTGAACCCGCTGTGGTCGCGGGGTTCCGCGGTTCTCGCCCAGTGCAGCAGCAGGGCCGCCGCGGCGGCGTGGCCGAGCGCGAGCACGAGCGGGTTCGCATAGTCGCGGAGCACGACGGGCGCGACCACGATCATCCCCGCGTACGCAATCAACAGGGCTGCCAAACCCATCCGGAACACCCGCTCGGGGCCGAGCCGGACGGTGAACGTGCGAATGCTGTACCGGCGGTCGCCTTCGATGTCCGGGACGTCCTTGAGCACCGCGATCGCGAGGCTGAACGGCAGGACGAACAGGCACAACGCGACGACCGGCGGGTCGATCCGCTCCGCGAAGTGCCAATACACGCCGAGGTTGACGATCACGGACCGCACGCCCGAGATGCACAGGGAGGCCGCGACCGGGTAGCGCTTGAGCCGCAGCGGCGGCAGCGAGTAGACCGCGCCGACCGCCAGGCCGGCCGCGACCGCGCCGGTCTCGACCGCCCCCTGCGTGAGCGCCAGCGTCAACGGCACGAGGCAGCACACGACCACCACGACGGTCGCCGCCCGCAGGCTCAGCTCGCCGGCGGCGATCGGCAGGAACGGCTTGTTGACCCGGTCGATCTCGACGTCCGTGAGCTGGTTGACCCCGACGATCGCGATGTTCACCGTCAGCCCGGCGACCAACGTCGCGGCCAGATCCCAGACTGGCGGAGCGACCTCCAGCGTGGTCGCCGCGATCACCCACAGGCCGATCACGGACAGCGCCGTGCCGATCACGGTGTGCGGCCGCGAGAACCGCCACAGCACGAGCACGGGGTTGACGCGCGCGGCGGCGGGAGCGGCGCCCCCGGCCGGTGCGTGGGCCGTGCCCGCGCGACTCACGTCGCGGCCCGTCGTTCTCTCCGCGCACGCAGCGCGAGCACCGCGGCGATCGGCACGAACGCCGCGCCCGCGGCCGAGCCCGCGACGAAGCGGGCGGCGAACTTGAGCGGGCTCGCCTTCGGCTCGACGACCGGGGCGGTCCGGGCCGCCGGGGACGGCCCAGGTGCGGGCTTGACGCCGCTGACCGCAAGGGCGTAAGGGACGCGTTCGTCGCGGTACCAGTCCGGGGCGAGCTCGACCGTGCGGACGTCGGTGAAGCCCGCCGCCTCCATCCAGCCGGTGTAGTCCTCGGCGGGCGGGAAGAGCATCCACGCCTCGGCGAGGGCGCGGGCCACGCGGTTGGCGGGGCGGACCGGGCCGATCACGAGCGCGACGCCGTCGGGTCGGGTGACGCGGTAGGCCTCGGCGATGCCCTGCTGCGGGTCGGGCCAGTACTCGATCGAGCCGGCCGAGACGTAGCGGTCGAACGTGTCGTCCGCGAACGGGAGGGCCTCGGCGTCGCCGAGCACCCGCTCGCAGGAGGCAAGGGCCGGCTTGGCGCGTGAGCGCTGCAGCTGGTGCGGGCTCTGGTCGAGCATGGTCACGTCGGCGGCGTTCACGCGCGCCACGATGCCCTCAGTGGTGAAGCCGGTGCCGGCGCCCGCGTCGAGCACCTTCACGCCGGGCTCCAAACGCGCCGCATCCAGCGCCAGGCCGCGCATCGCGGGCGTCCAGAACAGCGGGTTCACCCACCGGTCGTAGCCCAGCGAGAGGAACCGGTAGAACCAAAACGCCTCGCGTTTGTGCTGGATCAAGCGCATGGCCTGGGCACCATACGCGTGTGACCGACGTTCTGGACCAGTGGCTGCCCGACCCGGTGATCCGCAGCCGTCATCGCCGCGCGGCGGAGGCGACGCCCGAGGCGCTGTGGGAAGCCGCCAAGAGCGTGCGGCTGGAAGAGACGCGCAGGCTCGGGCGCCTCGTCGGCTGGCGCATTCCGGGGGTGCGGGGGGAGCAGACCTACCACGAGCTGTTCCGCGCCTACCCGTTCAACGTCCTCGAGGAATCCGACGAGCGGCTCGTGTCGGGGTTGTGCGGCCGGATCTGGACGCTGGCACGGGATTACCCGCGGCTCGACGGCCCGGGCGCGTTCGCGGAGTGGGACGAGGGCGGCACGGTCCGGGTGGCGTTCGCGCACGGCGTCGAGGCGCTCGAGGACGGGCGTGCCGAGCTGTGGTCGGAGGCACGCGTGCAGCCGGTGGACACCAGCGCGCGACTGCGGCTGAAGGCTGTCTGGGCGGTCGTCGGACCGTTCGAGCGGCTCGTCGGCGCCGAGCCGCTCGCGCTGGCGGCACGACGCGCCGAGACGGCCTGACGGACGGTCGCGACCGCGCCGGAAATGGCCCCCGGCCGACGCCACGTCAATATCCTCGCGCCCATGGAGGCGGACCCGGCGCGGATCGAGGCGGCTCGGCGGCTGCTCACGGAAGCTCCCGGCGAGGCGATCGACCGGCTGGCCGCGCTCGGCGCGCGCCTGCTGGGCGCTGCGCACGCCGAGGTGTCGCTGTTCACGGACGAGCAGGTGCCGCTCACCCCGCCGGCTCCGAAGCGCCCGTCCGCCGCGGCGGCGTCCGCCGCGACCTTCGCCGACCACACCCCGGAGCTCGGCGACGGCATCGCCGCCTACCTCGGCGCGCCGATCGAGGTCGCCGGCCACCGGGTCGGCGTGCTGTGCGTGTACGACGAGCAGGAGTTCACCTGGACCGAGCACGACCGCGACGTCCTGCGCGAGCTGGCCGCGGCGGTCGGCGCCGAGCTCGAACGCGGGTCGCTCGCCGCCGAGCTCGAGGACAGCACCGCGCGGCTGGACCTCGGCTTCGCCGCCGCGGACATCGGCAGCTTCGACTGGGACCTGACGACGGACGCGCTGCACTTCGACGCCCGCCTGTGCGAGCTGTTCGGCTACACGCCCGAGACCTGGCAGCCGCACATCCGGTCGTTCTCGGTGCGGCTGCACCCGGAGGACCGCGCGCGCACCGAGGCGGCCATCAACAAGGCGATCGAGAGCTGCGGGGACTACGAGGCCGACTACCGGGTCGTCCACCCGGACGGCGGCATCCGCTGGGTGGCTGCCCGCGGCCGCGTCCTGTGTGGCGTCGACGGCAAGCCCGCGCGGATGCTCGGCGCCGCCTACGACACGACCGCGGTCCACAGCGGCGCCGAACGGCTCGGCCGCGTGCTCGAGACGATGAGCACCGCGTTCCTGACCCTGGACCTCGACTGGAGGTTCACCTATGTCAACGGCGCGGCGGAGCGGATGCTCGGGCACAGCCGCGAGGATCTCGTCGGGCAAGAGCTGTGGGTGCTGTTCCCCGAGCTGCGCAACAGCGAAGCCGAGACCCGGTTCCGCGCCGCGCTGAAGACCGGTGACGAGGCCGGCTTCGAGCACTACCACCCGACGCTCGACGTGTGGTTCGACGTGCGCGCGATCCCGAGCGGCGACGGCCTCTCGGTCTACTTCCACGACATCACCGGCCGTGTGCGCGCCGAGCAGGACGCGGCCCGGCTCGCCGGCGAGCGCGAGGACGCGCTGGCCGCGAGCGGCGCCGCCACCGGCCGGCTGCAGATCCTCAGCGGCGCGAGTGCTCGCCTCGCCGGCACGCTCGAGGCCGAGGAGATCCTCGCGATCCTGTCCGACTTCGTCCTCAACGGGTTCGGCAGCGCTGTCGTGATCGCGCTCCAGGACCGGCTGATCCGCGACTTGGAGGGCAAGGAGACGTCGTCGGCCGGGTCGGGGTTCCGGATCGCGCACACGGTCAACGCCGACGAGGCGCTCCGGGACCGGTTCCTGCCCGTGGGGGCGCTCGCGGCGGCCGCCGTGCAGGAGCAGCCGGCGAGCACGTTCGACGCGTCGCTCGGGGACCGGCCGGCGCTCACGCTCCCGCTCGTGTCCCGCGGCCGGATGCTCGGCGCGCTGATCGTGCTCGACCCGCCGCACACCGCGCTGGACCGGCGCGTGCTGATCGAGCTGGCGGCGCGGGCCGGGGTCGCGCTCGACAACGCGATCCTCTACGGCAGCGAACGTCGCCTCGCGCTCACGCTCCAGCGCTCGCTGCTGCCCGCCGGGCTGCCCGAGCGTGAGGGCATCGCGCTCGCCGCGCGCTACCTACCCGGCACGGGTGGGCGCGACGTCGGCGGCGATTTCTACATCGCCCACCCGCTCGAGGACGACCGCCTGCTGCTCGTCATCGGCGACGTGATGGGTCACGGCGCGCAGGCCGCCGCGCGGATGGGCCAGCTGCGCTCCGTGCTCGCCGCCTACGCCTACGACGGCGACCCGCCCGACCGCGTGCTCGCGCACCTCAGCGTTCGCGCGCCCGCGCTGCTGGACCTGCCGATGGCGACCGTGCTCGCCTCGGTCTACGACCCCGCCGACCGCCGGCTGACGTTCTCGCTCGCCGGGCATCTCCCGCCGCTGATCGCCGCGCCCGGGCAGGACCCGCACTTCGTGGCCGCCCTACCCGGTCCACCGCTCGGCACCCAGGTCGGCGACTACGAGCGCCACGTCACCACGCTCCCGCCCGACGCGACGCTGGTCTTCTACACCGACGGCCTGATCGAGGAGCGCGACCGCGCGATCGACGTCGGCATGGAACGGCTGCGCCAGGCGCTCGTCGGGGTCGACCTCGGGCCCGACGACGTCGCCGACCACCTGCTCACCGCGCTCGACCGCGAGCACGGTGGGGAGGACGACATCGCCCTGCTCGTCATGCGGGCGTAGCGCCGTCTTCCAGCGCGGCCGCCACCGACTCCTCGTGCAGCCAGACGCGCCGCCCCCGCCGCACGGTCACCTCGACGCGACCGAGCAGGTGGTGGCGCGAGCGGACCTCGAGCCGCCGCTCGTCCGGCAGCGGCACCGGTAGCAGGAGCGGGTCGGAGGCCTCGCCGGTCAGCTCCACGTCCCAGCGCCAGTTGGACGCCCGCACGGCCCACTCGCCGCCGCCGGCCCGCGTGACCGTGCGCGCGAGCGGCGGGGCCAACGTGACGACCTCGTCCGGCGTCCACACGGCCACCGCCGTCGGGGCGACCCCGTGCACGCGTCCGCCCGCGAACGCCACGCACTCGGCCTGCCCCCACCACCAGTGCTCGGCGAACACCGCGCCCCAGTTCTTCTCGGCGTACACGGCGCTGTCGTCCAGGGAGCGGGAGCCGAAGGCGCCGCGCACCCGCGCGGACAGCAGCCACGGCGCCCAGTACTGGCCCAGGAACGGCACCATCTGCGCGGGCCCGAGGGGGCCGAACGGGCGGTTCCACTCACGCCGCCGCTCGAACGACGCCTGCAGGCCCGGCCCCAGCGACACGTCCAGCGACGTCGCGTCCGCGCGCAGGAAGTCCGTCTCGACGAGCATCCGCTCCCGCGACACGAACGCGCGCTCGGAGATCTCGGTCCACACCTCGCCGGAGGACGACGCGAGCGTGATCATCGCCCAGTCCGGGCACACGCCCGCGATCGCGCACACGCTCCAGCCCGGGCCGGAGAAGCGCCAGTAGTAGCCCTCGAGCCCGACGCCGTGCGCGCGCCGGTGATCGCCGAACGGGCCGTCCGCTCCCGTCCGGCGATAGAGCCGGGCTAACGAGAGATCAGGGCGTGGGTGACGGGGACGTTCCAGCGGGCCTCGCCGGCGGCGAGCGCCTCATCCTCGCGGTAGTCGCGGTCGCCTTCGGGGTGGGAGAAGATCACGATGCGGTCGGCCTTGAAGGTCACCAACGCGTCGTCGATGGCCTGGGCCGGCTCGGATTCTCCCACCTGGCCGGCGGCGTCGACGCCGTCCTCTTCCAGGCGCTCGACGGTCTCCGTCTGCGCCTCCTCGGCCTCCGCGATGGCGTCATCGGGATCGGACACCCAGAAGGCCAGCTTGGACTGGTTGGTGGCCGGCGAGAGGACGAGCACCTCCGCGCCCACCACCTCGTCGCCGAGGGTCTCGCGCAACAGCGACGAGTCGATCGGCTCGGGGGTGACGACGAGCAGTTTCACGCGGTCCGCGCTACCCGCGGTCCGGACGGGCAAAACCCCGCGGGGAGGTCCAGCGCGAGCGTCGCGAAGCCGAACCGCTGCTCGCCGTGGCCCGCGCCGGTGCGCGGGTGGTAGTACTCGCGGAACCCGCTGCGCTGCACCGCGTCGAGCGCGCCCTGGGCGAGCGCGTCGGCCTCGTCATGCGCGCCGAGCGCCCGCAGCCCGCCGACCAGCAGCCACGCGGTGTTCATCCACGCCGACCCGCGCCAGGTGCGGTACGCGTTGAAGCCCGGCCGGAACGACGGCTCTTCCATCGACACCGACGGCACGCCGAAGCGCGCGCGGTAGCGGCGCGGGTGCAGCAGGTGCTCCTCGGCGAGGCGGGTGCGGATCTCGACCGGCAGGTGGGTCAGGGCGAGCGGCGCGAGCGCCGACCAGGTGGAGACCTCGACGCGCTGCTCGTCGCGACCGGCGAGGTCGAAGAACAGGCCGCGCCGGGCGTCCCAGCAGCGGTCGACGAGCGCGGCCTCGGTGCGCGCGGCCTCCGCGTCCCACGACGCGTCGCCGGTGAGCCGGGCGAGCGCACGCAGCGAGAGGGCGTGCGCGGTGTTGACCAGCACGTCCTCGACGTGCTCGTCGGTGGTGCGCGTGAGCGTCGCGGCACTCCAGCGGGCGCGTCGGCAACGCTGGACGAGCCGCGCGTAGCCGGGCTTCCAGTGCGCCATCCGGCCGTAGACGGCGTCGTACTTGGGTGAGTCGTCGAGACCCGACTCGTCGGGGAGGAGGATCGTCAGCATGCCATCGCCGTCGGGGTCGCGCTCGCGGATCAACCAGCGCGCGTGCGCCTCGAGCGCGGCGAGGTCGGCCGCGGTCGCGCCGCCCGCGTACTCCCACGCGACCGGCAGCAGCGGCGTCTGGATCGACTCGGTGGCCGTGTCACCGCGGTAGCCGGCGGTGGCGTAGAACGGCGCGCGGCGCCAGCGCGGTGACGCCTGCCAGAACGCGGTGTGCGGGACGAAGCCGTCCGCACGGCCGGCCCGGACGAGCGTGCGCAGCTCGGCCCGGGCGCGCTCGGGCTCGAGGTGCGACCACGCGACTGCGTGGAAGCACGAGTCCCAGCTCCACTGGTGCTGGTAGCGCCGCGGCGACGGGCAGGTGAACGCGAACGGCGTCCCGTCCCGGCGGAGGCCCTCGCGCCAGTTGGCCCGCAGGACCTCCTCAGCAGAGGTCGTCGTAGGTCACCGCCGCTCGGTCGCGCGCGACGTGCAACACCCGCTCGACCGCCTCGACGTGGCGTGGGTGGTCGAAGTCGGCGGGGTGCAGGTCGAGCCGCATGAGGTCACGCGAGAAGCGCGCGCCGGCGCGCACGACCAGCGGCGAGGTGCCGCGCTTGAGCGCGCCGGAGGTGCCGAGGCAGAGCGCGGGCGTGCGCAGCGGCACGCGCCCGTGCAGGCCGAGCAGCGTGGCCCACCAGTCGAAGCGCTCGGCGAGGACGGTGCGCAGCGCGCCGGTGTACGCGTAGGCGGGGGCGACGAAGCCGCGCGGCGTGATGCCCGCGTCGACGAGCACGCGGCGGCCGGCCTCGACGGACTCTGCGGTGGCCTCGGCGTCCATCCCTGCGTACTCGGCCGCGATCCCGCCCTGCCACTGGCGGACGATCCGGGTGCCGAAGCGCGCCGGCCGCGTCTGGCGGTGACGCAGGCCGTGCTGGGCGATCGCGTCGCCGGCGTCCTGGCGGTCGAGCAGCCAGTAGGCGAGCTCGGGCGAGCGGCTCGTGAACGGGTGCAGCTGCGGCGCGGGGATGACGAGCAGCGTCACGCGGTCGACGCCGCGGTCGGAGAGCCACTCGCGGATCTCCTGGCAGCGGCGGTACGTCGCCGGCTCCACGTCGTGCAGCGCGATCGCCAGCTTGGGGCCCGCGACGCGCTCACGGGCGGCGTCGTCGAGGAGCGGGAGCCGGACGTCGTCGTGACCGGGGACGGGCCGCGCGGCTTCGACATGGTGGTTCGGGCTCGTCTCGTCGAGCCTCGGGTCCTGCGCGCGGCCGGCCGGCCGTGGGTCGTCGCGGTACGGGTCGGCGAACCTCACAGGGCCTCCAGGTCGGCCAGCTCGGACGCGAACGCCGTCTCCCATCGGTGCGCGGCGGCGAAGCGCGCGGCGGCGAGCCGGTTCGGCGTGCGCGCCCGTGCACGCTCGATCGCGGCGAGCAGCGCGTCGACGTCCTCGGCGGGGAACGTCTCGGCGAGCGGGCCGATCACCCGCGCGGACGGCGCGGCTTCGCACGCGACGACGGCGGCGCCGCTGGCGGCCGCCTCGAACGCGACGAGCCCGAACGTCTCCAGCGCGCCCGGCATCACCACGCAGCGCGCGGCCTCGTAGGCGCGCGCCAGCGCCTCGCGGTCCGGCTCGTGGCCCAGCATGCGGACGCGGTCGCCCAGCCCGAGCCGGCGCGCGCGGGCGAGCACGTGCTGCTCGGCCGAGCCGGTGCCCATGATCCACAGCGGCCACGGGTCCTCGGCACGCGCGGCCGCCTCCAGCAGCTCGAAGATGCCCTTCTCGCGTCCGAGCCGCCCGGCGTAGAGCACGTGGTCGCCGCGCCGCACCTCGCCGCTCGGGAAGAACGCGGGATCGAGCCCGAAGCGCAGCGGCAACGTCGCCTCGCGCCCGGTGTCCCCGAGCGGGTCGCACGCGGCCATCACGGCGTCGACGTGGCCGTACACGTGACGCAGCCAGCGGCCCAGCGCAGGCCGGTACAGGCGGTCGGGCCCGGGCAGCGCGGCCGCGTCGCGCGCGAGCGAGCCGTGATGGACCATCACCACGCGCGCGCCGACCGACCGAGCCGCGGCGACCGCGGCCCGCGGCGCCCAGAACGGGTCGTGCAGGAGGACGACGTCCGGCTCGAGCTCGCGCAGCAGGTCCACGAGCGGCTTCGATCCGAGCGGCCAGCGGTACCCGTTGCTGGCGGCGACGCGCACCGACGGCAGCGCGCACGTCGGCCCGCTCACGTCGTGCTGCGCGCCGGGGACGACGAGCCGGTGCTCGAAGGCGCCGGTCCGCGCGGCGTACGCGGCCTTCGCGTCCAGGTACGTGCGGATGCCGCCGCTGCGCTCCCCATAGAAGAGCGCGACGTCCACGACGCGCAGCGGCCGCTCGGGCTCGACGAGCCGCAGCAGCCCCCGCTCGGGCGCGAGCACGGCGCTCACGCCCGCACCTCCGAACCTAAAGGGGTCAGACCCGTTAATGTTCCTTTAGATTTCGTGACGAGCGCTTTTTGGCGTAGCAGAGCGGAAGTCGGCGTGTCGGGGAGGTGCGCGAAGGGCACCGTGTCGCGAAGGTCGAACCTAAAGGGGTCAGACCCCTTTAGGTTGGGGGCGGGTCGGTGGTGCGGTGCTGCCGGGTCGGGTGTTGCGGTGTCGCTTCGGGTCATGCCGCGCGGACCTGGCCGGTGGCCGCCGCGCGAACGTCGAGGGCGCGCATCCAGCCCGCGCCGAGGGCGGCCAAGGAGGCCTCCCAGGTGCGTTCGCGGACCGCGGCGAGGCCGCCGCGCGCCAGGCGGGAACGGGCGGCGGGGGAGGCCGCGAGGCCGGCGACGGCGTCCGCGACCGCGCTGACGCGGGCCGGGCAGAGCATGCCCGTCCGGCCCGAGTCGATCAGCTCGGTCGGGCCGCCCGCCGCCACGGCGACGACGGGCAGTCCCGACGCCTGGGCCTCCAGCACCACCTGCCCGAAGGTGTCGGTCTGGGAGCAGAAGAGGAAGAGGTCGGCGTCCGCGTACGCCTGGGCGAGCGCGTCGCCCTCGAGCCAGCCGAGGAACGTGCCGGCGCTGCCCAGGCGGGCGCGCAGCGCGTCCTCCTCGGGGCCGCCGCCGGCCAGCACGAGCTCCAGGCGTGGGTCACGGGCGCGGGCGGCGAGGAACGCGTCGGCGAGCAGGTCGACGCCCTTCTCCTTCGTCAGCCGGCCGGCGTACAGGACCCGCACGCGACCGTCCGCCTCGCGGGTGCGCAGCGTCGGCGAGAAGCGCTCGACGTCCACGCCGCGGTCCCAGCGCCCGACGTTCTCCACGCCCATCGTCGCCAGCCGCGCGTCCGACACCGCGCTGGGCGAGAGCACCACGTCGCACGCGCCGTAGAAGGCGCCGAGCGCGGCCTCCATCGCGAAGCCGAGCCGCTCGTTGCCGCTGCGCAGCTGCGTGTAGGCGGTCAGCTCGGTGTGGTACGAGCCCGCGGTCGGCAGGCCGAGCACGCGCCCGATCAGCGCCGACGCCACGCCGGCCGGCCCGGGCGAGCACAGGTGCAGGACGCCGTAGCGGCCTTCGCTCAGCGACTCGACGACCGCCGGGAGCGACGGCACACCGACGCGCAGCCCGGCGTAGAACGGGATGTCGACCTCGGCCACCGCCGACAGCCGGCGATCCACGTGCGGGTCGGTGCCGATGACCTCGACCTCGAAGCCCGGCACGCCGCGCTCGCGGATCTCGTCGATCGTGTGCGTGACGCCGTGCATGCCGCCGATGCCGTCGGCGACGAGCGCCACGCGGATCGGCTCGTTCTCGCGCCGCGCGAGCTTGTGCTTCTCGCGGCCGAGGAACGCCGCGGCGGGCGCGTAGGGGATCGCGGCGACGCAGGCGCCGAACACGTCGGCGGCGGCCGCCTCGATCTCGCCCGGCGCGGCGATCGCGCGGGCCACCGCGCGTTCCAGGCCGCGCTCGTGGCAGCGCCGCGCGCGCCGCTCGAGCGCCGCGTGCGAGAAGCCGTCCGACTGGAGGAGGGCGAGCAGGTCGCGCTCGCTCAGGCGCAGGTCCACTGCGTCCAACCACGCACGGAGCAGGGCCCGGCCGTCCTCGGGACAGAGGTCGGCTCCAACTGTGCCGCTGCGGGCATCGCCCTCCGTCATGACGCGCTCGACCATCCGCAGGACCGCGCTCGGGTCCGGTGCGGCGCTCGAGTCGCCGCGGCCCAGCGCGCGGACGGCCAAGGCCATCGCCGCGTGGGCCCACTTGGCCGCGGAGCCCTGGTCACCCTGGGCGTCGACGCGACCCGCGCGGATGTGCGCGAGGAACTCCGCCGGGCCGGGCGCGAACGGCGTCTCCGACCAGGTCCGTCCGATGTCCACGCCCGCGTGGTCGTCGCTGCCGCCGACGCCGACGCCGCCGTGCGTCTCGACGTAGATCGCGGCGGGGTGGTTGAGCTCCGGGGCGCGCGAGCCGTTGCGCACCTCCCAGACCTCGAAGAGCTGGGCGAGCCGGCGGCGGTGGCGCGGCTGCAGCGGCGCCTCGACCGCGTAGAACGGGTGCGCCAGCGCGCACGCGATCTCGTGCTCGTGCAGGTAGGCGGCGACCACCTCGACGTCGTCCGCGTGGGCCTGCAACCACGCGTGGTCGTCCGGTGTGATGCCGAAGCAGAGCACGTGCACGGCCTGCGGCTCGCCGCGGAAGCGGGCCGTGAGCTCCTCGGAGATGAACACGTCCGGCCGGTCGGCGATCGACAGGACGCCGTCGATCGTGTCGTGGTCGGTGATGGTCACGAAGTCCATCCCGCGGCGCTTGGCCAGCGAGTAGACCTCCTCGGGCGGCGTCGCGCATTCCGGCAGGCCCAGCGAGCGCTGGACGCCGAGCTCGGAGACCTCGGATGCCGTGGAGTGGCAGTGGAGGTCTGCACGGCTGGTGGTCATGTCCGCAGAATCGTCCTGGTACGCAGGTCTTTTGTGATCAAGCCGCAACGAAGCGGTGATCGTCCTGTGAACATCCGCACGAGTCGACCCGGTCGCGGCGAAGCTGCAGCCCGTGAAGGTGCGCACGTGGGAAGGCCGCGCGGAGGACCAGTTCATCCAGCTGACCGAGGGCATGGTCGCGGCGGAGACGCTCGAGGACCCGGTCGACTCCACCGACTTCACGGTCGAGGAGCTCGGGTCGCGGCATCGACTGATCACGGTGGCGCCCCGCGCGCACCGCATGGGGCTCGCGCTGCCCGGGCACCCGGAGCAGCGCTTCATCGGGCTCGGCGCCCGGCACGGGTTGCACGTCGACCAGGCCGGTCGCGCGCTGCAGCTCGGCGCCGACCGCGCGTACACGGGGCCGGACTGCCCGCCGGACATGCTCGACGTCGGCGGGATCCCGCAGGGCGACTACGCGCCCGTCCCGTTCGTGCTCTCGTCGCGCGGCTGGGCGGCGTGGGTGGACAACGACGGCCACGGCGTGCGCTTTGAGCTCGGCGACGAGGTGATCCTCTCCACGCGCGCCGCCGCCGGCCCGCTGCGGGTGCACCTCTTCACGCACGCGTCGCCGGCCGCACGGCTGCGCGCGTTCCTGAGGCTCACCGGCCTGCCGCCCGTCCTGCCGGAGTGGGCGTACGGGTTCTGGAAGAGCCGCGACGTCTACCCGCACCAGCGCGACGCCGAGGCCGACCACGCAGGCCACCGGCAGCACGGCATCCCGCTCGACGCGATCGTGCTCGACTCGCCGTGGGCGACGCAATACAACACGTGGGAGTTCAACCCGCACCAGTTCCCCGACGCCGTCGGCTACGTCCGGCGACTGCGCGAGGACGGCGTGCGCACGGTCGTGTGGGTGGCGCCGTGGGTGAACCTGGACTCGCGCGAGGGCCAGTACCCGCCGGACGACGAGTCCGCCCGACTGCACCGCGAGCCCGCGCCCAACTACGAGCCGCGCCACTTCGTCAAGGCCGCCGACGGCGACCCGCTCGTCGCCAAGTGGTGGATGGGCAAGGGCTCCCCGGTGGACTTCACGTCGCCGGAGGCGGAGGCGTGGTGGCGCGAGCAGGCCAAGGGGGTGCTCGCGCTCGGCGTCGAGGGCATCAAGGCCGACGACGGCGAGGGCTGGTACATCCCCGACGACGCCCGCTTCGCCGACGGCACGACGGGCGCGCAGGCGGCCTGGGGGCACGGGCTCCGGTACCGGCGGAGCATGCAGCGCGCGCTGGACGAGGTGCACCCGGGCACGGGCGTGCTGTTCGGCCGGCCGGGGTGGACGGGCCAGCAGGCGGTCGGCATCACCTGGGGCGGCGACCAGCCGAGCGACTTCTGGTCGCTGCGGACGCTCGTCGCCGCGACGCTCACCGCCGCCGCGACCGGCTTCAGCAACTGGTCGCACGACGTCGGCGGCTACCTGGGCGAGCGGCTCACCGCGCGGGCGCCGAAGGAGCTGCTCGCGCGCTGGGTGCAGTTCGGCTGCTTCACGCCGCTGATGCAGGCGCACGCGCGGTTCGAGCAGGAGGCGTGGACGTACGACGAGGAGCTGCTCGACCTCTACCGGGCGCACGTGCTCCTGCACGAGCGGCTCGTCCCGTACGTGCGCGCGGCGGCGGCGACCGCGGCCCGCACGGGGCTGCCGATCGTGCGGCCGCTCGCGCTGACCGATCCGCGCGACGTACGCGGCTGGTCGATCGCCGACGCGTACGGCTACGGCCCGTCGCTGTGGGTCGCGCCCGTGCTGGAGGACGGCGCGCGCAGCGTCCACGTCGACCTCCCGCGCGGCGACTGGATCGACTGGCACACCGGCGCGCAGGTCGCCGGCGGCGGTGAGGTCGACGCGCCGGCGCCGCTGGACCGCATCCCGGTGTGGGTCCGCCGCGGCGCGCTGATCCCCACCTACCCGGCCGAGCACGTCGCGCGCGGGCTGGGGGACACGCCCGAGCGCGAGCGCCCGCTGGAGGTGACGCTGTGGGGCGAGCCGGTGGGCGGCCGCGCGCTCGTCCGCCTCGCCGACGGCACGAGGATCCGCTACGAGCGCGGCGAAGTGTCCGTGAGCCCCGACCGCCGGGTGGACTTCCGGGTCCGCACCTAGCCCAACGGTCTGTTCACAACTTCCCTGCGTCCAAGGACGATTCTGCGGACATGGCCCTCGCCACCCACGTCGCCCCGCTCCGGACACCGCGCGCGGGCTCGGCCCGCCGGATGCGGCTGGACCTGCAGGACGGCGCGCGCACGACGATCCACGTCGCCGCCTACGACACGGCCCGCACCGAGCTGCGCGTGGCGGTGCTGCGCGGCCAGGCGAAGCTCGAGGCGTGGTGTGCCGGCCAGGGCGTGCAGGAGGCGATCGTCGGCGGCTTCTTCGTGCGCCCGCACGGCCTTCCACTGGGTGAGGTCCGCACGCGCGGCGTCGCGCGCGAGCACGTGCCGTTCACCGCGCCCTTCGACCGCGTCCGCGCGTGCGTCCACGTGGACGGCGGCGTGGCCGCGATCGCGCCGCGGTCGGACCTGCCGTCGGCACCGCGCGGCGACCTGCTGCAGGCAGGCCCGCTGCTCGTCCGCGATGGACGCCCGGTCTTCCGCCGCGAGGAGGATCGCGAGGGCTTCAGCGCCGCCAACGGCCAGTTCGACTCCGACATCACCGACGGCCGCTACCCGCGCGCCGCGCTCGGGCTCGCGGACGACCGCCTGATCGCGGTCGCGGTCGACGGCCGCTCACGCCATGACGCCGGCCTCACGCTCGAGGAGCTGGCCGCGCTGATGGCCGCGCTCGACTGCCACAGCGCGATGAACCTCGACGGCGGCGGCTCGACCTCGCTGATCAGTGACGGCCGACTGCGCAACCGGCCGCGCTCGAACTTCGACGTGCCGGAAGACGGCGGCCGGCCGGTCTCGACCGCGCTCCTCTTCGTTCCGCGAACTTAAACGTCCAGGACGTTTAAGTTCCGGCCGCGCGCTTGCGGCGCTTGCCCTCGTGCATCGCGGCGACGCGGGCGATCGGGATCGCGCGGCCCTCCTCGACGAGGTCGGCGGGGAGCGGCTGGGCCTCGGGCAGGGCGTCCAGCCACGGGTCGGCGTCGCCCAGCAGGCCCGGCGCGGTGCGGATCGTGAAGTCGGCGGGCGAGACCCGCTCGACGTCGTCCCAGGCGATCGGGAACGAGACCGGCACGCCGGGGCGGATGCGCGGGGAGTAGGCCGCGACGACCGTCCCGCCGCCCGCCCGCGTGGAGTCCACGAAGACCTTGCCCTCGCGCTCCTCGACCACGTAGGCGATGGTCGCGATCGACGGGTCCAGCGCCGCGGCCCGCTTGGCGAGGGCACGGGTGGCGTGCGCGATCTCCTCGCCGCTCGCCGTGACCGGGACGAAGATGTGCACGCCCTTGGAGCCGCTCGTCTTGATCGCGCCGCTCAGGCCGGCCTGGGACAACGCCTCGCGCACGAGCAACGCCGTCTGCGCGACGACGGCGAAGTCGGCCTCCGCGGGCGGGTCGAGGTCCAGCACGAGGTGGCGCTGCGGGTACAGCGACGGGTGGTACTCGACCGCGCGCTGGTTGGCGAACCAGCGCAGCGTCGCGGCGTCGTTGCAGAGCGCGTAGTGCACCTCGCGCTTGGACGTCTCGGCCCAGATGCCCACGCGCTCGATCCAGTCCGGCGCGCCCTTGGGCAGGTTCTTCTGCATGAAGGGCTTCTGGCCCGGCCGCACCCGCATGACGGACAGCGGCCGGCCGGACAGCTGGGCGATCAGCCGGTCGGCGACCGCGTCCAGATAGGCGACGAGGTCGCCCTTCGTGGCCTCCGCCCCGTCGAACAGGAGCGAGTCGAGGCTGGAGAGGGCGACGTCGTCCGGGTTCACCGCAGGAACCCTAAAGGGGCACTGCGGTGAACACCACGCGCACCTGCTCGACGAACCGCCGCGTGCCCGAGGAGACGCTCGTCGGGTCGCTGTCGCCGCCGCCCGAGGCCGCCTGCTCGTCGCCGCCACCGGACAGGTTCTGCACGCCGCTGTCGCCGTTGTCGTCACCGTCCGGCGCGAGGATGACCGAGCGCACGCCGGTGATCCGCAGCCCGGTCTGGGCCGCGGCGTCGTCGGCGCGCTTGCGGGCGTCGGCGATCGCCGCTCGCGTGGCGAGCAGCCGGCCGGCGGACGGGTCGGCGAAGCCGTACTCCGGGCCTTCGATGTTGTCCGCGCCGGCGTCGGCCGCGGCGTCCATGAGCGGGCCGACCTTCGTCACGTCGCGCACGGTGAAGGTCAGGTACTGGCGGGCCGTGTAGCGCGTGTACGCGGGGCGCCGCTTCGGCTTCACGCGCGAGCGGCTGATGTTCACGGACACGGTGCGGATGTCGGCGGGCGCGACGCCCGCGGCGGTGGCCGCCGACGTGATCGCCCGCGCCACGCGGTTCGTGGCGTTGCGCGCCTTGGCCGTCGAACGGCCCTGCTCGGAGACGTAGACGGCGAACGAGGCGACATCCGGGGTCGCCGTCGCCAGCCCGACGCCGTCGGCCGCGATCGTCGGCGTGGTGTCCGGCGTGGGGGTGGGCGTCTGCGCCGCCGCAGGGGCGGCGAACGCGAGCACGGCGAGACCGGCGAGGAGAGCAGAGCGCATAGGCGCCCAATACCCACGAATTCAGCATTCAAGCTTCGCCGCGCAGGACTGAACGAACCGCCAAGACGGGTATGTTCACGGCCTGTCCACACCACGTTCACAGCCGCATGTCCTGATGGGACTGCTCTTCTACCCGCGCGGCGGGTCCGCGCACGTCGCGCGCAACCTCGCGCACACATTGCCCCAGGTCGGCTGGGACGCCACGGTGCTCAGCGGCAGCGTCGCCGGGATGGGTGACGCCCGCCGCTTCTACCACGACCTCGACGTCCGTCCGGTGGACATGACCCGCGCGCTCGCGGCGGCGGACCCGATGGCGGCCGATCCGCCGATGCATCCCTCCTACGAGGACCGCGCGGATGCGCCGGACCGCGTCTTCGGCCTGCTGGACGGGGACGCCGCCGAGCACCAGGTGCGGGCGTGGGCGCGAGCGCTGCAGTCGGCGGGCGCGGCGCGCGCCGACGTGCTCCACCTGCACCACCTGACGCCGCTCTACGAGGCCGCCGCCCGGGTCGCGCCGGACGTGCCGGTCGTCGGTCACCTGCACGGCACCGAGCTGCTCTTCCTGGAAGCCGTCGAGCGCGACCCGCTGCGCTGGCGGTACGGGCCCGCCTGGGCGGAGCGGATGCGCGGGTGGGCGCAGCAGGCCGAGCGGCTGATCGTGCTGTCGGAATCCCAGATCGATCGCGCCGAGCGCGTGCTGCCGGTCGATCCCGACCGTTACACGCTGATCCCGAACGGCTATGACCCCGACCTCTTCTTCCCGCGCGCGACGGACCGGCGCGCGCTGTGGGCGGACCTGCTGCCCGACGCGGGCATCGAGGCGGACACGCCCGTGATCCTCTACGTCGGCCGCTTCACCGAGGTCAAGCGCGTTCCGCTGCTGATCGAGGCCTATGAGCGCGCCCGTCCCGGGTTCGCGCGCCGCGCGCCGCTCGTGCTGGTCGGCGGGTTCCCGGGCGAGCACGAGGGCGAGCACCCCGGCGACACCATCGCCCGCGTCGGCGCGCAGGACGTGCACCTCGCCGGCTGGCACGACCACGACGAGCTGCCGGGGATCCTCGCCGCGTCGGACGTCGTCGTCCTCCCGAGCGTGCGCGAGCAGTTCGGCCAGGTGATCGTCGAGGGGATGGCCTGCGGGCTGCCCGCGATCGCGGTCGACGCGCACGGCCCGGCGGACATCGTCGAGCACGGCGAGACCGGCTGGCTCGTGGAGCCCGACGACCTCCACACGCTCACGAATGCGCTGGTAGAAGCGGTGAACCGGCCGGCCGAGCGCCGTCGCCGCGGGGCCAACGCCGCGGAGGACGCGGCGGAGCGCTACGCGTGGCCCGCGCTGGCCGAGGAGGTGGCTGACCTCTACGCCGAGGTCAGCGGCAGCGACGCAATGTTGTTGCGCACAAACGGCGCACAAAGCGGCTGATCGCTGCGTCAAACGCAACGGTTGGGGGGTGCGCGTGTTGAGGAGCATGCACGCCGGTTGCTACCTTGTCACTCCCTTCCGAGCCCTCGGATGGGGTGTCGCGTCCCCCGACCCCGTCGCTCGCCTATGTCTGAACGTCCACGTGGCCGGATCGGCCTCTACGACCCGTCCTACGAGCACGACGCCTGCGGCGTCGCCATGGTTGCCAAGCTCGATGGGAAGCCGTCGCACGAGGCGGTAGAGCGGGCCATCGTGGCGCTCGAGAACCTCGAGCACCGTGGCGCGGCGGGTGCTGATCCCAATACTGGCGACGGCGCGGGAATCCTGCTCCAGTTGCCCGACGACTTCTTCCGCGGGGTCGTGAAGGCGGAGCTGCCGCCGCTCGGCGCGTACGGCGTCGCCATGTGCTTCCTCCCGCGGGACGAGGCGCAGGGGGCCGAGTTCGAGGAGCTGCTGAAGAAGACCGTCGCCGACGAGGGCCAGCGGGTCATCGGCTGGCGCGACGTGCCGGTCGACAAGGACTACGTCGGCATCACGGCCAACCTCTACGCGCCGTACGTCAAGCAGCTGTTCGTGGCCGCCTCCGACGAGCTGGCCGCCGACCAGGACGCGTTCGAGCGCAAGCTGTACGTGATCCGCCGTGTCGCGGAGCTCGCCGCCGGCCCGGAGCTCGTGATCCCGAGCTTCAGCAGCCGCACCATCGTCTACAAGGGCATGCTGACCAGCCCGCAGCTGCTCGGCTACTACCCCGACCTCGCCGACGAGCGCACGAAGACCGCGATGGCGCTCGTGCACTCGCGCTTCTCGACGAACACGTTCCCGAGCTGGGAGCTCGCGCACCCGTTCCGGATGATCGCCCACAACGGCGAGATCAACACGGTGCGCGGCAACATCAACTGGATGCGGGCGCGCGAGTCGCAGCTCGCCTCCGAGCTGTTCGGCGACGACCTCCAGAAGGTGCTCCCGGTCGTCCGCGCGGGCGGCAGCGACTCCGCAACGTTCGACA
Source organism: Solirubrobacter pauli (assembly GCF_003633755.1). GTDB lineage: Bacteria > Actinomycetota > Thermoleophilia > Solirubrobacterales > Solirubrobacteraceae > Solirubrobacter > Solirubrobacter pauli. The sequence goes on from NZ_RBIL01000001.1 coordinate 4,036,555, forward strand.
ACGTGCTCGAGCTGCTCACGCTCGCCGGCCGCAGCCTCCCGCACGCGGTGATGATGATGATCCCGGAGGCCTACGCCGACCGGGACGACCTGCCCGCCGAGCTCGAGGCGTTCTACGCGTACCACGCGTGCCTCATGGAGCCGTGGGACGGTCCCGCCGCGGTGGCGTTCACCGACGGCCGCGTGATCGGCGCGACGCTGGACCGCAACGGCCTGCGCCCGGGGCGCTGGCTGGAGACCACGGACGGCTGGGTCGTCCTGGGCTCGGAGACCGGCGTGATGGACGTGCCGGCCGACAAGATCAAGCGCAAGGGCCGCCTGCAGCCGGGCAAGCTCTTCCTGGTCGACCTCGAGCAGGGCCGGATCGTCGACGACTCCGAGGTCAAGCACCAGGTCGCGACGGCCAAGCCGTACAAGCAGTGGTTCGACGAGGGCATCGTGCACCTCGGCGACCTGCCGGAGGCGCCGGCGCTGCCGAAGTCCGAGACGCCGCTGCCCACGCGCCAGCGCGCGTTCGGCTTCACGCAGGAGGACCTGCGGGTCCTGCTCGCGCCGACCGCGGCCAAGGGCGAGGAGCCGATCGGCTCGATGGGCAACGACAACGCGCTCGCCGTGCTGTCGGACCACCAGCCGCCGCTGTTCAACTACTTCAAGCAGCTGTTCGCGCAGGTCACGAACCCGCCGATCGACCCGATCCGCGAGGCGATCGTGATGAGCCACGGCACGGGCGTCGGCTCGGAGGGCAACCTCCTCAGCGAGGGCCCGGAGCACGCGCACCAGCTCGCGATGCAGACGCCGCTGCTGTTCGACCGCGAGCTCGCGCAGCTGCGCCACGTCGACAGCTCCGTCTTCAAGTCGCACACGGTCGACATCACATGGCCGGTCTCCGAGGGTCCCGACGGGATGCTCAAGGCGCTGGACCGCGTCTACGCGGAGACGGACGCCGCGCTGGCCGACGGCACGAACATCCTCATCCTCAGCGACCGCGCGGTCAGCCCCGAGCGGGCGCCGATCCCGTCGTTGCTGGCGGTGGCGAGCGTGCATCACCACCTCGTCCGCGAGGGCACGCGCCTGCAGACCGGCCTCGTGCTCGAGTCCGGCGAGCCGCGGGAGGTGCACCACTTCGCGACGCTGATCGGCTACGGCGCGTCCGCGATCAACCCGTACCTGCTGCTCGAGTCGCTCGAGGCGCTCGTCGACGACGGCCGCGTGCCGGGCGTCGAGGACTTCGAGACGGCGCAGTGGAACGTCGTCAAGGGCGTGGCCAAGGGCCTGCTCAAGACGATCTCGAAGATGGGCATCTCGACGATCCAGTCCTACAACGGGGCGCAGATCTTCGAGGCCGTCGGCCTGTCCGAGGAGCTGGTCGACCGCCACTTCACGGGCACCGCCTCGCGCATCGGCGGCATCGACAGCCAGATCCTGGCGATCGAGACGCTCCAGCGCCACGCCCGCGGGTTCGGCCTCTCGACGGAGGACCTGCTGCCGGTCGGCGGCGTCTACGCGTGGCGCCGCGACGGCGAGCATCACATGTGGAACCCGGAGACGATCGCGCTCCTGCAGCACTCCGTCCGCCACGGCGGTCAGCCGACCTACGACGAGTACTCCAAGCTCGTCAACGAGGACGCTGCCCGGCGCGCGACCCTGCGCGGGCTCCTGAAGTTCAAGGAGCTGCCCGAGGACGAGTGGCTGCCGATCGACGACATCGAGCCGGCGAGCGAGATCGTCAAGCGCTTCGTCACCGGCGCGATGTCGCTCGGCTCGATCAGCCGTGAGTCGCACGAGACGCTCGCGATCGCGATGAACCGCCTCGGCGGCAAGTCGAACACGGGCGAGGGCGGCGAGGACCCGGTCCGCTACACGCCGGACCCGAACGGCGACTCGCGCCGCTCCGCGATCAAGCAGGTCGCCTCCGGCCGCTTCGGCGTCAACATCCACTACCTCGTCAACGCCGACGAGCTGCAGATCAAGATGGCCCAGGGCGCCAAGCCCGGCGAGGGTGGCCAGCTGCCGGGCCACAAGGTGGACCGGTACATCGGCTCGATCCGCTTCACGACGCCGGGCGTCGGCCTGATCTCGCCGCCGCCGCACCACGACATCTACTCGATCGAGGACCTCAAGCAGCTCATCTACGACCTGCGCTGCGCCAACCCGGGCGCTCGCGTGTCCGTGAAGCTGGTGTCCGAGGTCGGCGTGGGCACGGTCGCGGCGGGCGTGGCGAAGGCGAACGCGGACCACGTGCTGATCGCCGGCCACGACGGCGGCACCGGCGCGTCCCCGCTCAGCTCGATCCAGTCGGCCGGCGTGCCGTGGGAGATCGGCCTGGCCGAGACGCAGCAGACGCTCGTCCTCAACGACCTGCGCTCCCGCATCTGGGTGCAGACGGACGGTCAGCTCAAGACGGGCCGTGACGTGCTCGTCGCGGCGCTGCTGGGCGCGGACGAGTGCGGCTTCTCGACCGCCCCGCTGATCGCGACGGGGTGCATCATGATGCGCGCCTGCCACCTGAACACGTGCCCGGTGGGCATCGCGACGCAGGACCCGGAGCTGCGCAAGCGGTTCAAGGGCCAGCCCGAGCACGTCGTGAACTTCTTCTTCTTCGTGGCCGAGGAGCTGCGGCAGCTGATGCGCCGTCTCGGCATCCGCCGCTACGAGGACCTGGTCGGCCGCGTCGACCTGCTCGAGGCCGACGAGGCGATCGACCACTGGAAGGCGCGCGGCGTGGACCTCACGCACGTGCTGTCGGCTCCGCCGGTCGCCGAGGACGCCCCGCGCCGGCGCCTGCGCCCGCAGGACTCGCCGCTGCCGGGCGCGCTCGACTGGACGCTGATCGAGGCGGCCAAGGACGCCATCGACCACCGCATGAAGGTCACGGGCGACTTCGACGTGCGCAACGTCAACCGCACCGTCGGTGGCCTGCTCTCGAGCGCGGTCACGAAGGTGCACGGCGCCCAGGGCCTGCCGCCCGGGACGATCAAGTACACGCTCCGCGGGTCCGCCGGCCAGTCGTTCGGCGCGTGGCTCGCGCCGGGCGTCGAGCTGACGCTGATCGGCGACGCCAACGACTACACGGGCAAGGGCCTCTCCGGCGGCGTGCTCACGGTCACCCCGCCCGAGGACGTCCTGTTCAAGGCCGAGGAGAACGTGATCATCGGCAACACCGTGCTCTACGGGGCGAGCGGTGGCCGGGCCTTCTTCCGCGGGCTCGCGGGCGAGCGCTTCGCGGTGCGCAACTCCGGCGCGAGCGCGGTCGTCGAGGGCGTGGGCGACCACGGCTGCGAGTACATGACCGGCGGCCGCGCGATCATCCTCGGCCCGACCGGCCGCAACTTCGCCGCCGGCATGAGCGGTGGCGTGGCGTACGTGCTCGACGAGGACGACACGTTCGGCGAGCGCTGCAACATGGGCCTGGTCGGGTTCGACGAGATCTCCGAGTCGGACGCGATCGAGCTGCGCAACCTGATCGAGGAGCACGGCGAGCGCACCGGTTCGACGGTCGCGCAGCGCATCCTCGCCGCGTGGGACGAGTTCCTCCCGCGCTTCAAGAAGGTCATGCCGCACGACTACAAGCGTGCGCTGGCCGAGCTGGAGGCCGAAGAGGCCGTGTCGACGGGCGGCGGGGGCTTCGTGACCGAGCCCGCCGAGGAGGTGAAGTCCTGATGGGCAAGATCGGGGGCTTCCTCGAGATCGCGCGGGTCGAGCAGCCGGAGCGCAATCCGGCCGAGCGCCTGCACGACTTCAACGAGTTCGTGGAGACGCTGCCGGTCGACGGCGTCCGCGAGCAGGGCGCGCGCTGCATGGAGTGCGGCGTGCCGTTCTGCCACAACGGGTGCCCGCTCGGGAACCTGATCCCGGACTGGAACGACCTCGTCTATCGCGACCGCTGGCGCGAGGCGATCGACCAGCTGCACGCGACGAACAACTTCCCGGAGTTCACCGGCCGGCTCTGCCCCGCCCCGTGCGAGGCGGCGTGCGTGCTGGAGATCCGCGAGGGCGACGCGGTCTCGATCAAGCAGATCGAGGTCTCGATCATCAACCGCGCGTGGGACGAGGGCTGGGTCACGCCGCAGCCGCCGAAGGTCGAGACGGGCCGCACGGTCGCCGTCATCGGCGCCGGCCCGGCGGGCATGGCCGCCGCGCAGCAGCTGCGCCGCGCCGGCCACACGGTCACGGTCTACGAGCGCGACGAGGCCGGCGGCGGGCTGATCCGCTTCGGCGTCCCGCACTTCAAGATCGAGAAGTGGGTCATCGAGCGCCGGCTCGAGCAGCTGAAGGCCGAGGGCGTCGAGTTCCGCTACGGCGTGGACATCGGCAAGGACATCTCGCCCGAGGAGCTGCGCGCGCAGCACGACGCCGTGGTCATCGCCACCGGCTCGCGCGTCCCGCGTGACCTGCCGGTGCCCGGCCGCGAGCTGGACGGCGTCCACTACGCGATGGAGTACCTGTACGACCGCGCGCGGGTGCTCGACGGCAACTCGCCCGAGAGCCCGATCACGGCCGAGGGCAAGCACGTCCTGGTCGTCGGCGGCGGCGACACGGGCGCAGACTGCGTCGGCCACTCGCTGCGCGAGGGCGCCGCGTCGGTGACGCAGATCGAGCTGCTCGGCGAGCCGCCCGCGAAGCGCCCGGACGACCTCACGCCGTGGCCGCGCTGGCCCGTCAAGCTGCGCACGTCGTACGCCCTCAAGGAGGGCGGCGAGCGCGACTTCGCGATCTCCACCACCAAGCTCACCGGCAACGGCAAGGTCGAGGAGGTGCACTGGGTGCAGAACAGCGGGCAGCCGCCGTTCGACGCGATCCCGGGCACCGAGGAGTCGCACCCGGTCGACCTCGTGCTGCTCGCCATGGGCTTCCTGTCGCCCGAGCAGGACCTGCTCGAGGGGTTGGGCGTGGAGCGCGACGCGCGCGGCAACGCCAAGGCGGGCGCGTACAGCACGTCCGCCGAGGGCGTCTTCGCCGCCGGTGACGCGCGCCGCGGCCAGTCGCTGATCGTGTGGGCGATCAACGAGGGCCGGCAGTGCGCCCGTGTGGCCGACCGCTACCTGCGGTCGCTGCCGGCGGTCGACCCGCGTGACGAGGAGTCCGCGGGCACGAGCGACCGCTTCGGCTCGCCGGACCTCGGCGCCGACCCGCCGCAGATCGCGTCCCAGTCCTGACACAGCGTCACTTGGAGGTGCTGGTCACCTCCAAGTTCGCTTGACAGTCAACTATCCGGCATAGGAGGGTGGGTCTCATGAGAGGCTCACTCCTCGCCGGTGCGCTCAGCATCGGTGTCTTGATGGCGGGCGCAGGGTCCGCCGTCGCGAGCGGTGGTGGCAACGACACCTCCGCCAAGCTGCGCAAGGCCGTCTCGGTCGACGGCATCCGGATCCACCAGACGGCGCTGAACCTGTTCGGCGAGCTCAAGGACGGCAACCGGCTGGCGGGGACGCCGGGATACCGGTTGTCGGCCGACTACGTCGAGCTGAACGCGAAGCTGGCGGGGCTCAAGACGAGCCGGCAGGACTTCACGTACGACCTGTTCGCGCTGGCGGACTGGAAGAAGCCGATCCTCGACGTCAAGCGGGGCAAGAGCTACATCCCGGGCATCGCCGGCTCGATCCCGGGTGGCGACTTCGGGTCGATGGTCGAGACGGTCTCCGGTGATCTGACCGCGCCGGTGTGGGCGGCGGACCTCGTGATCCCGTCACCGGCGCCCAACACGTCGACGTCCGGCTGCGAGGCGTCCGACTTCGCCGGGATGCCGGCGGGCGCGATCGTGCTGATCCAGCGCGGCACGTGCGGCGAGCTGACCAAGTGGCTCAACGCGCAGGCGGCGGGCGCGGGCGCGATCGTCTACATCAACGAGGGCAACGTCGGCGTCCCCGGGCGCGAGGACCCGCGGTGGTTCGACCTGACGGGCGCCGGCATCACGATCCCGATGACCGCCGCGCAGGTCGCGACGGTGGCGGACCTCGCCGGCAGCGTGCGTCAGGGCCTGGTCGGCAAGACGGTGCGCTTCCGGATCGATTGGCGTAGCAACCCGGCCGTCCCGACCCAGAACGTCATCGCGGAGACCCGTGGCGGCGACCCGAACAAGGTGATCGTCGTCGGCGCGCATCTGGACAGCGTCGGCACCGGTCCGGGCATCAACGACAACGGCTCCGGCTCGGCCGCGCTCCTCGAGCTCGCGCACGAGCTGCGCGGCGTCTACCCCAAGAACAAGATCCGCTTCGTCTGGTTCAGCGCCGAGGAGTCGGGCCTGCTGGGCTCGGAGGCGTACGTCGCGAGCCTGCCCGAGAGCGAGCGGGCGAAGATCGCGGCGAACCTGAACTTCGACATGATCGGTTCCCCGAACTACGTCAACTTCGTCTACGACGGCGACCTGTCGGATTCGCCGCCGATCGGCGAGGACGTGTTCCACCCGGCGGCGCGTCCGTTCTCGGCCACGATCGAGAAGCTGTTCCTGGACTACTTCAAGTCGCAGAAGATCCCGACGCTGCCGACGGACTTCGACGGCCGCTCGGACTACGGGCCGTTCATCGCGAACGGCATCCCGGCGGGCGGGTTGTTCACCGGCGCCGAGGGCATCAAGACGGCCGAGCAGGCTGCGCTGTTCGGCGGCACCGTCGGTGAGCAGTACGACCCGTGCTACCACCTCGGCTGCGACAACGTGTTCAACAACTCCAACAAGGCGCTCGACCAGAACTCGGACGCCGCGGCGCACGTGTTGATCACGCTCGCGCAGAGCAAGATCCCGGACCGCCCGGCCGTGACGCCGGCGCCGCCGGCCGCGCGCCGGGTCGCGACCCAGGCGCACGACCACCGCGATCTGCTGACCGCGATCGACCGCTAGATGCGGCGCTCAGCCGCGGTCGCCGAGCTCGGCGACCGCGGCGAGCAGGCGCTCGGTGTCGGACGCGTCGTTGTAGTGCAGGAAGCCGGCCCGGATCCCGCCGTGCGGGGCGAGGCCGAGCACGCGCTCGAGCTCCCAGGCGTAGTAGTTGCCGTTCCACACCGAGATCTCACGCTCAGCTAGAGCCTTAGCCACGGCGTCGGGGTGCACGCCCGCGACCGTGAACATCAGCGTGGGGGCGCGGTCCGCGGCGTCGCCGTAGAGCGTCACGTGGTCCATCGCGCGCAGTCCGTCGAGCGCCTGGGCCATCAGGCCCTCCTCGTGCGCGCGCACGGCGTCGAAGTCCAGCTCGAGCATGTACTCGGCCGCCGCGCGGACGCCGGCGAGCGACTCGAACGGCAGCGTGCCGAGCTCCCAGCGGTCCGGGGCCTCGTCGGGCGCCGGGTTGAGCTTGTCCGGGTGGTACGCAGAGAGCAGCTCGGGACTCGCGCACAGCACCGACACGTGCGGGCCGAACCACTTGTACGCGGAGCAGGCGAGGACGTCCGCGCCGAGCGTCGCGAGGTCGTAGCGGCGGTGCGGCGTGGCGTGGACCGCGTCGATGTAGACCTTCGCGCCCACGGCGTGCGCGGCGGCGACGATCCCGGGCAGGTCCGGCACGGTGCCGACGGCGTTGGACGCGGCGGTGACCGCGACCCACTTGGTGCGCTCGCTGAGGACGGCCTCGACGGCGCTGGCCGGCAGCTCCAGCGTGCCCTCGACCGGCTCGGCGAACCGGACGGTCACGCCCGCGCGCTCGGCCGCGATCACCCATGGGCGCACGTTGGAGTCGTGGTCGAGGCGCGTGCAGACGATCTCGTCGCCGGGCTCGAGGTCGCGCACGACGGTCGCGCTGAAGCGCATCGTGGTGGCGGTGAAGCTCGGGCCGAAGAAGATGCCCTCGGGGTCGCCGCCGAGCAGCGTCGCGCAGGCCGCGCGGGTGCTCGCGACGAGCTCGTCGGTGGCGATCGCCTGCTTGAAGGCGCCGCCGTGGTTGGCCATCGAGCCCGACCGCATGAAGTCGGACATGGCCTCGATCACGCTGTCGAGGACCTGGCTGCCGGCGGCGCCGTCGAGGCGCGCCCAGCCGTCGGCGAGGCCGGGGAAGCGGTCGCGGTTCATGACTGGGCGATCTCCTCGGCGAGCTCGATGTCGTGGTCGTAGGTGAGCACGTGGGACGCCTGGACGGGGTCCAGCCAGCGCAGCTCGTCGACCTCGTCGTTGGGCTCGAACTCGCCGCTCTCGACGTCCATGAGCCAGTAGCGGACCGCCTTCGAGCGGCCCTTGCGGTCGTCGTAGAAGACGGGGGAGAGCTCGTCGCCGAGCGTGCAGCGCAGCCCGGTCTCCTCCCACACCTCGCGCAGCGCGCACTCCTCCCACGTCTCGCCCGGGTCGAGCTTGCCCTTGGGCAGCGACCAGTCGTCGTAGCGGGGACGGTGGACGACCGCGATCGCGCCATCCTCGCGGCGGACGACCCCGCCCGCGGCCTTGACCTCTGCCTCATCCGGCTGCATGGCGGGCCATCCTGGCAGAAGATTGGCCGGATGTCGGGGGCGGAATCTCAGGTTCGGCCTCTACATTCGGCGCATACGAGGGCCCTGGGTCATCGCGGTCGGCCTGTTGGTGGCGCTGGCGCTGCCCGCTTTCGCGCGCGCGCAGGAGATCGTCGACCTGGACCCGGCCACGGACACCGTGCGCGTCGCCGCCCGGCTGGACGGCGCGCTGACGCGGCCGGCGAGCGGCACGACCGCCGCGATCGGCCTCCGGTACGTGCGTGAGCACCGCGCCGCGCTCGGCCTGACCGCCGCCGACCTCCAGACGCTGGGGGACGCGGAGGTCGAGACGTTCGCGGGCATCCGCCAGGTGCGCTGGCGGCAGGCGGTCGACGGGATCGAGGTCGCCGACGCCGAGCTGCGTGTGAGCGTGGCCAACGACGGGCGCGTGCTGAACGTGCTCGGGTCGCCATCCTCGGAGCTGCCGACGGACACGACGCCCGCACTTCCCGAGCCGGCGCCGGACGCGGAGCTGAAGATCTACGACGGGCGGCTGGCGTACCGCTACCGCGACGTGGTGTCGCGGGACGCGATCTACGACGTGATCACGGACGCCGACACCGGCAAGGTGCTCAAGCGCACGAATCTCGTCCGACACGTTGAGCTGCGGGTGTGGGACAACCACCCGTCGCTCGACGTCGCGGCGAAGGACTTCACGGTCCCCTCGAGTTGGGGGTTGCTGCCCGGACGGCTCGAGAGCTCCTACATGCACGTGTACTCGGACCGCAACGCGAACAACCGCACCGATGCGGGCGAAGACGTCACGCCTGGGGTGTACGGCTTCCAGGACTTCAACAGCGTCGGCGTCGGATGCGAGACGGGGAAGCCGTGCGGGTGGAACGGGGAGGCAGGGGGTGAGACCGCGAACCGAGAGCAGAACGCTGTCCAAGCCTTCTACCACGCGAACCGCTTCCGCGAGTGGTTGGCCACGCCGCCGATCGGTTTCGATGGGTTCTCCGGCGACGACAAGCTGCTGCTGGAGACCATCGACGGCGAGGACTACGACAACGCGAACATGTACACACCGCCCGAGGGTGAGTCGCCGCGGATGCAGATGTTCCTGTGGGGGCAGCAGGGGTCGGCGCGGTTTCGGTCGGTGAACAGCGGGGACGACGCGTCGATCCTCTTTCACGAGTACGCGCACGGGCTCACGAGCCGCCTCGTCACCGATCCCGACGGCTACGTCGCGCTGAACACGAACCAGGCCGGCGCCATGGGCGAGGGGTGGAGCGACTTCTACGCCAAGGACTATCTGGTCGAGAAGGGCATCGAGACCGACTCCGCCGACCCGACCAAGATCGGCGAGGTCCACATGGGCGTCTACATGGACGCCACGCCGAACAAGACGCGCTACGAGGCGATCGACTGCCCGGTGGGCACGGCGGGAACGACGACGACCGTCTGCCCCGGCAGCTCGAGAGTCGGTGCGGGCGGGTTCACGTACGGCGACTTCGCGAAGATCTACGGCTCGGCCGAAGTCCACGCCGACGGTGAGATCTGGGCGCAGACCCTCTGGGACCTCCGGCGCAACGTCGGGGCGGTCGACGCGCGCCGACTCATCACGCGCGCCTTGGTGCTTTCGCCACCCGAGCCGTCGTTCCTGGACATGCGCAACGCGATCCTGCAAGCGGCGGAGACCGAAGCGCTGCGTTCGGCGATCTGGCAGGTGTTCGCGGCCCGCGGGATGGGGTTCTACGCGAGCACGGTCGATGGCAACGACACGGCGCCGCTCGAGGACTTCTCGTTGCCGCCTGCGCCCGGTCCGAGGACCACGATCACCGGCCGTGTGACCGACTCCCGCGGGACACCCGCGCCCGGCGTGAAGGTGAGCGTGGGCGGAGCGGACATCCTCACGGCCACGACCGACGCCGACGGGCGGTACGTGATCGCCGACGTCGAACCCCGCACGTACAAGAACGTCCTGGTCGGAGGGGCGGGGTTCAACCCGGTGGTCAAGACCGACGTGGTCGTCGGGACAGGGGGTGCCGTGGTCGACGCGGTCGTGAACCGTGACTGGGCGGCGCGTCAAGGTGGCGCCAAGGTGGTGTCCGACAGGGGCTTCGAGTACGCAGGGTCCGGCTGCGGGCCGAACGCCGCCTTCGACGGGCTGCGGTCCACGACGTGGTCGACGCTGTGGCAAGCGGTCTCGGGCTGGCGGACGAACGACGTCGAGGTCGAGCTGCCCGTGGCGATCAACCTGACCGGGCTCGCGATCGATCCGTCGGCGGGCTGCTTCGACTCCGCGAGCTCCGCCCTGGGGCAGTACGCCGTGGAAACCGCGTCCAGCAGGAGCGGCCCGTGGGCGCAGGTCGCCGGCGGGACCTTCACCAGCACGCATCGCAACAAGCTCAACCCAATCGCGGCGACGGCCAGCAACGTGCGGTACGTCCGGTTGCGGCCGATCTCCAGTCAGGCGTCCACGTCGCTCTGCGACGAGCCGACGAAGGCCCCGACCCCGGAGCGGTGCTGGCTCGACGTGTCGCAGTTCAGCGTCTACGGGGCGCCGCTGGCGCCCCGGCCGGTTACGACACTGGACGGCCCGTCAGGCACGATCGACGACGAGACGCCGACGTTCACGTTCTCCTCCGATCAAGCCGGGGCCGGGTTCCGGTGCCGACTCGACGCGGACGCGTTCCGCGCGTGCACGTCGCCTTACACCACGCGCCCGCTCGGCGACGGCGAGACGCACACGTTCGAGGTCGAGGCCGTCAATGCGTACGGGGACAGCGACCTCACCTCGGAGAAGCGCACGTTCACGGTGCAGTCGAGCCTGCCGAACACGCAGCTGTTGACGACGCCGGGCGCTGTCACGCGTGATCGGCCGGTCCGCTTCACCTTCTCGGGCAACGGGAACGGTTTCGCGTGCAGCTGGGACGGCGCCGCTTACGTCCCATGCGAGTCCGGCACCGAACGCGCGCTCGACGACGGCCCGCGGACGTTCGCGGTGCGGGCGGAGAACGCGGTCGGGGCCGATCCCTCGCCGGCGACCTACGCGTTCATCGTCGATACCGCCGCGCCGGTGATCGCCATCTCCCGTGCGGACGTGGTGCGAGACAGCGCGACGTTCGGCTTCGAGACGACCGACGCGACGGCCGTGACAGTCACGTGTGCGCTTGGCGGGGCGCCGGTGGCGTGCGAGTCACCCAGGACGTACAGCGGGCTCGCGGACGGGGCGTGGACCTTCACCGTGACGGCGACGGATGCGGCCGGCAACCGCGCGTCTGCCTCGCGCACGGTTGTCGTCGACGTCGCACCGCCCGACACACTGCTGACGTGGGTGCCGCCCGCGATTCTCACCGCGCGTGACTTCCAGCTGGCGTTCACGGCGACCAAGGCAGCCACGTTCCTCTGCTCGCTCGACGGCGCGGTCGCGACGCCGTGCACGAGCCCGCTGGCGCTGAGCGGGCTGAGCGAAGGCGGGCACAGCGTCGTCGTGACGGCGGTCGGCGAGACCGGGACGGACCCGACTCCCGCGCGGGTCGACTTCACCGTGGTCATCCCCGGCCTGCCGCCCGCGCCCAGCCCGACGCCGCCGTCGACTTCGACACCGCGCCCGACCCCGACGGCGACGCCGAAGCGCACTGCGCTCAGCTCGGCGAGCTCGGTCAAGACCGTCTCGCGCCGGACCGGCCGGGTGACCGTGAAGGTCCGCGGCACCGCCGGGGCGAAGGTCGTGCTCGGGGCCAAGGTGGGCTCGCGCGTCGTCGGCAAGGCGACCAGGACGTTGCGCGCGACGACGTCGACCGTGCCGTTGACGCTCGACAAGAAACGGCTGAAGGTCGGAGCGACCGTGACGATCACCGTGAAGGCCACAGGGGCCGGCATGACCGCGGTGACCCGATCACTCAAAATCCGGGTCAAAGCCTGACGTCAGCGCGCGGACCAGCGGCGCCTGGCCGTTGGTCCAGCCGAGCCATCGGACGTGCGTCCAAAACGCGAAGAAAGGCACATCGGCATTCCGATTTGTGCGTAGGCTCTCGCCGCTCTGCCTGTCCAGCAGCCCGATCCGGCGATTCTCTTTTCGCGCCAGCGACGCTGGATTCGTGTTGCCGCGTCCTGTGCGCTCGGCAGCATGGTGCTGCTCTATGTCACGCCGATCGCCCAGGCCGCCCCGGGTGACCAGGCCGACCCGCCGCTTCCCGGCGTCGTCAGCCCGCAGCTGACGTTCCCTCAGTACGAGGCGCCTAAACCGAATCCTTCCGACGAGCAGAAGAAGTCGTCGAAGGACGAGCCGAAGGTCGCCGAGGCCGAGGCGCCGCAGACGCCGGCCGAGCCGGCCCCGCAGCGCACCGAGCCGGCGCCCGCCGCTCAGCAGGCGGCGCCCGCGCAGGAGCAGACCCAGGCGCCGGCGTCCGCCGAGCAGCCGGTCGTCGACAAGGACACCTACGCCGTCGAGCCGCCCGCGAAGGCCGACTCGGATGAGGACGAAGCGCCGCTGACGGACGTCGACGAGACGAGCCCGATGCCGACCATGTCCAGCGACACGGTCACCAGCGGCCACCGCCAGTCCGCGCCGGACCCGCTCGCCGAGGCCACCCCGCAGCCCGCCGTCTCGCTCAGCGAGACCCAGCAGCTCCTGGAGCAGGCCGCGACCGCGCCGGCCCCGACGCCCGCCCCGGTCACCCCCGTCGCGGCCGCCGCCCAGGCGCCGGCCGTGCCATCGGATGCGGCGGCGAGGGACGAGGCGTCCTCGCCCGCGGCAGCCGCTCCTTCGGGCCCCGCCGCGAGCAAGGCGGCGTCGTCGGCCGCCGCAGCGGAGACCACGGCGCTCGTGGCTGCCGCCGCGGCCGCCGCGAGTGAGCCGGCCCCGTCCGCCGCCGCGCCTGCGCCCGCCGTCGCGGCGCCCGCCGCCGAGGTCGCTCCGGCCGAGGCCGCGCCTGCCGCGGCGCCTGCGCCGGCCGCCCCCGCGCCCGCTGAAGCCGCGCCCGCCGCCGCCTCCACTGAGGCTGCGCCCGCCGCCGGCTCCGCTGAGGCAGCGCCCGCCGCCCCCGCGCCTGCACCGGCCGCGGCTGCTCCCGCCCCCGCCGCGCAGGGGATCGGCGAGGCCGCCCAGGCGTCGAACCCGGCACCTGCGAAGACCATCTCCGCTCCCGCGCCCGCCGCGGTGATCGCCGCTCCGGCGCCCGCGCCGTACATCGCCGCGCCGGCTCCGGCGCCGGTCGTCTACCTGCCGCCGCCCGTCGTGGTCATCCCGCCGGTCGCGCCCGAGTTGCTGGCCGTCGGCGCGGACACGCTGTCGACCGCCGCAGACCTGCCGGCGCCGGACTTCACGACGGACGCCGCGCCCGCGCCGATCGCGCCGATCACGGTGGACGGCCTCGAGACGCCGACCGCGGTCAGCGCCGACCTCGTCGCGCCCGACCAGCCGGTCATCACGCCCGCGCCACCGGCCGCCCCCGAGGGCGACGTCGCGCTGCCGCTGGTCGCGCCCACGGGCGGCCAGCAGATCGCGAGCAAGCTCAGCTCCGCGGCGGGCACGCCCGAGCCGCCCGCGACGATCGCGTCCGGCGAGCCGTCGCCGTTCGACGCGCAGCTCGCGTCGAAGCCGATCCAGGCCAACGCCGCGCGCGGGCCTCCGACGGTGGACGACTTCAACCAGCTCCTCGCCGGCCTCGGCCAGGTCATCCAGACGCTCGGCGTGCTCAAGGAGTACGCGGGCCTGGCGACGGACCTGCCGCTCATCGGCGAGAGCGTCGGCACGTTCACGAACTTCGTCGACGGCCTGCAGGCCACGTACACGCTCATCCAGCAGTACATCGCGTCACACCCCGCGCCGCGGCTGGACGAGATCGCGGCGCTGCTGCTCGGCCGGATCGACAACCCGGCGGTCACGCCCGTCACGGACCCGACTCAGATCGCGCTGCAGATCACGCACCGCGGCTCGCGCAGCACGGAGCTGCCGCTGAGCCTCGGCACGAACGACCTCGGCCTGTCGCTGACCGGCAACGCCACGGTCACCGGCACGATCGCGCTCGACTACACGATCGGCATCCGGCTCGAGGACGGCGTCCCCGCGGCCGACCGCTTCTTCCTGAAGATCACGAAGCTCGAGCTCGGCGGGACCGTCAGCGTCAACAACCTCAGCGCGACCGCGAAGCTCGGCCCGCTCGACGCGACCGTCGCGAGCGGGAGCATCCAGCTCTCCGCCCTCGCGAAGCTCACGCTCACCGACGACACGCTCACGGTCGCGGAGCTGCAGGCGGCCCTCGCCAACCCGACCGCGCTGTTCGGCGCGCCGGCCCTGACGAGCAGCCTCACCTCCAAGCTGCCGCTCGACATGCAGCTCAACGGCGTCCGCCTCCTCGGCGGCGCGCTCAAGCTGGACTCGACCGACCTGTTCGGCGGCGACCTCGACATCAGCTTCGACAACCTCGCGTACGTGCGCAAGGCGCTCAACGCGGACGTCGACGGCGACGGCACCGCCGAGACCGGCACGATCACCGCCTTCGCGATCACGCTCCCGAGCGACCTGATCAGCTTCGACGGCTTCACCCTGCGCAGCGGCACCGCCCGCGTCGCGATGATCGAGGCCGGCGCGCGCCGCTGGTACGCGGGCGAGCTGGAGAACCTGAGCGGCAGCTTCACCGTCGGCACGCTCGCGAGCGCGCAGCTGTCCGGTGTGGCCGTCGGCATCAACACCGGCCCGACCGCTGCCGACTGGGCCGCGCTCGCGATCGAGGTCGGCGGCCAGGTCGTCGACCCCGGCACCGGCGCGCTGAAGCTGAGCGGCACGCTCGACCAGCTCGACCTCGCGGGCCTCGTCAGCGGCTCGGCGTCGTTCGCCGCCGCGGTCGAGGGCGACCTCACGACGTTCTCGCTGACCGCCACGAACGTCAGCCTCGGCGGCGCGCTCACGCTCACGTCCGGCACGATCGCCTTCGCGCACCGCAACGGCCAGGTCGCCGCGGTCGCGAGCAACCTGTCCGGCGAGCTCGCGCTCCCGGGCGCCGTGACCGCCACGCTCAGCGGCGGCGCGCTCAAGCTCAACACGGGCGGCGACTTCACCGGCACCGCGGCCGACCCCGGCACGACGTCCGCGATCAAGCAGGTGAGCGGCACGCTCACGACCTTCAAGATCGCCGACTTCGCCGAGGCCGCCGGTTCGTTCACGCTCACGGTCACGGCCGACGCGACCGACCTGGCCCTCACGCTCACGCAGTTCCGGATCGGCGCCGCCACCGGCCCGAACCTGACCGCGTCCGGCACGCTCGCGCTCGTCAAGCGCGGCGCCGACCTGCAGGTCACCGGCACGCTGGCGTCCGCCGCGCTCAACGGCGTGAGCGGCTTCGCGGTCACGCTCAGCGACGCGAGCCTCGAGATCGACACGGCGGCCAACCTGCGCCGCGCGAAGGGCACGCTCACCGCGACCCTCAGCGAGGGCACGCTCAGCGGCTCGTTCTTCTACGAGCGCCAGGGCACGCGCACGCTCGTCGCGCTCTCGGGCGTGTCGGTGAAGGCGGGCGCGACCGAGCAGCTCAAGGAGGGCGAGGGCGTCCTCGTCCTGTTCGGCACCGGCATCGCCGGCTACTTCACCGGCAAGGCCGCGATCGCCATCCCGGGCGTCACGCTCGACGCCCGCGCGCTCTTCCGGGTGAACACGACCAACGCCGCCGTCGACGAGACGGTCGAGGTCGGCGGCCGCCAGCTGACCGTGTCCTTCGGTGCCGGTGAGGGCAAGACGTACTCGCTGTCGGTCTCGGACCTGGAGCTCAACATCGCCGGCGTCGTCGTCCTCAAGGGCGCGGGCACGCTGAAGACCGGCACGTTGACCGGGACGAGCATCGCGGTCGAGACGTTCGCCGGCACCGGCCTCACGCTGTTCTTCGGCGAGGGTCCGCTGACGCTCGCCAACGGCGAGACGAACCCGCTCGCGCGCGGCCTGCTGATCACCAACGCCACGGTCGGCCTGATCAAGGGGGCCGACGGCGAATGGGCGCTGGACGCCAAGGGCCTCGTGGCACTGGTCGGCATCGGCGGCGGGCAGGGCGTCGGCCTGTCCGGCCAGGTCCACGTCCGCGTGAACAGCTTCAACCGCGCGATCGACGAGACGCTGCGGGTCGAGGGCACGAGCAACGACGTGATCGTCAAGTTCTCCGAGACCGAGAAGCTCAACGGCACCGCGCCCTACGCGAGCCTGACCGCGACCGGCGCGCGCGTCGACGTGCTCGGCGCCTCGCTCACGGGCGACTTCACCTTCGCGAAGGACGGCAACGGCCTGCAGATCTCCGCGAGCAACGTCGAGACGAGCTTCGGCGGCGCGGACAAGTCCACGAGCGCGCGCGGACCCCCGGCGCCGGTCAGCTTCAGCAACGGCACCGGCTCGATCGGCATCGGCGCCAACGGCCTCACGGCCGACCTCGGCGGCACGCTCGCCCTCAACCTCCCGGGCGTCTCCACCACCGCCACCTTCCGCCTCGAGGTCGACCCGACCTCCGTCGCGATCAGCGCCACGGACGTCACGCTCGACATCCTCGGCAACACGCTAACGGGCGACTTCTCGTTCGAGCACAGCGCCGGGGTCACGCATCTCACCGTCGCCGACGCGACCCTCGCGCTCGCGGGCGCGATCACCCTGAAGGCGATCAACGGCGAGCTCACCATCGACGCGTCCGGCGTCACGGGCCGCCTCGCCGCCACCGTCGACACGATCGCCATCGACGCGCTGACGCTCACGAGCGTCGAGCTGAACGTCGCGCCGGGCTTCCTCAAGGTCGAGGCCAAGGGCGCGGGCTTCACCGTCGCCGGCCAGTCGCTGACCGCCGACCTCGCGATCACGCGCACGCTCGACGAGGTCCAGATCGCGGCGACGAACGTCTCGCTCGTGCTCGGCACGGTCGCGAGCCTCACCCGCGGCGCGGGCACCCTCACGGTCGCCGCCGGCAAGGTCGCGGGCTCGCTGAACGGCACGTTCGCCCTCACGGTCCCGGGCGTCACGCTCACCGGCGCGGTCCGCGCCGAGCTGGACACGGCGACCGGCTTCGTCCGCCTCGCGGTCACGGGCGGCACGCTCGAGGTCGCCGGCCAGAAGCTCAGCGGCGACATCACGTTCACCAAGGACGGCGCGGACATCGAGCTCGACGTGACCAACGCGTCGCTCAGCCTCGGTGGCGGCCTGGTCACCGTCGCCAATGGCGCGGCGAACCTGAAGATCGGCACCGCGGTCACGGGCGCGTTCAGCGGCACGGTCACGACCACGCTTCCGGGCGTGAGCTTCGGCGGCCAGCTGACGGCGACGTTCGCCCCCGGCGCGGTCACCGTCGCCGGCACGGGGACGACGCTCACGATCGCCGGCACGACGCTCACCGCGGACTTCGCGATCGAGTCGACCGCCGATCAGGTCAAGGTCACGATCACCAACGACGCGACGCTGCCGTCGCTGCTCAAGCTCGGCACGTTCGTCGACATCGAGGACGCGAGTGGCACGCTCGTCTTCGGCAAGAGCGGCGTCGCGGGGCGCCTCGCGGTCGCCAAGTTCACCTTCGCGCTCCCGGGCATCCAGCTCACGGCGAGCACGGTCTCGATCGCCGTCAACACCTCGACGGCCGCCCTGCTCGACCTCCCCGCCGGCCCGACCGTCACGGTCAAGGCGATCGGCGCGCAGCTCACGCTCGGCGGCAACACGCTCGCCGGTGACTTCCTGTTCGACCAGGGCAACGGCCAGACGCGGATCGCCGCGGCCAACGTCAGCGCCGTGGTCGCGGGCGTCACGCTCGCCGACGGCGAGGGCGCGTTCCTCGTCACGAACGCCGGCATCGCCGGCCAGGCGAGCGGCACGCTGAGCGCCGCCGTCGGCCCGGTCAGCGCGGGCGGCCGCGCGCTCCTGCGCGTGAACACCACCGGCATGGCGCTCGACGAGGTCCTGACGCTCGGCAACCGCGCGATCGCGATCAAGTTCGGCGAGCAGGAGAAGAACGCGTTCGCGATCTCGGTCTCCGGCCTGAGCCTGAACATCGGCGACTTCGTGACGATCGAGGGCGACGTCGCCATCTCGGGCGGCGTGTTCGCCGGCGACGGCCTGACGATCTTCCTCGGCCGCGGCCCGGCCAAGATGGCCAACGGCGAGACGAACCCGCTGGCCGTCGGCGTCCTGATGACCGGCGCGCGCGTCGGCCTGATCAAGGTCGGCACGACGTACGCGGTCTACGCGACCGGCACCGTCTCGCTGATCGGCCTGAACGGCGTGACGCTCACCGGCACGGTCACGTTGCTCTACAACGACACCGGCGCGGCGGTCGACCAGACGATCGAGATCCCGGGCTCCACGCAGCCGGGCGTGCGCGTGAACGTGGCCGCCGGCGCGAAGTCGCTGAAGGTCACCGGCGGCACGCTGGCGATCCTCGGCCAGTCGATCGGCGGCGACTTCGAGTTCGCCTCGCAGGCCAACGGCGACGTGACGATCACGGCCGCCAACGTCGCCGTGAGCGTCGGCCCGGTCAGCCTCACGGAGGCCGGCGGCACGCTGTCCGCGGGCGCCTCGGGCGTCGCCGGCCGCTTCACCGGCAAGCTGGCCTTCGCGGCCGCAGGCTTCGAGTTCGACGCCGGCATCGGCCTCGCCGTCAACACCTCGACCGCGGCGCGCGACGGCCTGCCGGCCGGCCCGTACATCCGCTTCGAGGGCACCGGCGTCAAGCTGAAGCTCGCCGGCCAGGAGCTGACCGGCGACTTCTCCTTCGAGCGCGCCACGCTCGCGGACGGCACCGCGGTCACGGCGATCGCCGCGCGCAACGTCAGCTTCTCGGTCGGCGGCGCCGGCGCGGGTGCGTCGCTGACCAGCGGCGCGGGCGCGCTGCTGATCACCAGCGCCGGCCTCGCGGGCACGCTGCAGGGCACGATCGCGCTCTCGCTCCCCGGGGACGCGTCCTTCACCGGCACGTTCGCGCTGGCGATCAACACCGGTCACGCCGCCGTCAACGAGACGCTGACGGTCGCGAGGGAGAACGTCGCGCTGAACCTGGTCGGCGGCCCGTACGTGCGGATCGCGGGCACGCAGGTCAAGCTCACGCTGCTCGGCCAGGAGCTGTCCGGCGACTTCGCCTTCGAGTCGATCACCACCTACGGCGCCGACGGCGTGCCCGGCGGCACGGGCTCAGGCGCCGACGGCAAGGTCCTGCGGCTCGCGCTCGCGAACGTGAACCTGTCGCTCGGCGGCGGCGTGCTGACCGTCACCAACGCGTCCGGCACGCTGATCGTCAAGCCCGCCGGCCTCGCGGGTGACTTCGGCGGCACGATCGCCCTCAACGTCCCGAACGTCACGCTCGCCGGCACGCTGCGAATCCAGGTCAACACGACCCTCGCGCCGGTCGACGAGACGATCGAGGTCGGCGGCGCGCCGGTCGCGCTGACGCTGCCGACCGGCACGTTCTTCCGCGTCGCCGGCACCGGCGTGAAGCTCACGATCCTCGGCCAGGAGCTCGGCGGCGACTTCAGCGTGACGAGCTCCGGCGGCGTCACGACGATCACGGCCGAGAAGGTCGTCGCGCGCTTCGGCGGCTCGGTCCTGACGGTCACGCAGGTGGGGACGGCGACGCTGGAGATCACCGCCGCCGGCATCAAGGGCTCGCTCGCCGCGACGCTCGCGCTCAACGTCCCGAACGTCAGCCTCACCGGCACCGTCGCGCTCACGATCGATCCCGCGTACCTGCGCGTCGAGGTCTCCGGCGCGAAGCTGACCGTGGTCGGGCAGGAGCTGAGCGCGGCCCGCGTCGTCGTCGAGCGGGCCGGCACGGACCTCAAGCTCACCGTCACGGACGGCGTGATCAACCTCGCGGGCGGCACGGTCAAGGTCGAGGCGATCAACGGCAACCTCGCGATCGCCACCGGCCGCGTCGCCGGCACGCTGAGCGCGAGCCTCGCCGTCACCGCCGGCGACGTCCAGCTCGGCGGCCGCTTCGCGCTGAAGATCGACACCGCCGCGCCGTACCTGAAGGTCGATGCGGTCGGCGTCACCGTCCGCGTCGCGGGTCAGCGCCTGACCGCCGACGTCTCCGTCGAGCAGCTGACGACGGCGAAGGGCCCGGCGGTCAAGCTCGCGCTGGCGAACGTCAACCTCGCGCTCGGCGACGGCAAGCAGGACCTGCTGACGCTGACCAACGGCAGCGGCAACTGGCTGATCCTGAGC
The DNA here is from genome assembly GCF_003633755.1 of Solirubrobacter pauli. Lineage (GTDB taxonomy): Bacteria > Actinomycetota > Thermoleophilia > Solirubrobacterales > Solirubrobacteraceae > Solirubrobacter > Solirubrobacter pauli. The sequence goes on from NZ_RBIL01000001.1 coordinate 4,057,099, forward strand.
ACGGGCGTCGCGGGCCGCGTCCAGGGCACGGTGGCGCTGCAGAACGTGCCCGGCGTCACGCTCCAGGGCACGCTCGGCCTGGAGCTGAACACGACGAACGCCAACGTCGACGAGACGTTCACGCTCAACGGCTTCGAGACCCGCCTGCAGATCGCCGCCACGCGGACGTTCGCGGTCAGCGGCACCGGCGTGACGATCGCGCTCGCGGGCGTCTCGATCGTCGGCGACTTCGTGTTCTCGAAGGACGCCGACGCGACCAAGCTCGAGATCACGAACGCCGAGATCGCGCTCAGCGCGGGCGGCACGCGCCTGGTCGCGGTCACGATCACGTCCGGCGCGCTGACGATCAAGACCGCCGCGGGCGGCAAGGGCGGCGTCACCGGGTCCTTCGACGCCAAGCTCGTCGTCGACATCCCGAACGTCGCCTTCACCGGCGACTTCAAGGTCGACTTCGACACCACGACCACGACGCCGACGTTCAAGGTCGAGACCACCGGCGCGCAGCTGAAGATCGCCGGCCAGACGCTCGGCGCGGCCAAGATCGTGATCGAGAAGAACGCCGCGGGCGTGCTCGTCAGCGTCACCGACGCGACGCTGCAGCTCGGGACGTTCGTGAACATCACGGCCGCCAACCACCTCAGCGGCACGCTGCAGATCACGCCCGCGGGCGTCGCCGCGTCGCTGAAGCTCCAGAACGTCGTCGCCGGCACGTTCGCGCTGCCCGCCGGCCTGACGATCACGGCGACCGAGATCTTCCTGCAGATCAACACCGCGACGACCGCCAACGCCGCGACCGGCCTGCCGGCCGGCCCGTTCGTGCGGGTGAACGTGACGGACGCGACGCTTGCGATCGGCTCGGCGATCTCGGTCAGCGGCAGCGTCCTGTTCGACCAGTCCTCGCGCAGCGGGTTCGCCGGCGGCGTCTCGCTCGTCACCGCCTCCGCCGCGCCGATCCTGGCGAGCGGCGACGTGGACGGCGACGGCGACCTCGACCTCGTCAACGGCACGAGCGGCGTCGACCTGCTGTACCTCAACACCGGCTCCGGCGGCTACACCGCCGCGCCCGCCGCGCGCATGCCGGCGTTCAGCGAGACCGCCCGCGCGATCGCGCTCGCCGACGTCAACAACGACAACCGCCTCGACCTGATCGTGGTCAACGCCGGCACCTCGCGCGTGCACCTGAACCTCGGCGGCACCGGCGCGGCCTGGCTCGGCTTCGACACGACGGCCAAGGCGACGTTCACGACGCCCAACGCGACGTCGCTCGCCGTCGGCGACGTCAACGGCGACGGCAACGCCGACCTCGTGCTCGGCGCGTCCGCCGGCACCACGCAGGTCGTCTACGGCGCGGGCGACGGCACCTTCGGCTCCGGCACGAACCTGCTGACCGCCGACGTCCGCGGGGTGGCGCTCGGCGACCTCGACGGCGACCGTGCCCTGGACATCGTCGTGACCGTGACCGGCGAGGCCCCGCGCATCTTCGTCAACGACGGCAACGACACGCCCACCTTCACCGCCGGCCCGGCGCTCGCCGTCACCGGCGCGACCTCGGTCCTGCTGGTCGACGCCGACGGCGACCGCAAGCTCGACCTCGTGCTCGGTGGCACGGCCGGCGTCACGCTCTTCACCAACACCCGCACCGACGCGGCGCTCACGTTCGCCGCCGGCGTCGCGCTCACCGCGACCGCCGCCACCGGGCTGGCCACCGCCGACGTCGACGGCGACGGCTTCGCGGACCTGCTGGCGAGCACCGCCACGGGCACGCTCCTGCTCGTCAACAAGGGGACGGCCGGCGGCTTCAAGGACGCGGCGGCGATCGACGCCACGGCCGGCACCGGTGTGCTCGCCATCAACGTCGACACCGACCGCGACGTCGACGTGCTCGTCGCGACGGCCGCGGGCGTCCGGCTCGTCGCCAACACGCCGGTGAAGACGACGCGGCTCGCGTTCGCCAAGGTCAGCGTCAACCTCGGCTCCGACAACGGCGGCGTGAAGATTAAGAACGGCAACGGCGCGTTCCTGCTCACGCCCGACGGCATCGCCGGCCAGTTCTCCGGCGAGGCCGAGGTCGCCGCCGGTGGCTTCGAGCTCGGCGCCAGCGCGGCCGTGCGGATGAACACGACGACGAAGACGGTCGACGAGGCGATCGAGGTCGGCGGGATCGTCATCGCGATCAAGTTCGGTCCGGGGGAGATCGCGACCACCAAGCCGTTCGTCGCCTTCTCGGTCGCCGCCTCGGCGCGCTTCGGCGACTTCCTCGAGCTCTTCGGCACGATCACCGACGACGGCACGGGCCTCTCGACCGGGACCGACGTCAACGTCTTCATCGGCCAGGGCCCCGGCCTGGTCGACGGCGCGCTGAACCCGAACGCTCGCGGCCTGTACCTGCAGGGCGCGGTGTTCGTGGTCAAGAAGATCGGCACCACGTTCGCCGTCTACGCCAAGGGCAACCTGCAGCTCGTCGGCATCCCGGGCGTGACCCTCTCCGCGCAGTCGGTCGAGGTGCTCTACAACACGACGGGCGCCGACCAGACGTTCGCGGTTCCCGGCAACGGCACCAAGACCGTGCTGGCCGGCCAGACGCTCGTCGTGAAGGGCACGCTCGACGTCGCCTTCTCCGGCATGACGCTGCACGGCGACTTCTCGTTCGCGAACGCGACGGCGGCCGGCGCGACCAAGGGCGACATGACGATCGGCATCGCCAACGGCTCGCTGTCGCTGGGCGACGGCGGGGTGGTGAAGGTCGAGGGCCTCAACGGCACGCTCAACAGCACCGCGGCCGGCATCGCCGCGAAGATCGACGGCACGCTCGTGCTCAACATCCCGGGCGTCAGCGCGCCGGCGAGCGCCGCGGTCAAGGTCGCGGTCAACACCACGGGCGCGACGACGCTGGACATCGCGCCGCGCTCGGTGCTCGTCGAGGCCACGCTGGCGCTGACGCTGTTCGGCCAGTCGCTGAGCGGCACGTTCCTGTTCGAGCAGTACACCGCGCCCGCCGCCGCCGGCGCGACGCCCGCGAAGCTCGTCCGGATCACCGCGACCGGCGTCGAGCTCACGCTCGGAACGGCCACCGCCGGCGTGAAGGTCACGCAGGGCACGGCGCTGTTCGTCGTCCGCCCGGCCGGCATGGCGGGCCGCGTGAGCGGCACCGTCCAGGTGATCGTCCCCGGTGACGCCGTCAAGTTCAGCGGCACGTTCGGCGTCGCCATCAACACCACCGGCGCCGCCGTCAGCGAGCAGGTCACGGCCGGCGGCCAGACGGTGTCGCTGGCGCTGCCCGCGGGGCCGTACCTGCGCGTGTCGGGCGACAACGTCGAGCTCGCCTTCGCCGGCCAGCGGATCACGGCGTCGTTCGCGTTCGAGTCGGCCAAGGTCGGCGCCACGAACGTCGTCCGCGTGCTGGTGACCAACGTCAACGCCGCGTTCGGCGACGGCACCACGAGCTTCGTCACGCTCAGCGGCGGCGCGGGCGTCTTCGTCATCAACGCCGCCGGGCTCGCCGGCGACATCGGCGGCACGGTCGCGGTCAACATCCCGGGCGTCTCACTCAGCGGCGCGCTCCGGCTCGTGATCAACACCACCGGCGCGGCGGTCACGTCGACGCTGCAGTTCGGCGCCACGCCCGCCACGCGCACCGCGGTCGCGCTCGGCGACGTCAACGGCGACGGCCGCCAGGACCTGATCACCGGCACGAACGCCACCGGCCTGGTCCTGCACCTCAACGACGGCACCGGTGACGCGTTCGACGGCATCGGCGGCGTGGCGTTCGGCCGGCTGACCGACAACGTCACCTCGGTCACGCTCGGCGACGTCGACGACGACGGTGACCTGGACCTGATCACCGGCACCGCCGGCGATCAGAGCTACCTCTACTTCAACGACGGCCGCGGCGTCTTCAGCGCCGGCCTCGCGCTCTCCGCCGGCGGCCGCGCGGTCGCGCTCGGCAACCTCGACGCCGACGAAGGGCTCGAGCTCGTGATCGGCAACGGCGACGGCGCCCGCCGGTTCGACGTCGCCGCCGACGGCACGCTGACCGAGGCGCCCACTGCGCTCGACGCCGGCCGCGTGGACGCGATCGGCCTCGGCGACGTCGACGGCGACGGCCGCCTCGACGTGATCGTCGCCGGCACGGGGCGCGCGACGACCGCCTACCGGAACCTGGCCGGCGGCTTCAGCGCGGTCGAGGTCGCCACGTCGACCGGCGCGACCGTGCTGACCGTCGCCGACGTGGACGGCGACGGCCGCGCCGACGTCGTCGCCGGCACCACGCTCTTCAAGGGCACGGTCACCGGCAGCGCGCTGACCTTCAGCGCCGCCGCCCCGATCGCGGCGCTGACCACCGGCCTGACCGGCGTCGGGTTCGCCGACCTGGACGGCGACGGCCGCCAGGACGCCGTGGTCGCGAGCGGCGCGACGGGCGCGCTGGTGCACCGGGGGACGGGCGCGCTGGCGTTCGGCGCCGGCACGACGCTCGGCACCGTCACCTTCAACGTCGCGGCCGGGAACTTCATCCGCATCACGGGCACGGGCGTCACGCTCGACATCGCCGGCCAGAAGCTCACGGCCACGCTGGACTTCGAGCGCAACACGCTCGCCGACGGCACGCAGCTGATCCGCCTGCAGGTGTCCGACGCGCAGCTGTCGCTGCTGGACGGCGCGCTCGTGCTGAACATCTCCGGCGCGCTGCAGATCGGCGCCGGCGGCCTCGCGGGCGAGCTGACGATCGCGGCGCCGAGCGGCCTCAACCTCGGTCCGATCACGCTCACCGGCACCTTCAAGCTCGCGATCAACACCTCCACCGCGGCGGTCGTGCTCGCGAACGGCACGCGCCTGCCGGCCGGCCGCTTCGTCCGCGTCGAGGCCGACGTCACCTTCACCATCGCCGGCACGGACGTCGAGCTGAGCGGCAAGGTCGCGATCGAGCAGACCACGTCCGCGACCGGCGTCAAGCGGCTCACGCTCGGCTTCACCGGCCTGACGGTCAAGTTCGGCGCCGACCCGATCCTCAGCGGCGGCGAGGGTGTGCTGCTCGTCCTGCCCGAGGGCATCGCCGGCACGCTCGGCGGCACGCTGGACCTGTCCGCGCTGACCGGCGGTGCGGTGACCATCCGCGGAACGCTGCAGCTGTCGATCAACCAGACGCAGCGGGCGCTGAACGAGACCTTCGACGTCGCCGGCACGACGCTGGCGCTCAACCTGCCGAAGGGCCCGTTCGTGCGGATCGCGGGCACGAACCTCGAGCTGTCCGCGGCCGGGCAGACGCTCTCCGGCGACTTCGGCTTCGAGCGCGCCGGCACGACGACCAAGCTGACCGCGGCGAACGTCCGCATCAGCCTCGGCGGCGTCCTCGAGGTCACCGACGGCACGGGTGAGTTCACGCTCTCCCCAGCGGGCATCAAGGGCAAGCTCAGCACGTCGATCACGCTCAACGTCCCGGGCGTCACGCTCGGCGGCGGCTTCAAGCTCGACATCGACACCACCACCGCGGTCAAGACGCTCAAGGTCGGTGGCGAGAACCTGACGCTGTCGGTCGCGGGCCAGTCGCTCTCGGGCACGTTCTTCTTCGAGCAGACGACCGCCGGCACGGTCAAGACGCTCAAGCTCTCGTTCAAGAGCGTCGTGCTCCAGCTCGGCGACCCGAGCAGCGTGCAGCTGACCGTGACCCAGCAGGGCGAGGCGCAGTTCGTCGTCGCGCCGACCGGCCTGACCGGCGAGTTCGCCGCGCGCGTCTCGCTCACCGGCCTGCCCGCCGACGTGATCACGCTGCCGGACCTCGACTTCGCCGTCAAGCTGACGCCGACGAGCCTGCGCGTGGAGGTCGGCACGGCCGCCAACGCGCCGATCGTGATCGCCGGCCAGCAGCTCGGCGGCACGTTCGCCTTCGAGCGCGTCACCGGCGCCGGCGCCGACAAGACGATCGGCACGTCCGACGACGTCCAGGTCATCCGCATCGCCGCGTCCAACGTCACGCTGTTCCTGGGCGCCGGCGACGTCGGCATCTCGATCACGAACGGCAACGGCCGCTTCCTGCTGACCCAGGCGGGCGTCGCGGGCGAGTTCAGCGCGACCGCGTCCATCAAGCTCGGCGAGGGCATCCAGGCCGGCCCGGTCGGCGTCGGCTTCGCGCTCAACAACACGGCCGCCGCGGTCAACGAGACGTTCATCATCGGCGGCCAGACGCAGCGCCTGCAACTCCCCGCCGGTCCGTACATCCGCGCCTCGCTGACCGGCCTGACGATCGAGATCGCCGGCCAGAAGCTCAGCGCCGACTTCAGCTTCGAGAAGCAGGGCACGACGACGACCGTCACGCTGGCCAACGTCAGCCTCCGGATCGGCAGCGGCGACCGTGACTTCGTGCTCGTCTCCGAGGGCTCGGGCACCTTCACGCTGGCCGCCGGCGGCATGGTCGGCGAGATCGCCGCCAAGGTCGCGCTCGACGTGCCCGGCGTCACCTTCTCCGGCGCGTTCAAGGTGAGCATCGACACGCGCGTCGCGACCAAGAAGCTCTCGGTCGAAGGCATCGGCGTCGAGCTGTCGGTGGCCGGCCAGACGCTCAAGGGCAGCTTCACGTTCGTCAAGAACGCGACGACGGTCTCGATCACGCTGACAGACGTCTCGCTCGAGCTCGGCAACGGCACGCAGACGCTGGTCACGGTGACGGTCGCCAGCGGCTCGATCACGATCTTCAACGACGGCATCGTCGCCGCCATCAACAACGCCAAGCTCACGCTCGCGGGCTCGCTGAGCACCGACTTCAAGTTCGACGGCGACGTGTCGCTGGCGATCAGCACGCGCCCGTCCAACCGCTACCTGAAGGTCACCGCCGGTGACGCGACGCCGCTGAGCTTCGAGGCGTTCGGCCAGTCGCTGACGGGCCGCTTCTCGTTCGAGCAGACCACGACCGCCAAGGGCACGAAGGTCGTCAAGATCGAGTTCCGCGACGTGTCGATCTTCATCGGCGACGCCGGCTCGGGCAACGGCGTGTCCGTCACCGGCGGCACCGGTCAGCTGCTGATCCTGCCGCAGGGCATCGCGGGCAAGATCGGCGGCACGGCGACACTCACCCTGCCCGGCTTCTCGCTCACGACGACGGCGACCATCGAGATCAACCGCCTGCCGCTCGCGGTCAACGAGACCGTCGGCACGACGCCGCTCGTCCTCCCGGCCGGCCCGTTCCTGCGCGTCGCGCTCTACGACACCGCGCTGAAGATCGGCGGCGTCGAGGTCCGCGCCGACTTCTTCTTCGAGACGTCCACGCGCAAGAGCACCGGGCTGAAGGTCACGAAGATCGCCGTCGCCAACCTGAACTTCACCGGCAGCGGCAACGTCATCAACAACGCCGCCGGCGCGCTGATCATGTACCAGGGCGGCGGCATCGCGGGCACGGTCATGGGCAAGGTCGGCGCGACGGGCGCGAGCGCCTCGATCGGCCTGTCGATCAACACCACCGGCGCGCCCGTCAAAGAGACGATCAACGTCAACGGCACCGAGATCACGATCAACGCGTCCGGCAACTTCGAGTTCCTGATCCAGGACCTCGACATCGACCTGGGCGGGCTGCTCGAGATCCGCGGCGACTTCCGCCTCTCCGGCGACGAGTTCTTCGGCACCGGCCTCGAGATCTTCGTCGGCCGCGGCCCGTCGAGCGATCCGAGCGCGATCGGCATCCTGATCACGAACGCGACGATCTCCTACCGCCGTCTGCCGGGCACCGGCATGTACGCGCTGTGGGCGACCGGCACCGTCGCGCTGCTCGGCCTGCCGGGCCTGCAGGTGTCCGGCACGGCGACGTTCCTGATCAACACCACGGCCTCGGCGGTCACGGGGCTGCGCACGGCGACGACGCCGATCACGCTCGCCGCCAACACGTTCTCGCTGCAGCTCGTCGGCCTCAAGCTCGCGGTCGCCAACACGCTGGAGATCTCGGGCACGGCGTTCATCACCCGCCGCCCGACCGGCGACCTGGACTTCACGATCGCCAGCGTGAGCATCAAGATCATCGTCTCCGGCGACGCGCTGTTCACGGTCACCGGCGGCGCGACCTTCGTGCTCGGCGCCGCCACCGGCCTCAAGCTCACGAGCTTCTCGGTCTCGGGCTTCAAGGTGGGCGAGCAGAGCGACGGCAACACGACGCCGGCACCGGCCGCGCCGCCCCTGCCGCCGACCGCCCAGGTGCTGCGCACGGCCGACGTGATCCCGAGCGGCTCGGTCACGAACTTCATCGACGTCGTCTTCAACGACCGCAGCGGCAGCGGCCTGCGCACCGAGTCGATCCTCGACGCGGGCCAGGAGTTCGAGATCCTCGTCAACGGCGTCGTCGCGCCGGTGACGATCAACGGCACGCCGACCCTGCAGCCGGGCACCGCCAGCACGTACCGCTACACCTTCACCGGCAACCTCGGCACCGGCCTCGTCACGGTCCGCTTCCTCGCGGGCAGCTTCTCGGACAAGTCGGGCACGCCCGGCACGAACGTCAACCTGAACGCGACCGAGCAGTTCGTGCTGAGCGGCGCCGGCGGCGTCTCGCGCCCGATCGCCGAGCTCGCGAGCCCGGCCAACGGCGAGCAGCTGACCGCGCTGGACTTCAACGCCCGCCGCTCGATCGACATCACGTACCGCAGCCTCGACGGCAAGGCGCTCGTGCTGTCGACGCTCACCAGCGTCCCGTTCAAGCTCACCGGCACCGGCCTCGCCGACGTCCAGCTCGACGCGCTCGGCCGTCCGGTGATCGCGGGCTACCAGGTGATCGGCGGCGTCCAGGCGAACGCGACCACGATCACGGTCCGCTACTACCTCAAGGACAAGGACACCAAGAACCTCACGAACCTGTTCCAGGCCGGAACGGTCAACGTGGAGTTCTTCAGCGGCCCGACCGACGGCTTCGCGGTCCAGGACGGCGCGACCCGGATCACCAACGAGGTCGGCCTGCGCTCGACGTTCACGCTGTCGGCGAGCGCCCCGGGCGCGCGCCCCGCGACGACGAACATCACGCTCGGCCCGCTCGTGCTGCAGAACCCGACGATCGGCATCGCCGACATCGGCTTCAGCCCCGACGGCCTGCTCATCCTCACGGTCGCGATCGGCGTCGAGCGCGCGACGATGGCGTTCGGCGGCGCCGGCACGGCGGGCGCGCCGAGCCAGTCGAGCACGGGCGTGAGCGTCGAGCTGATCGGCATCCTCGGCACGTTCGACCTCGGCGTCGACGCGTTCGGCCTGCTCAGCGGCAACGTCCGCTTCGACGTCCCCGGCAAGTTCAGCTTCCGCGTCGCCCAGTTCGAGGCGATCGTGCCCGACGTGGTCACGATCACCGGCTCCGGGCTGGACGTGACCTACGACCCGAAGGCGGCCAAGGGCCAGCAGATCCTGTCGCTGCAGGAAGCCGTGATCAGCTTCCCGCGCTTCGGCGTGACCGGCTCGATCCGGCCGTCGAACGGCAAGCCCGGCCTGGTCGTGCGCGACACCGGCTTCTCGCTCGGGGAGGCCGAGCTCAAGTACGGCGGCCAGCCGGTGAACCCGAACGCGCCTCCCCCGACGGACCCGAACGCGCTCGTCGCGACGCGCCCGGTCGGTCTCGACGGCATCCTCGAGTTCGTCGACCTGCGGATCGGCATCAAGGACTTCAGCATCGACTTCTCCAAGGGCGCGCAGCCGTTCAGCGGCACGATCTTCTTCGCCTCCGGCGGCGCGAAGTTCTTCCCCGGCAAGCCGATCAACGCGACGATCAGCGACCGCCTGACGAGCGACGACCGCAACCCGAACGGGACGATGAACGACGAGGCGCTGCGCCTGGAGCTGACCTTCACGGCCGGCAAGGTCGACGCCTTCAAGGTCAAGATCGACACGCTCGAGATCAACATCTCCACGTTCGTGACGCTGACCGCGCGCGACTTCATGCTCAACACGGGCGCGGAGGCCGACCAGGAGCTGGTGAGCTTCGGCGCGGTCGGCGCCAAGGTCAAGATCGGGTCGCTCGAGCTGGGCGGCGAAGGCCGCAACTTCGCCTTCATGGGCGACGGGTCGTTCAAGACCAAGACCGGCTTCGGCGTCTACCTGAGCATCGGCGGCGCGACCGGCGAAGGCTTCCAGTGGCCGTCGTTCCTGCCGATCAAGATCGAGTCGATCGGCATCCGCTGGATCGGCGACATCGAGACCGACCCGGGCAACTTCGAGCTGATCCTGTCCGCATCGATCACCGCGATCAAGGGCGTCTCCGGCCTCCAGTTCACCGGCTCGGTCGAGGGCATCCGGATCAACCCGTCGCTGCTCGCGCAGGGCAAGATGCCGATCACGCGGATCGACTCGCTCGGCGTGACCGTCAAGGGCTCGATGTTCGGCGGCGAGATCGACGCCGGCATCGTCGGCGGCATCCTGCGCCTGGACAGCGCCTTCAACATCATCGGGACGTTCGACGAGACGACGCCGGTCGCGCAGCGCGTCTTCTACCTCGGCCTCCAGGGCGGCTTCTCGATGGCCGGCATGGCGGGCTTCACGATCCGCGTCGGCCTGTCCGAGCTCGGCCCGCTGTCGGCGTTCATCAACGTCGAGGTCCCGGGCGGCATCCTGCTCGAGCCGACGACCGGCCTGACGATCAACGACTTCTCCGGCGGCGTCGAGTTCTTCAAGACGCTGCCGTCGATCGACGACCCGTTCGCGCTGCGCAACAGCGCCTTCCAGCTGCCCACCGCGCAGTCCGCGGACGAGTGGATGGCCGGGCTGCAGAAGCAGGTCGCGGCGCAGGCCAAGGCGATCTCGCAGAACCCGGCCCTCAACGGCTTCACCGCCGCCTTCACGGCGCCGATGACCATCACCGGCGGCGCGAAGATCTACACGATCTACACCTCCCAGGCCGTGTTCAACGGCGAGGTGATCATCAAGCTCTCGACCGACGGCAAGTTCCTGATCGTCGGCAAGCTCAACTTCGCGGCCGACAACATCTCGGTCAGCGGCCGCCTGTACGCGGACCTGTCGAAGATCGCCAGCGGCTCGGCGACGGTGCTGTTCCTCGCCGACGTGCCGGATCAGATCCGCATCCTCACGATCTACGGCAAGCTCAAGATGGGCTTCAAGAACGCCAACGGCGAGGACGTCGTGTTCGACGTGCTCGACGTGCCGACGACGCCGCCGGGCTCGACGAAGCCGACCGCGACGATCATGAACCCGACGACGAACGGCGGCTCGGTCGCGATCACCCGCACGACGAGCTACATCGACGTGCTGTTCACGCCGCCGACCGGTGGCGGCCTCGACTACGCGACGATCCGCTCGATGAAGAGCTTCATCTCGCTCACGGGCGGGATCAGCCCGGGCACGTTCGGCGCGACGGTCATCCCGATGGCGGCCGTGATGGGCGCGGACGGCGTGCTGCGCTACGTCGAGCTGCGGGTCGACGGCGACACCGTCAAGGTCGGCGACGAGGTCGTCATGACGCGCACGCAGGCCGGCGCGGGTTCCAGCGACGAGGCGATGCTGCTGGCCGCGATCCGCAAGACGAACACCACGTACTTCCGCTTCATGCTCACCAACAGCGTGTGGATCGTCGGCGACTTCACGGTCACGATCGCCGCGGGCGCGTTCAAGGCGCTCGACGGCACGGCCAACGAGGCGATCACGTTCACGTTCGGCGTCGACGGCGCCACCGCGCGCCTGTCCGACCCCGGGGCGGGCGGCACGATCGACGTCAACGTGCTCAACCAGCGCAACTGGATCGACGTCACCTACGCGGCGCCCGGCGGCAACCTGTCGATCGACGTCGGCTCGATCGTCGACCTGGCACCCGAGTTCGTGCTCGGCGGCGCCGGACTCGGCTCGCTGGCGCTGGACGCGACGCGCGCGCCGACGCTGGTCTCGGGCACGACCTACCGCTACTGGCTCACGGGCGCGCGCGGCACCGGCACGATCACGCTGACGTACCTGCCGAACACGTGGGCGTTCAACGCCTCGACCGTGACCGGCACGACCGCGACCGCGCAGATCTCGCTGGCCGACGGCACGCCGTCGACGATCGCGATCACGCTGCCGACCGTCAACGGCCTCACGCTCGATCCGAGCTCGGTCGACCTGAGCGCCTTCAGCGCCACGATCTCCGCGCCGGTCGGCTGGACGATCGTCTTCGACGCCACGCGCGCGCCGACGCTGCGCACCGACGGCCCCTGGGATCTGCCGGTGCTGATCACCGCGCCCACCGGCGCGACCACCGGCACGGCGACGGTCACCTTCGCCGCCGGCGGCCTCGCGTACACGGGCCCGGCGGCCGAGGACGGCACGACCGTGGACGTCAGCGCCGGCATCCTCACCAACCGCACCTTCATCGACGTCCAGTTCCGCCCGGCACCCGGCGAGACGCTGCTGGAGTCCTCGATCGACGGCAACGAGCTCGCGCTCTCCGGCTTCGGCGGCAGCGGCGTGACCATCAGCACCGGCGTCGGCAAGGCGCTGAAGGTCGGCGACCACACGTGGCGCTTCATCCTCGACGGCCAGTTCCGCCCGGGCGAGGTCGTCGCCACCTTCCAGAAGGACACGTGGTGGAGCGACAGCGCACGCGGTCCCCCGACCGCGACCAACTCCACCAACCGCGAGCTCGCGCAGCGCTTCAACGTCGCCGGCGCGTCCGCGGACCTGGTCCGCACGGTCCCGGCCACGCAGGCCGTCGTCGGCCTCGCCGGCGCCACCATCGGGCGTGACCTGTTCAACCTCCTCGGCTACATCGAGGTCACGTTCCGCGGCTCGTCCGGGAACACCATCGACCACACGTCGATCAACGGTGGCGAGCTCGAGCTCCGCGACGCCGCCGGCACCCTCGTCGCCCTGTCCGGCACGGTCACCCGCGTCGGCCTCACGGACACGTACCGCTACGGCCTCGCCGGCGCGCTCACGAGCGGCGCCTACAGCGTCACGTTCGTCGCCGGCACCTTCACCGACACGGCGGGCATCGCCAACCAGGCCGAGACCGAGATCTTCAACCTGTCCGTCGCCACCGCGACGCTCGCCGACCCGACGCACGCGACGGTGCTCGATCGCGCCGCGCTCGAGGGCCGCGGCTGGCTCGACGTCACGTTCGCGGACTTCGGCGACTCCGGACTGGACTTCAACTCGATCACCGACGACGACGTCGAGCTCGCGCTGACGAGCCCCGGCTCGACGCTCGTGGTCGACGGGCGCGCCGTCCGCCTGACCGGCAACACCTTCCGCTTCTTCTACACCGGCTACGCCCGCAACGGCGCGATCACCGCGACGCTCACGGCCGGCACGTGGAAGAACCTCAGCGGCACCGTCTCCGCCGGCGGCAACGGCGCGACCTTCCACTACGCGACCTCGACCACCGAGCGCGACCGCCTGTGGATCGACGTGAAGTTCAACCCGATCGGCACCGCCACGGTCGGCACGATCGACGGCGACGAGATCACGCTGTCGGGCGCCGGCGCCGAGACGCTGCTCAAGCTCGGCGCGACGCAGATCAACGCGACGACGTGGCGCTTCCTCTACCAGGGCCAGCTCACGTCGGGCAAGGTCACGGTCGGCTTCGTCGCCAACTCGTGGCAGGACTCCGACGGCAACCAGGGCACGGCCGGCACGGCCCAGTTCGCGGTCATCACGCAGGCCAAGTCGTTCTTCATCGAGCTCAGCGGCGGCGTCATCCTCGCCCTGGCCGACACGAAGCTGATGGAGGCCAAGGCCACCGTCACGCTCGAGATCGACCCGGAGCGCAACGCGTTCCGCCTGAACTTCGTCGGCTCGCTGTGGGTGATCGGCCTCGGCACGATCGGCGCCACCGCCGGCCGCTTCGTGCTCGAGACGCCCCGCGACGAGGACGACTACGCGCGCTTCTGGGGCGTCGCCACGATCGAGACCAACTTCGCGACGCTCGAGCAGTACGGCATCTACCTGTTCGCCAAGGGCACGCTGCAGATCAACCTCACGGGTGAGCAGCGCGTCGAGACGCTCGAGCTGCCGGGCATCGGCAGCCGTACCTACACGCTGCGTCCGAACTCGTTCGGGCTCGAGGTCGTCGGCCAGCTCAAGCTGCGCCCGCCGGGCCTGGACCAGGACCTGCTCGTCGCGCAGGGCGGCTTCGCGATCAACATCAACCCCGAGCGGTTCGAGCTGTTCCTGACCGCCTCGCTGTCCTTCGGCTACGGCGACGCCCAGATCAACTACGGCGAGGCGACCGGCCTGCTCGTGATCCAGACCGGCGTCAAGGCCGGCGAGAACCTCGGCGTCGCGGGTCTGCTCACCGTCAGCCGCTCCGCCGGGATCGGCCTGCCGACCATCGGCTCGCTGTTCTCGGTCGACGGCTCGGTGAAGGTGATGTTCAACACCACCCGCCAGGACGTCACGTACAAGATCCCGGAGAACTTCAAGCCGCTGCTCAAGCCGGGCGACCCGAGCGAGATCAGCATCTTCGCGTCGGCGCCGGGCCTCGACGGCCAGCGCAACCCGAACGCGCCGCCCGGCGGCGAGATCTACGTCACGGCGTCGATCGCGGCCACGATCACGATCGGCGGCGTGATCACGCTGACCGGCTTCATCGGCATCGAGGCCGCGGGCTCGGGCACGGACGCGCGCCTGGAGATCACCGGCGCGGTCTCGACCACGATCGCCTACATCGGCTCGCTCACCGGCACGCTCAACCTGAACGTGTACGCGGGCGCGACCAAGACCGGCGTCGTCGGCCGCATCTTCCTCGCGCGCTCCGACGCCGGGAGCATCCCGGGCATCAGCCTCACCGGCCAGTTCCTGCTCGAGATCAACACCTTCAGCACGGCGCAGACCGTCGAGACGTTCAAGATCAAGACCCGCGGCAGCGGCGCGGCGACGTTCTTCGACGGCTTCGACCTCGACGCGCAGAAGCGCCCGAAGGTCGTGACGCAGACGATCTCGATCACGAGCGGCTTCCAGCTCAAGCTGGCCGGCCAGCTCAAGTTCGGCCCGCTGGTGATCACCGGCGAGTTCAAGCTGGCGGTCGGCGCGTCGATGGTCGAGATGGTCGTCAACGCGACGATGACGCTCAGCCCGATCGGCGACATCACGCTGGCCGACAGCGGCTTCCGGATCAACAGCCAGGGCCTCGTCGCGCGCTTCTCGCTCAACCTCGCGCTCGGCGGGAGCTTCGGCGGCGGCGTCGGCCTCTCGTTCGAGGCCAGCGCCCTGGTCGAGATCAACACGACCGGCCAGGCGCAGGCGTTCAACAACACGATGGTCCAGGCCGGCTTCCGCTTCGCCGTCTCGGGCAAGGTCTCGATCCTGCGCTTCGCCACCGGCGAGGGCTCGCTCGACATCACGATCGCCAACAACGTGTTCGCGATCTCGGCGAGCCTGACGATCACCGTCGGTCCGCTGGACTTCATGATCTCGGGCTCGTTCGCGGTCTACTCGACCGGCATCACGGCCGCGCTGGACGTCAAGCTCGACCTCAACCTGCTCGGCTTGATCGACCTCGAGATGAGCGGCAAGCTGCGGCTCGACACGCGCCCGGCGACCAAGTACTTCCGGCTCGAGCTGTCCGGCAAGCTGAGCGTGCTGAGCGTGATCAACCTCAGCGGCTCGGTCATCGTCGAGTTCTCCGAGTTCGCGTGGCGGATCGAGATCCCGCAGACGGGCAAGCTGAGCGTCGAGCTCGGCCCGCTCGGCCTGTACGCCTGGGGCTTCATCGATTCCTCGGGCAGCTTCGGCCTGCACCTCAGCGGCGGCATCGACCTCACGTGGGAGGGCAACGGCGTCCGCGGGTCGGTCAACGTCGACATCAGCTTCGACCGCTCCACCCAGCGGTTCAGCGCCTCGATCGGCGGCGGCGTCTCGGCCTACGTGCTCGGCGTCGAGCTGTTCGGCGTCAGCGCGACCGGCAGCGTCGTCGGCCAGCTCGGCTCGACGGTCACGCTGTACCTGAACATCAAGGGCACGGGCGTGTTCTTCGAGTGGGTCACGAAGGTCATCGAGATGCTCGAGTCGGCGGCGCGCGCGGCCGGCTACGCGATCAAGAAGTTCTTCGAGGGCGTCGGCTGCGAGATCGCCTCGTGGTTCGGCTCCAAGTGCAAGGACCGCAAGGTCGAGGTCGAGGTCCGCCAGCAGGAGAACGTCACGCGCTCCTCCGCGTTCTCGATCCCGATCGCGACCTTCACGCTGCCGGGCGCGCTGGTGAACCAGAAGCCGCCCGCGCCGCAGCTCGCGACGCGCCTGGCCGACGGCACGCTGCGCCTGAACGTGGGCAGCTTCGCGAACCTGCGCACCGTCGGCGTCGGGCTCACCGCCGAGATCTACGACATCGCGCGCGTCGGCGGCATCGACGGCGCCGAGTCGCTGCGGATCACCGCCTTCGGCCGCACCGAGACGTTCGAGGGCATCAAGAAGATCACCGGCGACTTCGGCGGCGACAACGACGTCCTGAACGTGCTCGAGGGCGTGTTCTCCGACATCGAGGTCTCCGGCGGCACCGGCAACGACTCGCTCAGCTACCGCGGCAAGGGCACGGTCACGCTCAACGGCAACGACGGCAACGACACGCTGTACGTCGCCAACACGCTGAACATCGTCACGCTCAACGGCGGCAGCGGGAACGACACGCTGATCAACGACGCGGGCGGCCGCGGCTTCCTGTACGGCGAGGGCGGCAACGACACCCTGCTCGGCGGCGCCGGTGACGACGACCTCTACGGCGGCGACGACGACGACGTCCTGCAGGGCCGTGGCGGCAAGGACTCGCTGTTCGGCGGCGCGGGCAACGACATCCTGCGCGAGACGCTGGCCGACCTCGTCGTCGGCGAGCGCTTCGACGGCGGCGGCAACCGCGAGGACGCCGACGAGGCGACGTTCGACGACCTCGACCTGCTCGAGATCATCGGCGACGGCGGCAACAACTCGATCCGCGTCTCGCGCAACGGCGCGGACCTGGTCATCAGCGAGCTGCTCGGCAGCACGGTCGCCGGCTCGTTCGCCGGGGTCAACGTCGAGCGCCTGCGCCTCCTCGGCGGCGACGGCGCCGACACGTTCCTGCTCGCCGGCGCGCTCGAGCAGTCGACCGGCACGGCCGTCGGGCGCCAGGGCCTGCGCACGATCGACATCGACACCGGCACGGGCGCCGACGTCGTGACCACGCAGCTGACCGGCGGCGACGACGACGTCACGGTCGTCACCTACAAGGACCCGCTGTCGGTGGCGAACGCGACCGCGGTCACCTGGAGCGGGCACTACGCGCTGACGATCAAGAACACGACGACGGCCGACCGCCTCCGGATCGAGGCCCTCGGTGGCAACGACACGCTCAACGCGAGCGGTGTCACGCCGGCCGCCCAGGTCTGGAGCCGGATCGACCTCGTCGGCGGCGAGGGCAACGACCAGCTGATCGGCACGCCGTTCGCCGACTACCTGGACTCCGGCTTCGGCAACGACCGCGTCTCGGGTCTCGGCGGCAAGGACACCTTCGTCGACGCCGGCGGCACCGACGAGATCGTCGAGACCGGCAAGGACTTCGGCCTCTACGGCAACCTGCTCGTGATCGGCACCTACGACGCCCTCGCCGGCGTGTTCACGTCGGGGACGGACGAGGACGTCTCGATGTTCGAGCGCGCGACGCTCACCGGCTCGCTCGGTGGCGAGAGCAACACCTTCATCGTCGGCTCCGCGACCGGCGCCGTCACCATCACCGGCATCCCGACGATCACGGGCGTGCTCGCGTGGCGCGGGATCGCGACCCTCAACGGCCGCGGTGGCGCCGACCGCTACGTGATCGAGACGGCCGGCGTCCGCGGCGGCACCGTCAACGTCGTCGAGAGCGCGGGCGCGACGGGTGACACGGTCGTGATCAACGGCACGGACGGCGCCGAGCACGGCCGCGTCTCGCTCGGTGCGGCGCTGCTGGACGCCGACGCCAGCGACCCGGACACGGTCGGGAACGTCTTCCTCGCCAGCACGCGGATCACGCTCGACGACGGCAACGCCGCGCCGGCCACGATCAACGTCGCCAGCACCGTCGCCTCGACCACGGTCAACCTCAAGGGCGGCAACGACACGCTCGCCGTCCGCGGCCTGAACCTGGCGCTGACCGTCGACCTCGGCCTCGGCGACGACCTCGTGCTGGCCGGCTCACGCGCGTTCGAGCTGGAAGGCTCCAACGAGGGCGGCACGCTCGACGACTTCGACGCCCGCCTGACGCTGCAGGGCGGCGGCGGGCGCGACACGCTGCGCGTCGACGACAGCGCGGCGACCGCCGACAAGACCGGCGTGCTGACGGCGACGCTGCTGACCGGCCTCGGCACCGCGGGCATCGAGTACCTCGCGTTCGAGGACTTCGCGCTGGTGCTCGGCTCGGGCAACGACACGCTGACCGTCGACAGCACGGTCGCGGGCCCGAGCACGATCACGACCGGCGCCGGCAAGGACACGATCACGCTGCGCACGCTCGGCGGCGCGACCACGGTCGACACCGGCAGCGGCGACGACGTCGTCCGCGTCGGCTCGCTCACCAACCTGCTCGACGGCATCGCCTCGACGCTGTCCATCCAGGGTGGCGGCGACCGCGACGAGCTCTACCTGACCGACGCCGGTGACGCCACCGCCGGCACCGGCCGCGTCACCGCCACGACCGTCACCGGGCTCGGCCTCGGCGGCACGCTCACCTACCTCGGCTTCGAGGCCTTCGAGCTGCTGCTCGGCTCCGGCGCGGACGTCCTGAACGTCGACTCCACGCACACGGGCACGACCCGCATCGACCTCGGCGCCGGCGCCGACCGCGTCGACCTGGAGACCACCGGTGGCCTGACCCGGATCGAGGGCGGCACGGGCACCGACACGTTCAACGTCAACCCGGTGATCGACGCGGTCAACGGCCTGGCCGCGAAGCTGACGCTCGACGGCGAGGGCGACGCCGACACCTACAACATCAACCTGTGGGGCGTCGGCGGCTCGATCATCGACGTGGCCGACAGCGGCGCCGGCGCCGGCGATGCGCTGAACGTCAACGGCACCGAGGTCGCCGACCAGTTCCTGCTGCGGCGTGACCTCGTCGCGCTCCTGAACGCCGGGTCGCTGGTCGAGCGGATCGAGTACGACACCGCGATCGAGGCGCTGTTCATCGACGCGCTCGGCGGCGACGACCGCTTCGCGCTCGACGACAACTCGTCCGTGACGACGATCGAGGGCGGTGCCGGCAACGACCTGTTCCAGGTCGGCCAGCTGTTCGGCTCGATCATCTCCACCGAGCCGCCCGCGACGATCGACACCACCCGCGGCAAGCTCACGAACGGCATCAGCTTCGCCACCACGATCAAGGGCGAGGCCGGCAACGACACGTTCGGCATCTTCAACAACCAGGCGACGCTCGACGCGCAGGGCGGCGACGACGACGACACCTTCATCGTGCGGACGTTCACGACCGGCACCACGGTCAACGGTGGCGGCGGCAACGACGTCATCAACTACGTCGGCAGCGCGCCGCTGAACGTCGACGGCGGCGCGGGCAACGACCGCCTGATCTTCTACGGCACCGAGCTCGACGACGCCTTCCTGCTGACGGCGACGACGATCTACGGCGGCGGGCGCATGCTCGTCTACACCGGCCTCGAGCTGGTCGAGCTGGACACGCTCGAGGGCGACGACGTGGTCGTCGTCCACAGCACCGCCGCGGGCGTCACCACGCGGATCCGCACCGGCCTCGGCGGCGACCGCGTCGTCATCGGCGGCGACAACCCGGCCGTCGACACGGGGACGAGCACGCCGACGCTTCCGACCCCGGAGCACCGCGCCTCGCTCATCCAGGGCGCGCTCTTCATCGATGGCGGCCGCGGTGGCGTCGCCGAGCTGGACCTGCCGCTGGCGGTCGTGCTGCCGGGCGAGATCGCCACCCCGCCGCTGCCCGCTCCGCTCCCGCCGGCGTCGGTGCCGGAAGAGGACCACGTCGACACGCTCGAGGTCGACGACTCGGCCGGCCTGGGCGGCAACGGCGTGCTCACGCGCGACACGCTCAGCGGCCTCGGCATGGGCGCCGTGATCACCTACAACGACTTCGAGGCGCTGTACATCCAGCTCGGCGACGGCGTCGACACGTTCACGGTCGAGACGACGATCGCCGGTCGCACGGTGCTGCAGACCGGCGGCGGCGCCGACGTCGTCCGCGTGAAGACGATCGACGGCCTGACGTTCGTCGCCACCGAAGGCGGCGACGACCGCATCACCGTCTCCAGCGACGCCGGCACGCTCAATCAGCTGCTCGCGCTGCTGACGATCGACGGCGGCGCCGGCAGCGACAGCGTCCGCCTCGACGACGCGGCGGAGACCGACGCGGAGACCGCGACGATCAACCCGACGACGGTCACCGGCCTCGGCATGGGCACCGGCACCCCGGCGGGCTTCGCGCAGCGCCTGACCGTCACCGGCCCGTTCGTGCTCTACGTCCTGCTCGCCGACGGCACCTACAAGACGACCGCGCAGCTGGCCGCGAACGCCACCGCCGCGCAGATCCAGGCCGAGCTGTCGAAGATCGTCAACCCGTACAGCGGCTCGTTGTTCCCGTTCACCGACAACGTGCGCGTCGCCCGCTTCGGCAACCTCGTCGAGGTCTTCTTCCAGGGCCAGTACCGCACGCGCGGCGTCGCCTTCGCCGAGGGTGCGGTCGTCGAGCGGCGTGCCGCCGGCGTCGACTACTACGGCGTCGAGACCCTCGAGATCCTCACGGGCTCGGGCGCCGACGTGATCAACGTGAACGGCACGTCGGCCGCGACCACGGTCAAGACCGCCGACGGCGACGACCGCGTCTACGTCTCCTCGCTCGCCGCGTTCGGCCTGACCGACCGCCCGGCGTACCTGCGCGGCGACCTGAACCGGCTGAGCGGCTCGCTCACGCTCGACCTCGGCGCCGGCCGCCACACGCTGATGATCAGCGACGAGGCCGCGACCGCCGGCGACACCGTCACCATCGACGCGGTGGCCGACGCGATCCGGATCGCCGGCCTCGCGACGGGCACGATCACGTACCGCACCGACGGCACCTTCGCCGACGGCATCACGGTCTGGACCGGCTCCGGCGCCGACACGATCAGCATCAGCGCGACGCACCGCGCTCCGGGCGTGCGCACCGTCACCTTCCTCAACACCGGCCTCGGCAACGACGTCGTCACCGTCGACCTGAAGGCCGGCGAGGACGACCTGCTCGTGCTCAACACGCAGGGCGCCGTCCAGCAGCTGCTGCCGGCCGGCGGGGACGTCGTCGGCGTGAGCGTCGACGGCCTCCCGGTCGCGGCCGCCGCCTGGGTCGCGTACACCGGAAGCCTCGGACTGCTGACCGCGCCCGCGGCCGGCTCGACCATCGCCGTCACCACGCGCACGACGGACATCCGCGCCTACCGCCTGGGTGCGAGCGGCGTGATCGTCAGCACGCTCGACATCAAGGCCGGAGACGTCGTCACCGCAACCGTCGACGGCCTCGCGGTTTCCGTCCTGGGCGTGGACGCGGCCAACAACACCGTCACCCTCGCGGGCCGCGACGGCGCGCTCGCGATCCTGACCGTCGTCTCGACCACGACGCAGACGTTCGGCGCGCCGCAGACGCCGCTCGTGGCCGACGACGACACCGTCCACGCGGAGACCTCGACGCTGCCGCTGATCCTCTTCGGCGGTCAGGGAGACGACAAGCTCTACGGCGGCACCGGTGGCGACATCATCTTCGGCGACCGCGGCCGCGTGATCGCCGGCGGCAACGTGTTCGGCACCGGCGGCCTGGGCGACACCACCAACGGCCTCGACGAGGCGGTCAACCTGCTCTACGGCGTCGACGTCTGGGTCGGCGGCAACGACGTGATCGTCGCGCTCGACGCCGACGACCTGATCGTCGGTGGCTCGGGTAGCGACACCATCACCGCTGGTGGGGGCGACGACGTGGTGTTCGGCGACAACGGCCGGATCGAGATCGGCAAGTCGATCGCGACGACCGACGCCACCTTCGGCGGCGGCGACCACATCACCGCCGGCGCGGGCCGCGACCTGCTGCTCGGCGGCGCCGGCAACGACACGCTGATCGCGGGCACCGGCGACGACATCGTCCTCGGCGACCACGGCGTCTTCACGTTCGAGGGCGGCGTGCTGCGCTTCGTGCGCACCACCGACTTCAACGACGGCGGTCGCGACCGGCTCGAGGGCAACGAGGGCGACGACGTCCTCGTCGGCGGCTCCGCGGGCGACTCGATCGACGGCGACGCCGGCAACGACCTCATCTTCGGCGACCAGGTCAGCCTGGACGGCCGCACGGTCCTCGACCTGTACCACTCGATCGCGTACGCGACGGCGGCGATCCCGGCCGGCAAGGTCGCGAGCTTCGGCGACGACTACATCACCGGCGGTGCCGGCGACGACCGGATCTTCGGCCAGCTCGGCAACGACGTGCTGCTCGGCGACGGCGCGCTCGAGGACCCGGCCGCGGGCGCGACGCGCATCCCCGGCGCCGGTGACCCGCTCGGCGCGCTGATCCTCAACCCGGCGGTCGAGCGCCTCACCGACGGCGATGACTCCATCGAGGGCGGCGGCGGCGACGACGTGCTGTTCGGCGGGCTCGGCAACGACAACCTGATCGGCGGCAGCTCGAGCCTGCACACGCTCGTGCGTCCGGACCAGCGCCCGGACGGCAACGACTACCTGTTCGGCGGCGCGGGCACGCGGGTCGCCGCCAACGACCTCGCGTCCGGCAACGCCGACGCCGACGTGCTGGTCGGCGACAACGGCATCATCGCCGCCGACCGCTCGGTCACGCTGCTCGATGGCGCCGGGGCGGACGAGCTTCACGGCGAGGCCGACGCCGACCGCCTCTACGGCCAGCTCGGCAACGACCGCCTGTTCGGCGACGCGGGCGCGGACGCGATCTTCGGCGGCGCCGGCCACGACTGGATCAGCGGCGGCACCGGCAACGACACGATCCTCGGCGAGGACGGTGACGACGTCATCTTCGGCGGCCTCGGCGACGACGCGATCGACGGCGGCGCCGGCGACGACGCGCTCTCCGGCGCCGAGGCGCTCGAGCTCGCGTACGCGGCCAACCGGTTCGACGGCGGCGTCTTCGACGTCGTCCGCAGCGACTACCTGCGGCCCTTCAACCCGGGTGGCCTGCTCCACTACGGCCTGCACGCGACGGGCGCCACGCTCGCCGGCTTCGCCCTGTTCGACGAGGCGCGGCCGTTCCAGCGCATCCTCGTCGGAGGCGCGGACTTCTTCCTCAACCACGACGCGGCCAACGGCCCGAAGCTGCCGCTCGTCCCGAGCGACGGCGACGACCAGATCGTCGGCGGCGTCGGCAACGATTGGCTGACGGGCGGCACGGGCCGCGACCAGCTGTCGGGCAACGACGGCGACGACGTGCTCAACGCGGACGACGACCTGACCACGGGCGGCGGCTCGAACCTCGTCAACGACGCCGACCCGAGCTACGCGGACGTGCTCCGCGGCGGGGCCGGGCGCGACCGCTTCCTGACCAACAACGACGGCGACCAGGTCGTCGACCCGGACGCCGCGGACACCGCCACGCCGCTGCCGACGCCGAACACGCCGCAGCCGGGCACGCCGCAGCCGGTCGACCCGACGCCGATCGCGGTGCCGTCGGTCGAGGGGACGGTCGTGGGCGCTTCGCCGCTGAACCCGCAGTCGGGCAAGACGGGCACGCGCCTGAACCCCGACCGCGACAAGGCCAAGAAGAAGAAGAAGAAGGCGAAGAAGAAGCCCAAGAAGAAGGCCAAGAAGAAGAAGGCGACCAAGAAGAAGAAGAAGGTCGTCAAGAAGAAGAAGACTTCAAAGAAGAAGAAGCCCGCGAAGAAGAAGAGGAAGTCGTGAAACGACTCTTGACACTCGCCGCGGTCCTCGTGGTGTGCTGCCAGGCGGCGCCCGCGCAGGCCGTCGGCCTCGACGATCCAGCCGCCCAGTGGCTCCCGCGCTCGGACGGCGCGACGTGGATCTACCAATGGGGCAACAGCGCCTTCTCGCCGCCGCGCGCGGAGCGCTACACGATGACCGCGCGCACGGGCACGGGCTTCCGCGTGGCCTGGGAGGAGTTCGGGCTGCGCCCCGACGAGTTCCCGGCGAACGGCTTCGCCGACTTCCGCCACACGGACGCGGGCCTGATCAACACGAACTTCCAGTCGACGCCGGTGCCGCCGCAGTTCCCGGTGCTGTGCGGCACCGCGGCGCGCTGCTCGAACACCCTCGCGGGCACGCTCTTCCAGGTCATGTGGGGCACGCGCTCGCCGGTGCTGGCCGAGCCGCTCGTGGCCGGCACGACCTGGAACTCCGTCGGCGGGACGACGAACGACGTGACGGCGTCCAACCGCTACCGCGGCGTGGTCGACGTGTCCGTCCCGGCGTTCCCGGTGCCGGTCAAGGCGGCCAAAGTCGAGTCCGTCATCACGCAGGCGGGCGCGCTCGGCGATCCGTTCGGCTCCGGCCTGCGGACGGTCTGGTGGGTGTACGGCGTCGGCCCGGTCAAGGTGCTCTTCCAGCACACCTCCGGCGAGACGAGCTACGCGACGCTGCAGCAGACGAACCTCACGCCGCTGGCGCCGCCGAGCGACGTGAACCTGATGCCGCTGACGCTCGGCGCGGAGTCCACCTACCGCTGGCGCAACTCGCGGCACATGAAGCGCTGGTCCGAGCAGCGGGTGACGGTCGCGGCGTCCGCGAACAACACGTCGCGGATCAACGTGCTCGACACGCGCGGCCCGATCGACGTCAACGCGAGCTACCTGTTCTCGAACCGGCTCGGCGGGCTCACGAACGTGACGACGCGGCTCCGGCGCGCCGAGACGAGCTCGAAGCTGCCGGCGCTCGGCCCGGCCAAGGGGCCTGAGGGCCGCGCGCGCTTCGTCACGCCGCTGGACCTGATGACCTACGGCTTCAACCCGGTGTTCCCGTCGTACGCGACGGACGGGCAGACGTGGCGGTCCTCGCGTGAGTCGCGCGACTTCGCGGTGTACGGCGTGACGGGCTCGTCGACCGTGCTCGGCACGCGCACCGTGCGCGTGCCGGCGGGCCGCTACCGCGACGCGGTCGCGATCCGCTCACGCCTGCGCCAGAGCAACCACGCGTTCGGCTCGGGCACGCGCACGATGTACTTCGCGCCGGGCGTCGGGCTCGTGAAGATCACGTTCCGGCACGCGGACGGCAGCACGTCGACCGTGGAGAAGACGGGGTGAGGCGCCGGCGCGTCCTTGCCGCGGTGGCCCTGTCGGCGGGCGTCTTCGCCGCGCCCGCGGCGGCGCAGGTCCAGCCGCCCTCGCTCACGACGGACACGCGCTTCGCGTTCGCGGGCGTGTCGGAGTTCGACTTCACCGCCGGCGTGGTGGACGACACCGCGGCGCGAGCCGCCGTCGACCCCGACCTCGACCGCGCGTACGCGGTCGGCGCCACCAGCACGTCGATCGCGGTGGTCGCCCGCCGTGCGGACGGGACGCTGGACTCGGGCTTCGCCGGGGACGGCTCGCTCGAGCTCGCGCTGGGCCGGAAGGCGAACGCGGTCGACGTGGCCGTGCTCGACGACGGCCGGCTGCGCGTGCTGGCCCGCACCGACGTGGCGGCGAGCGGACCGGCCGACTACGACACCGCGATCGTCGGCCTGCTGCCCGACGGCTCGCCCGACCCCGCCTTCCCGACCGTGACGTTCGCGGGCGGAGCCGGGAACGACGCGCCGGGCGCGATCGACGTCGACGTCGACGGGACGATCGCCGTGGTCGGCGGCACCGGCGCCGACACCTACCTGTGGACCGGAGGCGTCCTGACGACCATCGACGCGTTCCCCGGCGCCAACGACGCGGGCGTCGACGTGGCGTTCAACGCCGCCGGGCCGGTGGTGCTCAGCAGCACGGGCACGCGCACCGCGGTGCGGTCGGGTGGGCTCAGCACGGAGGTCACGGTGCCGCTCGCGACGTCGGTCAGCGGCGCCGCGCTGCTCGTCCACGGCGGCTCGGCCTACGTCACCGGCGCGGCGACCGTCGCGGGTGACTCGGACGCGTATCTCGCGCGCGTCGGGTCGACGGTCGAGACGCGGCGCTTCGACTTCCGCGGCTCGGTCTTCTCCGGCGACCAGCCCGTCACGGGCGCGGGCCAGGATCTCACGCTCGTGCCGGGTGACCCGGACACGCTCGTGGTCAGCGGCTTCGCCGAGACCGACCGCGGGCGCGAGTGGGGCTTCGCCGCGTTCAACTCGCTCGAGCGTCCGCTCGCGGAGCTGCAGTACACGGATCTCGTGGTCCCGGTCGCCGGCCAGGGCGGCGCGTCCGGCGTCGCCGGCACGGAGGGCTACGTCGCCGCCGCGGGCACGCTGCGCGACTTCTCGCTCGAGACCGGGACGGGGACGAACGACCTGAGCATCGGCCTGGGTCGCGTGCTGATCGACAACGAGAAGCGCTGCGACCTGGCGCTGGCGGTCATCGCGCCGGTCGAGCTGGTGCTGCGGGGCCGGACGCCCGGCGAGGTGTCGGTCCGGGTGACGAACAACGGCAAGCGCCCGTGCGCGGGCGTGATCCGCGCGCCCGCTCCGTGGGTCGTGGGCGGCGCCGTCGACGTCGGCCGGCTCGTGCCCGGGCAGACGCTCACGCGCACGCTCGCGGTCGGCTACGACGCGCCGCTGCCCAACGACGGCACGCTCGAGCTGACGCTGGCCGCTCCGGCCGACACCGCGCTCGGCGACAACGTCGTGCGGCTGCGCGCCGTGTTCTCCTTCTGCGACCTCGCGCTGTCCGTGCTCGAGGCGCCGCCGGTGATCGGCACGGAGGGCGCGCGCCGGTTCGCGTTCACGGTCCGCAACGTCGGCACGGCGCCGTGCCGCGCCGCGCAGGTGATCACGCGCGCGCCCGGCGTGCGCGGCGGCGCGGTCAAGCCGTACTCGGTCGCGCCGGGCAAGTCGGTCGAGGACGAGATCAGCGTCAGCATCGTGCGCGGGCTCAAGACCGGCACGAAGGCGCCGCTCGCGTTCCGCGTGGTCCACGGCGAGGACGTGGTCATCGCCAACGACACGGCGACGAGCGAGCCGGTGGTGGTCAAGCCGGGTGACACGAACGCGCGCACCCCGCTCAGAGGCATCTCGTTCTCCGGGCGCGCGACCAAGGGCTCGGCGCGCTTTGTCTCCGCGCGGACACTCCGGGTGGCGCGCGTGCAACTGGCGGTGCGCCGCCTTGGCGGCGAGTGCCGCTGGCTGAGCTCGGCCCGTGGCGACGTGCGGACCGTCGACGAGAGCGACGCGGGCAAGTGCGACGAGCCGGTGTGGGTGACGGTCAAGGGAACAGAGCGTTGGAGCCTGCGGCTCGCGAAGCGGCTTCCCAAGGGTCGGTATGAGCTGCGCACACGAGCGGTCCTGCGCAACGGGCTCGCCGAGGGGCGCTTCACCCGATCGGACAAGAACCTGATCCGGTTCCGCGTGCGCTAGACGAATGTCGGGGGCGGCTCGGAGCCGCCCTCGCTCTAGATTCGCCCTCTATGCGGAGGACGATCTGCCTTGGCCTGCTCGCGCTCGCGCTCCTTCCGGGGACCGCGGCCGCCGGCCCGCTCGACGACCCGGCCGAGCAGTGGCTCCCGCGCACGGACGGCGCCAGCTGGACGTACGCGTGGTCGAACACGACCTACCAGCCGACGCCGCGCGTCGAGAAGTACACGGTCGCGGCGCGCGCGGGCACGTCGTTCCGCCTGAAGTGGGATGAGGTCAACCCGCCGGCGACGGACACCGCGTCGGCGGGCACCATCGACTTCCAGCACACCGATACCGGGCTGGTGAACACGAACTACCAGTCGTCGCAGCCGCCGCCGCGGTTCCCGATCCTGTGCGCGGCCGCGACCGACTGCGCGAGCTCGCTCAGCGCCGCCTGGTACATGGTGATCTGGGGCACGCGCTCGCCCGTCTTCGCTGAGCCGATGCTGCAGGGCACGCGCTGGAGCTCGGTCGGCGGCGCGTCCAACGACGTCGCCTCCAACAACCGCTATGTCGGGCACGTGAAGGTCAAGGTGCCGGCGTTCCCGGCGGGCATCGACGCCGCGCGCGTGGACTCCGACGTGACGCAGGCGGGCGCGATCGGCGATCCGTTCGGAACGGTGTCACGCACGGTCTACTGGGTGCGCGGCGTCGGGCCGGTGCGCGTCGTGATGAAGCACGCGTCGGGCGAGACGTCCACGGCCGACCTGACCGAAACGAACCTCAAGCCGCGGCCGCTCCCGTCCGACGAGAACCTGCTGCCGCTCAACCGGGGCGACTCGGGCACCCTGCGCTGGCGCAACTCGAAGTGGATGAAGGCCTGGTCGACGCAGTCCTACAGCGTCGTCGACGTCGTCAACTCGACCGCGCGCGTGGACTTCAAGCACGTCAGCGGGCCGCTGCGCGTGGCCGCCGCCTACGGGCTGTCCTCGCGGCTGTCGGGCGTGACGCTGCTGTCGGGCTCGAGCCAGTCCACCGGCGGGAAGTTCCCGAAGCTCGGCAAGTCGCGCCGGTTCACGACGCCGTTCGACCTGATGGTCTACGGCTTCAACCCCGTCATCCCGTCGCCGGGCTCGCGCACGGGCACGACGTGGCGCACGTCGCGGACGAGCCGTGACTACTCGATCTTCGGCGTGACCGGCAACGCGACCGTGCTCGGCACGCAGACGGTCCGCGCGCGCGGCAAGCGGTACAAGGCGGTCGCCATCCGCTCGCGCCTGGAGCAGGGCTCCAACCGCTTCGGGTCAGGCACGCGCACGTCGTGGTTCGCGCCGGGCGTGGGCCTCGTCAAGCTCGTCTTCAAGCACGCCGACGGCTCCGTCTCCACGGTCGAGCGGGTCAAGTAGGTGCGACGGGCCGTCGTCGTGCTGCTGGGCGGGGCGCTCGTCGCCGGCTGCGGCGGCGAGGACGCCGAGCGAGCCGAGGTGCGGTCGTACCTCACGCGCGTGAACGAGGTGCAGTCGGCGCAGAAGGACGTGCTCGTGCGGGCCGACACGGTGCTGCGCGGCTACGCCGAGAGCAAGCCGATCGGCGCGCCCGCGCTCGAGGGCGTCGAGGCCGACGTGCGCCGCGTGCGTGCCGAGGTGGCGGCGGTCCGGCCCCCGGCGGCGGCGCGCGAGGTGCACGACTCGCTGCTCGCGATCTACGACCTCGACGCCGAGCTCGTGGGGGAGGCCGTGCGGATGCTCGAGTACCAGGACGCCGCGCCGGAAGCGCTCGCGCCGCTGGACAAGGCCAGCAGCCGCCTGCGCCGCGACCTCGACCGCGCGAAGACGGCACCGGCCCAGGCACGCGCGTTGGACCGCTTCGGCTCAGCGCTGGGGCGCGCCTCCAAGCGGCTGGACCTGCTGGACGTGCCGGTGCTCCTCGAGCCCGCGCACGCCGCGCAGGTCAAGCGCCTGGGCTCGACACGCGCGCTGTCCTCGCAGCTCGAGTCGGCGGTGCGCAATAAGGACTCGCGCCGCGTCGCCACGCTCCTGCTCCGCTTCCGCAAGAACACCGCCTCCAAGCGCGCCGAGCGCCGCCTGACCCGGAGCGGCATCAAGGCCTACACGGCCCGGCTCCAGGAGCTCACCGAAGCGCAGACCGAGCTCGGTCGCGCCCAAGCCCGACTGAACCGGACGTTCCGCACTTCATGAAGCGCTTCCTCCTCACCTCGCTCGTCTTCCTCGCGGCGCCCGCCACGGCGTCCGCCGCGCCGTCGCTGAGCATCGACACGCTGTTCGCGCCGCTGTCGGGCATCGCGACCGACGACTACAGCGCCAGCGTCGCGTCCGACATCCCGGCGGAGATCATCGCCGCGGGCGGCCGCGTCTACACGATCGGCTCCACGTCGGCCGACGACGGGAACCTGTACATCGTCGCCCGACGCTCCGACGGCACGTTCGACACGTCGTTCTCGGGCGACGGCCGGCTGACGGTGTCCGTGCCCGGCACGGAGGCCGAGAACGTCAAGGCCGCCGCGCTGGCGCCGAACGGCGCGCTGCGGGTCGCGGCGTCCGTCGACACGAGCATCGGCTCCTCGAGCAACCGCGACGTCGCGATCATCGGCGTGCTGCCGGACGGATCGCTGGATCCGAGCGTCGGCTCCGGCGGCATCACGGTCTTCCCGGTCGGTGGCGGCGACGACGACCCGAACGGGATCGCGGTCGATGCCGGCGGCCGGATCGCGATGACCGGCTCCACGCTGGCGTCCAACGTCAAGGACACGTTCGTGTCGCTGCGCAACGCGGACGGGTCCCCGGCGGCGTTCGGGGCCGGCGGCGTGGTCGTGCTCCCGCGCGCGGCGGGCGGGCTGGCGGACGAGGGCCAGGACGTCGTCTTCCGCCCAGGGGGTGGACTCGTCGCGTTGATGAGCGTGCACCTGCCGGGGGTCGGCGCGGACACGAACGAGACCTCGGTGCTGCGCGGGTTCACCGAGGACGGCTCGACCGACCCGAGCTTCGGGGACGGCGGCGAGACCGCGCTGAACGTCGGCACGCCGGACACGAGCGCGCCCGGCCTGATGATCCACGGCAACCGGCTGTGGGTGACGGGCAAGACGATGAGCGGCGTGCAGCAGCTCGCGTTCCTCGCGCGCACCGAGCTCAACGGCACGGGCCTGCGCTTCCACCAGTTCGAGATGCGCGGCAAGTCGAGCGGCACCGAGGCGCTCAAGTCCGCCGGCGCCGACCTGACCGTGCTGAGCGGCCCGCCCGAGACGCTCGTGGTCGTCGGCTCCTCGGTCACGCCTTCGTCGGGACTCGGCGGGTTCGCCGCGACCGCGTTCACCGGCTTCGAGGGCGACTTCCCGAACGGCATCAGCCAGGCCACGTACGTCGACTCCGGCTCCAACCAGACCGGGCTCGTCTCGGCTTCGCCCGAGGGTCCCTACTCGCTGGTCGCCGCGGGCCTGCTGCTGAACTCGTCGTCGTTCGACACGAGCTTCGCGACCCTGCGCCTGCTGCTCGACGCGGACAAGAAGTGCGACCTCGCGATCGACGTGCCGTCGCCGCTCGAGCTGACGTTCGTCGGCCGCAAGGGCACCGCAGCGCAGATCTCGGTCGAGAACAAGGGCGAGCGGCCGTGCGGCGGGACGGTCACGGTCAACGCGCCGTACGCGCTCGGCCGCGCGGTCCAGACGGGCACGATCGAGCCGGGCGCGAAGTTCGTCGCCAACGGCGTGCCGGTCACCAGCGGGACGATCCGGCGTGCCGACGACGTCGCGCGCTTCACGGTCAGCACCGCGGGCGACAGCGACGCCAGCAACGACGTGCGCGGCGTGCGCGCGGTCTTCTCGTTCTGCGACCTCGCGCTCAGCGCGGTGCAGAAGCCGGCGACGATCCCGAACGAAGGTGGGCGCCGCGTCGAGGTCGGGCTGCGCAATGCCGGGACGCGCACCTGCCGGTCGGTGCGGATGAGCGTCCCCGACGGCGCCGGCGAGGGCGCCAGCAAGCCCTACTCGATCGACCGCGGGCGCAGCGTCTCCGACGACGTGCTCGTGTCCTCGAAGCGCAGCGCGAAGATCGGCAAGAAGGTCACCGTGCGCGTCGCGAGCTCCTCGTCGGACGACGACCCGTTCACGACGAACAACACGTTCCGGCTGACCGCGCGCGTGGTCGGCGTGGGGGACTCGCGCGTCTCGTCGGCTTCGGCGACGCGCATCTCGGGCTCCGCCTCGCGTGGGCGGGGCGTCAAGGCCGATCTGAAGGGGCTCCGGGTCACGCGCGTCGAAGTGGCGGTGCGCCGGCTCGGGTCGGGTTGCCGCTGGCTGTCCGGCAAGCGCGGGAAGTTCGTGTCCAAGCAGGGCACGTGCACGCCGTCCGGCTGGCAGGCCGCCTCGGGACGCGGCTCATGGCGCTTCTCGATGCGTGCGCTGCCGAAGGGCCGCTACGAGGCGTACTCGCGCGTGGTCACGGCCAACGGGTTCCGGGAGGGGCGCTTCTCCAGCTCGGACGGGAATCGGAAGGCGTTCCGGGTCCGCTAGAACGGCCCACCGGAGGGGGTGCCGCAATCCGGCGCCACCTGTCGGAGGCGTACTGCTGCACCCCTCAGCGGCCGACGTCGCGCGCCGCCCGCGCTCATGGGTCCGGATAGGGCTGGAGCGGGACCCCGCCCGCATCCAGCTCGCGCCCACCGAGCTCGTAGGCACCGCCGGCCACGGTCGCCAGCTCAGCCGACGCGCGCCCGGGCCGCCGCACGCCCAGGCGCACGCTCGCGAGTCCGGCGTGCAGCGCCGTCCGGTCGTCGCCCGGGACCGTCCCGGCGTACGTGAACGCGACGGTCTGGTCGAGGTCCGCGTCGGCCGCCACCCGCACCTCGATGCCGCGTCCGGGCACGATCGCCTCCAGCCGCCCCGCCGCGGCGACGACGCGCACGCCCGGCACGTGCCCGACCCCGCCCAGCCGGAACCGGCGTCCGCCGAGGAACACCGCGCCGTTCGCGATCCACGGCGTGAGCGCGCCGGCGACGCGTACGCGGGCGAGGGCCAGCTCGAGCCACACCTCGGGGGCGTCGGGGAAGCCCGCGGCGTGCAGCCAGACCCACTTCTCGGCGTGCTCGCGGCCCCAGTTGTGGCCGACCGTGGCGCGCCAGCTCATCACGTCGACCACGACGCCGTCCACGACGACGTGGCCGCTGACGACGCCGTCGGGGACGGGCGCGACCAGCTTCGTGCGCGGGATCGGCGTGCGGTAGAGCAGCCCCGGGCGCAGGTGGCGCAGCTCGGCCGCGCCGCCGCCGGCCACGGCGAGCTCCCACTCGGCCATGCGGCCGCGCGCCCGCGCTTCACCGCGGAAGCCGTCCGCGCCGCACCGCGCGTCCGCGCGCACCGCCGACTCCTTCACGGCCGCCGGGCCGCCGCCCGCGGCCGGGTCGAACACCGTGCACCAGAGCGCGCCGCCGCCGGGGTCGGCGTCCTCGTACGCGTGGCGCGTGTGGCGGATCCAAAGGGCCCGGGGCGGTCGCCCCGGCTCGGCGTCGCGGGCGCTCAGGAACCACGACTCGTAACGGCCACGCACACCCACCATTGTGCCGTCCGACCCACCTCGTACCGTTCGCGAGGCAATGTCCCTTTGCTTCATTGAGCCACAGGACGCGATCCGGGTGATCGCGGAGTCGGTCGGCCGCGAGGCCCGCCGCCAGCTGCTCGGCGAGCTGGTCCGCGCGTGGGTGGACGAGATCCCCGAGGGTGAGCTGGCCTCGCACTACGCGAAGGCCGTCGCCGACTTGGACGAGAACGATCTCTCGATGCTCGCCGCCTGGCACGCCTCGATGGAAGTTGGCACGCCGCTGGCCAACCGGGACTTTCTCGTCGGTGCGTTCAAGAACCTCGGGGACAACCGTCGCGAGGCGCTGAAGATCGCCGCCGGCCTGCGCGGTGAGGACGCGTTCAACGCGGGCGTCGCCGAAGAGCAGGCGCTGGAGAGCGTGCTGCCGTGGTTGAGCAACGAGCGCGCCACGGAGCTCCTGGCCGAGTGCCTGGAGCTCTACATGTGGGACCGCCTCGGCTCAGAGAACTAGCTGGTCAAGCGCGGCGACCGCCTGGTCGGTCGTCTTGAACCACACGCCGTGCAGGCCGAGCGCATCCGCGGCCTTCACGTTCACTTCCAGATCGTCCACGAACGCGCAGTCGGCCGCCTCGAGCCCGAGCCGGTCCAGCGTCCGGTGGTAGATCTCCGGCTCGGGTTTGCGCACGCCCTCGAAGCCCGAGTCCACGATCAGCTCGAACATCCCGTCGGGGAGGAGCGGCATCCAGCGCGGCTGCCATTCCCGCACGTTGTTGGTGAGGATCGCGAGTCGCACGCCGCGCGCCTTCAGGCTCGCGTAGTACTCCAGCAGCGGCTCGTTCGGCCGCAGCTCGCGCATGAGCCGCTCGCCGTAGTTGTCGAGCACGACCTCACGCTCGACCACCTCGCTGATCGAGCGCTGCATGATCGCCATGAACTCGGGGTCGGTCAGCTCGCCGCGCTCGAGCTTGAACAGCGGTGGCTCGTCCGAGCGTGACGCGGCGAGCTTCATCGCCGCGCCGAGTGCCGACAGCGGCACGCCGAGCTCCTCGTGCGCGCGGGCGAACGCCTCGTCGAGCGGCAGCGTGATCACGCCGCCGAAGTCGCTGATGACCGCCTTGATCACGCGATCCGGCGGATCAGGTCGTAGCGACCGACGCCTGTCCGGCCTTCCACGTGCCAGCGGAAGAACGCGACGTCCATGCGGAGCGCGCCGAGCTCGAGCGTCGAGCCGGTGAGCACCTCGCCGACGCCGCGGTACGGGTACTCGGAGTCCTTGTCCAGGTACAGCTCGAGGCCGGCGCGGATCTGACGCGCCTCCTCGTCGGTCGTCGTGGAGAGGCGCACCTCGTCGACCGGGAAGGACTCGTCAGGCGTGAAGTGCGCGCCCCACGCGGCCTCGTCGGCGTGGTGGGAGGCCTTCGTCGAGCGGACGAGCCCCAGCGCCACGCCGGTGCCGTCCTCGAACCAGGCGCCGACCGACCGTGTGAGCGTGATCTTGTCCCAGTCCGGGTTGCCCCACGCCCGCCCGCGCTGGCCGAGCCCGTCGACCGTCCGGCCCTCCATCGTCCCGGTGACGCGGCAGAGCTGCTCGTAGCCCTCCATCCCGCCGGCCTTCACGAGCGCCTGGCGCCCGCTGTACGTGACGGGGTCGGTGAGCGCGGAGAACGTCAGCTCGAAGTCCAGCTCGCCCGCGCCGCGCACGGTCCAGCGCGTGAGCGGCTCGTCGGTCACCGCCTGCACGCCCTCCGCCGGGGAGGTGACGGTCGCGCCGAGCGTCTCGCGCCCGAGGAAGCCGATCGCGAGCGCGCTGCTCGAGACCTCGCCGTCCCCGCCCATGCCGGTCGCGACGCGCGCGAGCCCGTACAGGCCGGCGTCGACGTCCGCCCACGAGAACGTGACCGCGTCCGTATCCCCGGGCTTGCGGAGCTCCCGGGGCGCCTCCAGATCGACCTTGCTCATCGCGACGGCGGGGGTGGGTCGATGTCGATCGCGCTGCCCTCGATGTCCCGCGGGTGCCCGTTCCCGGAGTACGGCGACGCGCCGCCGCGCGGCGGGGACGCCGTGCCCGGCATCGCCCCGACCAGCCGCAGCGCGCCACGGCGCACGAGCAGCCGCCGCAGCACCACGCGCGTGGGCGGGAACAGGAACAGCAGGCCGAAGATGTCCGTGATGAACCCGGGGCAGAGCAGCAGCACGCCGCCGAAGATCACCAGCACCCCGTCCACGACCTCCTTGTGCGGCAGCCGCCCGGACGCGAGCGCCTCGTTGAAGCGCCGCCACGCGAGCCGCCCCTGCGAGCGCAGCAGGTACGAGCCGAGCAGCGCGTCGGCGATCAGGATCAGCACTGTCCACCACACGCCGATGGCCTGACCCACCTGGATCAGCAGCGCCAGCTCGGCGATCGGGACGATGATGAAGAGGAGGACGAGCAGGAGGGGCATTGATCTCGCCCCGGACTCTACGACGGTTACGTCAACGCCGGCTTAGCGCCGTCGTTCACGCGCACGGCGGGCAGCCGGTGCAGCCCGACCGTCTCGATCAGCGTCCGCACGTTCGGCTGCGGATGCGCGAGCCAGAGCGTCACCCCGTTGGCCCGCAGCCGCTGCGCGAGGCATGCCAGGTCGATCATCAGCGACGGGTCCGCGAACGTCAGCTCGCTCAGGTCCACGATCACGTCGCGCGTGGCGTTCAAGGCCGTGGAGAAGGGTCGCCGGCGCCGACCGCTGGTCGTTCGGTCCTCGTCCCCCGTGATGCGGAGGATGGCGAGCTCTGCGTCGAAGGAGACGATCGCGTGACCCTACAACGAACCGCCCGGTTCGTACAGGTCACAAGGACCGACTGGCCTACACTCGTACTCGAGATGATCCAAGAAGACGACGTCCTCGAGGCGCTTTCGAACGTGATCGACCCGGAGCTCGGGCTCGACTTCGTGGAGCTCGGGCTGGTCTACGGCGTCGAGATCGACGGCAGCAAGGTGGGCATCACCTTCACGCTGACGACCCCGGCCTGCCCGATCGGCCCGCAGGTCTCCGAGCAGATGCAGGAGTTCGTCGGCGAGCTCCCGGGCGTGACCGAGGTCACCCCGAACATGGTCTTCACCCCCGCGTGGACCCCGGACAAGATGTCCGAGGACGCGAAGTTCGCGCTCGGCTACTGAGCCGCTGAAGCGCCTGTAGAACGCGTGTTACGCGCGCGTTCACGCACGGACCGCTGACGACGCCCAAGAAGCAGCAAGCCACGCGCCGTCTCGCTGGCGCCAGGCGTCGCGCCCGGCTTCGACGACTTCACGTCGACCAGGGAGCGCCGCCGGCGTCCGCCTTGCTTTCCCAGACCCCATGGACCGGCGTCTCGTAGAGCTGGCGGGAGGGGTGTCGTTTGAGGGCTCGGTTGGATTCGCAGCGGGTCTTGCCCTTGCGTTTGCGGCGTTCGAATGTAGGCGTGTCTCGCGGTCGTGGAGGTACGGCTGAGCGCGATCGTGTGCAGGGCGTAGTTGGCCTATCGGTCGCCGTCGCGGTCTGGCGGTGGTGGGTGGTCTGGCCCGAGCAGGCCGGCTTGGAAGCGCTGCCGTGACGGCGCGCGAAGGCGGTTACCGCTGCGGAAGCGGCGCGCGTCGTTGACGAGCAGCTGGGCTGCGGAGACGTGGTCCGACCCCGGTTGCGCGGTAGACCAGCAACACCGCCGCCAGTGCTTGGCGGTTGCCTCCGGTGCGCGGGATTGCGAGGCCGTCGATGGCCAGGACCTTGCGGGCGGCGATCGGCGCGTCGGTGCCGTCGGACTTGCCGAGCGTGCGGTTCCGGCGAAGTGTTCGCTCACCGTCGACATCGAAGCCGTCGGCACCGAGAGCTCGCACAGGCCCGCTCCGACACGCACGACCAACAGGCGTGAGTTTGCTCTAGTGAAAATCGTCTGCGTAATTACAAATGAGCTGATCGATTTGTAAGTCAAGTTTTGAGCATTTTGACCAGTACCGATATGGTCTCACGCGTCTAGACGGTCATGTTGTCCGTATCGACGGGGTAAGTTGCATTACTCAGTAGCCGATAGGCGCTCGCGACCATCGCTGCGTTCGCGGCGAACGGGATTGGCCGCGCTCGCTAGTGCTGCAGCTCTGCTTGCGACACCAACAGCAGCGAACGCATGGAACTTCTTTGATGGCCCATTGGACCCGAATCAGGCCACGATCGGAAACGCGAACTCCATCCGCTCAGTCGCTGGCTACGCGTCGAGCAGCGCCTACCGGGTATCCGTGGGCCTCTGGGCATACGCCAACCTGGAGACGCACTACACCTACTCGTGCCACGCGTACGCGTCGGCGCACTGGGATATGCCGATGATCGCCAACCTGGAGGCGGTGAGGCAAAGCCGGATGCAGGGCTACGCCTACTCCGCGAACATATGCTGACCACTCAATTGAAGTCGGTGGTCGCGGTCGCGACGGCCGCGAGCGCGTGCGTCCTGGCTGCATCGGCCACGCTTGGTGCATCATCCGGTGCCCGTGCGGCGAGCTCGTCCCACCAACCAGCGTCGCCAGGTTCGACGCTCACCGCTGTTCCCGCGGTGCCTCCCGCAGTCCGAGACCATTTCGCGCTGTTCCGGGATCAGCCGGCTGCGAAAATTCCGAGCGACGTGGCGGCCGCTGTCGCGTCCCCCGCTCGGTTCGGGCGCAACCCGGACCTCGCGCGAGAAATCGCTACGACGTACGGGAAGGGCTGGATCGTGCCCGGAGACGGGTACCTGTGCATCATCGTCCCTGACCCTGACTTCGGCGGATACGGAACGGGTTGCGACACCGTCGAGAACGCCGTGGCTCGCGGACTTGTTCTCACGCGACGACAGGGACCTGATGGACCCGGTAACGCCGTCGGCCTCGTTCCGGACGGAGCCCAAGCCGCCCTCACGCGCGGGTCTCTGCCGCTCCGTACCTCGGGTGGCGTTGTCAACAGCCCGGTGCGAGCGGACGAAGAACTCGACATTGCGTCGAAAGTCGGCTAGCCACTGACGGATCATCGCCGGTCGAGCGCGGCAATTGGCTCGACCGGCGACTCGGTCGGCCCAAAGTTGCTCCGCGACGATCGAACGCTTGGTCACATTTCGTCTTGTCGCGGAAGGAGTTGGTTGTGAGAGATCTCCGCACGGCGAGCGATGAGGAGTTGCTCGCGCTGACTCCTCAGCAGCCCCGTGCCTTCGGCGAGTTCTACGCGAGGCATGAGACGCTTGTTCTCGGGTTCTTTCGCCAACGGACCGTGTCTGCGGACGTGGCCTTGGACCTGACGGCGGAGACCTTCGTGCAGGCGTTGAGCTCGGTGCGGCGATTCAAGCCTGGTCCAGAGCCCGCCGTCGCGTGGTTGCTTGCGATCGCCCGTCATGTGCTGTTGAAGTCGCTGCGTCGTAGGCGTGTGGCGACTCGTGCGCGAGCTCGTATGGCCATGGAGCCGATCGCCGTGGACGACTGGGACTTGCAGCAGATCGACGAGCTGGGAGAGCTGTCGGCCTCGCAACTGCTCTCCGGCTTGCCGGCCGAACAAGCCGCGGCGATTCAGGCTCGAGTGTTCGACGAGCAGCCGTACTCCGCAATCGCGGAGCAGCTCCGTTGTTCGCCGCTTGTGGCCCGCAAACGCGTGAGCCGTGGGCTCGCCGCGCTCCGAACGATGCTCGACCAGGACTGATCATGACCAAGATCCCCGCCCTTCGAGAAGCCCTAGAGAGCACGGCAGAGCGCCACTACGCGCGCCGACGTCTCCTTGTGTGGCCCAGGCGTGTGCTCATCCCGAGTGCCGTTGCGGTAGCCGTGTGGCTCGCCTTCTCGAC
The DNA here is from genome assembly GCF_003633755.1 of Solirubrobacter pauli. GTDB lineage: Bacteria > Actinomycetota > Thermoleophilia > Solirubrobacterales > Solirubrobacteraceae > Solirubrobacter > Solirubrobacter pauli. Next base: position 4,095,817 of record NZ_RBIL01000001.1, read on the forward strand.
CCTCAACGGCCGGTCGCCGGAGTCCAACGACGAAGTGGCGGCGACCCCCACGCCCGTTCCGCACACGGTGAAGGTCACGACCAAGCAACCGCCGGCTACCTCCAACAAGACCGTGTTCGTCCGAGCTTCCCTTCTCGACGGCAACGCGGCCGTCGAGGCGTTTCGCGCCGAGACCGGGGCCAACGGTCAGCTGGACCACGCGTGGCGGACGCCGGGGATGCAAGGCGAGCAGGCACACGTCTTTCTCTACCGTCGAGGTGGGGAACGGTGTCTGAGCGTCGTCGATCCGTCCGCCAGCGAGCCTGGGGACCGAGGCGTCGGCTGCAGCGACGACGTCACGTTCCGTCGCTTCGGGGTCTCGTCGATGGTCGGGACCAACTACGCCGCCGTGATCCCTGACGGGCGTCCCGCTCCTGTCTACCGGGACGCCGACGGGCATCAGCGAAAGCTGAAGATCGCCGACGGAGGTCTTGTCGCAATCACCGGTGCACCCGGAGGCGCGTCGGTCACGCTGCACGGACCACGCGCCACGCAGCGCGCCGATGCGTTTCCGCGGTCCAGACCTATGACCCTGTACAGCTGCTCGAACGGCAAGGGAGTCGCATTCCCCGCAGACGCACCGAAGCCAGCCAGCGATCCCTGCGCAACGGTAGGTTCGCAAGGCTGAGCACGAGCGGGCGGCGCACTTCGGGCTCACCGCATCGAACCAGGGCCAGCCGAAGGGGTCCTTCTCCGCGACGTCTCTCGGCCGCTCAGCGCAGCTGGTTCACCTTGGGCAACGTCCCGGACAACGGGTCGTCGACCACGGGTACGAACTCGAAGCCCTCATAGCGGGCGAAGTACGTGTCCTGCGGCGACACGCCCTCGTGGTAGTCGCGGTTGTAGGCGCGCTGGTCGCCGTTGGCGCCCGTGATGCGGGTGCCGTCGTTGAGGGCTTGGACGAGCGGGGCGCCGAGCGCGCCCGCGTCCTTGGCCGCCTCGGCGGCGAGCTTGACCGCGTCGTAGGGGTACATGGGCCAGTCGGGCGGCTGGATCACGTCGCGGCCGTCCTGCTGGACGCCGACCTCGTCCACGCCGACGGCCCGCTCGTAGCGGGCGCGGAACTGGTTGAAGGGCTTCGGGCCCATCTCGGCGGTGATGCGGCTGGAGACGAAGCGCAGCCGGCTCAGGTACTCGGGGTGGGCGACGAGCCGCTGCCGGATCAGCGGGTCCTCGCCCGTCTGGCCGGACAGCACCGGGACGTCCCAGCCGGCCTTGGCGACGGCCTCGAGCGTGGCCGCGACGTCGGCCGCGCTCGCCCATACGACCAGGCGGTCGGCGCCTGAGCGCTTCGCCTGCAGGATCTGCGGGGCGAGGTCCTGGGCGCGGCGGGGGATCACCTGGTCGGAGACGACCTGCACCTCGTCGACGGTGAAGGCGTCGCGCAGGGCGGCCCGGCCCTGGGTGCCGTAGCCGGAGTCGTCGGTGATCATGGCGACCTTGGGCAGCTGGTTGGCGATGTAGTCGGCCAGGCGGCGGGTCATGATCGCGTCGGCCGGGGCGAGGCGGAAGACGGTCGGGTGGCGCTGCGGGTCGATCAGCCCGGCGCCGCCCTCGAAGACGACGAACGCCGGCAGGTGGGCGCGGTCGGTGAGGTCGCCGATGGCGCGGGCGCCGGTGCCGTCGGTGATCAGGATCGCGGCCTTGCGGTCGACCGCTTCGCGGGCGTTGGCCAGCGCGGTCGCCGGGCTCGAGGCGTTGTCGAGCGTGACGAGCTTCAGCGGGCGGCGCTCGTCGCGGGCGAGCGTCAGGCCGCCGGCGGCGTTGATCTCGTCGACGGCGAGCTTCGCGCCGTTGGTGATCGAGCGGGCGATCCAGGGCTCCGTCGAGACCGGCGCGCTGACGACGACCGGCACGGCGTCGTCGTCGCCGCCACACGCGCTGAGCACGGCGGCGAGCAGAAGGGGGAGGAGCACCCTGCGCGGCATGGTCAGGCATGATGACTCCAAACTCGGGGTTTCGAGGGGGTCTATATGAGTGTTCGTCCGGCCACGTTGGCCGCATTGCTGCTTGCCGTCTGCGCGCTGCTGGTCGCGGCGTGTGGCGACGACGAGCCAGCGCAGGAATCAGGAGCGGCGCCGCCCGCCGCCACGCAGGACGCCGACGCCGGCACGGAGCCGGAAGGCGAGGCGGGCGAAGAGGGCGAATCCGAGGAGGAGCGCGAGCGCGAGGAGGAGGAAGCGCGCGAGGCGACCGGCAAGCCGTGCACCGAGGTGGGGGACATCGACGGCGAGCCGGAGAACCAACCGCCCGACGACGTGACGATCCTCGACGGGGCCAAGGTCTATGAGTCCGAGGGCCCGTTCGGCAAGACGGAGCGGTTCTTCGCGGCGGTCGACGGCGAGACCAGCGAGCTGGTCGAGAAGCGCGACGCGGCCGCTTCGGCGCTCGAGGGCTCGGGCTTCAAGATCCTGTCCACCGATCAGGAGGAGGGCACCGAGGCCGAGGCGCACCTCGAAGGCGACGGCAAGACGGTCGACATCCAGGTGATCTCGCTGTGCGAGGGCAAGCTGCGCATCCGCTACACGGTCTCGTGAGGTGAGCGGGCCGGTCGCCATCCAGGCGCTGGTGACCGGCCTGGCCACGGGCGCCGCGTACGGGCTGATCGGGCTCGGGTTCGCGCTCGTCTGGCGGCTCACCCGCACGCTGGCGTTCGCGCACGGGGACGTCGTGACCGGCGCGGTGTTCGTCGGCGTGCTGGCGGTGGTCGGCACCGTCCCCGTGGCGTCCTCGCTCGGCGCGGGCGCCACGCTCGCGCTGAGTGCGGTGACCGTGCTCGCCGGGGCGGCGCTCTCGGTCGCCGTGTACGCGATCGCGGTGCGGCCGTTCGCGCCGCGGGAGAGCGCGTGGGGCGGCCCGGCCATCGTCGGGGCGGACGCGGGGGCCGAGGCGCCGCCGGTCACGGATTCGCGGTGGCGGCCCGCGCGCGGCGCCGCGGATGCACGGTACGAGGCGCCGGTCGCCGATGCGCCGCGCCGGCCCGCCCGCGGGGCCGCGGACACGCCGGTCGCCGGTGCGCCGCACCGGCCCGCCCGCGGCGCCGCGCCGCTGGCACGGCTGGCCGCCGATCCGCTGCGCCGCGGCGCGCTCGGCTGGGCGGCCGGCGGCCTGGCGGCGGGCCTGCTCGTCCGCGAGCTGCTCGGCCTGATCTTCCCGCAGCAGTCGTACGCGCTGCCGGACCCGCTCGGCTCACCGGGGACGCTCGCACTCGGCGGCGGCGTCGCGCTGCCCGTGCGGGCGCTGGAGGTGCTCGCGGTGGGGCTGGCGGTCGGCGTGCTCGTCGAGCGGCTGCTCGCGTGGACGGGGGCGGGCGCGGTCATGCGCGCCGTCGCCGACGACGCGGGCGCGGCCGCGCTGCTGGGCGTCCCGACCGAACGCGTCGTGCTCGTGGCCTTCGCGCTGGCCGGCGCGCTGGCCGGGCTCGCCGGGCTGCTGATCGCGCCGCAGGCCCCGCTGGGGCTGGAGGACGGCGTCCTGCTCGGGCTCAAAGGCATGACCGCCGCGCTGCTGCTCAAGCTCGGGGCGCTGCGCCTCGCCATCGCGGGCGGGCTGATCGTCGGCGCGGTCGAGGGGCTGATCCTCGCCACGCCCTCGCTCGGCGCGGGCTGGGCGGACCTGACGATCCTCGCCGCGCTCGCGGTGCTGGCCGCGCTGCGGCGATGACCGACGCCGCGCACGACCTGTACCTGTTCGCCGCGGTGCTCGGGCTGCTGCCGGCCGTGGCGCTCGCCGGGCTGCCGGTGCTCGCCCAGAGCGCGTTCGTCGCGCTCGGCGGGGTGGGGGCGCTGAAGCTCGAGCAGGCGGGACTGCCGATCGGCGGCGCGGTGCTGATCGCGATCGCGCTGGGCACGGTGGCGGGAGCGCTCACCGGGCTGCTCGTCGGCCGCACGCCGCCGGCGTTCGTCGCGCTCGCGACGTGGGCGCTCACCTGGCTCGCCTACACGGCGCTGCTCGACTTCCCCGCGCTCGCGGGCGGCACCGAGGGGCTCACGCGACCCGCCTTCGACCGCGTGCAGACGCCGTTCGGCGCCGCGCTCGAGCTCACGCCGACCGTGCACCTCGTCGGCGCGGTCGTGCTGTGCGCGCTGGCCTACGCGCTCGTCGCGCGGCTGCGCGGCGGCCCACTCGGCAGCGACGCGCTCGCGTTGCGCGACGACGCCGAGCTCGCCGCGTCCGTCGGGGTGCCGATCCCGGCCCGCAAGGCGGCCCTGCTGGCGCTGTGCGGCGCGACGTCGGCCGCTGCGGGAGCCGGGATCGCGATCCTGCTCGGCGTCGCCGCGCCCGCCGACGCGGCGCCGCTGCTCGCGCTGCAGCTGCTCGCCGCGGCGATCGCCGGCGCCCGCCACCCGCTGCTCGGGCTGGTGGCGATCGTCGTCCTGCAACGCACGCCCGACCTGGTGACGCCGCTCGCGCTGCTGGCCGCGGTCGCGCTCCGGCCCGTCCCCAAGCCGGCTGTCGACGCGATCGACCCGCCGGCCCCGGTCCCGCCGCTGGAGCCGGTGACGGGCCGGATCACCGCGCGCGACCTGCACGTGACGCTCGGCGGCCGCCCGATCCTGCGCGGGCTCGACCTCGACGTCGAGCCCGGGGAGATCCATGCGCTGGTCGGCGCAAACGGCAGCGGCAAGACGACCGCCCTGCGCGCGCTGGGCGTTCCGCACACGTTCCAGCGGGCCGCCGGCTTCCCGTCGCTCACGCCGTACCGGCAAGTGCTGGTCGCCCTGCGCGCGCGGTTCCACGACCCGCGCGCCTGGACCTATCTGCGGCTCGTGGGCGTCGACCCGTTCGCGACCACGCTGACCGCGGGCGAGCGGCGACTGCTCGACGTGGCGCGGATCGCCGCCACCGGCGCTCCGGCTCTCGCCTTCGACGAGCCGGCGGTGGGCATGTCGGCCTCCGAGCGCGGCCGGCTCGAGGCGGCGCTGCGGGCCCTGGCCGACAGCGGCCGGGCGATCCTCGTCGTCGAGCACGACCTGCGCTTCGTCGCGGCGCTGGCCGACCGCGTGACGGTGATCGACGACGGGCGCGTCGTCACCGGCGACCCACAGGCGGCGATCGAGCGGGTGTACCTCACATGATCGAGGTCGCGCCCGGGACGATCGTCGCCGTCCTCGGCCACGACGGCGCGCCCGCGCGGGCCGTCCGGTGCTTCGCCGGCCGCGGCTACGTCCCGCCCGGGCGGCGCGTGTTCGGCTCCCTGACCGTCGAGGAGAACCTGGCCGTCGGCGCCTACGGCCGGCCCAAGCGCTACGACCGCGTCTACGACCGGTTCCCGCGCCTGCGCGAGCGTCGCCGCCAGCGGGCGGGCACGCTCTCCGGCGGCGAGCAGCAGCTGCTGGTGATCGCGCGGGCGTTGATGGGGGAGCCCGAGCTGCTCGTGCTCGAGGACCCGTCGGCCGGGCTCGCCCCGCCCGCGATCCAGGCGGTGGCCGAGGCGATCGCGGGCCTGACGGTGCTGATCGCCGACGAGCACCTCGCGCTCGCCCGGGCCGCGGCGCAGCGGGTCGTGCTGGTCGAAGGCGGTACGACGATCTTCGACCTGCCACGTGAGGAGGCGTTCGCGGACGTGCGCCTCGGCTCCGGCTTCCTGTCCTCCGGATGACCCTTTCGGACCAGCCCTCCGCGAGGTCGGTCACACGGGTCACACCCGCTCGTCTTCCCCTGTAGATGCACTCGTTCGACGAGCTGTACCTCCGGTACCGCGAGCCCGTCCTCGGCTACTTCGCACGCCGCGTGCGGGACCCCGAGGTGGCGGCCGACCTGATGGCCGAGACCTTCGCGCGGGCGCTGGTGCACCACCGCACCAACCCGTCCGGGGAACCGGTCGCGTGGCTGCTGGTGATCGCCCGCAACCTGCTGGTGGACAGCGCTCGCCGCGGGCAGGTCGAGGAGTCGGCACGGCGGAAACTCCACATGGAGCCGCTCGTGCTCGACGACGCCGACCTGCAGCGGATCGAGGAGATCGCGGAGGCGGCCGACCTGGCCGAGACCGTCCGCGCGACGCTGTCGGCCACGGAGTACGCGGCCCTCCGGGGCCGGGTCGTCGACGAGGAGTCATACGCCGAGCTGGCGCTGCGGATGCGCTGCTCGGAGGCGGTCGCGCGCAAGCGCGTCAGCCGCGCGATAGCCCACATGCGCACCGTGATCGAGGACGGAAGATGAGTGACTTTCTGGACCGCTACGGCGAGGAGCTCAAGCGGGCTCGCCGGCGTCAGCGCTGGCACCGGGTCCGCGGGTTCGGCGGGATGCCGACCCGACAGCGGTCCCGCCACCGGACCGCCGTGGTGGCCTTCGGCCTGGCGGCCGTCCTCGCCGCGGTCCTGACCGTCGCGTTCACGCACTCGACGACCCGGGTCTCGTCCAAGGCCCCCGTGGACGTCGCTTCCGCGGTGCCGCCCGAGAACGAGGCGCTCGAGCACCGCAACGGCTTCACGCCGAACGAGTTCAAGGACTTCCAGCTCAGCTCGAACGACACCGTCTCGCGCGCGCAGGTGGACCGGATGAAGGCCCAGGCGGCCGCGGTCGCCCCGGCCGCGGGCGCGGCGGGCCTCCCGTGGAAGCAGCTCGGCCCGTACAACATCGGCGGGCGCGTGACCGACGTCGTGGCCGACCGCTTCACGCCCAACTCCGCGATCGCCGCGGTGTCCGGTGGTGGCATCTGGAGGACCACCGACGGTGGTGAGCACTGGGCATCGATCTGGCCCGACGACTGGACGCAGACGATGGGCGCGGTCGCGCAGGGCGCCGACGGCGCGCTGTGGGCCGGCACCGGCGAGGCGAACCCGCCGGGCGGCGGCCTGACCTACTTCGGCGACGGCCTCTACAAGTCGACCGACAAGGGCGGCCACTGGACGCGCGTCGGGCTCGAGAAGAGCGAGTCGATCGGCCGCATCGCGGTCGACCCGAGCAACCCGGACGTCGTCTTCGCGGCGGCCGCCGGTCACGTCGCGCGCAGCGCCGCCCAGCGCGGCCTGTACCGCACGACGGACGGCGGCAAGACCTGGGACCTCGTGCTCGCGCCGCCGAACAGCACCACCGGCGCCGTCGACGTCGCCATCAACCCGAAGAACCCGCGGATCGTCTACGGCGTGCTGTGGGACCACAAGCGCACGAACGGCACGCGCACCTACGGCGGCATCGGCTCCGGCCTGTTCCGGTCCGACGACGGCGGCACCACCTGGAAGCGCCTCGAGACGATGGCGCCCGGCCAGGCGCTGCCGACCTACGACCAGACGCAGACCGGCCTGAAGGCGGACGCGAGCCTCGGCCGCATCGGCGTCGCCGTCGCGCCCAGCAACCCGAACCGCGTCTACGTCGTGTTCGGCTCGCCCTACGGTCCCGACAAGGGCTTCTACTACTCCAACGACGGCGGCGACAGCTGGTGCACGACCGGCGGCACGACCGAGTGCCCGTTCACCGCGGGCCGCGCGTACCAGGCCAACGGCGGCTACCAGTGGTGGTTCGGCCGCGTCTGGGTCGACCCGGACGACCAGAACCACCTGTTCAACGCCGACGTGTCCCTGCGCACGTCCACCAACGGCGGCGCCACCTGGACGGCGATCAACGCGCCGCACTCCGACCAGCACGGCATGGACTGGGATCCGGCCTCGCTGGACGGTGACCCGGCGACGCCCAACAAGGTCTTCCTCGGCAACGACGGCGGCGTCTACCGCTCCGACGCCAGCGGCGTCAACGGCACGTGGGTGAAGGCGAACAACCAGCCGTGGAACCAGGCCTACCACCTGTCGGTGTCCAAGCAGCGTCCGCGCCGCCTGGTCCAGGGCCTGCAGGACAACGGCTCGGTGAAGACGTGGACGCCGCAGGCGCAGGTGCCGACCGACCCCGAGCTGCGCGACTGGACGAGCGCGGGCGGCGGCGACGGCCACCAGAACGCGATCGACCCGACCGACGACAACATCTACTACACGTGCTCGCAGTCGTCCGGCGGCGGCACGCACAGCTGCGGGCGCCGCACCGACTCCGCGACCGGGACCACGACGGCGAACGTCGCCCAGGTCGGCCCGGCGGGCAGCAACCGCTACACCACCGACGCCCCGATCGTGACCGACCCGAACGTCCCGCCGGCCGGCGCCGACGGCACTCAGCCGCCGAACGCGCTCTACGTCGCCGGGGCCATCGTCGGCCGGTCGCTGAACCGCGGCACCTCGTTCAGCGAGATCTCGCCGCGGCCGCTGCCGCAGGCCAACTACACCGATCCCGACCCGTCGCTGCCCGGCCACGTCCCGGCCAGCGAGGTGGACATCGGGCTCTACACCAACCTCTACGGCGCGGTCACCGCGCTCGCGCCCGCCAAGTCGAAGACCCCCGTCCCGTACGCGCAGGTCATCTACGCGGGCACGGACACCGGCAAGGTCTGGAAGACGAGCGACGCCGGCGCCAACTGGGTCCAGATGCAGGGGCTGCCCACCCGCTGGGTGAACTCGGTCATCGCCGACCCGGACGACGCCGACCACGCGTACGTCGCGTTCTCGGGCTTCCGCGAGGGCGACGACGCGGCCAACGTGTGGGAGACCACCGACGGCGGCGCGACCTGGCTGAACATCTCCAGCAACCTGCCGAACGGCCCGATCGAGATGCTCGAGTACGACCCGAAGGGCAACGTGCTGTTCGCCGCCACCGACGTCGGCGTCTTCGACCACAAGGACGGCGACACGTCCTGGTACACGGTCAGCGTCGGCCTCCCGCAGGTGCCGGTGCTCGACGTCAAGCTCAGCCAGGACGGCAAGTCCCTCTACGCGGCCACGTTCGGCCGCTCCGTGTGGGAGCTGCCGCTGAGCGTCGACGCCACCGACGGCGGCGGCGTGGGCGGCTCCGTGCCGGCGACGCTCTCGCTCACCCTGGGCGCGCCCGGCTCGTTCGGCGCGTTCCAGCCGGGCGTGCCCCGCGACTACGCGACGTCGACCACCGCGACCGTGATCTCCACGGCAGGTGACGCGGCGCTGAGCGTGCAGGACCCGTCCTCGACGGCGCCCGGCCATCTCGTCAACGGCGCGTTCTCGCTGCCGCAGGCGCTGCAGGCGGGTGTCGGCGGGACCTTCGCGCCGCTGTCGGCCGCCGCGCTCGTCGTCAAGACGTGGACGGCGCCGACCGCCAACGAGCCGGTCAAGGTCGACTTCAAGCAGTCGATCGGCGCCAACGACGCGCTGCGTACCGGCAGCTACAGCAAGACGCTCACCTTCACCCTGTCCACCACGAACCCCTGATGGAACCCGTGCTCAGAGGCTCACGGACGAGCCTCTGAGCACACCCTCCGACGGCGTCCGTCACAGAACGGCCCGTGCCTCGCAATATGGAGGCATGGGTCACGATCCCCTGAGTGATGGCGCCGGCTTCTACCGGCGCCACGAGCGCGCAGTGGTCGCGTTCGTCGGATCGATGGTGCGGGACCCGGAGGTGACGGTGGACGCCGTCGCCGAGACGTTCGCACGTGCGTACGAGTCGCGGTCGACGTACCGGCCCGAGCTCGGCGGAGAACGGGCGTGGGTGCTCGGCATCGCGCGGCACGTCGTGCTCGCCGCGTGGCGGAAGGGCCGCGTGGAGAGCGAGATGCGCGCGCGGCTCGGCATGCGGACGTTGCGGCCGAGCGCCGAGACGCTCGCGTCCGTCGAGGAGGCCGTGCTCGAGTCGGAGGCCGCGGTCGTGCAGGCGTGGCTGTCCGACCTGCCGGAGGACCAGCGCGAGGCCGTGCGGCGGCGGGTGCTGGGGGACGAGGACTACGACGCCATCGCGCGGGACCTCGAATGCTCGCCCGCGGTGGTGCGCCAGCGGGTCAGCCGCGGGATCGCGACGTTGAGAAGGGGGCTCGGGTCATGAGCCTGATTCCGGAGCTGGAACGCGAATGGGAGCGGGTGATGCCGGTGCGCCGTGCGCGCAGGACGTTGCGGCTGTCGGTGGCGATCGGGGCGGCGCTGTTGTGCGGCGGGACGGCGGCGCTGGCCGCGACCGGCGTGCTGCAGGTGCCGATCGGCTCGCCGGCGGACGACGAGCTGCAGCTCAAGCCCGACGAGGGCATCGGCACGCTCACGCCGGGCGGCGCGCGGGTGCTGGCGGTCCAGGCCGAGGACCCGGACGGCGGGCCGCCCTGGGGCCTGCAGGTCTCGATGACCACGCGCAAGCTCGGCTGCCTGCAGGCGGCGCGGATGCAGGACGGCCGGCTGGGCGTCTTCGGCCGCGACGGCGCGTTCGACGACGACGGCAAGTTCCATCCGTTCGCCGACGGCGGCATCGGCCACCGCGTGTCCTGCACGCAGCTGGACGCCAACGGCCGGCTGATCACCAACGTGGTCGCCGGCGGGCTCGCCGCGAGTGCCAGTCCGAAGGGGGAGTGCTACGCGCCGCAGTTCACGAGGGGTGTGCCGAAGGACCAGCTGTGCGATCCCCAGGCCATCCGGATCCTCTACTTCGGGCTGCTCGGCCCGGAGGCGAAGAGCATCGTCGCGCACGGCAAGGAGATCCCGACGACCGGCCCCGAAGGCGCGTACCTGCTCGTGGACCGGATCGGTGACAGCGGCGCCGGCGGCATGGGGAGCGGGACCCTGTTCCCGACGAGCTCGCCGATCACCGAGGTCCGCTTCAAGGACGGCTCCTCGTGCGCGATCAAGCCGAGCGGGGCGGACGAGGCGTGCGTGAACCCGGGCTACGCCGCGCCGCCCGAGTCGACGCTCACCGAGGCGGACGTCAAGTCCAAGATCACCGTGCGCAAGACGAAGGGCAAGCGTGGCCACCGCTGGAAGGTGCGGGTCAGCTTCCGGGCGCCCGTCGCGATCCCGGACGCGGGCTCGGCGTACTCGATCTACCTGTCCGTACCGCCGAACACGCAGCGCCATCGCGGGATCGGCACGTCCACGTTCAAGAACCTGAAGGCCGGCGAGACGGTCACGTTCACGTTCAACTCCCTCGGCGGCCACGGGCGCTATCACGGCACGGTCCGCTACGGCCGCGTGAACGGGATGTTCGGCACACCGGCCCGCGACGGCCTCGAGGTCGGCAAGGTGTCGTTCCGGCTGCCCTAGGAACCGCGCGCACCGGTCCGGTGTACTCCCGACATGCGCGCCCTCGCCCTCGCCGGACTCATCGCGCTCGCCACCGCGGCGGACGCGTCGGCCGCCACGTTCGACCGCACCTGTGAGACGCACGCCGAAGGCCCGGACCCCGACGAGATCGTCAAGCCGGACGCCCGCCGAGACCTCGTCGTCGGGCGGGTCATGCTCCTCAACGTGCGCGCCGCCGGCCGTGAGCTGCCGACGTACAAGAGCCGCGACCGGTACCTGATCAAGACGCCGGTGATCATCCGGACCGGCGCTCCGGTGGTCGTGCGGGTCGCCGAGCGGGACCGCAAGCACGTCGCGCTCAACTTCGACGCGAGCGACCAGCGCCGCGGCCAGCACAGCGTGCGCTTCCATCCGTGCCCGCCGGACACGGAGCGCTTCAGCGACGGGAAGCCGCTCGGCGAGTGGACCGCCTATCCGGGCGGGCTCATCCTCCGGCGCCCGCGCTGCGTGACGTTCGAGTTCCTGGAGGAGGGCAAGCCGACGGTGCGGCGGCGCGTCGCGCTCGGCAAGCGCTGCCGCTGAGGGCCGCGGCGTCTCCGCCGCGGCCCCGCGTGCATCAGGCGCTTACGGTGTCGTGGTCGACAGCGTGAACGTCAGGGTCTTGCTGTAGGTGCCGCGGCGCAGGCCGTCGCCCTCGGCGATCGGCTGCTTGAACGCCAGCGGCACGGACTGCGTGCCGAACGGACCCGTCCAGGCCTTCAGCGTGGTCGGCGCGGCGGAGCCGCCGACCGGCGCGTCGTTGACCTGCAGGGCCTGCGGCAGCGCGAACGCGCCGTTGACGAGCTTGCCCGTGTTGGTCGTGTCCGCGTCGGACACGGTCAGGCGGGCGTCGCCGGCGGAGGAGGTGACCTTCGCCTCCGCCGTGGTGGTGTAGTCCTTCGCCACGCCCGGCATGAACGTGCCGAGGCTGATCGGCCCCGTGAGGTTCAACGCCAGCACGCCCGGAACCTCGCCGCCGATGACGACGGGCACCTGGGTGCTGCTCGCGCGGACCTTGATCACGAGCTCCTTGACGGCCTCGACGAGCCCGGCCTGGTCGGTCGAGCGGTAGCGGATCGTGTGCTCGCCCTCGGGCGCCACGAACGGCGCCGTGTAGGTCTGCCACGCGCCGCCGTCGATCGCGAACTCGGTCTTGGCGACGCCCGAGCCGGTCCCGTCGGTCGCGGCCAGCGTGATCGTCGGAGCCGCCGCGTACCAGCCGTCCGCGCCGGGCTGGGCCGAGGCGGTGGCCGTCGTGACCGGCGCCTCGGTGTCGGCCGCGCCAATGCGGAAGTACTCGAAGTCCACGTCGATCGGGGCCGCCTGCGCCGGGCCGATGCCCATCAGGCCGATCGCCGGGTTGCTCAGGGCGACCGTCACCGACCCGGGCGACTGCACCCAGGTCGTGCCGTCCGCGCTGATCGCGCCGGTGTAGGTGTTGCCCTTCTTGGTCAGGCGCAGCCACCACGTGTCCGTGGCGGACGCGGGCGGCTCGATGTCACCCGCGCCGGTGGGACCGAAGGCCCCGCCGCCGTTCTCGCCGCGCAGCTCGACCCGTCGCACCTTCGCGGCGCCCGGGTCGTTGTCGGCCACGACGTCGTACTTGACGTAGTGGTCGACGTCGCTGAACAGCATGAAGCCGGCCAGCTGCCAGGCGTCGCCGAGCGGCGCCGTCATCTTCGTCTCGGCCACCCAGTCGCCGCTCGGCGGCGTCTGGAGGATGAGGTTCTCGATCGGCCCGTTGTCGGCGCCGCTGATGTCGGCGTCGAACGTGCGGATGCGGAGCTTGCCGTCGACGAGCTTGACGCGGTTCGAGTTCCAGCCGTGGATCTTGTCCCAGCGGCAGCCGTCGATCGAGGTGCCGTCGAACTCGTCGTTCGCGGCCGGCTTCGGCTTCGCCTCGTCCGGGGTGACCCGGAACCAGTCGAAGGCCGCGGTCTTGTTCTGGGCGTCGGTGTCACCGGCGGCGAGCAGCCCGATCGAGCTGTTGGCCTTCAGCGGCGCAGTGGCGCCCATGTTCGTCCAGTCCGTGCCGTTCGTCGAGTAGGCGCCCGTCAGGGTGCCGTTCGCGTTCGTCAGGCGCAGGTGGATCGTGGCGGGGTGGTCCGTGGCCACGTAGGCGTTGCCGCCGTGCGCGGTCCGCGAGCCGTTCGTCTCGGTCCAGAACTCCACGAAGCGCCGCCCGTCCTGATGGCGGGTGAACGAGAGCTTCGTGTAGTTGTCGTCGTCGACGTGAAGCACGAGGCCGGCGTACTGCCAGTAGTTGTCGTGGTCGAGCGTCACCTTCGTCGTCGCCTGCCAGTTGCCGGCGGGCGTCTTCTGGGCGACGTGGGAGACGGGCGCCGTGTTGGCGCCGTCGATGTCGCCGTTGGTCACGGCGAGGTTGAGCGCGCCGTTCGTGACGGCGGGAGCGCTCGCGGCCGGGCCACGGGCGGTCGTCCAACGCGCGCGGTTCAGCGCGCCGTCGAACTCGTCCGAGGCTGTCGGCGCGCAGCCCGGAGCCGGCGTCGTCGGCTCCTCGGGCTCACCCGGGACCTCCGGGTCGGTGTCGAGGTTCCAGTTGGTGAACTTGGCCGTCGCGCGCGTCCCGCTGATGTGCGAGACGACGAACAGGCCGATGTCCTGCGTGGTCGTGGCCGCGGGGATCGTCGTCGTGACGCCGACCTGCGTCCACTCGGTGCCGTTGCGTGAGCAGTAGACCGAGAACTGCTTGCCGAACTTCTCGACCTTCAGCCACGTGGGCGCGCTGCCCGTGCCACAGCCGTTGGCCACCGGCTCACCCGAGTCGTTGACCTGGCCGTTGCCGCCGGCGTCGTGCATGAACTCGGCTTCGCCGTTGCCCTTCTCGCCGATGACGAGGTAGCCCTTGTTGTCGTTGCCGCCACCCTGCGGGATCTGGTTGCGGACGATGATGCCCGCCTTGCCGCTCGCGTGGGTGCCGTCGAACTCGGCCACCTTGACGGTCGCGACGAAGTTCTCGCCGACACCGCCCGGCAGGTAGACCGCGCCGAACTCGTTGGCGGCCTGCCACAGGTCCGCGCCGGCGGCGGACACGGTGAACTCGTCACCGACCTTGTCGAACGCCGCGTCGACGTTCGCGAACGTCTCCCACGGCGGGCGGACGCCGGACTCGCCGACCGAGAAGCGCACCTTGCGCGAGTCGTTCGTGAGGCCCTTGCTGTTGGTGGCGACCGCGTGGACGGCGTAGAACTTCTCCGTCGTCTGGTTCCACGTGGTGGTGTACGGCGCGGACGTGTCCTCGCCGATCTTCTGCCCGTCGACGAAGAACTCGACCTTCGTGATCTGGTTCTCGGCGTCGGTGGCGTCGGCCGTGAAGGTCACGGCGCCGGGCGTCACCGCGGCGTTCTCCGTCGGGGCGGTGATCTTCACCGTGGGACGGGTCTCGGGCGAGAGGCCCTTGCCGTTGACCTCGAAGAAGTTCAGCCGGAAGTTCGCGGTGCCCTTGAACACCAGGAACAGGCTCATCGAGGCCTTGTCGGCCGGCGCCGGGATCGTGACGTCGGTCCAGCGGTTGACGCTGCCCGTGGCCGGCACGGTGGCCGTGCCGAGCAGCGCGCCCTCCGGGCTGTCCTTGCGCAGCTCGATCGAGCCGCCCGCGGCCTGGGCCGCGACGCGGAACGTGATCGAGTCGATGCCGGTGAAGTTGACGGGCTCGTAGGACGCCCAGTCACCGTTGCTCAGGTTGCTCAGCGCGGAGGTGCCTTCGGCGTCGCCGGAGGCCTCGGCGGTGTCGGTGCCGAGGCGGCCGTCGGCGTGCTCGGCCTCCTTGCGCTTGGGCTGCAGGACGATCGTGTCCGTGCCGGTGAGCGCGGGCACGTCGCCGTCGCCCTTGTCGGTGTAGCGGGCGTCGAGCGCGAAGAACACCTTCATGTCCTCCGAGTGGCCCGTGCCCAGGTCGGTCACGACCGAGCCCGTCTTGCCGCGGTACTCGAGCAGCGGGTGCGCGTGGTCGTCATGGCCGAGCGCCGGCTGGACGATCAGGTTCTGGTAGTCGACCGTGTCCTCGGCGTCGGTGACCTCCACGTCCCAGTTCACGCGGTCGCCCCACTCGACGAAGCCGCCGTTCAGCGGCCCCTTGAACTTCACCGTCGGCTTGGTGTTGCCGACCGTGACCAGCACCACCGTCGTGCCGGTCTTGCCGGCCGGGTCGGTGACGGTCAGGCGCGCCTGGTAGACGCCCGGCGTCGTGTACTGGTGCGTCGGGTTGGCGAGCGTGGAGTCGGTGGTCCCGTTGCCGTCGAAGTCCCACGCGTACGTGAGCGCGCCGCCCTCGGGGTCGGACGAGCTCACGCTCGAGAACGTGACCGTCAGCGGCTCCTGGCCGTTGTCGGGCGTGGCCGTCGCGGACGCGATCGGCGACCGCGAGCCGTTGATGTAGTCGATCCGGTAGATGCCGGAGTTCGGGTTGTCACGGCCGTAGCCGCCGCCCCACTCGAGCGCGTACAGCGAGCCGTCCGGGCCGAACGACAGCGACTGCGGCGCCAGGAACGACGTGTTCGGCATGAACGGGTTGACCTTCTCGACCTTGCCACCCTCGCCGAGCTGGACGGTCCAGACCTTGTTGCGGGCCCAGTCGTAGTAGAAGGCCTTGCCGTCGTAGGAGGCCGGGAACTTCGTGTCCGACGTCGAGGCGGCGTTGTAGTCGTAGAACGGGCCGCCCATCGGGGCCAGGCCGCCGCCCGCGGCGATCGCCGGCACCGACGTCTTGCGGTAGCCGTACCACATATCCGGCGCCTTGGCCGGCGGCAGCTCACGCAGACCCGTGTTCTTGATCGAGTCGTTGATCGGCTTGGCGCAGTCGAAGAACGGGCCGACCGTGGGCGTCGGCGTCATGTAGTCGACGTCGCGGAACGGCTCGTTGTTGCCCATGCACAGCGGCCAGCCGTAGTTGCCCGGCTCCTTGATGATGTTGTACTCGACGATGCCCGCCGGGCCGCGGGTGGCCGGGGCGTCGTTGGAGTTGTCGGGCGCGTAGTCGGCGACGCCGATCCAGCCCGTGTTCGGGTCCACCGAGAACTTCCACGGGTTGCGGAAGCCCATCGCGTAGATCTCGGGGCGGGTCTTCTCGGTCCCGACCGGGAACAGGTTGCCGGCGGGGATGTCGTAGCCGCCGTCGGCCTTCGGCTTGACGCGCAGGATCTTGCCGCGCAGGTCGTTCGTGTTGGCCGACGTCTCGCGGGCGTCCCACATGCGGTCGGCGCGCTCGGAGAGCGGGGCGTAGCCGCCCGACGGCTCCGAGTGCGGGTTGACGTCGTCGCCGACGCCGAGCAGCAGGTTGCCCTGCAGGTCGAAGTCGAGGTTGCCGCCGGTGTGGCCGGGCTCGTCGGGCTCGCGGGAGGCGGGGACCTCGATGATCAGCTTGGCCGACGCCGGATCGATCGTGCTCGTGGCGTCGACGGTGAAGCGCGTGACACGGCTCTTGAAGTTGGCCGGGTCGCTGTTGTTGGACGAGTTGGGCGCGTGGTAGACGTAGACCCAGCCGTTCTCGGCGAACTTCGGGTCGAGCGCGATGCCCATCAGGCCGTCCTCACCGCCCGAGTAGACGTTCAGCGTGATCGCGGTCTTGACGCTCCTGGTCTTCGGGTCGTAGACGCGGATCTGGCCGCGCACGAGCTCGGTGAAGAACACGCGGCCGTCCGGCGCCACGTCGAGCGCGAACGGCGCGCTCGTGTTCTCGTCCAGCGCGACCTTCTCGAAGTTCGAGTTGATCGTGCCGCCGCAGTCGCCGGCCTCGACACCCGCGGCCCACTTGACGCCGCCGATGATGTGCTGCAGGAGCGCGGGCTCCTGGAAGTGGGCGCCGAAGTGGCCCATGCCCGTCACCCAGGCGCGACCGCCGTCGTACGGCTTGCACCACGAGATCGGGTGGTCGTACCCCATCTTGTTGCCGCCGGCGTCGTAGGTCGACTCGTCGAGCGACAGCAGCACGTGCGCGTTGCCGCGGACGTTGGTGGCGAAGTTGTACCACTCGTCGTTGCGCGTCCAGCGGTCGGCCAGCGGCTGCGTCGACGGGTGCGCCTTGTCCTCGCGGATGACCTGCGCGGTCAAGCCGCCGACGCCCGAGCTCCATGGCGGTGGATCACCCGCGGGCGGGGTGCTGCCGGTCGCGGCGTGGCCCGGCATGAGCGAGCCGATCAGGTCGTCCCACCACTTGTAGTTGCCGCGCATGTCCGTCGCGTTGTGGATGGCGACGATGCCGCCGCCCGCGCGCTGGTACTTCTCGAGCGCGACCTTCTCGGCCGCGGTCCACGGATCACCCGACGTCTGGAACATCACCAGCGCGTCGAAGCGGGCGAGGTCCGCGTCGTTGAAGATCGACGAGTCCTCCGTGTGCTCGGACGTGACGCCGGCCTGCTCGAGCGCCGCGCGCAGCAGCGGGGTGCCGTTCGTGATCGCGTCCGTGTGCCGGAACGCGGCCGTCTCCGTGAAGACGAGCACGTGCGCCGGCGCGGCCGGCTGCTTGAGCTCCGCCAGCGGCGCGGTCGACGCCCATCCCGGAGTGCTTGCGCCCATCAGGGCCGCGGCGTTCATCGCCGGGGCGTGCGAGTGCGCAGCGCCCGTGTCGTGTGCCTGTGCGGAGCCCGCCAGGACCCCCGCGCACGTTGCTGCCAGCACTGCGCCCTTGAGCGCAGTTCTCCCGATCCTTCTCACGACTCTCCTCCGTCGGCGCGACGCGCGGGTGCATCACGCGTAAGCCAGTCCAACTACGGCCGAAGATACCAGCGAATCTACGCATAAGTCGCAAGTCTTTTGTTCTTGGACCGTCAAATGGTCCATGTGGGTCTCACGCGCCGTTCGCGTGGTCAGCGGTCGGCGACGGCCGACACCCGCCAGTCGCCGGGACCGATCTCGCGCAGCGACAAGGTGCACCGGCCGACGTGGACCGTCGCCAGCGGCGGGTCGAAGCGCTGGATGCGAACGCCGTCCGGGTCGGCCGCGCCGCACGCGCGCACCTGCGGGGCGGCCGTGTCGCAGCGGAACGCCTTCACCGGCTCGCCGGTGAGCGCGGTGCAGGCGCCGCGCCGGTCACCGGTCTCGGCCAGCCGGACGTAGGTGAGCGCGACCGCGGCCGGGATGACCTCGAGCGAGGTGCTGCGGGGCGCGTGTCCGTCGCCGCCGAACGACACCAGGCGCGGGCCGAGCCCGACGAGCAGCACGAGCACGAGGAGCGCGGCGACGGCGACCAGTGGACGCCGCTCGCCGATGCGGATGAGCCGATCCACGTCAGTCGAACTCGATGATCGCCTCGGCGCGGTCGAAGCGGCCGGCGGCGAGGTCGGCGGTGGGGACGCCGATGTACAGCTCACCGTCCAGCGCGTCGGTCTGCAGCAGCACGGTCCAGTCCGCGGCCGTCCCGCCGCCGAGCTCGGCGAGGGAGCCGAGGTTGTCGTCGTTCTGCCAGGTCGGCCAGCCGAGCAGCTGGCCCTCGCTGTTCAGCCAGCCCTGCTCGGCGGCGAGGCGCTCCCGGAGCGACCAGAGCGCCTCCCAGTCGTAGTCGGTCCCGAGCCGGTCGGGCGTGGTCAAGCCGACCGTCGGCACGACCCGCTGCCGGTGCAGCTCGCCGTACTCGTTCAGGTCGGGTGGGGAGTCCCGGACCTCGACCGCGCCGACGGAACGCAGGACGCGGCATGCGCCCGCGTCGTCGAATCCGCCGTTCTCCGGGTCGACGTCGCAGAAGATGTGGAGGTGGCCGTCGCGCGGGCCTGGCCAGACGGCGGGGTCGAGGTCCGTAAGGGCGAGCTGGGCGATGAACGTCATCGGCCCGTGGGGACCGGTGGGCCAGCGTGTGCCGGCGGGCAGCGCCGGACGGCCGCCGATCCAGCTCGCGCTCTCCTTGTCCGTGGCGAGAAGGGCGATTCCGGGCCGGGCCGCCTTGGCCAGCTGCGCGCCGGAGGCCTCGAGGGGCGTGTCGTCCGTCAGCTCGACCACGCGCTGCGGGTCGAGTACGGCGCGCTCCTCGCGCAGCGTGGCGTACCGGGGCGAGTCGGCAAGCGCTTCGGTCGGGGCGGCGAGCCGTCGGAGGTGCAGCCTGTCGGGATCGACACCGCGGCCCGAGACGGCGACCAGCGCCGTGCCGACCTGGGCGACGGCGGCCCACGACGTGCCCGCCGCGGCGAACGCGAACGGCCGCTTGACGCCGTCGACGAGCAGCGAGCGCGTCGACGAGACGACCTTCGCGTCGGGGTCGTCGAAGTCCTCCGCCTGCTCGGCCGCCTCGGCGCGCAGGTCGTGCTCGTACTCGTCGACGGGCTCGGAGTCGACGTAGAGCTCGGTGTCCGCTTCGACGCTGGTCAGGCGCACGTCGCTGGGCGGCAGCTCGCCCCCATCGGGCGCGTGACCGTAGCCGCCGAGCTCCATCGGCATGCCTTCGACCGTGTACACGGGGAAGGTGATCGCGCCGAGCACCTTGCGCTGCTCGGCGTCCCACTCGTCCGTGACCGCGGTCGGCGCCGCCCGCGGGCTCGCGTCCTGGTTGCCACAGCCCGCGAGCAACGCGCCGATTGCGGCGAAGGTCACGGACGCGCGTCGCACATCCTGACCACTACCCGCTATCGGGCGGTGATCACGCCCTGGCGTGGGCTGAACAGGTACGCCAGCAGGAACAACACGGTGAGCACGACGACGATCATGCCGCCCGTGGACGCGTCGAAGTGGTAGCTGAGGTAGGTGCCGAGCACGGTCGACAGCACGCCGGTGCCGATCGCCAGCGCGAGCATCTTGTCGAAGCGGTCGGTGAGCAGGTAGGCGGTCGCGCCGGGCGTGATCAGCATCGCGACCACGAGCACGATCCCGACGGCCTGCAGCGCGACGATCACGGTCAGCGCCAGCGCACCCAGCAGGACCATCTCCAGCCGCCGCGGCGAGATCCCGATCGCGTGCGCGTGCACCGGATCGAACGCGTAGAGCACGAGCGACTTGCGCAGGAGCAGCAGCGCAGCGATCACGAGCGCGCCGAGCACGAGCACCTGGAGGATGTCGCCGTCGCTGACGCCGAGCACGTTGCCGAAGAGGATGTGGAAGAGGTCGACCTGCGACGGGATCACGCTCACCAGCACGAGCCCGAGGGCGAACAGGCCGGTGAAGACGATGCCGATCGCGGCGTCCTCCTTCACGCGGCTGGTGCGGTTCAGGCCGCCGATCAGGCCGACCGCGCCCGCGCCGAACAGGAACGCGCCCGCGGCGAACGGCGCGCCGATCACGTAGCTCAGCACCACGCCGGGGAGGACCGCGTGCGAGACGGCATCGCCCATCAGCGACCAGCCGAGCAGCGTCAGCCAGCACGACAGCACCGCGCACGCGACGCCGACCACGACGGCGACGAGCATCGCCCGCTGCATGAACTCGAACGTCAGCGGTTCCAGGAGCAGCTCGTTCATGCGCGCAGCGCCTCCTGCGGCACGAAGCCGCCGAACGCCTCGGCCAGGAGGTCCGGCCGCAGCGTCTCGTCGACCTCGCCGTGGGCGATGATGCGGCGGTTGATCAGCGCGACCTGGTCGCACAGTGCCGGCACCGCGACGAGGTCGTGCGTGGAGACGACGACCGTACGGCCCTCGGCGGCGAGGTCGCGCAGCAGCTGCGTGATCGTCGCCTCGCTGCGCTTGTCGACGCCGGCGAACGGCTCGTCGAGGAACAGCAGCTCGGCGCCCTGGGCGAGCCCGCGGGCGACGAACGCGCGCTTGCGCTGCCCGCCGGAGAGGGCGCCGATCTGGCGGTCGCGCAGGTCCCCGAGCTCGACGCGCTCCAGCGCCTCGCTCACCCGCCGGCGGTCCTCCGCGCGCGTGCGGCGACGCCAGCCGAGCTGCCCGTAGCGGCCCATGGTCACGACCTCCTCGACCGAGACGGGGAACGCCCAGTCGACGTCCTCGCTCTGCGGCGCGTAGGCGACGCGGCCGCTGCGGCGCGCCTGGTCGGGCGCGTCGTCGAACAGGCGCACGTCGCCCGAATCCAGCTTCACGAGGCCCATCAGCGCCTTGAACAGCGTCGACTTGCCCGAGCCGTTCATGCCGATCAGCCCGTGCACGAGGCCGGGTTCGACGGTCAGGTCCAGGCCGTCGAGCGCGAGGGTGTCGCCGTAGCGGACCCGCAGGCCGGTGGCGGTGATGGCGTGGGTCATGTGGAGGCTCCCGTGAGGCCGGCGATGATCGTGTCCGCGTCGCGGCGGAGCAGGTCCAAGTAGGTCGGGACCGGGCCGCCGGCCTCCGACAGCGAGTCGACGTACAGCACCCCGGCGAAGCGCGCGCCCGACTCGCGGGCGACCTGCTTCTGCGCCTTGTCGGAGACCGTCGACTCGCAGAAGATCGCGGGCACCTGCCGCTCGCGCACGAACCGCACGGTCGACGCGATCTGCTGCGGCGTGCCCTCCTGCTCGGCGTTGACCGGCCACAGGTAGCGCTCGGTCAGGCCGAAGTCGCGCGCCATGTAGGAGAACGCGCCCTCGCAGGTGACGAGCGCGCGGCGCTGTGGCGGCAGCGCGGCGAGCTCGCGCCGGACGGTCGCGCCGACCTCGTCGAGCGCGCCGCTGTACTCCCGCGCGTTGGCGGCGAAGACCGGCGCCCCGGCGGGGTCGAGCTCGGTCAGCGCCTTGCGGATGTTCTCGACGTAGACCTTCGCGTTCGCGACCGACATCCACGCGTGCGGGTTCGGCTTGCCCGCGTACTCGCTCTCGCCGGCGATCGGGATCGGCTCGACCCCTTCGGAGAGCGTCACGTGCTTCGCGTCGGCCAGGTCGACGAACTGCTCGAACCAGCGCTCGAGCCCCATCCCGTTCTGCAGCACGAGGTCGGAGGTGGCGGCGTGCTTGAGGTCGGACGGCGTCGGCTCGTAGCCGTGGATCTCGGCGCCGGGCTTGGTGATCGACGCCACCTCGATCCGGTCGCCACCCACCTGGCGGACCATGTCGGCGACGACGGTGAAGGTCGTCAGCACCTTCGGCTTGCCCGAGTCCTCGCTGTCCGCGGCCCCGCAACCCGACAGCACGAGCGCGAGCGCTCCCGCGGCCACGACGGCACGAAGCAAGTTAGACATGCCTAAAAAGCTAGCGCATCAGCCCTAACTTCCCAGTTAAGGGACGGATGATCGGGGTGGGGCGGAGGGGATGTTCCCCTTCACTGAACGGCTGAAGTCTTCTTTCGGCGCCCGCGAGGCTTGCCGCCCGCGGCCTCGACGAGCTCGGCCAGCGCGTCACGCAGGGCCTGCCCGAGGTCCTCGATGTCGGTGAGGTTGTCGTAGTCGCCGAGCAGGCCGAAGTCCATGCCGCCGTTGTAGGACATGACCGCCACGGCCAGCGACTGGTTCTCGGGCAGGAACGCGATCGGGTACGTGTTCAGCAGCTCGCGGCCGAGGATGTAGATCGGGAACTGCGGCCCGGGGACGTTGGTCACGAGCAGGTTGAACAGCCGCGTGGAGAACTGCAGCCGGCTCGCCTGGGCGAGGATCGTGGGCGGGGCGAGCGCCTCCAGCCCGGTGATCGCGGCCGCGCCGACCGCCTGCTTGGACTCCTTCAGGCCGTCCATCGCCTGGCGCACGACGCGCAGCCGCGCGACGGGGTCCTCGACGTAGACGGGCAGCGGCCCGCGCATGACGACGATGCGGTTGCCGAGCTGGCCCTGGTCGTCCTTCGTGCGCACGGACACCGGCACGAGCGCGCGCAGCTCGAGGCCCTCGGTACGCACGCCGCGGGAGCGCAGCCAGGTGCGCAGGCCGCCGGCGACCACGGTCAGCACGACGTCGTTGACGGTGCCGCCGAGCGTGTTCTTGACGAGCTTGAAGTCGTCGAGGTCGTTGCGGACGAACGACAGTCGGCGGTGCGGGCCGATCGGGACGTTGAGCGGCGTCTCCGGCGCGGGGTTCAGGCCGGCCCACGCGACTTCGCCGATGCCCTCCAACGCCTCCTTGACGTGGTCGAGTGAGGATGCCGGGCGCGTGGCGGCGGAGAGCGCGCCGTTGGCGAGCTCGAGCGGCAGCTTGAGCAGCCCCTTGATCCCGCGCGCGGCGAGCTGCGCCGCGTGCGGCTCCGGCTGCGCGGCCCACGGCTCGCCCTCGTGCGAGACGATCTGCGGGACGGGCGAGAGGTCGAACAGCACGGTCATCAGGTCGACGCCGCTGATGCCGTCGACGAGCGCGTGGTGGGTCTTGGAGATGAGCGCGAAGCGCCCGTCCTCGAGGCCCTGCACGAGCCACAGCTCCCACAGCGGCTTCGCGCGGTCGAGCCGCTGCGAGTGGATGCGGGCGGCGAGCGCGCGCAACTGCTCGGGCGAGCCGGGGGACGGCAGCGCCGTGTGGCGGACGTGGTACTCGAGGTTGAAGCTTGCGTCGTCGATCCAGATCGGCCGGCCGGTCTCCAGCGGCGGGACCGCGAGCTTCTGGCGATAGCGCGGCACGAGGTGCAGTCGCGAGCGGATGTGGTTGAGGAAGTCCTCGTACGACGGCGGTGGACCCTCGAGGATGAGGACCGCGCCGATGTGCATGTGGCTGTTCGCCCGTTCCTGTGCGAGGAAGGACGCGTCAACGGCTGAGAGCCGGTCTCCGTGCGCCTGCGCCATCGATGCGAGAGCCTAACTGAGCGCTCCGACCAGCCCAACCATGACGGCGACGACCATCACAGCGGTTAACACGCGCTCGTAGTGGTCGGAGGCGGCGAGCCGTCTGAACGCCCGCCGGCCGACGAGGTGCGCGACGGCGACCGCCGGGATGAGCCCGAGCACGAGCGCGGCGTCGGGCAGCGCGGGTGTGCCGGTGGCGGCGAGCGCGACCGCCCCGATCAGCGCGAGGCCGATGAAGGTCGTGGTGAGCGTGTCGCGGACCTGCTCGGGCGTCACGCCGCGGCCGAGCAGGTGCAGGAGCATCGGCGGCCCGTTGGTCGACGTCGAGGTCGTGAGCGCGCCGGCGGCGAACCCGGCGAGCGGCGCGGGCACGTGCGCGGTCTTGACCTGGCGCGCGACGAGCGTGCCGAGCACGCCGAGCGTCACCGCCACCTGCAGCGCCACCTCCGGCAGCGCGCGCAGCACGACGACGCCGAGGAGCGCGCCGGGAGCGGCCGCGATCAGCATGGTCGTCACCGCGCGGCGCAGCGGTCGTGGCCGGCGGCGCTCCGTCCCGAGCGTGAGCAGGTTGACCTCGAACCCGAGGATCAGCAGCAGCCCGACGGCGGGCTCGGCGTCCAGCGCGGCGAACACCAGCGGCGCGGCGACGAGGCTGAACCCGAACCCGGTCGCCGCCTGCAGCACGGTGCCCAAGGCGATGGACGCGCAGGCGGCGGCGAGAAGCACGCCAGGAAGTTAAACGTCCAGGACGCTTAAGCGACGGGAAGTTAAACGTCCAGGACGTTTAAGCGACTTAAGCGACGAGCTCGTCCGCGACCCAGCGGGCGACGCCCTCCGGGTACGGGGCGGGGAGGCCGAAGATGACGTGGGTGAAGCCCGCGCGCACGGCTGCGGCGACCGCCTCGCGGGTGCGGGCCGGGTCGTCGTAGCTGACCGGGAGGTGGATCGAACGCGTGAGCGTCGCCGGGTCGCGGCCGAGCTCGTCGAGCAGGCGGTCCATCGTCGCGCTGCGCTCGAGCGCGTCGGCGAAGTCCGCGCCCGGCACGTTCCACAGGTCCGCGTGCTCGGCGACGACGCGCAGCACCGACTTCGAGCGACCGCCGATCATCAGCGGCGGGTGCGGCGACTGCACCGGCTTGGGGTTGCCGAACGCGCCCTTGAGCTGGTGGTAGGTGCCGTCGAAGTCGAACGGCTCCTCCTCCGTCCAGACGCGCTTGATGATCGTGCACGCCTCCGCGAGACTGCCGATCGCGTGCTTCGCGTCGTGGAACGGCAGGCCGTGCGCGTCGTACTCACGGCGCGCGCCCGGCCAGCTGGGGCGCGAGCCGGCGCCGAGGCCGAGGTCCAGCCGGCCGTCGCTCACGACGTCGACCGTCGCCGCCATCTTGGCGAGCAGCGCGGGTGGCCGGATGCGGTTGGACGTGACCAGGACGCCGACGCGCAGGCGCGACGTTTGGGCCGCCAGCGCCGACAGCAGCGTCCAGCCCTCGAAGACGGGGCCGAGCGGGTCGCCACCGATCGGCAGCAGGTGGTCGAACAGCCACGCGTGCTCGATCTCGGGGATCGCGTCCGCCTCCAGCCAGACGCGCTGGACGTCGCGGTAGTCGACCTGCTGGGGCGCGGTCATGATCCCGAACCGCGGCTGAGGAGAAGCGGATAGCATGTCCGCTTCAGCTTAGCGGATACCCTCTCCACATAAAGGGCCAGACCCTTTAATGTTGCTTCAGGTACGGACGAAGGCGTTCGCGCGGCGTTCGCGGTCGCGCTGGGCGATGGCTTCGTTGGGCTTGTCGCGCCAGCCGTGGAACGCGCGGGCCGCGGCGGCGCGCGGCGTGTCGACGATCGGCGCGGGCTCCGGGGGCGCGGCGGGCGCGGTCGCGACGAAGATCGCCGTCGGCTCCTCCTCCACGTAGTCGGCGTCGATGTAGTCCTTCTCCGAGGTCATGGCGACGTGCCAGATGCCGAGCGTCGGACCGCTCGCGACGACGATCGCGGCGATCGTGAACGTCAGCGGCGTGGCGGGCCACACGCCGTAGAGCCAGCCGGCGACGGCGGCGGCGAGGAAGAACGGGCTGGCGAGCGCAGCGAGGAGGGAGAGGGCTCGAGACGTCACACGCGCTGTATCGGCGCGACGGCCGTCGGGCTTGATGGGGTCCCGACCCGGGTATCGCGCCTCAATGGCTGCCTACGCGGACACGTCCGGGCCGACCGAGCGGGAGGGAAGCCCGCTCGCCGCCGGCATCACGAAGAAGACGCTGCTGCTGTTCATCGTCGGGGACATCCTCGGCGGCGGGATCTACGCGCGGACGGGCGAGGTGGCCGGCGAGATCGGCGGCGCGATCTGGACCGGGTTCCTGCTCGCGGCGATCGTCGCGGGGTTCACCGCCGCCTCCTACGCGGAGCTCGTGAGCAAGTACCCGCAGGCCGCCGGTGCGGCGCTGTACATCCACAAGGCGTTCAACAAGGAGCTGCTGACGTTCGTCGTCGCGTTCGCGGTCATGTGCTCGGGCCTGGCGTCCGCCGCCGCGCTGGCGACGGCCTTCGGCGGCGACTACCTGAGCCAGTTCGTCGAGCTGCCGCAGATCCTCGTCGGCCTCGTCGTGATCGGCGTGGTCACGGCGATCAACTTCCGCGGCATCAAGGAGTCCGCGGGCTTCAACGTCGTCTGCACGCTGATCGAGATCGCCGGCCTGTTCCTGGTCGTGGTGATCGGCGCGACGTTCCTGTTCGACGGCGGCGGCGACGTCGGCCGCGCGCTCGAGTTCAACGACGACGCCACGCCCGCGCTGCTGATGGTCGCCGGCGCGTCGATCGCCTTCTACGCGCTGATCGGCTTCGAGGACGCGGTCAACGTCGCCGAGGAGACGCAGGACTCGACGCGCACGTTCCCGCGCACGCTGTTCACCGGCCTCGCGATCGCCGGCGGCATCTACCTGCTGGTGACGCTGATCGCCGGCATGGCCGTGCCCGCGAACACGCTCGCGAAGTCCGACGGCCCGCTGCTCGAGGTCGTCACGCAGGGTCCGCTCGCGGTCAACAGCAAGGTGTTCGCCGCGATCGCCCTGTTCGCGCTCATCAACGGCTGCCTGCTGAACCTGATCATGGCCAGCCGCCTGATGTACGGCATGGCGCGCGAGAAGGTCGTCCCCGAGGTGCTCGGCACGGTCCATCGCGGGCGCCGCACCCCGTGGGTGGCGATCGCGTTCACGGCCTCCATCGCCGCCGTGCTGGTCGTCATCGGCGACCTCACGACGCTCGCCGACACGACCGTCCTGCTGCTGCTCCTGGTGTTCATCGGGGTCCACGTCGCGCTGCTGCGCCTGCGCGGCGAGCCGGTCGACCACGAGCACTTCAGGGCGCCGATCGTGCTGCCGTACCTCGGGATCATCACGTGCGCCGGACTCGCGGTCCAGTCCGTCACCGACGATCCCAAGCTCGTCCTGTGGGCCGGCGGCCTGATCGTGTTCGGCCTGATCCTCTGGGTGGTCGAGCGCGCCGTGCGATGATCGACGCATGGCATGGGACTTCGCCACCGAGCCTGAGTTCCAGGAGCACCTGGACTGGATGCGCGCCCTCGTCCGCGACGAGGTGTGGCCGATCGAGACCGTCTTCGACGACCTCGGATACGACGGGTTCAAGCGCGCGATCGCGCCGCTCCAGGACCGGGTGAAGGAGCGCGGCCTGTGGGCCGCGCACCTGCCACCCGACCTCGGGGGGCAAGGCTACGGGCAGGTCAAGCTCGGGCTGATGCACGAGATCCTCGGCACGAGCCCGCTCGCGCCCGCCGTGTTCGGGAACGCCGCGCCCGACAGCGGCAACAGCGAGATCCTCGCGCTGGCGGGCAGCAACGACCAGAAGGACCGCTACCTGCACCCGCTGCTCGCGGGCGACCTGCGCAGCGCGTTCTCCATGACCGAGCCGGAGACGGCGGGCAGCGACCCCACGCTTCTCCAGACCCGAGCCGTGAAGGACGGCGACGACTGGGTCATCAACGGCCACAAGTGGTTCTCCACCAACGGCTCGATCGCGGACTTCCTGATCGTGATGGCGGTCACCGACCCGGACGCGCGACCACACCAGCGCGCCTCGATGTTCATCGTCGACGCCGACACGCCGGGCGTGCACGTGGTCCGCGACGTCGCGACGATGGAGCACCCGGGCGAGAGCTTCGGCCACTACGGCAACCACGCGGAGATCCGCTACGAGGACGTCCGCGTGCCCGCCGACGCGCTCTTGGGCGGCGAAGGCGAGGGCTTCCTGATCGCCCAGCACCGGCTCGGCCCCGGGCGCATCCACCACGCCATGCGCTGGCTGGGCGTGTCCCGCCGCGCGTTCGACGCCCTGTGCGAGCGGGCGGTGTCGCGGCACGCCTTCGGCAGCGTGCTGGCCGACAAGCAGTCGATCCAGAACTTCGTCGCCGACTCGGCGGCGGAGATGCACGCGGCGCGGCTGATGACCCTGCACGCGGCCTGGAAGATGGACAACGAGGGCGCGAGCGCCGCCCGCACCGAGATCTCGATGATCAAGTTCTACGGGGCGCGCGTGCTCCACGACGTGATCGACCGCGCGATCCAGGTCCACGGGGCACTTGGGTACTCGACCGACCTACCCTTGGAGGCGATGTACCGCTACGCCCGCGCCGCGCGCCTCTACGACGGAGCCGACGAGGTCCACCGCCAGTCGGTGGCCCGCCGCGTGCTGCGCGGCTACGAGCCGACCGACGTGCCGTCTGAGCACGTCCCCACCCGCCGCGAGGCGGCCCGCGAGCGCTTCGCGGACCTGCTCGAGGCGGTGACCTCCAACGACTAGGAAGCCGATGCTCGCCACGCTGATGTGCGCCCTCGCCCTCGCGGCGTGTGGCGGGAGTGACGAGCCCCAGCCGACGACCTCGGCGCCGGACGTGCGGCCCACGGAGACGGCCCAGGCGGCCGCGGCCAAGCCCAAGGTCGACCGCTTCGACGAGGACCGCGCCTGGGCGCAGCTCGAGTACCAGGTCGACCTCGGCCCCCGTCCGGCCGGCTCGCCCGAGCTCGAGCAGCTCGCCGCCTACATCAAGAAGCGGCTCCCGCGCGGCAGGTACGAGCGCGTTCCCGGCGGGCTCACGAACGTCGTCGGCGAGATCCCCGGCAAGGGCAAGGCGATCGTGCTCGCCGCGCACTACGACACGAAGGACATCCCGGACTTCGTCGGCGCCAACGACGGCGCGGGCGGCACGGCCGGCGTCCTGGAGATCGCGCGTGTCATGAAGGGCATGAAGCGGCCCAAGAACGCGCCGCCGATCCGCTTCGTCTTCTTCGACGGCGAGGAGGCGACCGACGACGCCGACTTCTACGGCACCGGCGTCCGCGGCTCGAAGGCGTACGCCGACAAGCACCACAAGGACATCAAGGAGCTCGTCCTCCTCGACTTCATCGCCGACAAGGACCTCTCGATCCCGCGCGACGCGACCTCGGACGAGCAGATGTGGGCGAAGCTGCGCAAGGCCGCCAGGCAGGTCGGCTCCGAGCGCGCGTTCCCGGACGAGACCCAGGGCGAGGTCCTCGACGACCACACGCCGTTCCTGCGCAAGGGCGTGCCGGCGATCGACCTGATCGACTTCACCTTCGACTGCTGGCACCAGCCCTGCGACGACCTCACCGCCGTGTCCAAGGCGTCCCTGGACCTCAGCGGCGAGGCCGTCCTTCAGTACATGCTCACGGAGTGGCGCGGGCGCTAGGCCTCTTGTAGGTACGTCACCACCGCGAGCACGCGGCGGTGGTGGTCCTCCGTGGGTGGGAGGTCGAGCTTGTCGAAGACGTTGCGGATGTGCTTGGCGACGGTGGTCTCGGTGACGACGAGCCGGCGCGCGATCGCGGCGTTCGAATGGCCCTCCGCCATCAGCGCGAGCGTCTCCCGCTCGCGGCCCGTCAGGCGTTCCAGCGGGCGGCGCTGGAGCAGCCGCCGGACGACCTCCGGGTCGACGACGGTGCCGCCGTCGAGCACCTGGTGCAGGGCGTGGACGAGGGCGCGGACGTCCGCGACCCGGTCCTTGAGCAGGTAGCCGACCCCGCCTTGCTCGCCGGCCAGCAGCTCCGCCGCGTACGTCTGCTCGACGTACTGGGAGAGGACCACGATCTTCAGGTCGGGGTGGGTGCTTCGGAGCGCGAGCGCGGCGCGCAGGCCCTCGTCGCGGAAGGTCGGCGGCATGCGGACGTCGGTGATCACGAGCTGTGGTGCGTGCTCGTCGACGGCCCTGAGCAGCTGGGCGGCGTCCTCGACGGCGGCTTGCACCGTGAAGTCGAAGCGCTCGAGCATGCCGACGAGGCCGTCCCGGAGGAGGCCGCTGTCCTCGGCGATGACGGTCGTCACGGGCACGGGATCTCCGCCCGGATGATGGTCGGGCCGCCGGTCGGGGAGGAGAGCGTGAGCCGACCGCCGACGGCGGCGACGCGGTCACCGAGTCCGGCGAGGCCGCTCTTGGGGCGCGCGCCGCCCCGGCCGTCGTCGCTGACCTCGAGCGTCAGCGTGCGGTCCTCGAGCTGGACGGACAGCTCGACCTGCTCGGCCCGGCTGTGCTTGGCGGCGTTGGCGAGCGCTTCGGCGAGCACGAAGTACGCGGTGGTCTCGATGCTCTCCGGGAGCCGGTGCGGGAGCGCCGTGGTGTGGTGGATCGGGAGCGGCGAGCGGTCGGCGAGCGCCTCGATCGCGCCGGGGAGTCCGCGGTCGGCGAGCACGGGCGGGTGGATGCCGTGGATCAGGTCCCGCAGCTCGCGCATCGTGCTCGTGGCCTGCCGGTGGGCCTGGTCGACGAGCCGCTCGGCTTCGGTGTCGCTGCCTTCCAGCTCGATCCGGGCCAGGTCGAGCGTCATGGCGAGGTTGACGAGCTGCTGCTGCGCGCCGTCGTGCAGGTCGCGCTCGATCCGGCGGCGCTCGACGTCGAACGCGTCGATCAGGCGCAGGCGCGAGCTGGTGAGCTCGGTGACCTGGTGCTGCAGCTCGCCGTCGGTCGGGCTGAGCAGCTCGCGCGCGAGGAACGCGTGCACGGTGGCAAGGCCGACGGTCGCGTACGTGCCGACGGCGAGGATGACGATGCCGACGGGGACGGCGATCCACGCTTCGGCGGCCGTGTCGACGGTCACCACGCCCGCCGCGACGGGACCCTCGCCGAGCAGCGCGGGGCTGAGGACCAGCGCGAGGCCGCCGAGGCTCCAGCCGGCGAGGAAGAGGCACTCGAACGGCGCGGCGACCAGCCCGATCGCCGCGTGGGCGACCGTCTTCAGCTGCGGCCGCGCGGGCGGGATCGGCGGCCGGTCGAGGATCGTCACGAGCCGCCGCTCGAACGGGGCCGCGAACGTCGCGGCGGTCAGGTACGCGAGCAGGATCGGCACGGCGAGCGCGATCGTCCACCCGCCGCCGGCTGTCAAGAGCACGAGCAGCGCCCCGACGGCGGGCAGCGGCAGCCGGGCGGCCAGATACGCGACGGACCGCCACGGCGCGAGCATGGGGCGGATCGTAGTCACGACGGGCTGCCGACCACGGGGCGCATCGTGTGCCGCGCGGCGAGTGCGGAGGCCGTGACGGAGATCGCGGCGAACACGGCGATCAGCGTCGCCAGCAGGGCCCAGGGCAGCGCGATCGCGACCGGGCCCTGCAGCGACGCAGCGCCACGCTGCAGGCCGGCCACGATCAGCGCCGTGATCGCGCAGCCGAGCAGCCCGCCGACGAGCGTGACCGCGAGCGCCTCGGCGGCGACGAGGCGGACGACGTCGCGGCGCGTCGCGCCCGCGAGGCGCAGGAGGGCGAGCTCGTCGGCGCGCGCGACCGTGCCCGTGACGGCCGTCGCGGCGAGCGCGATCGCCACGTACAGCACCGCCACACCCAGGATCACGACCAGCGCCAGCGGGTTCATGTTGCTCGAGTCCGTGACGTCGTCGACCGTGCGCGTGACGGTCCCGCCCGTGACCCGCAGGCCCAGGCGGGTCGCGACGGCGCCGATGGCGCGCGCGTCGCCGCGCACGTAGACCGCGGTCGCGGCGCGGTCCCCGACGTGGCCGGCGAGCACGTCGTAGGGCACGTACAGCCCGACCGAGCCGAACCCGTCCGCGACGACCGCGATCACGCGCAACGTCCGCAGCTTCCCGTCCGGCAGGCGCACGCCGACCCGGTCGCCGACCTTCCGGCCGAGCTGCTTCGCCGCCAGCTCACCGAGCACGATCCCGTCGAACGGCACGAGCGACCCATCCAGCACGGGCGCGCGGAGCATCAGCGGCAACGCGGCGGGCTCCGCGCCGACCGCGCGCAGCAGCACGCCGCGCACGCGCACGTCCCCTTCGAGGGTCGCACCGAGGACGGGTGCGGGCGCGCGCGGCGAGGCCCCAGCGCGCGCGGTCGTGGCCGACGCCGCCTCGTCGGCCGCCGTCGCGGCTCGCAGCGCGGCCACGTCGGCCGTGGACAGGTCGCCGTCCGCCGTGACGACGAGCGCGGCCGGGTCCACGCGGGCGCGGGTCGCGGCGGCGTCGGACGCGCTGAGCGAGTTCACCATCGTCGCGAGCGCGCCGGTCAGGCCGATCGCGACCAGCACGGGCGCGGCGGTCGAGGCGGTGCGGCGGACGCCGGCGCGGGCGTGCTGGCGGATCAACAGGCCGCCGGCGCTGCGGAGCGGGAGCACGAGCAGCGCCACCAGTCGCGGGACGAGGAGCGGCGCGAGCAGCCCGAGGCCGACGATCGCCAGCGACGCGGTGCCGAAGGCCAGGGGCAGCTGCGCCTCGGGCTCGGCCTCGACGTCGAGCAGCGCGAGCGCGACCGCGCCGCCCAGCGACGGCAGCCCGAAGAGCCAGCGCGAGATCGTCATCACGCCGCGGTCGACCGCCGCGTCGCGCAGCGCCTCGGCCGGCCGGACCCGTGCGGCTCGGCGCGCCGCCAGCCACGCCCCGCACAGGCCGACGACGAACATGAAGCCGGCGCCGGCCGCGATCGCCGACGGCTGCGGCCGCACCGCCATGGACTCGGGAGCGAGCCCTTTGGCGACGATCCAGCGGCCGAGCAACGGCCCGGTGACGAGGCTCAGCAGCGCGCCCGCGCCACCGCCGGCGAGTCCGACGAGCGCGGCCTCGCGCATCACCAACCGCCGGACCTGGCGCGGCGTCGCCCCGACCGCGCGCAGCAGGCCGAGCTCCCGCCGCCGCAGCGCGACCGAGAACGCGAACGACGAGGCCGTGACGAACACCGCGACGAACGCGAGCGTCATCCCCATCAGCGACAGCAGCACGCTGGCCCCGGCCAGCGCGTCGCGCGCGGGGTTCGGCTCGGCCAGCGCGCGCCGCGAGCCCGTGAGCACGACGCCGCGCTCCCCGACGGCCTTCCGCACGGCCGGAGCGGCCGACCGCGGCCAGACGGCGAGCGCCTCGACCCGCGGCGCGAGCCGCGCGGCCTCGTCGTCGCCGAAGAACACCCCCTCGGCGACCCGCCCGACCACCCGCACGGTCCTCGGCCCGGCGGGCGTGACGAGCGACACCGCGGCGGGCGCCTCGGGCGTGGCGCCGCCCGCGCGCGGCGGCGGCGATCCGGTGGACGGGGCGGCGCCACCCGTGCGCGGTGGCGCCACCTTCGCGAGCGCGGACAGGTCCGGGCCGGCGACGATCTCGCCGCGCGCCGACGGCGGGCGGCCCGACAGCAGGCGTGTGTCCAACCGCGCCGACCACGGGCGAGCCGTCAACGCGACGCCGTGCGCGCGGACCACGATCGCGCGGTCGCGCACGACGCGCCGCACCTCGGGCAGCGCCGCCACGCGCGCGGCCAACGTCGCCCCGACGGCCGCCCGGCGGCGATACCGCTCCTCGGCCGAGCCGAGTGGCGCCGTGACGACGATCGGCGCGGCGGCGTACCGCGCCGGGCCGGAGTCGACGGCGTCCTCGGCCGCGACGAGCACGGCGCCCGCGCCGATGGCGAGCGCCGCGCCCAGCGCGAGCGCGACGAACGCCCCGGCCAGCGACGGCCACCGATCGCGCAGCGTGGCGAACGCGAGCCCGAACGTCACGCCGACGCCCCGAGGCGCGGCGAGCTGACGGGTGGCGCGGCGAGGGGCG
Organism: Solirubrobacter pauli; assembly: GCF_003633755.1. Classification (GTDB taxonomy): domain Bacteria; phylum Actinomycetota; class Thermoleophilia; order Solirubrobacterales; family Solirubrobacteraceae; genus Solirubrobacter; species Solirubrobacter pauli. The sequence continues at coordinate 4,129,534 of NZ_RBIL01000001.1, forward strand.
GCGCGGCGGCGAGCGGCGCGGCCCCCGAGGCCTTGGCGCGCGTCACTGCTCGAGCCTCGTCATCGTCGCGGCGACCGCCTCGGGCGTCGGGTCGGGGAGCTCGCCCGCGATGCGGCCGTCGGCGAGGAACAGGACGCGGTCCGCGTGGGCGGCGGCGACCGCGTCGTGGGTCACCATGACGATCGTCTGGTCGTGCAGGGCGCGCAGGAGCGCCAGCGCCTCGCGGGCGCTGGTGGTGTCGAGCGCCCCGGTGGGCTCGTCGGCGAACAGGGTCGCGGGGCGGGACAGGAGGGCGCGGGCGATCGCCACGCGCTGCTGCTGCCCGCCGGACAGCTCGCTGGGGCGGTGGGTCGCGCGGTCCTCGAGGCCGACGCTCGCCAGGGCGGCGCGCACGTCGCGGCGGGGCACGCGCCGGCCCGCCAGGCGCAGCGGAAGCGCGACGTTCTGCTCGGCGGTCAGGGCGGGGAGGAGGTTGAAGGCCTGGAAGACGAAGCCGATCGACTCGCGTCGGAGCCGGGCGCGGGCGGCTTCGCCCAGGCGGCCGAGCTCGACGCCGCCCACCCACACGGCGCCGGCGTCGGGCTCGTCGAGACCCGCCGCGCACTGGAGCAGGGTCGACTTGCCCGAGCCGGACGGGCCCATGATCGCGGTGAAGCTGCCGCGCTCGAAGTGGGCGGTCACGCCCTCGAGCGCGACGACCGCCGCCGCGCCCCGCCCATGGCGCTTGGTGACGTCGCGCAGCTCGACTCCGGATTCCATGCATCAAGCATCGAAATCCGCACGTGGCGGGACCAGTCTCGCCACGGCCACTCTTGGTGGTGGTGCCAGCTATCCCAAGGCGCGCAGGATCGCCGCGGCGGAGCGGCGCACGTCGTCCTCGGTGGTCTCGTAGCCGGACACCGAGATCCGCATCGCCGGCTGCTCGCGCCAGACGGTCCCGCCGAGCCAGCACGTGCCGTCCGCCTGCACGCGGGCGATCGCCTCGGGCGAAGCGGCCACCAGCACCTGGTTGAGGACGACGTCGTTGAGCACCGTCGCGCCACCCGCGTCCAGGAGTGAGGCGAACAGCCGCGCGTGGGCGCAGCACCGCTCGATCAGCGCCGCCAGCCCGGAACGCCCGAGCGACCGCAGCGCGGCGTAGACGGCGAACCCGCGCGCCCGCCGCGAGGCCTCCGGCGTGTAGTCGTAGTTCTGCCGGTGCTCGGACTCGGTCAGGTACGCCGCGGAGAGGCCCATCGCGGCCCGGTGCGCGACCCGGTCGGCGACGATCGCGAGCCCGCTGTCGTACGGCACGTTCAGCCACTTGTGCGCGTCGGTCGCCCAGGAGTCCGCGAGCTCCACGCCGGCCACCGACGCGCGCAGCGACGGAGCGGCTGCCGCCCACAGACCGAATGCCCCGTCCACGTGCAACCACGCGCCCGCGGCCCGGCACTTCGCCGCCAGCAGCGCCAGATCGTCGCTCGCACCGGTGTTGACGTTCCCCGCCTGCGCGCACACGATCGCGGGCCCGTCCAGCACCAAAGCCTCAGCGTCAAGTGCACCTTGAGGTGTGACGTCCACAAGCGTCGCCGACCCCGCGCCCAGCCCCACGAGCCGCAGCGCGGCGAAGATCGTCGCGTGCGCCTCCGCGCCGGCGAACACGCGCAGCGGCGGCGCCCCGATCAACCCGTCCCGTGCCGCATCCCAGCCGAGCCGCCCGAGGACCACATTGCGCGCGGCCGCCAGGCAGGTCGCGTTGGCCATCGACGCGCCCGTCACGAACCCGACCGACGCGGAAGCCGGCAGCCCCAGCACGTCGAGCACCCACCGCTCCGCGACCTCTTCGACCACGGCCGCCGCCGGCGAGGACACGTACGAGAACGCGTTCTGATCCCAGACGGCCGCCAGCATGTCCGCCGCCCGCGCGGCGGGCAGCGCCTGTCCGGTCACGAACCCAAAGTACCGCGGCCCGGCACTGGCCACCAGGCCCGGATCGACGGCCGCGACCAGCTCGTCGATCACCTGCTCCGGCGCCAGGCCGACGTCCGGCAGCTCGCCCGCCAGGCGCGTCCGGAGCACGTCGGGCGCCACCGGCACCCCCACCGGGCGATCGTCCAAAGACGCCAGATATGCGTCCGTGTGACGGAATACCGAGTCCCACATGGGCGTTGAGTCTCCTAGACTGGACCCTCAGATGCACGCCCCGGAAAAGCTCCTGCTCGCCGCTCCGCGCGGCTACTGCGCCGGCGTCGACCGCGCCGTTCAGACCGTCGAACGCGCGCTCGAGCTGCACGGAGCCCCCGTGTACGTGCGCAAGGAGATCGTGCACAACAAGCACGTCGTGGAGACGTTGCGCGAGCGCGGCGCGATCTTCGTCGACGAGCTCGACGACACGATCCCCGAGGGCGCGCTCACCGTCTTCTCCGCCCACGGCGTGTCGCCGGCGGTCCACGCGGACGCCGAGCGCCGCCAGCTGAAGACGATCGACGCCACCTGCCCGCTCGTCACCAAGGTCCACCGCGAGGCGATCAAGTTCGCCGCCGAGGGCTACACGATCGTCCTCATCGGCCACGCCGGCCACGAGGAGGTCGAGGGCACGATGGGCGAGGCGCCCGACCACATCGTGCTGATCGAGTCCGAGGCGGACGTCGACGCGCTCGAGGTCGAGGACGAGCGCAAGCTCGCCTACATCAACCAGACCACGCTCTCGGTCGACGAGACGCGCGGCATCATCGCCCGCCTGCGCGAGAAGTTCCCGCACATCACGGGTCCGCGCACCGACGACATCTGCTACGCCACCACGAACCGCCAGGCCGCCGTCCGCCAGATGGCCGACCGGTGCGACCTGGTCCTCGTGATCGGCTCCAAGAACTCCTCGAACAGCAACCGGCTGGTCGACGTCGCGCGCGACCTCGGCACGCCGTCGTACCTGATCGACAACGCGAGCCAGATCGACGAGGCCTGGCTCACGCCGGACACGAAGGTCGTCGGCGTCTCGTCCGGCGCCAGCGTTCCCGAGGAGCTCGTGGACGACCTCGTCGCCTTCTTCCGCGAGCGCGGCACGCAGGACGTCTCGGAGTTCGAGGTCCTGCGCGAGGACGTGCGCTTCATGCTGCCGAAGCAGATCCGGCAGGCGATGACCGCCGCCGCCGAAGCCTGAGCGGCCCATTGCGCAAGCTGCTGCTCACCCTGGTCGCGATCGCCGTCGCGGCCGCGGTGGTCGCGCTCGTCGAGCCGCTGCGCACCGCGCTCTCGCACGCGCTGCACGGCGACGTCGACGCCCTGCAGCTCCAGCTGCAGGACCTCGGCGTCGGCGGCGCGCTCGTCCTCGTCGCGATCATCCTCGTGCACGCGGTCGTGCTGTTCCCGGCCGAGATCCCGAACGCGGTCGCCGGCCTCGTCTACGGCTTCGCCGTCGCGCTGCCGATCGTGATGGTCGCCTGGACGCTGTCGGGGCTGATCGCCTACGCCCTCGGCGTGTGGATCGGCCGCCCGCTGGCGGTCCGGCTCGCGGGGGAGGAGCGGGTGAAGACCGCGGAGCGCGTGATCGGCCGCGGTGGCGCACCCGCCCTGGTGATGTCGCGGCTGGTCCCGTTCGTGCCCTTCAGCCTCGTCGGCTACATCGCCGGCGCGACGCGCGTGCCGGTCTGGCGCTACACGTGGACGTCGTTCGTCGGCGTGCTGCCGATCACCGCCGCCGCGACGTACCTGGGCCACGCGCTGGACGACCTGTCGGCGTCCGACCCGCTGCTGTGGGTAGCGGTCGGCACGCTGCTGGCGCTGCTCGTGCTGACCGCCACGGTCGCGCGGCGGATGCGTCAATCAAGCCGCTAACGCCGCGCGGCGCCGACGCGGCGTGCGCAACCCGCCGGCGAGCAGCACGCCGCCGCCCGCGAGCAGCACCAGGCCACCGATCAGCGACCCGGTGGCGAGCGTCCCGACGATCGGCAGGTCGGCTCCGACGGCGACCTCGGCGTCGACGTCCGCGGAGCCGTCGGCGTTCATCACCACCACGGACCAGTCGCCGTCCTGGACGTCCCAGGTCAGGCGCTGCTCGCCCGTGCCCTGCCGCGCGGCGACCCAGAGGTCACGCGTGGCGGGCGGCGCCGGCGCGGCGGCGCCCCGCGCGGTCGTCCGGTAGTCGGCGGCGAAGGGGTCGGTCTGGACGTCGGTGAGCGTCGCGTGCGGCGCGTCGGCCAGGTAGGCCTCGACGTCCCGCGAGCGGGCGATGCCGACGAACACCGGCTTGGAGCCGTTCGCCTGCACGTCGAAGCGGACGGTGCCCGCGACGCTTCCCGGGACGTCGTCGTCGATCTCCAGGTTCTCGGTGGCGAGCGCGTGCGTCGGCGTGGCGAAGCGCTCGCTGCTGGTCATGTAGTAGCCGTCGGCGTCCTTGCGGTGCTCGAGCCAGGTGAAGGCCGCGCCGGCGGCGAGCACCACGAGCGCGAGCGAGGCGATGACGCCGCCGGTGACGATCGCCGCGAGGCGGCCGGCGGTGGGGTTCGGGTTCATGCCGCACAGGCTCGCGTCGCGTCGCCCCGTGCACGGCCGCGCCAGCAGGTGTCCGCGGCTTCCGGATTGCCTACGTCGCGCTCGAGATAGCCGCACTCAGCTCGTCGCGATCGACTCCGGCCAGCCCCAGTGCCCGCGGTACGGTGCCGCGCGTGGGGCGCAGCACGCCGAGCACGACGTGGCGGGACCCGATGTGCCGGTCGGCGCGCTCGGTCGCGGCCCGCAGCGCGCCCTCGAGCGCCGCCTTGGCCGACGTGGCGAAGCGCGGCTTGCCGGGGAAGGGCGTGAAGCGCGGCCGCTCGGCGGACACGCCGACCGCGGCCAGGCTCCGCTCGCTCTCCGCTTCCAGCGCGCGGTCCAGCCCGTCGAAATCGAGCCCGTGGCCGCGCAGGACGATCGCGGTCGGGTCCTCCCGTCGCGTCGCCGCGAGCAGCAGGTGCTCGGCCTCGACGGTCGAGGCGCCGCGCTCGCGGGCGATCTCCACGGCGGCCTCGACGATCGCCCGGGCGTCCTTCGTGAACCGTTGCAGCATCGTCATCGTCTCCTGAGCTCGACGCCCGCGGCGATCAGCCGCTTGGCGTGCTTCTTGTGGACGGCTTGGCGCGTGACGCCGAGCGCCTCCGCGACCTCGGGCCAGCTCCAGCCGGTCCGCATCGCGCGCTCGACCTCCGCCGCCTCGAGTTGCTCGGCGAGGCGCCGGAGCGCGACGACGGCGGCGAGCCCGTCGGCGGGATCGGCGGGGGTGGCCAAATCGATCATGGAGCAACCGTAGTTGACTAACTGGCGATAGTCAACCCCAGTTGCTAGCGTCCCGCCGCGTGCCCCTCCTCATCGCCCAGATCAGCGACCCTCACATCCGCCTCGACGACGAGCCCTCGATCCCCGGCCTGGAGCGCGCGGCGGAGCGCGTCGCCGCGCTGAGCCCGGCCGCCGTCCTGCTCACGGGCGACATCGCCGACACCGGCGCGCCCGAGGAGTACGAGGCGGCCACCCGGGCGCTGGCCCCGATCCAGGCGCCCGTGTACCGCACGGCGGGCAACCATGACCGCTTCGACGAGCGCCAGCAGTACGTCGCGGAGGCCGGGAACGTGCGGCTCGTGGTCTGCGACACGTCCCAGCCCGGCCGCGACGACGGCTCGCTGGACGTCGACTGGGTCGAGCAGCAGCTCGAGCCGGGCACGCCCACGATCATCGCCATGCACCACCCGCCGGTCGCGATGGGCCTCGCGTGGCTGGACCGCATCGGGCTGCCGAAGGAGCAGGCCGACGCGCTGGCGGAGCTGCTGACCGCCAACCCGCAGGTCGCGCTGGTCGCCGCCGGCCACGTCCACCGCGCCGCGACCGCCACGCTCGGCGGCACGCTCGTCGTCACCGCGGCCGGCACGCACATCCAGTCCACGCTGGACTTCGAGGCACCGGGCATGGCGACGAACCGCGAGGAGCCGCCGTCAGTGCTCGTCCACGCGTTCCTCGACGACGGCAGCGTCATCACGCACGTGCAGCCAGTGACGTAGCTCGTCGCCGTGCTGGTCGAGACCCGGCGGCACGCGGCGGATCGCAGGCCGCTCGCCGTCGATCCGCAGCGGCGGCGTGACCAGCGGCAGCCCGTCGACCTCGGCGACGGGCTCCATCCCCAGCTCGGAGGCCAGCGCGAACGCCTCGTCGACGCCGTTGATCGGCCCGGCGGGCACCTTGGCGGCCCGCAGTACCTCGAGCCACTCGGCGGCCGGCCGGGTCCGCAGCACGGCCTCGAACGCCTCCATCAGCGCGTCCGCGTGCTCGACCCGCGCGGCGTTGGTGGCGAAGCGCTCGTCGCCCGGCAGGTCCGCGAGGCCGAGCGCGTCGCACAGCCGGGCGAAGATCCGCTCGTTGCCGACCGCGATCGCGAGCGGCCGGTCCGCGGTCGCGTAGGTCTCGTAGGGGACGATGCTCGGGTGGCGGTTCCCGCGGCGGCGCCCGGTGACCCCCGCCGCCACCCACGCGGAGCCCTGGTTCAGCAGGGTGGTGAGGGCCGAGTCCATCAGCGAGACCTCGACGTGACGGCCGACGCCCGTCGCCGCGCGCTCGAGCAGCGCGGCCTGGATCCCGTTGGCGGCCAGCAGCCCGCAGACGAGGTCGACGACCGCCGTGCCCGCCTTCAGCGGCTCGCCGTCGGGCTCGCCCGTCACGGACATGAGCCCGCCCATGGCCTGCAGCAGGAAGTCGTAGCCGGGCAGCCCGGCCGCGGCCTCGCCGCTCCCGAACGCGGTGACCGAGCACGTCACGAGCCCGGGGTTGCGCTCCCGCAACGTCTCCAGGCCGAGCCCGAGCTCGCCGATCAGCCCCGGCCGGAACGACTCGATCAGCACGTCCGCGCGCGTGGCCAGCTCCCGCGCCAGCTCGAGGTCACCCGCGTCCTTGAGGTCCAGCGCGATCGACCGCTTGTTGCGGTTGAGCCCCAGGTAGTACGTCGAGACGCCGTCGCGCCACGGCGGACCCCAGGCGCGCGTGTCGTCGCCGCCGTCGGGGCGCTCGACCTTGATCACGTCCGCGCCGAGGTCGCCGAGGAGCATCGCGGCGAGCGGCCCGGCGAGCACGCGCGAGAAGTCGGCGACGAGGATGCCTGCCAAAGGCGCCATGGATGGGCACACTAGCCCGCACATGCGCACGCTCGTCGTCTCCGACCTCCACCTCGGCCGCGCCGAGCGCTCCGACCTCCTGCGCCGCCCCGAGCTGCAGGAGCCGCTGCTGGACGCGCTCGACCAGGTCGACCGGCTGGTGATCCTCGGCGACGGCCTGGAGCTGCGCGAGGCCGCGCACCGCGACGCGGTCCGGATCGCCCTGCCGTTCTTCACGGCGCTCGGGAAGCGGCTCGGGCCCGACCGGGAGCTGATCATCACCTCCGGCAACCACGACCACGGCCTCGCGGCGGGCTGGATCGACGCGCGCTTGCAGACCGAGCCGGCCGGCTTCCTCGGCTTCGAGCAGCACTTCGGCGCGCACACGCCGATCGCCGAGCTTCTGGTCGAGGCGGCGCGCCCCGCGCGCGTGCGCTTCGCGTACCCGGGCCTGTGGCTGCGCGAGGACGTCTACGCCTTCCACGGCCACTACGCGGACGTGCACGCGACCGTGCCGACGTTCGAGCGGATCCTCGTCGGCGCGATGGCCAAGTGGATCGCGCCGCTCCCCGACCCGACGACGCCCGACGACTACGAGGCGGTGCTGTCGCCGCTGTACGCGTGGCTGAACGCGCTCGCCCAGCGCGCCGACAACTCGATCGTGGCCAAGGGCGGCGGCGCGTCGTCGCGCTCCTACAAGGCGCTCACCCGCGAGCGCACGCCGCGCTCGCTCGCGCTCAGGACCGGATACCGCGGGGCGGTTCGCACGCTGAACGCGGTCGGCCTCGGGCCGCTCCAGGTGAACCTGTCACCGACCGCGCTGCGCCGCGGCTACCTGACCGGCATCGCCGAGGTCGTCCAGCGCCTGCGGATCCCGGCCGAGCACGTCATCTGGGGCCACTCGCACCGCTCCGGCCCGTGGCCGACCGACGACCTCGCCGAGTGGACCGTGAACGGCACACGGATCCACAACACCGGCTCGTGGACCTACCAGCCGCACTTCCTCGGCCCGGAGCCGAACGGCTCGCCCTACTGGCCCGGAACGGCGATCCTCGTCGAGGACGACGGCCCGCCGCGCCTGCTGCGCCTACTGGGCGAGCGGACCCACGCGGACCTCAGGCCAGGCCCGGGGTGAAGCAGGTGGCGTGCACGACCACGCCCTCGCTGACCTCGAAGACCAGCTCGCCGGCCGTGTGCCGCTCGTGGTGCAGCAGCTCGATCGCCCCCGGCTCGAGCACCGTGTGCTCGACGCCGTTGACGCGCACCGCGCCCATCCCGTCCACGACCGCCCACACGCCGCCCGCTTCGTACGGGCCCGAGTAGGCGCCCGGCTGGTCCTCGGTCTGCGGCGCGATCAGCGCGTCCTCGGCGTCCTCGGGCCGGACCGGTGCGACCGGGTCCATCGACACGCCGAGCAGCTCCTGGATCTCGCGCTCGGTCTCCGCGTACGCGCCCTCGCCGTAGTGCATCGAGAACAGGGTCTGCTCCGGCGTCCAGAGGTAGCGCGCCGGCCACCCCTCGTTGCCGTAGATGTCCCACACCTCGAGGTCGGTGTCGATCGCGACCGGCCACGGGATCTCCAGCCGCGCGACGGCCTCGCGCACGTTGTCCTCGTCACGGGCGGGCGGGAACCCACCGGTGTGGACGCTGATGATCCGCAGGCCGTGCGCCTCGTAGCGCTCGTGCCAGGCCTTCAGGTACGGCAGGGTGCGCAGGTTGTTGACGCGGCAGAAGTCGAAGAACTCGACCAGGACGGCCTTGCCCTTCTGCTGGTCCATCCGCAGCATCGCGACGTTGACCCACGGGAGCTTGCGTGGGAAGGCGGGAGCCGCGATGCTGGCGTCGGAGGCACGCATTGACGAAGGCGACGCTAGCAGCGCAACCTTCGCGCTCCTGACGTGTTGTTGATAAGTCTGTGGCGCGAACGGCGCCCGTTCGTCCAGAACCACCAGCTCCAAGAGGAGAGAACACTTGCGCAAGACCTTCCTCGTCGCCGGCATGGCGGCGCTCGCCGTCGGCACGACCGGCGTGGCCGTCGCCCAGACGCCCGCCCCCAGCATCGAGGCCTCGGGCAGTGGTTCGCCGAGCAAGGCGGGCACGAAGTCCAAGCCGAAGGCCGTCAACTTCAAGCTCGACGTCAAGAACGACGCGGCGGCCAAGACGACCGCGAAGTCGATCAAGATCACCTTCCCGAAGACCATCAAGGTCTCGACCAAGGGCCTCGACCAGTGCACGCTCGGCGATCAGGAGCTGATCAACGACCCGAGCAAGTGCAAGAAGGCCTTCGCCGGCAAGGGCAAGGCCAGCGCCAACCTGAACCCGTTCTCGACGACGCCGACGTCGCTCAGCTTCGACGTCCAGCCGATCGTCGGCAAGAACGAGATCCTGTTCCTGCTCTCGGGCTCGGCCGACGCCGTCCTGCACGGCAAGATCAAGGGCAGCTCGATGACGATCGTCATCACGCCCGAGCTGCAGCAGCCGGTTCCCGGCGCCTACTCGGCGCTGAACGAGCTCGGCGCCACGATCAACAAGAAGAAGGGCAAGAACGCGCTCATCTCCTCCGTGGGCTGCAAGGGCAAGAAGCACACGATCGGCGTCGAGGTCGGCTACGCGCCGAACCCGAACCCGCCGTCCGCCGCCTCGGCGAAGGACTCGTTCGACATCAAGTGCAGCTGAAGGCGGGACATCCCCTCCGCCCCACCCCGATCATCCGGCCTTAGGCTCTAGGGCCATTCGTGAGATAGGGCCCGGCGAACGTCGCCGGGCCCTTTCTCGTTCCTAGACTCGGCGCGTGCTCCTGTTCGCGCACGGGATCGTCGGCCGCGCCGACCTCCCGATCCCCGAGACCCTCTTCGCCGCCGCCGCGGCCGCCGTCCTCGTCGTCTCGTTCGTCGCGCTGGCGCTCGGCTGGTCACAGCCCAAGCTGCAGGCGAAGACGGGCCGGCCGCTGTTCGCGGTCCCGCGCGTGCTGGAGATCGTCCTCGGCGCGCTCGGCGTCTTCCTCTTCTTCCTCGTCGTCTACGCCGGGCTGTTCGGCACGGACACGCAGAGCCAGAACCTCGCCCCGAGCGCGGTCTACGTCGGCTTCTGGGTCGGCGTCCCGTTCCTCGCCCTGCTGTTCGGGGACGTGTTCCGCCACCTCAGCCCGTGGCGGGCGATCGGTCGCGCGACCGGCTGGACCGCCGCGCGCTTCGGCGCGCTCCCGGAGCCGCTGGAGTACCCGGCGCGGCTCGGCCGCTACCCGGCGGCGTTCTGGCTGTTCGCGTTCGCGATCTGCGAGCTCGCGTGGGCGCGCGGCACGCAGCCCGGCTCGCTCGCGGTGCTGATGCTGATCTACCTCGTGGTGATGCTGGTCGGCATGAGCCTCTACGGCGTGGAGCCGTGGGTGCGCAACGCGGACGGCTTCGGCGTGCTGTTCGCGCTGATCGGCTCGCTGTCGCCGCTCGGCCGCGAGCCCGCCGACGGCAAGGTCCACCTGCGCGTGCCCGGCACCGGCACGGCGCGGCTCGCGCCCGTCATCGGCACGGCCGCGCTGGCGATCGTCTCGGTCGGCTCGACCGCGTTCGACGGGGCGAAGGAGGGCGCGCTGTTCAACGACATCGCGATCGAGCTCCAGGGGTTCTTCCGCGACCTCGGCTTCGGGATCGGGCCGGCGCTGGAGCTCGGCTTCGTCGTCGGCCTCGCCGGTGCGGTGGCGATCGTCGGGCTCATCTACTTCGCGGGCATGCGTGGGATGGTCCCGCCCGAGGGCATGAGCCGCCGCCGCCTGAGCCTCGCGTTCGCCCACACGCTGATCCCGATCGCCGCCGGGTACCTCGTCGCGCACTACTTCTCGCTGCTCGCCTACAACGGCCAGGACCTGTGGCGGCTGCTCAGCGACCCGCTCGGTGACGGCTCGGACCTGCTCGGCGCGGCGAACCGCGACATCGACTACGGCGTCGTCAGCGCCACCGGCATCTGGTACGTGCAGGTCGGCGCGCTCGTCGTCGGTCACGTCGCGGCGCTCGTCCTCGCCCACGACCGCGCGCTCGAGCTCTACGGCTCCGCCCGCGCCGCCACCCGCTCGCAGGTTGTCATGCTGATCCTGATGGTGGCGTTCACCTGTCTCGGCCTCTTCCTGCTGTCGGCGGCGCTGAACGCATGACGCCCCTGTTCGCGCACCCGGGCCACTGGGCCGCGCAGCTGCTCTACCTCGCGCCGGTGCTCGCGATGGTCGGCGCACTTCTGTGGGCGCGGTACCGTGGGCCGTCCGAGGAGATCGGCGCCGACGACGAAGACGAGGTCTAGCGACGGGATCGCGAACCTCACGGCGGGCGCGCTCATCCTCGTCCGAGGTCCGAAAGGCAACCAGTTGGACCTGCAGTGCGTAGTTGATGGTGTGTCCAGCGAGCTTTCGGGCATCCCCCATCCCGCGATGAGCACCAGCGATCTCCGCTCCCTCCTCGACGACGTGCCGGACACGCTCGAGATCGTGCTGCGCCGGGAACCCTCGTGGAGCCCGGTGGCGGAGGCCTGGCGGGACGCCGCCGAAGAGGCCGAGGACGCGCTGGCCGCCTGGCGCAGCCGGCCGTCACGAGGCGCCTACGCCGCCTACCGGGCGGCGCAGGACCGCGAGGACGCGGCGCAGGACGCGCTCTACACCCAGACGTCGCGCACGAGCGTCTCGTAGCCGCCGTCGGCTGACGCCGCCTCGGCGCGTGCCTCGCGGCCCTCGTCGGTGCGCTGCGTGAACACGAGCCGGCCGGGCCCGACGGCTCGCCGCCACGCGCGCCCGAAGGTCTCGGCGCGCTCCTTGTTGCGCGCGAGGTCCTGCGGGACGGGGTGGAGGCGCTCCTCGAACGGCGGGCGGCGGACGAGCACACGACCGAGCAGGCCGAGCGCGCCGCGGCGCGGGTCGGCGAGCGGGCGCGAGACGAGGTAGCGCGGGTTGTCGGAGATGCCGACGAGCTCGTCGAGCGCGGCGGCGAACCGCTTGCCCTCCTCGGGCGTGGCCTTCGTCAGCTCGCAGCGCAGGTAGCCGGAGCTGCGCGGCTCGATCGTCAGGCTGCCCGCCGCCTCCGGGGTGAGCTCGCCGAGGTCCCGGTAGGTGTCGATCACCGCGCGCGCGGCCGCGCCCAGCGGCAGCACCAGCGGGAGCCGGCGCTTGATCGTGTGCAGGCGCACGGCGGCCCAGGCGAGCCCGGCGGGGGCGAGCGCGAGGCCGATCAGCAGCGGGGACGCGCCGGTGGCGACGCCCAGCGCGCCGAACGCGGCGCCGCCGCCCACGCCGGACGCGATCGGGACCCGCTGCGAGAGCCGCAGCGGGCGGCCGGTGCTCGTTCTCACGGACGGCGGTGCGGTGTCGTCACCGCGGCGACGCACCAGCAGGGTGGGCAGCTCGACGCCGCGGTAGGGCGTGCCGATCTGCCAGCGCTCACGGGCGCCGTCGCGGTCGGCGGCGCGGGCGAGCAGCTCGCCGTTGAGGTCGTGGAAGTGCTCGACCCGGGGCGGGCCGAACGGGCCGAGCTCCGGGTGCACGTGCGACGGACCCGCTTCGACCATGCCGTCCTCGGCCGGGGCGAACAGGTTCAGGTGCTTGCGCACGAAGCGCTCGTAGTCGGCGCTGCCGCGGACGAGGTCGGGGGCGACGCAGACGACGTCCCAGTTGGAGGCGACCTTCTGCGGGTCCGAGCGGTCCAGCCGCAGGGTGCGGCCGCGCATCTGCTGGACGGAGACACCGGTGGTGGCGATCGTCATGTCCACCAGGACGTTCAACGGCGGGCAGTTCCAGCCCTCGCCGAGCAGCGCGCGGGTGCCGACGAGCAGCTGTGTCGTGCCTTCGACCAGCAGCCGGGTGGCGAGCTCCACCCACGCGCGCGGCATCCACTCGGCGCCCTGTGAGCGCAGCGTGACCAGCAGGCCGTCCGGCTCGGCCTCCCACTCGGTCAGCTTGAAGTGATCCGCGGCGGTGGCTTCCAGGGCTTGGAGGAGGACCTCCGCGTCGTTGGGGTGGCACCGCAGGCCGCGGCCGCTGACCAGCAGCGGGCGCAGGTGGCAGGTGCGGTCGTCGGCGGCGAGCGCGAGCAGCGCATGGCGGGCGGTGCCGGCGGCGGGGTCGAGCACGCCGGTGAGCGCGTCGTCGGGGCGCTGGGCGGCGAGCTCGGCGTCGCACAGGACGAGCGCGCGCAGCCGGTCCTCGCGCTGCTCGTGCTCGTGCGCGATCACCTCGACCAGCCCGAGGGACTTGGCCTGCGAGCCGGTCAGCAGCCGGTCGACCTCGGACGTGCCGCGGCGGATGCCGTTGCGGGTGAGGTTGAAGCCGAGCTCGCGCAACGCGGCGGCGATCGCGTCATAGGTGTCGGCGGCCTTGCCGCCCGGCTGCGTCGCGAGGTGGCGCAGCGCGTAGTCCTCGAGCAGGACGAGCCAGTCGTCGAGGTCGGGCTGGCGGCGGTAGGCCTCACCGCGTGGCGCCCCCGGCGGGATCCGCAGGTCGGCGGAGAGCAGGAAGCGGATGCCGGCGCGGGCGAGCCGCGGGCTGCGCTTCTGGAACTCGGGCCAGCTCAGCTCGGTCTCGTCGTCGGCGGAGCGGCGCCGCTCGTGCAGCCGCTGGATCACCCACTCGGGGAACTCGGTCGAGTCGTGCAGCGAGGTCACCAGCTCGCGGAAGCGGGTGTCGTGCTCGGCCAGCCAGTCGCGCTCGACGGGCAGCGGCTCGGTCAGGTAGGCGAGCTCCTGGTACGGCGCGAGGTGGCCGTCGCGGACGACCGCCGGGGTGGGGACGGTGAAGTCGACCGGGCCGAGCAGCGCGTCGTAGAGCTCGGCCTCGGCCTCGGGCAGCGACACGGGCGGCGTGGCCGTCAGGCCGATCACGTGCACGCCCTCCGGCAGCTCCTGCAGGACCGCGCGGATCACGTAGCCCCAGAGGCTCGCGAGGTGGTGGCACTCGTCGAGCAGGACGACGCCGACACCCATCTTCGCGAGCTGCTGCACGCGCTGGCGCGCCGTTCCGCTGAGCAGGTCCCGCAGCTCGACGCCGGCGTGCTCGCCGCGCGCGACCTCGCGCTTGAGCGCGGCGCTGATGCGCGCGAGCTCCTTGGCGCGCCGGTCCGCCGCCGCGCCCTCGAACGCCTCGCCCTCGCGCAGCGCCTCCTCGGGCGTCATGCCGGTCGCGGCGGCGCGCTGGTCCGCCCAGCGCGACTGCGCGAGCCGGCCGAGCACGATCTCCGGGTCCTCGAGCTGGCACAGCGCCTGGTAGGACAGGCAGGCGATCGGCTTGAGCGGGTCCGCGCCGGCGACCTCCTGCGGGTCCGGCGTGAACGCGCCGACCGCGCGCGGCCACTGCTGCTGGATGCCCTGGTTGGGCGCGAGCACGAGCGCGCGCTTGCCGACCCGGCGGATCAGCTCGACGCCGAGCAGCGTCTTGCCGCTGCCGGGCGGGGCGACGATGTGCGTGCGCAGCCGCCCGTTGTGGCGGTCCTTCTCGAACGCGGCCAGCGCCGCGCGCTGGTACGGCCGCCACTCCCCGTAGAACTGCAGGTCGCGGAAGCGGCTCACAGGCGCCCCAGGTCGTGGGCGAGGGCCTCCTGCGTCATGAAGTCATAGGGAAAGCCGATCCGCTGCCTGCCACTGGCGTCGGCGAGGATCGTGTGTGCCGAGTGCTCCAGGTTGTCCTGCTGGGGCTGGATCGCGAACGCGTCCCACACGGGCTGCAGCTGCTCCCGCGTGCCGAGCAGGAACTCCATCCGGCCGGTCATGCCCTGCTTGAGCAGGAACGACGCCGCCCGCTTGGGGTTGTCATTGACCGGGTCGACCGAGATGCCCACGACACGCACGTCCTTGCGGTCGGCATCGTCGATCGCGCCCTTGATCGTCTGCACCTGCGCTGGACACGTGTCCTCGCAGGTCGAGTACACGAACGCGTACACCACGGGGCGGCCCTTGAGCGACGCGGACGTGACCGTCTTGCCGTCCTGGTCCTTGAGCGTGAAGTCCGGCACCCGCTGCGTCGGCGGGCGGACGGCGCCGGCCCACCCGTCCTTGCTCAGCTCGAGCCCGCGCGTCTCGTTGGCGTTCCCGGCCCGCGAGGCGAGCGTCGCGCCGAGGACGGCGGCGACGGCGCACAGCGACAGCGCGATGAGCGCGAGGCGGAGACGAGCCGGGAGCATCGGTCCCTCAGGCTAGTCGTAGGCGATCTCGTCCACGACGACGCCGGCCGCGTCGTAGGCCGTCAGGGTCGACGCGTCGCCGGGTGCGATCACGACCCAGGCACCGCACCACGGCGTGATCGGCACCTCGCACGTGCCGATCGCGAGCCGCGCGATGTCCGTGCCGGCGATGCCGAAGTACGAGTGACGCTGCTTCGGCTCGTCGTCCCACCCGCTGACGCCCCCGAACGAGACCCACTCGATGCCGCCGGTCGGGCGTGCGAACGGCGTCTCCGACGTCGTGTTGTCGTGCGGCGCCGCCGTGTAGCCCCAGAGGCCGTTGGTGCGCTGGTAGCTCTCCAGGAAGCACCACCAGCCCATGGCGATGTCGGGATACGCGTCCAGGACGGCGAACGACACGGCGGCGAGGTCGCCGTTGACGCACAGGGCGAGCGGATAGCCGGTGCCGATCTTGAACGGCGGCGCGGGTGGGCCGGGCACGTGGCCGGCGTCCAGCACGGCGAACCCGAGCTCTCCGAGGCCGTCGGGGTAGTGGGGGTCGTACGTGGTCATAGCTCGATGTGGGAGCCCATCACGACCGTGCGGTCGTCCGGGAGGTGGAAGATCTCGACCGGGTTGGCGGTGTTGCGGGAGATCGCCAGGAACAGCTTCTTGCGCCACGAGGCCATGCCCGGGCGCTTGGTCGGGATGATCGAGATGCGGCTGACGAAGTAGGAGGGGTGCTCGAGGTCGGGGTCGCCCTCGAGGCCCTGGCGGGCTGCCAGCCGCAGCAGCTCCGGGACGTTCAGCGCCTCCTGGAAGCCGAAGCGACCCGTGATGTGGGTGATGCCGTCGTCGCGGTAGCCGAGGTCGTCGATCGTCAGGCGCGTGTCCTCCTGCACGTACGGGACGCGCTCGGTCGCGAGCGAGACGATGATCACGCACTCGTGCAGCACGTGGTTGTGCTCCACGTTCGCGCGCAGGGCGAGCGGCGTGGTCTCCGGGTTGGCGTTCAGGAAGACGGCGGTGCCGGGCGCGCGGGCGACCGGCGGGTCGAGCTCGCGGACCTCCTCGACGAACGCGCGCAGCGGCCCCTCCTCCTCGATCCGCCGGTGGCTGACGATCTCCCGTCCGCGCTGCCAGGTGGTGAGGACGCCGAAGACGGCGAGCGCGATCGCGAGCGGGAACCAGCCGCCATGGAGGATCTTGGTCAGGTTGGCGGCGAAGAACGTGAGGTCGACGACCAGGAACGCGGTGGCGCCGGCGATCACGAGGCCGAGCGGGCGGCCCCAGAGCGCGCGCACGACGAAGAAGAACAGCAGCGTGTCGATCGCGAGCGTGCCGGTCACCGCGATGCCGTAGGCGCTCGCCAGCCGCTCGCTCGACTGGAAGCCGAGCACGAGCGCGACGACCGCGGCGAAGATGATCCAGTTCACGGCGGGCACGTAGACCTGGCCGACCTCGCGCTGGGACGTGTGGCGCACGACCAGCCGTGGGAGGAAGCCGAGCCGGATCGCCTGGCGGGTGACGCTGAACGCGCCGCTGATCACGGCCTGCGAGGCGATGATCGCGGCGACGGTGCTGAGGATCACCATCGGGATCCGCGCCCATTCCGGGAACAGCAGGAAGAACGGGCTGCCGCTCGTCTGCGGGTCGCCGACGATCAACGCCCCCTGGCCCAGGTAGTTGAGGATCAGCGCGGGGAAGACCAGCGCGAACCACGCCTTGCGGATCGCCCGCGCGCCGAAGTGGCCCATGTCGGCGTACAGCGCCTCGGCGCCCGTCACGGCCAGCACGACGCCACCGAGCGCGACGAACGCCTCGTGCCCGTGGTCGAAGAGGAACTCGACGCCGTGGTGGGGGGAGAGCGCCTGCAGGATCTCGGGGTGCTCGAGCATCCGGCCGAAGCCGGAGACCGCGAGCACGATGAACCAGAGGACCATGACCGGGCCGAACAGCCCGCCGACGCGGCCGGTGCCGAAGCGCTGCGCGGCGAACAGCGCGCCCAGCACGACCAGCGTGATCGGGATGACGAACCGCTCGAGGTCCTGGCTGACCACCTCGAGGCCCTCGACTGCGCTCAGCACCGAGATCGCCGGCGTGATCATGCCGTCGCCGTAGAACAGCGACGCGCCGAAGACGCCGAGCAGGACCAGCGTGAGCTGCGCGCCGCGCGAGCGCAGGTTCGAGCGCTGGACGAGCGCGATCAGGGCCATGATCCCGCCCTCGCCGTCGTTGTCCGCGCGCATGATGAACGTCACGTACTTGACGGAGACGATCACCGTGATCGCCCAGAAGATCAGGCTGACGACGCCGTACACCTGCTCACGGCCGGCCTCGAGCCCGTGCTCGGGCGCGAAGACGGTCCGCAGCGTGTAGAGCGGGCTCGTCCCGATGTCCCCGAAGACGACGCCGATCGCGCCCAGGACCAAGCCCGCCGTGGAAGCCCGCTTCATCGCGGGTGGACGTTACTCAGGCTTCGGTGAGACCACGTCGGATCGCGTAGCGCACGAGCTCCACGCGGTCGCGCATGCCGAGCTTGCGCAGCAGGTTCGCGCGGTGGGACTCGACGGTCTTCTCGGCGAGGTGCAGCGTCTCGGCGATCTGCTTGTTCGTGTACGCCTCGGCGATCAGCTTCAGCACCTCCTGCTCACGCGGGGAGAGCGGCTCCTCAGGGCCGGAGCTGCTGTCGCTCATCCACTCGCGCACGATCGTGCGCTCGACCGCGTTCGTCAGGAAGGCGTCGCCGCGGGAGACGGCGCGGATCGCGTTCAGCAGCGCCTGGTCGACCTCGCGCTTGAGCACGTAGCCGGACGCGCCCGCCTTCAGGGCGTCGAACACGTACCGCTCGTCGTCGTGCATGGAGAGCGCGAGGACCTGGGTCTCGGGCAGGTGCGCGCGGATCTGGCGCGCGGCCTGGAGGCCGGTCATGCGCGGCATCGAGACGTCCATGACGCACAGGTCGGGCTTGGTCTGCAGCGCCATCTCGAACGCCTCGACGCCGTCGCCGGCCTCGGCGACCACCTCCATGTCGGGTTGGCGGTCGATCAACAGCTTCATGCCGCCACGGACGATCCCGTGGTCGTCGGCGATCAGGATCCTCATGAGGCCCCCATGGTCAGTTCGATGGTTGTTCCCTCGCCCGGGGCGGAGAAGACGTTCAGGCGGCCACCGACGAGCAGCGCGCGCTCGCGCATGCCGGACACGCCGAGGCGGCCGCCGGAGCCCTTCTTCGGGGCGAAGCCGCAACCGTCGTCGCGCACGCGCAACGTGGTGCGGCCGACGCTGTTGAGCTCGACGCGCACCGCGCTCGCGCCCGAGTGCTGGACGACGTTGCTCAAGGACTCCTGCGCCACGCGGTAGAGCACGAGCTGCTCCTCGTCGGACAGCTCGGGCATGTCGCCGTGGCGGTGGAAGGTGGTGCGGATGCCGGTGCGCTCGCCGAAGTTGGCCACCTGCGACGCGAGCGCGGGGACGAGGCCGTGGTCGTCGAGCGCGGTCGGGCGCAGCGTGCGGGCGAGCGTCAGCAGCTCCTCCAT
Source organism: Solirubrobacter pauli (assembly GCF_003633755.1). Taxonomy (GTDB): domain Bacteria; phylum Actinomycetota; class Thermoleophilia; order Solirubrobacterales; family Solirubrobacteraceae; genus Solirubrobacter; species Solirubrobacter pauli. The sequence goes on from NZ_RBIL01000001.1 coordinate 4,148,284, forward strand.
CGCCTGCGTGGCGAGCGTCTGGATCTCCTTGAGCTCCGAGCGCAGCCCGGGCGGGACGTCGAGCGCGGCGGCCTGGAGCCGGAGCAGGATCGCCGTCAGCGCCTGGTTGACCTCGTCGTGCAGGTCCTGGGCGATCCGGGCGCGCTCCTCCTCCTGCGCGCGGATGACGGCGCGGCCGCCCTCGATCCGCTCCTGCTCGATCCGGTCGAGCATCTTGTTGAACCCGGCGGTCAGCCGCTCGACCTCCTGCGGCGCGTTGCGGGGCGCGTGGGCGCGCTGGCCGTGCATCCCGGGGTCGACGCGCTCGATCGCCTCCAGCAGCAGCTCCAGCGGCACGAGCCGGCGCTTGAGCAGCAGCGTGTTGAGCAGGATCGCGGCCACGACCGCGACGCCCATCAGCAGGTCGCGCTGCAGGTTCGCGAGCCCGCCCGCCCGGTCGGGGGCGAGCATCGCGGCGATCAGCGCGGTGAGCGTGACCAGCGTGGTGTTGACCGCGAGGACCTGCGGCAGGAGCGAGCGAGTACGCACTGTTCGGTACCCATCGGCAACTCGCGGTCGGGTCGTTACCCCATACGGCATGGATGGGGCTATCCTTTGTGAAGCATTGAATCCCGATCCGAATTCTCGAGGACTGGCATGAGCCCATCCGGCGCGGAGGTCATCCGCAAGATCCGCAGCGAGGTCGATGAGGTCGATCCGTCCGAGGTCAAGGCCGCGCTGAACGGCAATGGCAACAGCGGCGTGGTGCTGCTCGACGTCCGCGAGAGCGACGAGTGGGACGCCGGCCACATCCCGGGCGCCAAGCACGTCGCCCGCGGGTACCTCGAGTCGCGCGTCGAAGGCGCGATCGGGTCCGACCGCAGCCAGCGCGTGGTCATCTACTGCGCCTCCGGGCAGCGGTCCGCGCTGGCGGCGAACACGCTCAAGAACCTGCTCGGCTACGAGAACGTCGTCTCCATGAACGGCGGCATCACGCTGTGGAAGGACCGCGGCTACGAGGTCGAGAAGCCGGTGGTGCTGACGCCGCAGCAGCGTGACCGCTACTCGCGGCACCTGCTCGTGCCCGAGATCGGGCTCGAGGGCCAGACGAAGCTGCTCAACGCGAAGGTGCTGCTGCTCGGCGCCGGCGGCCTCGGCTCGCCGACCGCGCTGTACCTCGCGGCCGCCGGCGTCGGGACGCTGGGCGTCGTCGACGACGACGAGGTCGACCTCTCGAACCTGCAGCGCCAGGTCATCCACACCACGGACCGGATCGGGACGCCGAAGGTCGACTCCGCGGAGATCGCCATCAACGGCATCAACCCGGACGTGCAGGTCGTCAAGTACAAGACGCGCCTCGACGCCTCCAACATCATGGAGATCATCGAGGGCTACGACGTGATCGTCGACGGCGTCGACAACTTCCCGACGCGCTACCTGCTCAACGACGCGACGGTGCGCCTGGACATCCCGGTGGTCAGCGCCTCGATCCTCGGGTTCGATGGCCAGCTGTCCGTCTTCAAGCCGCACGACGGCCCCTGCTACCGCTGCCTGTACCCGGTGCCGCCCCCGGCGGAGCTGGCGCCGTCCTGCGGCGCGAACGGCGTGCTCGGCGTGCTGCCGGGGACGATGGGCCTGCTGCAGGCGACCGAGGTCGTCAAGCTCATCGTGGGCGCGGGCGAGCCGCTGATCGGCCGCCTGCTGCTCTACGAAGCGCTCGGCGCGACGTTCACCGAGCTCAAGGTCCGCCGTGACCCGGAGTGCCCGATCTGCTCGATCGACCCGTCGGAGATCGACGAGTCGCAGCTCGGCGTGTTCCCGGACTACGAGGCGTTCTGCGCCGCCGCGGGCTAGGGTGACCTGACGATGGCGAAGATCAAGATCCCACCGGTCCTGCGTCCTTCCGTGGGCGGCGAGAAGGAAGTCCACGCGGACGGCGGCGACGTCGGCGCCGTCCTGCGCGCGCTCGCCGAGCAGCACCCCGCGACCCAGCAGCAGCTCTTCGGCGCTGACGGCTCGCTGAACCGCTACGTGAACGTGTACCTCAACGACGAGGACGTACGCGTGCTGGACGGCCTCGACACGACGGTCGGGGAGTCCGACACGCTCGTGATCCTGCCGGCGATGGCCGGCGGCGGCGCCTAGGCGCCTCCGGACCCGCTACCTTCGCGGCCGTGGCTACCCCTTCGCTACGGCCGCTGAGCCTTGGAGAGATCCTCGACGCGGGCATCAAAGTCTGCACCCGGCACTGGAAGACGCTGGCGCTGTGCGTCATCGTGCCCCTGCTGCCGCTGTCGATCCTGCAGGTGCTGCTGATCGGCTCCATCGACGCCGAGCAGCTCGAGTTCCTGCCCGAGACCGACACCAGCACGACGTCCGCCGACGACATCGAGGCGGGCGTATGGGTGACGCTCGGCATCACGGCGCTGATCGGGGTGGTCTCGTTCCTCGTGGTGAACACGGCGTGCTTCAAAGCCGTCGCCGACGCCTGGCTCGGAGCCACGCCGGAGGCCGGCCGCTCGCTGCGCTTCGGCATCTCCCGGGCGCCGCGGATCTTCGTGCTGAGCCTGATCGCGGCGCCGCCCGTGCTGCTCGGGTTCGTCCTGTGCCTCGTTCCGGGCTTCTGGCTCGTCACCGTGTGGTCGCTGGCGCTCGCGGCGAGCCTGTTCGAACGCGTCGGCCCGTTCAAGGCGCTCGGTCGCAGCTACGGCCTCATCCGGGAGCGGTTCTGGGCGACGCTGCTGCTGCTGATCGTCTCCTGGCTGCTGGTCGGCATCCTCGGCGGGATCATCTCGTCGATCCCGTCGGCGTTCGCAGAGATATTCGCCTCGGAGAACCGGCTGGCCGCCGCCGTCGCCAACGTCGTCGGCACCACGCTCGGCAACGTCATCACCTACCCGTTCTCCGCGGCCGTGCTGACGATCCTCTACTTCGACCAGCGCATCCGCAAGGAAGGCTTCGACGTCCAGATGCTCGCCGAGGGCCTGGGCCGGTCATTCGACCCGGACGCGCCGATCCCCGCGCCGCTGGAGCCGGGCCAGTACACGCCGCCCCCGCAGGGGTGGCAGCCGCAGGGCCAATATGGCGGCTGGAACGTGCCCTCGCACCAGGACGCGCCGCTGCGCTGGGGTCCGGCGGCGCAGAACCCGCCGGACGCCCGCCCGCCGGAGGAGTCGCCGTGGATGCGGCCCGCGCCGGGAGCGCCGGGGGCGCCGCCGCAGGGCGGGCCGGGTGGGCCGCCGCAGGGCGCGCCGGGTGGGCCGCCCTCGGGGCCGTCGCGCTGGGCGCCGCCGACCCCACCGGCCGGGCCGCCGCCCGCCGCGCCGGCCGGCCCCCCGACGGGACCGGGCGGGTCGCAGCCCGCGGGCGCGGGTGGGTCGCTCTGGGACCGCCCCGCCGAAGGCGCGCCGAGAACGAGCACCGACGAGGAAGCCCGCTGGGGGCGTCCGTCCGAGGCCCCGCCGAGCACCGACGAGGCGCGCTCGGGCCGCCCGTCCGAGGGCGCGCCGGCCACGCCTGACGAGGAGGCCCGCTGGGGCCGCCCGCCGGCCACGCCCGGTGACGGGCTCACGTCCGGCTCGCCGCTCGGGGACGAGGCCGCGCCGACCGATCCGCTGCCGCCCGTCGACGAGCCCACGGACCCGTTGCCGCCCAAGGAGGAGCCGCCCGCGTGGGAGTCCCGCTGGGGCGCGTCGTCGCCGTTCGGCGAGTCCCCGTGGGAGGACAAGAAGGACAAGAAGGACAAGGATCGGGCGGACTGGCAGCCGCCCGAGGAGCCGCGCGGGCCGGGCGGGCTGTGATCCGCGCCCGCATCGCGGGCGCCGTGGTCCTGCTCGCGGCGTGCCTGGCGCCGGCCACCGCGCACGCCAAGGAGGTCAGCCTCTCGGAGTACCAGGCGCTGGTCGCCGACGGCAACGCGGCCGCGCTCGAGCAGGTGACGTCGGTCGACGGCCAGCCGGTCGACGTCGCGGGCTCGCTGGCGGGCGCGGAAGGGGAGGAGCTCGAGCAGCGGCTCGAGACGCTCCGGTCATTCCGGTACGAAGGCGCGCCGCCGCTGGACGACCCGACGACGCAGGCGCGCGACATCCTCCAGGAGGAGCGCTTCCACGGCGGCGAGGCGCCCGGGCCGTTCCGCGGCTTCGTCGACTGGCTGCGCGATCTCGCCCCGACCGGGCTGCTCGACCTGCTCGACGACCTGCTGCCGGGCGGGCGCAACGTCGTCTGGATCGTGCTCGGCGCGCTCCTGTTCACGGTCGGCTACCTGCTCGCGCGGTTCTTCCTGACGCGCCGGATCGCGCTGTCGGAGGCGACGGCGCAGGCGCACGCCCCCGCCGGCGATGACCCCAGGGCGCTCGAGCGGCGCGCCGCCGACGCCGAGGCCGCCGGGAACTACGAGGCCGCGCTGCGGCTCCGCTTCCGCGCCGGCCTGCTGCGGCTCGACCAGCGCGGCGCGATCGCCTTCCGGCCGTCGATCTCCACGCACGAGGTGCGCCGCACGCTGCGCTCCAGCGACTTCGACGACCTCTCCACGACGTTCGACGACGTCGTCTATGGCGGCCGCGAGCCGCACACCGAGGACGTCGCCCAGGCGCGCGAGCGCTGGCCGGACGTCGTCTCCCACGCCCGGGAGCGCGGGTGAGCTCGCGGCGCGGCACCACGCTGGCGCTGCTCGGCCTGCTCGCCGGCTTCATCGTCGTGCTGGTCGTGATCGACCGGGTCTCGCCCGCGCCCGAAGGCCCGCCGTCGTCCTCGTACGCGACCACGCCGCTCGGCGCCGCCGCCTACGCGTCGCTGCTCGACCGGGCGGGCATCCCGGTCCGCCAGGTGCGCACGCCGATCGCCGATCGCGAGCCGCGCGAAGGGGAGACCCTCGTGATCCTCGACCCCGACGTGATGGAGCCCGAGGAGGCCGACGCGATCCGCGCCTGGGTCGAGGGCGGCGGGCGGCTCGTGCTCGGCGCGAGCAGCGAGGTCGCGTGGATCGAGCAGCTGCTCGACGATCCACCGCGGTGGACGAGCGCGGACAGCGACGAGCACGTGCCGCTCGTCCCGATCGCCGACGTCCGGACGGTCGTGAGCTTCGACCGGACCGGCTTCGACGACCTCGGCGGCCTGCTGCCGCTGCTCGGCCCGCCGCGCACGCCGCTGGCCGCGTTCGCCCCGCTCGGCGCCGGCCACGTGACCCTGCTGGCCGACACCTCGCCGCTGACCAACCGCGGCCTCGCGCGCGCCGACAACGCCGCCTTCGCGCTCTCGCTCTCCGGCGACGCGCCGGTCGCGTTCCTGGAGACGGTGCACGGCTACGGCGTGTCGCGCGGCTTCGGCGGCCTGCCGACCTCCGTCAAGTGGGCGCTGCTCGGCCTCGCGCTCACGTCGCTCGTCGCCCTGTGGGCGGCGGGGAAGCGCTTCGGGGACCCGGAGGACGAGGACTCCGACCCGCCGCCCCCGCGCGTGGAATACGTCGACGCCCTCGCGGGCTCCCTGGCCCGCGCCAAGCCCGAGAAGGAGCACACGTGAAGGAGCTGCACGCCCGCGTCGCGGGGGAGGTCCGCAAGGTCGTCGTCGGCCATGACGAGGCCCTCGAGGACATGCTCGCCGCGCTCGCCCTCGGCGGCCACGTGCTGCTCGAGGGCGTGCCCGGCGTCGCCAAGACGCTGCTCGCGAGCGCCGTCGCCCGCGCGCTCGACCTCGACTTCCGCCGCCTGCAGTTCACGCCGGACATGCTCCCGAGCGACGTGACCGGGACGATGGCCCTGCGCGCCGGCGACCTCGTCTTCCGCCCCGGCCCGGTGTTCGCCGGCGTCGTGCTGGCCGACGAGATCAACCGCACGCCGCCCAAGACCCAGGCCGCGCTGCTGGAGGCGATGCAGGAGCGCCAGGTCACCGTCGACGGCCAGGCGCACCCGCTCCCCGACCCGTTCCTCGTCCTCGCCACCCAGAACCCGGTCGAGTACGAGGGCACCTACCCGCTGCCCGAGGCCCAGCGCGACCGCTTCCTCGTCCACGTCGCCCTCGGCTACCCGGAGGCCGAGGAGGAGCGCGCGATGCTCCGCCTCAACCGCCGCGGCCTGACCCCGACCGGCCTGCAGGACATCCAGCCGATCGCCACCGCCGAGGACCTCCGCGCCGCCCGCGCCGAGGTCGACGCCACCGAGGTCCACGACGAGGTCATCGCCTACGTCGTCGCGATCGCGCGCCGCACCCGCGAGCTCCCGAGCGTGTCGCTCGGCGCGAGCCCGCGCGCGGCCGTCCACCTCCTCGGCGCGGCCAAGGCCGCCGCGCGCCTGTCCGGCCGCGCGTACGTGACGCCCGACGACGTGGCGAGGATGGCCGCCCCGGTGCTGCGCCACCGCCTCGTGCTGACGCCGGAGGCCGAGCTGGAACGCGCGACCCCGCTGGGCGCGATCCGCGCCGCGCTCGAGGACGTCCCGGTCCCGCGATGACCGCCCCGCGTCCGCGCCGCACGGCCGGCCTCGCCGCGCCCGCCGGCCCCGCCTGCGTTCACCGCGACGTCCGGAGCCGCCGGCCGCGATGAGCCCTGCCCCGCGCGTGGTCGTCATCCTCGCGGCGCTTGCGCTGAGCGCCCTGCTGGTCCCGATCGGGGTCGTGGCGCTGCTCGCGATCGCGCTCGTCGGCGCGGTGGTCGTCGACGCCCGGGCGGCCCGGCGCGCTCCGACGGTCACCCGGCGCGCGCCCGAGGTCCTCAGCCGTGGCGTCCCCGCGCCGCTGCGGGTCACGGCGGCGGCGCCCGCGGGCGGCAGCGTGCTCGTCCGCCAGGGCGCGCCCGCCAGCGTCGAGATCGAGCCCCGTCAAGGGCCGTCGATCGACGCCACCGTGACCGCCCTGCGGCGCGGACGGCACACGCTCCCGCCCGTGGCCACGCGCGCGACCGGTCCGCTGGGCCTCGCCCGCTGGGACCACAAGGCGTCGGAGCCGGCGACGCTGCGCGTGTTCCCCGACCTGCACACCGCGCGCCGGCTCGCCCTGGCCGTGGCCCGCGGGCGGTTCCGGGACCAGGGCGCGACGGCGCGCGGGCCGCTCGGCCTCGGCACGGAGTTCGAGCTGATCCGCGACTACGAGCCCGACGACGACATCCGTCAGGTGAACTGGCGCGCGACGGCCCGGCTCGGCCGGCCGATGAGCAACCAGTACCGGCTCGAGCAGGACCGGGACCTGATCCTGCTGATCGACGCCGGGCGCCTCTCGACGGCCCCGCTCGCCGACGCCACGATCCTCGACGCGGAGCTCGACGCCGCGGTGGCGCTCGCGTTCGTCGCCGACGAGCTGGGCGACCGCACCGGAACGGTCGCCTTCGACGACGACGTGCGCGTGGTGCTGCCGCCGCAGCGCAAGGGCGGCCAAGCCGTCGTGCGCGCGCTCTACGACCTCGAGGCGAACCCGGTCGACTCGGACTTCGAGCTCGCCTTCCGGCGCGCGGAGGGCTCCAAGCGGGCGCTCGTCGTCGTGCTCTGCGACCTGCTGGAGGAAGCCGCCACGCGCCCGCTCGTGCGCGCCGTGCCCGTGCTCACCCGCCGGCACGCGGTGGTGGTGGCCAGCCCGTCCGACCCGGCGCTGGAGGCGATCGCGCACTCGGTGCCGACCGACCGCCTCGGGGAGGCCCGAGCGACCGTCGCCAACGACGTGCTCGCCGCCCGCGCCCGCGCGGCCGCTCAGGTCCGCGCGGCCGGCGCGCGGGTCATCGAAGCGCCGCCGGAGAAGCTGCCCGCGACGCTCGTGGCGCAGTACCTGCGCGCGAAGTCCCGCGCGATCCTCTGACGTACACCAGCGTCCAGAACAGCGCCGCCAAGGAGAACCCGAGCGACGCCTGGAGCCACACCGGCAGCTCCGGCCCGGTCGCGAAGCCCTCGAGCACGCCGCACAGGACGAGCCACGGGATCGTCCCCGCCGCCATCTCCACGGCCGGCAGCGCCTCGCGTCGCAGCGACGTCGAACGCCGCAGCGTCCCGGGCCGGATCAGCGCCCAGCCCATCCGCAGCCCCGCGATCCCGCCGACGATGATGCACGAGAACTCGAGCGGCCCGTGCGAGGAGACGAGCCGCAGGAACGCGACGCCGTTGCCTGCGCCGATCGCCAGCCCCGCGATCACGCCGAGGATCAGCCCGTTGAAGACGAGCGCCCAGACGGTGAAGGCGCCGAACGCGATCCCGCCCGCGAAGGCGATCAGCGTCACCTGGATGTTGTTGAACATCACCGAGGCCGAGAACGCGCTCGCCTCCGCGGCGTCGTAGTCGCGGCCCTCGACCGGCGGGTCGGCCGCGCCCTGGAACTGGGCGGGCATCAGCCCGGCGGCGGTCGGCGGGTCCAGCAGCCCCCAGAGCGCGCCGAGCAGCCCGGGCCCGAGCAGCAGCGCCCACGCCGCGAAGATCAGCCACGGGCGCTCGGCGAGCCGCTGCCAGTAGCCGCGGGACACGAACTGCCAGAGCGACTGGCGCGTGCCGGAGCGGCCGTAGACCGCGGCGCGGCCGCGCAGCACCAGCGGCTCGAGCCGCGTCAGCAGCGGGTCGCCCGGGAAGCGCCGGCGGGCGAAGGCGAGGTCCGCGGCGGCCGCGCGGTAGAGCTCGCCGAGCCGCCGCACACCCGCGGCGCCGAGCTTCTCCGGCTTGTTGCCGGCCTTGCGCACGAGGGCGTCGAGCTCGCCCCAACTCGACGCACGCTCCGCTTCGAAGCGCTCAGGGCTCATCATGTGGCCATGGAGTATGAGGATCGGCGGGAGATCGCCACCCCGGAAGGAGTCCAGCTCGCGCTTCCGCTCGCGAACATCGGCAGTCGCTTCCTGTCGACGCTGATCGACCTGCTGATCGGCGGCGCCGCCGCGCTGGTCGTGATCCTGCTCGCGGCCGCGCTCGGCGGTGAGATCGCCGCGACGATCGCCGCGGCCGCCGCGTTCCTCGTGTTCTACGTCGGCTACCACGTGGTGTTCGAGGTCGTCGGCGGTGGCCGCACGATCGGCCGCCGCGCCGCCGGGCTGCGGGTGGTGATGGACAGCGGCGCGCCCGTCGGGCTGCGCGCCAGCCTGATCCGCAACATCCTGCGCATCCTCGAAGGCGCCGCGCTCAGCTACCTGCCGGCGATCATCGCGATCCTCTCCACCAAGAACAACCAGCGCCTGGGGGACCTGGCGGCCGGGACGCTCGTCGTGCGCGACGTCAAGACGCCGGCGTACGAGCCGCCGCGCGCCGCGATCCCGCCCGCGCAGTTCCAGAGCTGGGACGTCGCCGGCGTGGGGGAGCAGGAGCTGATGGCGGTGCGCACCTTCCTGGACCGCCGGCACTCGTTCGCCCCGGGGCCGCGCGCCGCGCTCGCCGCCGAGCTGGCCACGAAGCTGCGCCCGCTCGTCCCCGGCGTGCGTCCGGGGCTCCACGACGAGCAGTTCCTCGAGTACCTGGCAGCGGCAAAATCCGGTCCAATGGTTCCCCCCGTCGGGGGGTCGCACACGCCCTACGGTTGATTATCCGAAGCGGCTGCGCTCAAATGGAACCGCTTTCATGCCCCCCGGTCGCGCAGGCTCACTCGAATCACTCCGCCGTCTCAACCGCCTGCGCGTCATCCGCGCGCTGCGTGACGAGGGACAGATCTCGCGTGCGGAGATCGCGCGCCGCACCGGCCTGAGCCGCTCGACGGTCTCCAGCCTGGTCGCCGACCTGCAGGCCGACGGGCTCGTCGTCGAGCGCCCCGAGCCGGGCCTCGCGCACGGCTCCTCGGGCGGCCGCCCGCCGATCCTGCTGAGCTTCGACGCCAGCGCCGGCGCCGCCGTCGGCGTGGACTTCGGCCACAGCCACCTGCGCGTCGCGGTGTCCGACCTGGCGAGCACCATCCTCGCCGAGCGCACGCGGCCGCTGGACACCGACCACGACGCGTTCGCGGGCCTGGAGATGGCCGCGGAGCTCGTGGTCGAGACGCTCGCCGACGCGGGGGTCGCGAAGGAGCTCGTGATCGGCGCCGGCATGGGCCTGCCGGGCCCGGTCGACCAGGGCGACGGCACCGTGCACTCGTCCGCGATCCTGCCGGGCTGGATCGGCATGACCGTCGCCGAGGAGCTGCAGAAGCGCCTCGAGATCCCGGTGATGGTCGACAACGACGCGAACCTCGGCGCGCTCGCCGAGGCGGCGTTCGGCGCGGGCCGCGACGCGACCGACCTCGTCTACCTGAAGGTGTCGAGCGGCATCGGGGCCGGGCTCATCCTCAACGGCCGCCTGTACCGTGGCAGCGCCGGCCTCGCGGGCGAGCTCGGGCACGTGCTCGTCCACCCCGAGGGCATCGTCTGCCGCTGCGGCAACCGCGGCTGCCTGGAGACCGTCGCCGCCTCGGGCGCGCTCGTGGACCTGCTGCGCCGCTCACACGGCGACGACATCACGATCGAGCGCATCCTCGAAGCCGCCCACGCGGGTGACGCGGGCTGCGTCCGCGTCATCCACGACGCCGGTCGCGCCCTCGGCACGGTCGCGGCCACGCTGCTGAACGTGCTCAACCCCGAGATGCTGATCATCGGCGGCCACCTCGCCGCCGCCGGCGACCTGCTGCTCGACGGCATGCGCGAGTCCGTCGCGCGCGCCGCGCTGCCCGAGACGTCACGCGGTGCCCAGGTCGTCGCGGGCGTGCTCGGCGAGCGCGCCCACGTCCTCGGCGCCCTCGCGCTCGTGGTCTCCGAGGCCGATCGGGTGCTCCCGACCCGCCTCGCACTGGCCGGTTAGTACCGGTTCCGAAGTAATTCGGCGTTGCTATCTCGATAGTTCCGCGTGTAGCGTTCCGAGGCCGAATGGATAGGACGTCTCGCCGCGACGCTCGCGCGCGTGTCGTCGGGGTCCTGGCTGAAGCCGGGGCCGTGTCGCGCGCCGATCTCGCCCGCCGTGCAGCCTTAGCGCCCTCGACCGTGTCGGCGGTGGTGAGCGACCTGCAGGCCGCGGGCCTCGTCGTCGAGCCCGCCGAGCCGGTCCATCCGCCCGAGCGCCAGGCGGTCGGCCGCCCGCCGGTGCTGATCGCGCTGCACCGCAAGGCGGGCGTGGTCGCGGGCCTGGACTTCGGCAAGCGTCACCTGCGGGTGGCGATCTCGGACCTCAGCCATCAGCTCCTGGCCGAGCGCCGGCAGCCGCTGGCCGACGATCTGCCTGCTCAGGAGGCGATCGCGCTCGCCCAGGACCAGTTCCGCGACGCGCTCGAGGAAGCTGAGGTCCACTCGGGCGAGCTGCTCGGCGTCGGCATGGGGCTGCCCGGTCCGGTGCACCGGCCTTCGGGGCAGCTCGGGAACTCGACGATCCTGCCGGGCTGGGTCGGCATCAACGCCGCGGAGGCCGTCGCGGAGGCGCTCGGCCACCCGGTCGAAGTCGAGAACGACGCCAACCTCGGCGCGCTCGGCGAGTGGATGTGGGGCTCGGGCCGGGGAGTCGACCACATGGCGTACGTGAAGGCCGCGACCGGCATCGGCGCGGGGTTCATCGTCAACGGCCAGCCGTACGTGGGCGCGGGCGGCACGGCCGGGGAGCTCGGGCACACGGTCGTCGACCCCGGCGGGCCGATCTGCCGCTGCGGCAACCGCGGCTGCCTGGAGACGCTCGCGGCCGGTCCGGCCGTCCTGAGCTCGTTAAGAGATGTTCACGGCGACCACCTGACGCTGCCCGAGGCGGTCGGGCTCGCGCTGCTCGGCGACGCCGGCTGCGCGCGGGCGATCGCCGACGCCGGAACCGCGATCGGCACGGCCGTCGCGACGCTCTGCAACCTCTTCAATCCGCGCAGGGTCGTGGTCGGCGGCGATCTCGGGCACGCCGGGGAGCTGCTGCTCGAGCCGCTCCGCGATTCCCTGCGCCGCGGCGCGATCCGCTCGGCGGCGGACGACGTCCAGGTGGTCGAGGGGGCGCTCGGCGAACGGGCCGAGGTCCTGGGCGCCGTCGCGCTCGTTCTCGGGCGCGTCGCGGCTTGACACCTGTACATTTGGGGGGAGATACTTCGAATTCGCAGATAGTCGCCAGTCTGCGGTTCAACAGGAGAAGGGGAGAACCCATATGAAGTTCCGTGCCCTTGGGGCAGTCGCCGTCGCAGCGACCCTTGCGTTCAGCGTCGCCGCGTGCGGCGATGACGAGCCGACCACGTCCGGTGGTGGCGGTGGCGGTGAGGCCACACAGGAAGCAACGAAGGCCAAGGTCGGCGTGATCCTGCCTGACGCTGCATCCTCGGCCCGCTGGGAGACGGCGGACCGGAAGTTCCTCGGCGAGGCGTTCGACGCCGCCGGGGTGGAGTCGGACATCCAGAACGCGAACGGCGACAAGGCCAAGTTCGCGACGATCGCCGACCAGATGCTCAACGCGGGCGCCAATGTGCTCCTGATCGTCAACCTCGACTCGCCGTCCGCGGCGGCCGTGATCAACAAGGCCAAGCAGCAGGGCGTGCCGGTCATCGACTATGACCGCCTGACCCTCGGTGGTGGCGCTCAGTACTACGTGTCCTTCGACAACGTCGCCGTCGGCACCGCGATCGGCTCCGGTCTAGTGAAGTGCATGCAGGACAACGGGAAGACGTCTGGTCCGGTCGCGCTGCTCAACGGCTCGCCGACCGACAACAACGCGACGCTGTTCAAGCAGGGCTACGAGAAGGCCATCACCGACGGCGGCTACACCGTCGCCGCCGACCAGTCCGTCCCGGACTGGGACAACACGAAGGCCGGCACGATCTTCGAGCAGATGTTCACGAAGGCCAAGGGCGACTTCGTGGGCGTCGCCGCCGCCAACGACGGCCTCGGCGGCGCCGTGGCCGCGGTCCTCAAGCGCGAGGGCGCCGAGGAGATCCCGACCACGGGTCAGGACGCGACCGACGAGGGCCTGCAGCGCGTGCTCCTCGGCACCCAGTGCGTGACCGTCTACAAGGCGATCAAGAAGGAGGCCGACGCGGCCGCCCAGCTCGCCATCGCGCTGGCCAAGGGCGACACGGCCGGTGCCGACAGCCAGGCCACGGGCCAGGTCGAGGACACCGAGACCAAGCAGCAGGTCAAGTCCGTCCTGCTCGAGCCGCAGCAGATCACCAAGGAGAACGTGAAGGACGTCATCGCCGACGGCTTCACCACCGCCGACAAGATCTGCACGAACGAGGCCCTCAAGAAGGCCTGCGAAGAGAACGGCGTCAGCGGATGACGGAAGCCGTCGAGGGACAGCAGCGCGCCCCGCTGCTGTCCCTGCGCGGGATCAACAAGAGCTTCGGCGCGGTGCACGTCCTCCGGGACGTGGACTTCGACGTCCGGCCTGGTGAGGTGACCGCGCTGGTCGGCGACAATGGCGCCGGCAAGTCCACTTTGATCAAGTGCATCGCGGGGATCCATCCCTTCGACGACGGCGAGCTCATCTTCGAGGGCAAGCCCGTCACGATCCACGGGCCGAAGGACGCGAACGCGCTGGGGATCGAGATCGTCTACCAGGACCTCGCGCTGTGCGACAACCTCGACGTTGTCCACAACATGTTCCTCGGGCGTGAGCTCAAGTCGGGCGTCACGCTGAACGAGACCGAGATGGAGAAGCGGGCGGGGGAGACCCTCAAGTCGCTGTCCGTCCGCACGCTCCGGTCGCTGCGTCAGAACGTGTCCTCGCTCTCGGGCGGTCAGCGCCAGACCGTGGCGATCGCGCGTTCGGTCCTGTGGAACTCGAAGGTCGTGATCCTCGACGAGCCGACCGCGGCGTTGGGCGTCGCCCAGACCGAGCAGGTGCTCAACCTGGTGCGCCGGCTGGCGGACAACGGGCTCGGCGTCGTCTTGATCACGCACAACATGAACGACGTCTTCCAGGTCGCGGACAGCATCGCGACGCTGTTCCTGGGCCAGATGGCCGCGCAGGTGCGGGCGAAGGACGTCAACAACACCCAGGTGATCGAGCTGATCACGGCGGGTCGCTCGGGTGAGCTCGGGCTCAAGCCGCGCGAAGCCGCCGAGGTGGGCGTCGTATGAGCACGACTCAGGACCCGAGCCAGGTCTCGCAGTTCGACCTGGAGACGACGCCCGGCCAGGGCGGCATCGGCGAGGCCGCCGGCGCGTACTGGGACCGGATCAAGGGCGGCGACCTCGGCGCCCTGCCGGCCGTCATCGGCGCAGTCGTGCTGGTGATCGTCTTCGGGATCATGGAGCCCGACTCGTTCCTCACGGAGCAGAACTTCGCCAACCTGCTCAACCAGGGCGCGGCGATCATGGTGCTCGCGATGGGGTTGGTGTTCGTCCTGCTGCTGGGCGAGATCGACCTGTCGGCCGGCTTCACGGCCGGCACCGGCGCGGCGATCCTCGGCGTCACGCTCACCAACCACAACTGGGCGTGGCCCCTGGCGATCGGCGCGGCGCTGATCACCGGCGTGGCGATCGGCTTCGCGATCGCGGTGCTGGTCGCCCGGTTGGGCATCCCGTCGTTCGTGGTCTCGCTGGCCTTCTTCCTCGGCCTGCAGGGCGCGATGCTGCTGATCATCGGCGAGGGCGGGACGATCCCGATCCGCAACGAGGCCGTGTTGAAGGTCATGAACCAGAACATGTCGGTCGCGCTCGGCTGGCTGCTGGCGCTGATCGTCATCGCGGGCTACGCGGGCACGTCGTTCTGGGCCATCCGCACGCGCAAGAACGCGGGGCTGCCCGTGCCGGCGATGTCGGTGTGGGCGGCCAAGGTGGTCGCCCTCGGCGTGGTCGTCGTGATCGCCGTGTTCCTGCTCAACCAGGAGCGCCAGCGGCCCAACGCGCCGATCGTCATCCAGGGCGTCCCCTGGGTGGTGCCGCTCGTGGTGGCGCTCGTCGTCGCGCTCACGTTCCTGTTGATGCGGACGAGCTTCGGCCGGCACGTGTACGCGGTCGGTGGCAACGCCGAGGCGGCGCGCCGGGCGGGCATCAACGTCCCGAACATCAAGACGGTCTGCTTCATCCTGGGCTCGACGCTGGCGATCGTGGCGGGCATCCTGCTCGCCTCGCGTGACAACAGCGTCTCGCCGACCACCGGTGGCGCGCAGACGCTGCTGTACGCGGTCGGCGCGGCGGTCATCGGCGGCACCTCGCTGTTCGGTGGGCGCGGTCGGATCGTGGACGCCGTCACCGGCGGCCTGGTGGTGGCGATCATCGCCAACGGCCTGCCGCTGGTCACCCAGAAGTCCGGCGTGCAGTTCATCATCAACGGCCTCGTGCTCCTGCTCGCGGCCAGCGTCGACGCCATCTCCCGTAGAAGGGCAGCGGCAACCGGCAGATGATCCGCTGGGGAGTGCTCTCGACCGCGCGCATCGCGGACCGCATCGTCGACGGTGCGCGCGGGGCCGAGAACGCGGAAGTCACGGCGGTGGGCTCGCGCGACCTCGCGCGGGCCCGCGCCTGGGCCGACGAGCGCGGCGTCGCCCACGCCTACGGCTCCTATGAGGAGCTGCTCGCGTCCGACGAGGTCGACGCGATCTACATCCCGCTGCCGAACTCCCTCCACGTCGAGTGGTCGGTCAAGGCGTTGGAGGCCGGCAAGCACGTGCTGTCGGAGAAGCCGCTGACGCGTGACCCGGCGCAGGTCGACCACGCGTTCGACGCCGCCGACCGTGCCGGCCGGCTGCTGATGGAGGCGTTCATGTGGCGCTTCCACCCGCAGACCGAGGAGGTCGTCCGGCTCGTCCGCGACGGCTCGATCGGCGAGCTGCGCGTGATCCGCGCGGCGTTCGGCTTCAACCTGCCGTGGATGGAGAACGTCCGCTGGGACCCGGCCCTCGAGGGCGGTGCCCTGATGGACGTCGGCTGCTACTGCGTGAGCGCGGCGCGGCTGATCGCGGGCGCCGAGCCGGAGCGCGTGAGCGGCGAGCAGGTCCTCGGTGGCGGCGGCGTGGACGCGCGCTTCACCGGCCTGCTGCGGTTCCCCGGCGACGTGCTGGCGACGTTCGACTGCGGCATGGACGTGCACCGCCGCAACCAGCTCGAGGTCGTCGGCAGCGAGGGCACGATCTTCGTCCCCTCGCCCTGGCAGACCCCGCTCGGCGCGAAGATCGTCCTCACGCGTGAGGAGGCCGAGGAGCTGTCGCCCGAGTCCGTGGACCCCTACACGCGTGAGCTGGAGGAGTTCGGCCGCGCGGTCGAGGGCGGCCCGCCGCCCCGGCTGGGCCGCGCCGACGCGCTCGGCCAGGCCCGCACGATCGAGGCGCTCTACCGCGCCGCCGAGAGCGGCGCGGCGGTCAGCCTCTAGCGATCCGGCGCGCTTCGACCACCTTCTGGTCGAAGCGCGTCCCGCACTCGCTGCCACCCACCCGGATCACGGTTCCCGGCGGGATGAACGCGGTGCCGTGGCGCTGCAGCTCGACCTTGGTCTTCGCGTTGACGACGATCCTGACGCCGTTGACGGAGAGCCCGGTGGCGTCGATCTTCGCCGGGCCCTTGATCTGGCAGCTCGGGCCGGTGATGTCGGGCCAGGCGATCGCCGCGATCCTGCCGTGCAGCGGGTGCGACTTCAGGATCGGGAAAGTGCCCTGGTTGACGTAGACCTGCGACGTGCCGGCGGCGAGTGCGATCGACGGCGGCACGCCCTCGATCTGCGCCACGGGCAAGTCGCTGTAGGTCACGGGCGGGACGTAGCCGTTGACGATCGTGTCGTTGCAGCTCGGGAGCTTCGCCCGCTCGGGGAGCTCCGCGCCGATCTTCACCCCGGGCACGTTGTTCTGCATCCCGGTGTAGGTGTACGTCCGCCAGTTGAAGGTGGCGATGCACGCGGCCTCGCTGGGCGCGGCATGAGCGGCGAAGGCGGCGGCGCACGCGAGGCCGCCGACCAGCACTGAGGCTCTCCTCATAAGAGCGAGGCTAGCGCGAGATCCGCTGAGCGAACGCGCCTGCCAGACCTTTGTCCGCGAAGTGCCCGCGGCGGGCGAGCGTGGCCATCCGACGGCGGGTCACGGCGTCCACCAGACGACGCGGGAGCAGGCGGACGACGGCGTACGTGATCGTGCCCTCACGGGTCGTCGCGAGGTCGCGGGCGGGCTCGCCGAGCGCGGCGCGGACGAGCGTGCGGGCCGCGTCGGCCACGTTCTCGACGGGCACGGCGCCTTCGAGCGGGACACCCGCGGCCGTGGACTCCTTGTGGATCGGCGTGCGGATGTAGCCGGGGTAGACGGTCGTGACGTCGATCCGGTCGCCCTCTTCGAGGCGCAGCAGGTCGCTGTACGCGACGACGCCACGCTTGG
Organism: Solirubrobacter pauli; assembly: GCF_003633755.1. Lineage (GTDB taxonomy): Bacteria > Actinomycetota > Thermoleophilia > Solirubrobacterales > Solirubrobacteraceae > Solirubrobacter > Solirubrobacter pauli. The sequence goes on from NZ_RBIL01000001.1 coordinate 4,165,426, forward strand.
ACATGGTGTACGCGGTCGAGAACGGGACGGTCACGTGCGCGAGGCCGGACGCGACGTTGACGACGCGGCCGTGGGACTCGCGCAGCGCGGGCAGCGCGGCGCTCGTCACGCGCCAGGGGCCGACCAGGTTCACGTCCAGGACGGCGAGCGCGGGATCGTCGGGCGCCGCGGCCGCGCTCTGGGGCGTGCCGAGGCCGGCGTTGTTGATGAGGACGTCGAGCCCGCCGAGCCGCTCGACGGCTTGCGCCACCGCCGCGTCCACCGACGCCTGCGAGCGCACGTCGCACTCGATGTCCGCCCCGGCCAGGTCGAGGCCCACGACCGCGCAGCCGCGCGAGCGCAGCAGCGCGACGGTCGCGCTGCCGATCCCGCCGGCCGCGCCGGTGATGACGACTCGCTTCATGTGATCACGTACTCCTCTTCCTTGAAGTGGGCGGTCCGCCGGCGGTAGCGCCAGGTCCAGTCGGGCCAGAGCGTCGGGTTGCCGCCGCTCGCGTCCTGGTACCAGCTCCGGCAGCCGGTGCTCCAGATCGTGCCCCGCATCCGCCGCTGGACCTCGGCGTGGAAGCGGGCCTCGGCCTCGGGGCGGACCTCGATCGTCGCGGCGCCCGTGCGCAGCGCGTCCAGCACGTAGGCGATCTGCGACTCGATCATGTAGACGACCGACGTGTGCCCGAGGCCGGTGTTCGGGCCCATCAGGACGAACAGGTTCGGGAAGCCCGGGACGGTCACGCCCAGGTGCGCCCGCGGCGAGCCGTTCCACGCCTCGGCGAGCGTGCGGCCGCCCTGGTCGCGGACGAGCCGCCCGACCGGCATGTCGAGCACCTGGAAGCCCGTCCCGAAGATCAGCGCGTCGACCTCCAGCTCGCGGCCGCTGTCGAGGACCACCGAGTGCGCGCGCACCTCGCGCACGCCGTCGGTGATGAGCTCGACGTTCTCGCGCGCGAGTGCCGGATACCACTCGTTGGAGGGCAGGATGCGCTTGCAGCCGACGGTGTAGTCCGGTGTCGCCTTCGCGATCAGCTCTGGGTCCGTCAGCGCGGCCTGCATGTGCTTGCGGCCCGCGCGCTCGAGCAGCTTCATCGCGCCCGGCTGCTTGACCATGCCCAGCACGAGCGCCTCGCGCAGCGCGTAGATGCCGCCACGCAGCGCGCGCTGCAGCGGCGGGAAGCGCCGGAAGAGGCGGCGCTCGAAGGCGCTGATCGGCCGCGCGCTGTGCGGCATCACCCACGGCGCGGTCCGCTGCAGGACGTAGAGCCGTTCGGCGTCCGGCGCGATCCGCGGCACGTATTGGATCGCCGACGCGCCCGTCCCGACGCTCGCCACGCGCAGGCTCTTCAGGTCCACGTCGTGATCCCACCGCGCGGAGTGCATCGTGATGCCGGCGAACGTGTCGAGCCCGGGGAACGCGGGGAGCTTGGGCTCGACGAGCGGGCCGGTGCCGGCGACGAGGTACTGCGCGCGCACCAGGCCGTCGGCGGTGTCGAGGTTCCAGCGCGAGCCGTCCCACTGCGCGCGCGTGACCTCGCAGCGCAGCTTGACCTTGTCCGCGACCCCCGCCGCCACGCGCTCCAGGTACGCGCGGATCTCCGGCTGGCGCGAGTAGGTGCGCGTCCAGTCCGGGTTGGGCGCGAACGAGAACGAGTACAGGTGCGAGGGGACGTCGCAGGCGCAGCCCGGGTACGTGTTGTAGTGCCACGTGCCGCCGACGCCGTCACCACGTTCGAGCACGACGAAGTCCTCGATCCCCGCGGGCCGCAGGCGCAGCGCCATCCCGAGGCCGGCGAAACCGCTGCCGATGATCGCGATCGAGACGTCCATGGACGGTTACATTGCCGTAACTTACGCCACTGTAACCTGACATTGGTCACATGCGCATGACCGCCGAGCAGCGCAGGGAGCAGCTTCTGGACGCGACGAAGGCGATCGTGCTCGAGCGCGGCTTCCACGCCGTGTCGATCGAGGCGGTCGCGCGCGCGGCGGGAATCACGCGCCCGGTCGTCTACGGGCACTTCGACGACCTCCGGGGACTGCTCGAAGCGCTCGTCGACCGCGAGGCGCTTCGTGCGCTGCGCCAGCTCCCCGAGACCTACGACGACCTGCTCGCCGCGCTGACCGCGTATCTGAGCGCCGTGCGCGACGACCCCGGCACGTGGCGGCTCGTGCTGATGCCGCAGGAGGGCGCGCCGCGGCTGCTCGGCGAGCGGATCGCGGCGGGGCGCGCGGCGGTGGTGGCGCGCCTGGCCGCCGCGCTGGGTCCCGACACCGGCCTGCCGGACCCGGAGCTGAGCGCCCACATGCTGCGCGCCTACGCCGACGAGGCCGCGCGGCTGGTCCTCGCGGGCTACGACGTCGACCGCATCCTCGCGCTCACGCGCCACACGCTCGCCAAGCTGTCCCGGTGATCCTCCCCGACCTCGGCCTCCTGCGCAGGCGGCGTGACCTGCGGCTGCTCGTCGGCGGCTCGACGGTCTCGCTGATCGGCGCCGCGTTCACGCAGGTGGCGCTCACGATCCAGGTGTTCGCCCTGACGGACTCGTCGATCGCGGTCGGCCTGCTCGGCGTCGCGCAGTTCATCCCGATCATCGCGCTGGCGCTGATCGGTGGCGCGCTGGCCGACGCGTTCGACCGGCGCAAGCTGATCTTCGGGGCCGAGCTGGCGTCGGCGTTCGTGAGCGCGGCGCTGCTCGTCAACGCGCTGCTGCCGTCGCCCCAGCTGTGGCTGCTGTACGTCGCCTCGACCCTGTTCGCGGCCGCCACCGCCGTGCTCCGCCCGCCGCTGGACGCGCTCCTGCCGCGCCTCGTCGAGCGCGACGAGCTCAAGGCGGCGAGCGCGATCAGCTGGTCGCTGATGAGCATCTCCGGGATCGTCGGGCCGGCGCTGGCGGGCCTCGTGATCGCGGGCGGTGGGGTGGAGGCCGCGTACGCGATCGACGTGGTGTCCTTCGTGGGCTCGCTGTCCGCGTTCGCGCTGATGCGCACGCCGCCTCCGCCGCCGGACGCGGAGCCGCCGTCGCTGCGCGGCGTGATCGAGGGCGTCAAGTACGCGGGCTCGCGCCAGGAGATCCTCGGGTCCTACGTGATCGACATGCACGCGATGTTCTTCGGGATGCCGTTCGCGCTCTTCCCCGCGGTGGCGGAGCGCTACGGCGGGACGGAGGTCGTCGGCCTGCTGTGGGCGGCGCCCGCGGTCGGCGCGATCGTCGCGATGCTGACGAGCGGCTGGAGCGTCCGCGTGCACCACAACGGCCGCGCGATCGTGTTCGCCGCCGCGGGCTGGGGCGGGTTCGTCGCGCTGTTCGGGTTCGCCGACGTGCTCTGGCTGGCGCTGCTCGCCCTTGCGCTCGCGGGAGCCGCCGACGCCATCAGCGGCATCTTCCGCGGCGCCCTCTGGAACGAGACGATCCCGGACCGCCTGCGCGGGCGGCTGGCGGGCATGGAGATGATCTCGTGGTCCTCGGGGCCGCTGCTCGGCAATGCGCGCGCGGGCTTCGGCGCGTCGTGGCTCGGGCTCGGGCCGTCGATCGTCGCAGGCGGCGTCGTGGTGGTCGCCGGCTGCTTCGCGCTCGCCGCCGCGCTGCCGAAGTTCTGGAACTACGACTCGAGAGCGTGAAGCCGCGCGGCGGCCTCGTCGATCACGGAGAGCCGCTTGCAGAAGGCGAAGCGCAGGTACGGCTTCAGCCGTTCCCTGTCGGTGCTGAAGACCGCGGTCGGGATCGCGACGACGCCGGCGCGGTGTGGCAGCTCGCGCGCGAACTCGGTCGCGTCCGCGCCGACGTCGACGTTCGCGAAGTAGGTGCCCTGCGGGCGCGCGACCGTGAACTGGCTGAGCGCGTCGCACAGGTGGTCGCGCTTGGCCTGCAGCTCCGCCGCGAAGTCCGTGTAGAAGTGGGTGGGCAGGCGCAGCGCGGCGGCACCCGCGTGCTGGAACGGGGTCGCGCCCGCGAACGTCAGGAACTGCTTGGCCGTGCGCACCGCCGCCACGAGCGGCGCCGGTCCCGTCGCCCAGCCGACCTTCCAGCCGGTCACGCTGAACGTCTTGCCGAGGCTGGAGATCGACAGCGTGCGCTCGGCCATGCCCGGCAGCGTGGACAACGGGATGTGCTCGAGCCCGTCGAACACGAGGTGCTCGTAGACCTCGTCGGTGATGGCGATCAGGTCATGCTCGATCACGAAGTCCGCGATCCGCTGCAGCTCCTCGCGCGTGAACACGCGTCCCGTCGGGTTGTGCGGGGAGTTGACGAGCAGGATGCGCGCGTTCGGCGTGGCCTTCAACTCGTCGAACGTGAAGTCCGGCGGGTTGAGCGGGATCGGCACGAAGTTCGCGCCGGTCATCTTCGCGGCCGCCGAGTACGAGTCGTAGGACGGGTCGAACGCGAGCACGTCGTCGCCCGGCTCGGCCAGCGCGAGGATCGCCGCCGCGATCGCCTCCGTGGCACCCATCGTCACCTGCACCTGGGTCGCCGGGTCGAGCTCGATCCCGTAGAAGCGCTGCTGGTGCTCGGCGATCGCCTCCCGCAGCGCCGGCACGCCCGGCAGCGGCGCGTACTGGTTGTGCCCGTCGCGGATCGCGGCGTGCGCTGCCTCGAGCACGGCCCGCGGCCCGTCCTCGTCCGGGAACCCCTGCCCGAGGTTGATCGCGCCCGTCTGCTCGGCGAGCGCGGACATCTCGGTGAAGATGGTGGTGCCGAACCCGGCCAGGCGCGAAGCGATCATGTGACGGCGAACGCTATACGCAGCGGTCGCTGTCGGTGCGCGGCCCACCGCCGTACAGCTTCGCGGCCGCGCGGATGTCCGCGGGCGTCGGGACGCACCACAGCTCGCGATAGCGGGGCACGTCCTCGCTGAGCGTCGGGGCGCACCGCGTGTCGAACCACCCGGGCGACATGATCGTGCAGGTCGGGCTGTCCTTCACGTGCCGGAGCCCGAGCACGTGCCCGAGCTCGTGCGCGGCCACCCACACCGACAGCGACGTCGGCTTGCCCAGGCGCTCGCGCAGCACGATCTCGCTCTTGCCGTCCTTCGGTCGGCCGATCGCGGTCGTGAACCCGAAGCAGCGCGGGCCGCACTCCCGGGTGAGCCGCGCGTCGTCCAGGCGCACCAGCACGTCCGCGTCGCGCTCGTACTTGACGACGCGCACCTTGACGTCGGCGCCCGATCCCGTCCAGCGCTTGGCGGCGAAGATCAGCGAGTCGACCGCCCCCTGGGTGGGGGCGAAGACGTTCACCTCGCCCCGTGGCCAGCGCGGGTCAGGCGGCCCGTCGTCGCCCAGGGCGAGCGAGCCGACGCCGACGGCGATCGCGGTGGCGATGAGGAACAGGGCGAGGAGGCGCACGCCTCGCCCGAGGGTAGTCGGCTAGCGGCAACGCGGATCGCGCAGCGTCGCGGCGCCGCCGTAGATCGAGGCCGCCACGTCCACATCCGCCGGAGCGGGCACGCACGCCAGCTCGGACTGCGTCGGGATCGTCGCCGCCAGCGACGGCGCGCAGCGCGTGTCGAACGCCCGCGGGGACATCACGGAGCAGTCGTGGCCGTCGCGGTGATGGAGGCCGAGGACGTGGCCGAGCTCGTGGGCCGCGACCCAGACCGACAGCGGACGTGGTGCGCCGCCGAGCGAGGAGCGCATGACGATCTCGCTGCTGCCGTCGCCGGGACGGCCGATCGAGGTGCTGTAGCCGAGGCAGTCGCGCCCGCAGAGGTCCAGCAGGCGCGCGTCGTCGCGGCGGACGATCACGTCGGCCTGGCGCTCGTCACGGACGACGCGGATGTCGACCTTGGCGCCGGACCGCGTCCAGCGCTCCGCGGCGACGAGCATGGTGCCGGTCATCCCGCTGGCGTCGTAGACGTGGACGACGCCGTCGGGCCAGCGGTGGTCGGTGGGGCCGGCCACCGCGGTGTACATCCGGGGGGCCAGGAGGAGGGTGAGGAGGGCGACGAGGCCGAGGCACGCGAGTGCGCGCACAGGGCGTGGCCGCTCGAAGACATGAGCCGATGCACGCACGAGGATTTGCGGCGGGCGGCCCGTTTCGCGTAAGGAGAGTGCGGCGTCTGCTAGTGACGCCGAGGCCCCCGCCTAACTTTATGTATGCCCACGCGCACCTCGATCAAACCGCAGCGTGTGGATCGAGACGTCCTTGCCCGCTTCGGTCTCGTGGGGGAAATGGGCGAGGAAGTGCTGGGCTCCCGCGCGGTTCGGATCGGCGATCACGAGCCGCCCTCCAGGCGCCACCAGACGCGGGAACAGCGCCGCGGCGGCGTCGGCGTTCGCGCGCGTGTAGAGCACGTCCGCGGCGAGCACGAGGTCGAACGGGCCGCGCGCCACGAGCGCGTCACCATGCGTTGACCAGTCGACGTGCGCGACCTCGCCGACCACCTCGTTGAGCGCGAGCACGTGGGCGGCGAACGCGACCGCGTCGGTGTGCCCGTCCGTCGCCAGCACGTGCGCGCCCGCGCGCGCGGCCATCGCACTCGGCAGCGCCAGGCCACACCCGAGCTCGAGCACCGACGTCCCCGGCGCGGGCGGGTCGTCGTAGAGCGCACCCGCGAGTCCGACGCCTGACGGCCACGGCCGCGCCCAGTACGGAACCGGACGCCGGGCCCCGCCTTCCTCGTGGCGGAGCTGCTCCCAGCTCGACGGGCACACGTAATAGGCCTGTCCGACGCGCCGCACGGAGATGTCCAGAAGCGCCGGCGGAAGCTCCTCCACGGGCACGCCGCGCAGCGATGAGAGCTGCTCGGCGAGCGAGGTCCGGAGCGCGATGAGCTGATCGGTCAATGGCACTACACTTCCTGAAGTCATGGCCCAGGAACTGCGCAACCGTCCCTGCGGTGGCCGCTACGGCGACATCGTCCAGGCGATCGGCAACACGCCGCTCGTCGAGCTGAAGCGTCTCTCACCGAAGCCGGGCGTGCGCCTCTGGGCAAAGCTCGAGTCTGCCAACCCGACCGGGTCGGTCAAGGACCGCGTCGCGCGCGCGTTGATCGAGGACGCCGAGGAGAAGGGCGCGATCCGCCCCGGCCAGACCATCCTGGAGCCGACCTCCGGCAACACCGGCATCTCGCTGGCGATGATCTGCTCGCGCAAGGGCTACAAGCTCAAGGTCGTCATGCCGGACAACGTGACGCCCGAGCGCACGCAGCTCCTGGAGATGTACGGCGCGGAGATCGTCTATTCGCCCGGCAACCTCGGCTCCAACGGTGCGGTCGAGCTCGCGCTGAAGATGGCCTCCGAGGACTCCTCGTACTACATGCCGTACCAGTACGGCAACCCCGCCAACCCGGGCGCGCACTACAACGGCACCGCGGTCGAGATCCTCGACGAGCTCGACAACGACGTCAGCGCGTTCGTCGCCGGCCTGGGCACGGGCGGGACGCTGATGGGCGTCGGCCGGCGCTTGCGCGAAGAGCTCGGTGACGCCGTGAAGATCGTCGCCGCCGAGCCGATGCAGGGCGAGCCCGTCCAGGGCCTGCGCTCGCTCGACGACGGCTTCATCCCGCCGATCATCGACCTCTCGCTGCTGGACCGGAAGATCTTCGTCACCAACCGCGACGCGGTCGTGTGGACGAAGAAGCTCCTCGACGAGGAGGGGATCTTCGCCGGCGTCTCCACGGGCGCGATCGCGTCGATCGCCGTCCGCATCGCCAAGGAGATGGACGAGGGCAACATCGTCTTCATCGTGTGCGACGACGGCTCGAAGTACCTGTCGTCGGGCCTCTACACGAAGCCTGTCGAAGAGCTCGAGAACCTCGACACGACCGTTTGGTGGTAAGCCGCCGAGCCTTGCTCGGCGCCGGTGCTCTGCTCCTCGTGGGCTGCGGCCCGCCCGACGAGCCTGAAGTCGACGCGGCCACCGTCTGGGGCGAGCAGCTGCGCGTCTCGCAGGCCGCGCTGGAGGCGTATCCGCCGAACGCGTTGCGCTCCGCGGCGGACAGCCGCGTCAAGCAGCTCGAGTCGCTGGCCGGCGCCACCGGCACGGCGCCGACCGCCACGCCGAGCCTCGAAGCGGCGTTGAACGCCGAGCGCCGCGCGCTGCAAGCGCACGTCGCCGCCGTGGGCGAGCTCTCCGACCGCGCCTCACGCGAGCTGCTGGCCACGCTCATCGCCGGCACGGCCGAGGCGGTCTCCGCGCTCCGCGCCGAGCTGGACGAGCCGCCGATCGTGGACTCGTTCCCCGGACAGAGGAACCGCCCGTGAACCGCCGTCAGCTTCTGGCCGGCGGTGCCGCGGCCGCGCTCACGCTGCGCGCCGCGCCCGCGCTCGCCGCACCCGACGAGGGGACGCTCCTGCTCGGCCTGTGGCGCCGGGAGCAGGCGCTGGCGCTCGCCTACGGGCAGCAGGTGCACACCAATCCGGAGCTGCTCGGCCCTGCCCGCCGGCACGCCCTCGACCATGCGGCCGCGATCGCCACCGAGCTGGCCGCGGTCGGGCTCGGCACGCCGAAGCCGCCGTGGACGCCGAACGACCTCGACGTCGCCGCCCAGCGACTCGCCACCTCCCGGCCCGCGGACGTGCTCGCCAACGCCGTCATCGTCGAGGAGGACATGGTCGAGGTCTACAAGACCGCGCTCCCGTCGCTGCCGGACGCGAAGATCGCGATGACGGCGGCGACGATCCTCGCCTCACACGCGCAGCGTCTTTTCATCTTGCGCCGCGCCGCCCAGGTAACCTAGGCACATGCCGTTCGCAGGAAACATCGGGATCGGCGAGATCGCCATCGTCCTTGTCATCGCGCTGATCGTGCTCGGGCCCAAGCGCCTGCCCGACGCGGGCCGTGCGCTCGGCCGCGGGATGAAGGAGTTCCGCGACTCGCTGAGCGGTGTCGCCCGCCGCGACGACGACGACGAGCTCGACACGCCCCTGACCCGGGCCAAGTAGCTCTGCGCATCTCGCGACAGCTCCTCGCCGACGTCGTCGCGCACGCGCGCGAGGAGTCGCCCAAGGAGTGCTGCGGGCTGATCGCCAGCCGTGACGGCGAGGCCGTCGCCGTCCATCGCGCGCGCAACGCCGCCAACAGCGCGCTGCGCTACGTGATGGACCCGATGGAGCAGTACAAGCTCCAGGAGGCGATCGACGACGCCGGGCTGGACCTCGGCGTCATCTACCACTCGCACACGCGGTCGGACCCCGTCCCGTCGCAGACCGACATCAACCTCGCCCGCCTGGGCGACTCGGACCAGCCCGCGTTCCCGGGCACCCTCTACCTGATCGTCGGCGTCAAGGGCGACGAGGACGACCTCCGCCTCTGGTCGATCGTCGGCAACGACGTCCAGCAGGTCGAGCTCCAGGTGACAGAGTGATCTGGCTGCTCGTGTGTCCCGTGTGCGACGCCGCGCACGAGCCGCACGAGCGCTTCTGCGCCGATTGCGGCGTGCCCCTGACGTTCGTCAACCACGAGATGTCCGAGTCCGAGCGCCGCGCGCGCAAGATCCGCCCGGGCTACACCGACGGTCCGCTCGTGCGCGTCGCCACCGCCCGCCACCAGGCCGAGGCGGAGATGATCCAGAACCTGCTGCTCGAGGAGGGCATCCCGTCGCTCGTGCGCCGCACCGGCGGCTTCGACGTGCCCGACTTCCTCGCCGCGGGCCCGCGTGACATCGTCGTCGCCGCTTCGGGTGAGGAGGCCGCGCGGGAGATCCTCGGCGACCGTCGCGAGGAGCAGCAGGGCCGGCTGCCGCCGCACAAGCACCCGGCGTGGGTGCGCGCGCTAGCGGTGACGATGTCGGTCTGCGCGCTCGCCGCCTTCGCGAGCAGCGTCCTGCTCCCCTTCACGTAGGCGACCCAAGTGAGAACGCCACGCCTCCTCGGTGTGGCGCAGCGAGCGCGGGAACGCGACTTCGAGCGCTCGCACCGGGCCGTCCGGGTGCGGCCCGCGCGCAAGCGTCACGCAGGCGCGGTCGCCCTCCTCGCGGGCGAGCAGGTCGAAGATCGTGCCGCCGAGCAGCAGCGCGTCCGTGCGTGAAGGCGGGAAGTCGGGCTTCGGGCCCTCGCGCAGGCGGCGCGCGACCGCCGGGCGCACGTGGCGCGTCTGACCGCTGAGCCACTGCGCCGCGCCCTCGACGAGCCACGCCCAGCGCGACCAGCGCGCGATCCGGCCCGGCGTGGCCGGCGGCGGCAGCTTCGGGTGGTTGGCGGCGACGTAGCGCCGCGCGAGCAGCGCCGAGGGCGTCAGCATCAGCATCTCGAGCGAGCCTTCGACGTTCGAGGCCCGGTGGGCGAGCAGGCGCGGGGCGAGCACGTGCAGCTCCCGCGTCCCGGCCCAGCCTACGACGTAGCGGCGCGCCGCCGGTGCCGTCAGCCGGCGCGCGAGCGGGATCCACGGCTGGGCCGCGTCCAGCTGCGCGAGCGAGGAGTGCAGGACGACCTCGAGCTCGCCGAGGTCGGTTCCGAACCGGTCCTCGAGCCGGCGCCGCGCGAGCTCGAGCTGCGACAGGACGCGCTCCGCGTCCGCCGTGTCGCGCGCGTCGTGGCGCGCCACGAACGTCTCGGAGGGCGTGTCCACCCAGGCCATCGGGCGCTTACGTTAGTAGCGCCCGATGTGGGTCTGACGCCTAGGCGTAGGCGGGGGCGCCGTTGGCCTCGGCGATGCCCGCGATCTCCTGCGAGACGCGGTCGAACTCCTCGTCGGAGAGCACCGGTGTGCCCTCGAACGGGAGGTCGCGCGTGATCTCCAGCCAGGAGCGGCATCCGCCGTAGTCGTCGCGGACGCGCACCGTGACGGGGCGCGGGATGCGGTAGGTGCGCAGCAGGAGGACGTGGAGCGGGTGACGACGCTTCCAGGCCAACCGCTTCTCGGCGTAGTCCGACGTCCACACGTGGAACGGCGTGAGCCCGTCCAGCGCGCGGCGGTCGGTCACCGTCCACGCCCCGGCGACCTCGGCCCACGCGCGGATGCGCACGCGGTCGGGCTGGGGGATCCCGCCGTCCATCGTGAGCGCGCGGGCGGGCGGCTCGCCCTCCGGCCACACGCCCTCTTCGAGGGCGCGGCGCAGCTCGGGCTGATGGGACTCACGCACCAGATCGTTGCGCTGGTGATCGAACGTCGGGTACAGGAAGAACCGGTCGTGCTCGAGGGCGAAGTGCTTGCCCGTCTCGCGGATGCCGCCCTTGCGCAGGGTGAGCAGTTGCTCACCCTCGGCGAGAGCGCGCACAGTGACGGCCCATTCCTTGAAAGCGATCGGCATAAACCTGGTTGAAAGAGAGTTGTAAGACCTACGAGTTCCCTGCACAGCGAGCGTGCGCCACGACCCTGCCCGAAGCTGCGACGGAGAAACCTCCCGTAAGGCGTCACATACTATGCACAAGCCCCTGAAATCGCAAAACTTCGCTGCAAATTCGCAGTTTTTGCCAGAAATGTCCAATTTCTGGCAGTGAGCGCTTATGTGCCAAGTTCTTACAGACGTGCACCGGTGAGGCCTTCGATCACTTCGACCACCGCGGCGAAGTCCTGGTCGCCCAGGCCCTTGCCCATGCCGGCCCCGTAGAGCTCGGCGGCGAGGCCGGCGAACGGGAACGCACCGCCGGCGGTGCGGGCCTCGGCCAGGCAGAGCTGGACGTCCTTGAGCATGTGAGCGAGCTTGAACAGCGGCGTGAAGTCGTGCTCGAGCATCGGCTTGCCCTTCAGCGCGCGCATGGTCGAGTCGCTCGATCCGCCGTCCATCGTCTCCAGGAGGGCGTCGACGTCCACGTTCGCCTGACGTGCGAGCACGAGCGCCTGGGCGAGCGTCGCGCAGTTGACCGCGGTGACGGCCTGCGAGATCACCTTGACGGCCTGGCCCTGGCCGGCCGCACCGCACAGGACGATCTTCTCGCCCATGATCTCGAACAGCGGGCGTGCGCGCTCGATGTCGTCCGGCGCACCGCCGACCATGATCGTCAGCGTGCCCGTGCGGGCCTTGGGGGACGAGCCCGTCACGGGCGCGTCGACGAAAGCGTGCCCGTCCGCGCTGCAGCGCTCGGCGAGCGCGCGGGCGGTGTCCGGCGCGATCGTCGACATGTCGATGAAGAGCGTGCCCGGCTTGGCGCCCTCGAGCGCCTGGCCGATCATGTCCTCGACCTGGGCGCCGTCGACCACCATCGTGATCACGACGTCCGAGGCCTCCGCGACCGCCTTGGGCGAGTCCGCCACGGTCCCGCCGTGCTCGGCCGCCCATGCCTCCGCCTTCTCGCGCGTGCGGTTGAAGACGGTCAGCTCGACGCCCGCTTTGGCCAGGTTCATGGCCTGCAGCGAGCCCATGATCCCCAATCCGATGAATCCGACCTTCTCAGCCATAGCCGCCGCCTCCCGGTGTCTCTATCCGTAGTCGTTGTCCCGGCTGGAGCGTGCCGCGCGCCTTCGGCGGCTGCTCCTCGCCGTCGATCAGGTTCCTGCCCGTCGCGCCCGGCCGCCCACCGCTCGCGCCGGGGGGCGCGTGCCGTCGGCGCTCGGTGAGCAACGAGTAGTCCATCGCCGCGAGCGCCTCGAGCTCGCGCACGATGCCGTCGCCGCCCCGGTGGGCGCCCTGGCCGCCCGAGCCCCGGCGCACGGCGTACTCGACGACCTTGAGCGGGAACTCGAGCTCGAGCGCCTCGACCGGCGTGTTGAGCGTGTTGGACATCGCGACGTGCACGCCGCTCGGGCCGTCGGCGTCCGCGCACGCGCCTTGGCCGCCGCCGAGCGTCTCGTAGTACGTGAACTCGTCGTTGCCCAGCGTGAGGTTGTTCATCGTGCCCTGGCCGAGCGCGTGGCCGAAGGCCTTGAGCACGAGGTCGGCGACGCGGCTGGACGTCTCGACGTTGCCGGCGACCACCGCCGCGGGTGGGTTCGCGTTCAGGAGCGAGCCCTCGGGCGCCGTCACCGTCACCGGGCGCATCGCGCCGCTGCTGGGCGGGATGTCGGGGTCGGTGAGCACGCGGACGGCGAACCAGCAGGCGGAGACGGTGACCGCGAGCGGGCAGTTGAGGTTGCCCTCGTGCTGGTCGGTGGAGCCCGTGAAGTCCAGGTGCAGCTCGTCGCCGCGGACGGTGGCGGTGAGCTGCAGGTGCAGATCCTCGTCGGCCGCCTCGAGCACGTCCGCCGCCGTGTACTCGCCGTCCGGCAGCGCCTCGATCGCGGCCCGGGTACGCCGCTCGGCGTAGTCGATCGTCGCTGCCATGGCCGCGGCGAGCGGCATCCGGGCGTGCAGCTCCTCGAGGCGGGCGACGCCGGTGCGGTTGGCGGCGAGCTGCGCACGGAGGTCGGCCCGGCGCTGCGCCGGCTGGCGCATCTGGGCCACGAGCCGCTCGATCGCGTCCTCGTCGAGGCGCTGCGGGCTGATGACCACGCCCTCGTCGTCGAGGGTCTTGGAGTCGGCGGGCATCGAGCCGGGGGTGGGGCCGCCGACGTCCGCGTGGTGCGCGCGGTTGGCGGCGAACCCGATCAGCTCGTCGTCGGCGAAGGCGGGGGTGATGACCGTGATGTCGGGGAGGTGTGTGCCGCCGGCGTACGGGTCGTTGAGCACCCAGCTGACGCCGGGCGCGTGGTCGCGGCGCGCGACCGCCGCGACGGCCGCCGGCATCGCGCCCAGGTGCACCGGGATGTGCTCGGCCTGCATGACGAGCTCACCACGCGGATCGAAGAGCGCGCATGAGGCGTCGCGCCGCTCCTTGATGTTCGCGCTGTGGCTGGCGCGGATGAGCACGGCGCCCATCTCCTCGCACGCGGCCCTGAGCGCGCCGGACGCGACGCGCAGCGTTACCGGGTCCATCGCTCGATCCTGATCGTCCCGCTGCCGAGGACCTCGGCGGCCCAGCCCGGCGGGACCGCCAGCGTCGACTCGCGCAGCTCGACGACCGCGGGGCCCTGGATGCGCTCGCCGGGCGCGGGCTCGCCGCGGATGATCTCCGTCTCGCCGTAGAGCGTGGTGCGCGTGCTGCGGCTGGCGCCCTCCGCCGTCGCGCCCACGGCGTCGGCGTCGATCCCGGGGCCCGGCGTCGTGGCGGTCGCCCGCAACGTCACCAGCTCAACCTCAGCTTGAGGGTCACGGTAGCCGTAGGCGTCCTCGTGCGCGGCGTGGAAGTCCTCCTCCAGGTGATCCGAGAGCGGCACGCTCAGCTCGAACGCCTGGCCGCGGTAGCGCAGCTCGGCGACGACCCGCACGTCGGCGTCAGGGTCGCCCAGCTCCTCGCGTGCGCGCTGCGTGAGCTCGTCCGCTTCGATGGTGAGCGCGTCGGCCGTGAGCAGGACGCTGCGCTGGGCGTCCCGTCGGCGCTCGGAGACGACGAGCCCGAGCGCGGCGAGCACACCCGACGCACGCGGGCAGAGGATCTTCGTGATGCCGAGCTCCTCGGCGATCGCGGCGGCGTGCAGGCCACCGGCGCCGCCGAAGGCCATCAGCGCGAGCGAGCGCGGGTCGACGCCGCGCTCGACCGTCATCACGCGCAACGCCCGGACCATCTCGGCGTTCGCGACCCTGATGATCCCCTCCGCGGTCTCCTGGCGGCCGAGGCCGAGCGTGTCGCCCAAGGCATCCACGGCCCGCTCGGCGGCGGCGCGATCGAGCTCGATCCCGCCCGCGATCCCGCCCAGCAGGCCGAGGAGCAGGTTCGCGTCGGTCACGGTCGGCTCCTCGCCGCCGTGCCCGTACGCCGCCGGCCCCGGCCGCGCGCCCGCCGACCGCGGACCCACCCGCAGCGCGCCGCCCGCGTCGCGCCAGGCGATCGAGCCACCGCCCGCGCCGACCGTGTGGATGTCGAGCATCGGCAGCGCGACCGGCCGCCCGCCGACCTCGCGCCCGCTCGCCTCGCGGACCTCGCCGCCGAGCACCACGCACACGTCGCAGCTGGTGCCACCCATGTCGAAGCACAGCGTGTCCGGCTCGCCGGCCGCGGCGGCCGCCCACGCCGCCCCGGCCGCGCCGCCCGCGGGCCCGGACAGCACGGTCAGCACCGCGTGGTCGGCCGCCTGCTCGACGCTCGCCAGCCCGCCACTGGACTGCATCACGCTCGGCTCCGGCAGACCCGCGTCCGCGGCCCGGCGGGTGAGGCTGCGCAGGTAGGCGGCGAGAAGGGGGGAGAGGGCGGCGTCCAGCTCGGTCGTCGCGGCGCGCTCGTACTCGCGGAACGTCCCGACGACCTGATGGCTGAGGGAGACGTGGACATCGTGCTCGCGGAGCGCGTCGCCCAGCTGCTGCTCGTGCTGCGGGTGGCGGTAGGCGTGCAGGAAGCAGACGGCGACCGCCTCGGGCTCGAGGGCGAGGATCGCGCGCACGGCGTCGTCGACGTCCAAGGCCGTTTCCGGGCCGGCGGGCGTCATCCGCTCCGTCGCCCCGACACGCAGCTCCGGCGGCACCAGCGGGGCCGGACGGGCCTCGCAGAGGCGGTACAGGTCCGCCCGCGCCTGCCGGGCGAGCTCGACGACGTCCTCGAAGCCCCTGGTGGCCACGAACACCGTCTTCGCGCCCTCGCCTTCGAGGAGCGCGTTGGTCGCCGCGGTCGTGCCGTGCGCGAACGTGGTCACGTCGGCGGCGGCTTCGCCGGCGCGCTCGAGCACGGCCCGGACGGCGTCGAGCACGCCCTCGGACTGGTCGTGCGGCGTCGTCGGCGCCTTAGCCGTCCACAGCCGACCGCCGACCGCCAGCACGGCATCGGTGAAGGTCCCGCCCACGTCCACGCCCAGGAGCATCGGGCGTGGACGCTAGCGCCGGAGGCCGCGGCTATGCGGCCTGGAGGGCGACGTCCTCGGTCTCAGCCAGGTGCTGATGCGAGGGGCAGTAGCCGTTGTGCGGCAGCGGCGTGCGCTGGCACGGCGTGCCGCGACGCGTGGTGGCGCGGCATTCGAGCCGCTCGGCGACCGGGTTCGCGGCGAAGTACTCCCGCGCGAAGTTCATGTAGCGGTCGCAGACCTTGTAGACGCGCAGCTGCTGGGACATCGGGAAGTAGATCCGGATGTCGTTGAACAGCGTCTTGGTCGGCTTGGCGAAGTAGTGCCAATCCGTGGCGAGGCGCTCGACGCACGTCTCACACGACCGTAGGACGCGCTCGTGGTTCGCTGTGTCGCCGTCGTGCTCCTCGACGATGTCGGAAGCAAGCTCGCGATAGATGGAACGGCTGAAGTGGTACATCGCTGTCTCCCCGGGACTGCCTTTGGCGGCGGCGGTCCCCTCCGTGGCCCGGTGGTTGGGTGTTTGCCGCTGATGCAGAGGCCTCAAACGTCCGCATTGTTGACTTCGCGTTAAGAAGGCCGCGGGGAGAAAGTCGATCAGGTGTGCTGCCAGGCCTCGAAGCGCGGGATTTCGGTGTCTGGATCGAGGATCGTGTGGTGCGCGTCGAGCGCCGGGTCGGTGTCGGGATACTCCGCTCGGCCGTGCGCCCCGCGGGTCTCGTGGCGGTGCAGCGCGCTGGCGGCGACGAGACGCGCGAGCGGGTAGGGGTCCTCCCGCAGGCGCTCCAGGTTGGCCTGCGTCCGCTCGAGCCCGGCGAGCCTCCAGACGTTGGCGCGGGTCTCGCGGGTGGGCGCGGTGACGTCGGCGGCGATCGGCGCGCCGTCGGTGGGCTCGGGGTCGTCGAGCGCCGCGAGCGCTGCCCGGCGCCCGAACACGAAGCACTCGCTGAGGCTGTTGGACGCGAGGCGGTTGGCTCCGTGCAGCCCGGTGCACGCACATTCGCCGACCGCGTACAGGCGTGGCGCTCCGGTCGCGCGGCCGTCGAGGTCGGTGACGATGCCGCCCATCACGTAGTGGCTGGCCGGCGCGACCGGGATGCGCTCGCGCGTCGGGTCGAGCCCGGCGAGCTGAAGCGCCTCGACGATGTTCGGGAACCGCTTCGGGTCGACGTGCGTCATGTCGAGCTCAGCCTGCTGCCCGGGCAGGTTGAAGATGGCGCGCGCGACGTGGTCGCGGGGCTTGAGCTCGTCCACGAACCGCTCGCCGTCCGGCCCGTGGAGCGTGGCGCCCTCGCCGCGGACCGCCTCGGAGATCAGGAAGCCCTCGCGGCCCTTGAGCCCGACCACCGCGGTCGGGTGGAACTGCGTGAACTCGAGGTCGGCCAGCTGCGCGCCCGCCGCGCGGGCGAGGATCAGCCCGGAGCCGAACGAGCCGGGCGGGTTGGTCGTGCGCGACCACAGCGCCGCTGCTCCGCCGGTCGCCAGGATCGTGCCGCGCGCTTGGATCCGGCGTTCGCCGTCGCGGAGCACGACGCCGCCGCCGTCGAGCAGCCCGGCGACCCGTTCCCCTTCCAGGATCGTGATCCGCGGGTGTTCAGCCGCGGCGGCGGACAGCGCGCGCAGGACCCGGCGGCCGGTCGCGCTGCCGCCGGCGTGGATGATGCGGCGGCGCCGGTGGCCGCCCTCCAAGCCGAGCGCGAGGTCGCCGTGGCGGTCGGCGTCGAACTGGCAGCCCAGCTCCTGCAGGTCGCGCACGCGGGCCGCGGCCTCGTCCGTCAGCACCTGGGCGGCGGAGTACCGCGTGAGCCCGCGGCCGGCCTCGAGCGTGTCCTCGAGGTGGATGGCAGGCGAGTCGTCGACGGCGAGCGCCGCGGCGGCGCCGCCCTGGGCCCAGTAGGAGGCCGTCTCGGCGAGCGGGCGCGCGCTGACGAGCGTCACGCGGGCACCCGCGCGCGCCGCGGTCAAAGCCGCGAACAGCCCGGCCGCGCCGGCACCGACGACGACGAGGTCGGATCGCACTCGCCAGCAGCCTATTACGGTGTTCGTGATGGAGGAGACATCCCGGCGCGCGATCTGGGTGCGCGATGAGGACTTCATGGCGCACGACGTACCGCGCCATCCCGAGCGGCCGGCGCGGATCCGGGCGCTCGAGGCCGAGATGAGCGCGAACGGCTGGTTCGGCGCCCGGCGCGTGCAGGCGGTGGAAGCCGAGCGGTCCTGGTTGCACGCGGTGCACCCGGAGGAGCACGTCGCGCTGATCGAGGCGATCTGCGCCGACGGCGGCGGCGCGATCGACGCCGACACGTACCTCGTGCCCGGCTCCTACGGCGCCGCGCTGCGCGCGGCGGGCGGTGCGGCGCAGCTGGTGGACGCGCTGCTCGGCGGCGACGCCGACGTGGGCGTGAGCGCGTTGCGCCCTCCCGGGCACCACGCCGAGGCGGCGCGCGCGATGGGGTTCTGCTTCTTCGGGAACGTCGCGGTCGCCGCGCGGCGCGCGACATCCGCCCACGGGCTCGAGCGGGTGATGATCGTCGACTGGGACGTCCACCACGGCAACGGCACCAACGACATCTTCCACGCGGACGCCGACGTGCTCTTCGTGTCGGTGCACGAGTACCCGCTGTATCCGGGCACGGGGCCCGCCTCCGACCTCGGCTCGGGCACGGGTGAGGGGTTCACCGTCAACCTGCCCGTGCCGGGCGGGAGCGGCGACGCCGCCTACCGGTCACTGGTCGAGCACGTCGCGGCCGGCCTGATCCGCGAGTGGGAGCCGCAGCTCGTCCTGATCTCCGCGGGCTTCGACGCGCACCGTGACGACCCGCTCGCGACCTGCCGCGTGACCGAGGCCGGCTTCGCGGGGATGGCCGCGTCCCTGCGCCAGGCCGCCGACGCGGTGGGCGCGCCGTTGGGCGTCGTCCTGGAAGGCGGCTACGACCTCGGCGCGCTGTCGCGCTCGATGGCGGCGGTCATGCCGGTGCTCGTGGACGGGGTTGCGCCCGAGGTGGGCGACGTGGCGGTCCACCCGCTCGCGCGGGACGCCGCCGCCCGGCTCGCGCCCTGGTGGCCGGGGCTTACTCTTCGATCTTCTTGACGTACGCGTCCGAGTAGTCGGCCCGGATCGGGCCGAGGGCGTCCTCCGCCTCGGACTTCTTCGCGTACGCGCCCGAGTAGACGACCCAGTAGCCGCCGTTCAGCGAGCTGTAGTCGTCCGAGTTGAGCACCTCGGCCGTGATGTTCTTGTCCGCGGCCTGGTCGGCGACCTTGTTCGCCTTCGACTCGCTGGTCTCGGACGCGATGATGATCGTCCAGTCGCCGTTGTTCCCGCTGAACGAGCCGGTCGTGCCCAGGCCGGGGTCGTCGGTCGGGGCGGGGGTCGGCTCCGTGGTCGGCTCCGGAGACGGCGTGTCCTCCGGCGCCACAGTGGCCTCCGGGTTGAGCGGATCGACGGTCGGCGTCGCCTCCGGGTTCAACGGGTCGACCGTCGCCGTGGGCACCGGATCGGTCGTCGGCAGCGGCGAAGGCGTCGTGGTGGCCGGCGGCGCGGCACTCGCGGACGGCGTGGGCGTCGGGTTCTGCGCCGTCTCCTCCCGATCCGACATCGCCGCGATCGCCAGGATCACGCCGAGGATCGCAAGCGCCACCAGACCGCCGCCGAGGTAGATCGGCACCCGCCAGCCCCGCGACTCGACCACTTCCGTCCCGGCCGCCGCACCGCACGCCAAGCACCACTCCTGTTCCGGGGCCAGCGTGCTCCCGCACCGCGGGCACCGCCGCTCGGGCGGCCCGGGCGGGACCATCGCGTCAGGCGGCGGCGGGGTCTCCATCGGCGTACTCACGGGCGTCGCTCCACGGGACTGAAGATAGATCCATTGCGCGGCGAATCGACGTCATCCGCACCTTCCGGTCCGGGCTGCCCCGTCGCGGCCTCGCCACCGGCCGGTGCGTTCCCCGCCGCGGACGCCTCGTCGGACGTGCCGTCGGGCCGCTCCTGGGGCGCGGCGTCAGCGTCGGTGTCGGCTTCGACGCCGTGCTGGGCCGGAGGGGCGTCGTCGGCACCGGGTGCGCCGTCGTGGGGCGCGTCGCTTGCGGCTTGTGCGTCGGCCGCGGGATGGGCCTCGTCGCCGGGGGGCGCGTCGCCGGCCTGCACCTCGTTGCGAGCGGCCGCGTCGGCCGAGGCGTCGCCACTGGCGGGCGTGTCGCCGGTCTGATCCTCGTCGACGGCGGCCGGCTCGTCGGCCTGCACCTCGTCGCGAAGGGGCGCGTCGGCGTTGGCGTCGGCGCTCGTCTCGGCGGCCTGCGCGTCGCCGATCGCGGGCGTGTCGTCGGGCTGCGCGTCGCCGATCGCGGGCGTGTCGTCGGGCTGTGCGTCGCCGTTCGTGGGCGTGTCGTCGGGCTGTGCGTCGCCGTTCGTGGGCGTGTCGCCAGTCAGTGCGTCGCTGCTCGCGGGCGTGTCGCCGGTTTGGTCGCCAGCTGCGGGCGTCTCGCCGGCCTGCGCGTCGCCGCTCGCGGGCGTGTCGCCAGCCAGTGCGTCGCTGCTCGCGGGCGTGTCGCCGGTTTGGTCGCCAGCTGCGGGCGTCTCGCCGGCCTGCGCGTCGCCGCTCGCGGGCGCGGCGCCCGGCTCGCCAAGGCTCGGGGCCTCGCCACTCGCGGCTGCGTGGTGCGGCTCGCCGCCACCGTGAGTCTCGCCACTCGCCGGCGTCGCGTTGCCGGCCGGTTCGCTCTGCGCGTACGCGGTCGTCGGGGCGTCGGGCGCGGCCGTCGCGGGCTCGCCCGTCGGCGCGTGCTGTGCGCCCGCCGTGTCGGCGTGGCCGATGTCGCTCGAGCGGCTCGGCCACTGGAAGTCGGCGGCCGCCGACGGGTGGTCCGGGTCCAGCGGGGAGAGCTCCTGGGTCGGCTGGTCGACGGGCGCGACCGCGACGGGCGCGGGGCCGACCACCGGGTCCGGAGCCGGTTCGGGCTGCGGGGCGGCCGCGCGCTCGACGGTCTTGCGGGCCGACTCGGTGAGCGGCAAGCCGCAGTGCGAGCAGTACTCCGCCCAGCTGCTGAAGAGCTCGCCGCACTGGGGGCAGTCGCCGCCGATGCCGGGCTCGCGGACGAGCACCTGGCGGCGCACGTCGTCCAGGCGGACCTCGATCTCGTGCAGCTCCGCGTCTACGCGCGCGAGCCGGACGAGCTTGGTCTCGCGCAGGCGGCGGTGCGCCTCGTGCTCCATGTCGTGCGCGGTGCGGTGCAGCTCGTAGACGAAACCGCCCAGATCCCGCAGCAGCACCTCGCGCGCGGCGCGCAGGAAGGCGGCGCGGCGGCGGAGCTTGCCGCGGCGGGCGCTCGTCGGGATCGACGCGGCGAGCTCATCCGGGTCCAGGCCCGCGGGCAGGTCGGCGACCGGCACGGCCGGCGGCACCAGCTGGCCGGCATACGCGGCCTCAGGCGACACCGGTTGCGCCGGGTACCCGGCCGGGTAGGCGGCGGCGAGCTCCGGCGGCACGGGCGGCCCGGGGACCGGGGCGTAGCCCGGCACGGGCTGAGCGGCGTACGGGCCGGCGGCCGCGGGCGCGCCGTACGCCGGCGGGGGCGTGTACGGCGGCGTGGCCGGATAGGACGGAGAGATCGGAGCGGGCGACGCGAGCGGGTCGCCGGACGTGAGGCCACCGGCTCCGGGAATCACCTGCGTCGCGTCGGTGGGGCCGGCGGGCTCGGGACCGGCGCCGGGCACCGGGCCGCTGGGCTCGGGCACATGCCCGGTGGCCGGACTCGCGTGAGAGGCTGCAGCGTGGCTCGCGGACGAATCGGTCGGCGTGCCGCCCGCGGGCGCGGAGCCCGGGGCCGGGTCGCCGCCCGGGGCTGCCGGAGCATCGGCCTGCGGCGCGTAGCCGGACGCGGCATCGGCGTGCGCGCCGGGCTGGGGCGTGGAGCCGGTGGCAGAGCCTGTCGGGGCGTCGCCCTGGGGCACGTAGCCCGTGGGCGGGTCGGCCTGCGCGGGCGCCGTGCCGGCGGCCGGGTCCGTCAGCAACGACTGATGGCCCCGCTCGTCGGCGGGGGTAGAGGCCTGCGCGTCCGCGGTTCCCGGTTCGGCGGCCGACTGCGGCTCGTTGCCTTCGGGACCCTCGGAGCGCCGGCTGGACAAGCGTCGGAACAGGCCGCTCATAGGTCGTCGGAAGCCGCGGGGGACTCCGAGCGGTCGAGTATAGGGTCGAGGTCTCTCGCCACGACTAAGTTCAACGTAAGCATTGGTCAGGCGTTGCGCTCGTCGAGAAGATCGCGCCAGGCGTCGACGACGCGCGCGGCCATCGCGTCCGCGGAGAACAGCTCGGCCCGTGCGCGGCCGTCGACGCGCGGATCGGCCGCTTCGAGGTGCGGCGCCAGCGCGGCGCGCCATGCGTCTCGATCCCACTCCCCGCAGTACGCGCCCTCGATGCCTTCGAGGATCACGGGGTGGATGCCGACCGGCGTGCCGAGCGCCGGGACGCCGCACGCGAGCGCCTCGATGACCGCGAGCCCGAACCCCTCGGTCTGCGACGGCACCAGCACGGCGTTGGCCGCGTTGATCCAGTAGGGCACCTCGTCGGGTGGGACGCCGCCGAGCGTGAGCAGCGGCACGTCACCCGCGGCCTCCACCGCGCGGTCGTGACGCTTGAGCGGCCGCGAGGGGTCGTGCGGGAACAACAGGTACGGCCCCTCGGGGTCCAGACCCAGGCGCGCACGCGCCTCCGCGCGCGGGATGGGACGGAAGCGATGCACGTCGATGCCGACCGGCAACACGGCGACCCGTCGTCTGGTGCCGGCGCCGGGCAGGTTCGAGCTGAAGTCGCGTGAGACCGCCGCCGTCAGCGCCGTGAACGGGAGGATCGCGCGCGTGGCGAGGTACGAGCGGCGCACGAGCAGGTCGTTCCCGTGCAGCGTCACGACGACCGGCCCGAGCCGCGACAGGACCGCCGGCCAGGCGGTGAGCCCGAAGTGCGCGTGGACGATGTCGAACCGCTGTCCTCGGTAGCGCCGGCGCAGCGCGCGGGTGGCGCTCGCCAGCGCGCGCGGGCCTGGGCCGAACGCGAACAGCTCGACCTCGACGTCGTCGCGCCGGCGCAGCGCCTCCACCTGGTCACGCACGAAGGGGCCGAGCGCCGGGCGTTCTGCTGTCGGGTACATGTTGGACACGATCAGGGCTCGCACGGCCGCCAACGCTATCGGCGCGTGTTTTCTCACGAAGACGGCACAGAAAAGGCGCAATTGCGCGTAGAGCCGTCACAGGGGTCGCCTCGAAGCTTCCGGCATGTTCCGCACAGGGCGGGACGCACAGCCTTACGGAGGTCGCGAGATGTACGAGTGGATGGGCCGCGCGCACGCGTGGCTGGCGCAGGAACGAGGGCAGGGGACGGTCGAGTACGTCGGCTTGATCCTGCTGCTGGCGGGGGTGATGGCCGCCGTGGTGCTCGCGGGCGCGGGCATGAAGACCGACATCGCGACGACGATCGTGGACAAGGTCAAAGCCGCGATCGGCAGCGTCGACGCTCCGCCGAAGAAGTGACCCGCGCGTGACGCGGGGAGCGGAGATCCGTGTGGGGGCCGTGCCAGACTGGCGGCGTGGTCCCGTTCCCCACGTCCGCGCGGCTGCGCGGCGCCCTGAACCGCACCTGAGGAGGCGCACGAATGTCCCGCGAGAGAAGTGGCGGCCGCGCGCCGAACGAGCTCCGTCCCGTCACGATCGAGCCCGGCTTCGTGAAGACCGCGACGGGCAGCGCGCTGATCTCGTGCGGGGGCACCCGCGTGATCTGCACGGCCTCCGTGCAGGAGTCGGTGCCGCGCTGGCTGGTCGGCAAGGGCCGTGGCTGGATGACGGCCGAGTACGGGATGCTCCCCGCTTCGACCGGCGAGCGCAAGCAGCGCGACATCTCGAAGGGGCGGGCGGATGGGCGTTCGGTGGAGATCCAACGGCTGATCGGCCGCAGCCTGCGCGGGATCGCCGACCTCGAGGCGCTCGGCGAGCGCACGATCTACGTGGACTGCGATGTCCTGGAGGCCGACGGCGGCACGCGCTGCGCATCGATCACCGGCGGCTACGTGGCGCTGGCGCTCGCGGTGCAGCGCCTGCAGTCGCAGGGCCTGCTGACCAAGTCGCCCCTGACGGGGACGATCGCGGCCGTGTCCTGCGGTGTGGTCGACGGCGTTCCGATGCTCGACCTCAACTACCCAGAAGACAGCACCGCCGAGGTGGACGCCAACGTCGTCATGACGGGCGAGGGCGGTCTGGTCGAAGTGCAGGCGACCGCCGAGCGCACGCCGCTCAGCCGCGCGCACCTCGACGAGCTGCTCGCCCTGGCGCAGACCGGCATCGAGGGCCTGCGCGAGGCGCAGGAGGCCGCGCTGCGATGAGCCTGGTCCTCGCCACCCGCAACGCCCACAAGGTCCGCGAGTTCGAGCGGCTGATGCCGGGCGTGGCGATCGAGCCTTTGCCCGACAGCGCCCCGACGCCCGAGGAGACCGGCACCACGTTCGCCGAGAACGCCCTGATCAAGGCGCGCAGCGCTGCCGAGGCGACCGGCAAGCCGGCGTTCGCCGACGACTCCGGCGTCGAGGCCGAAGCGCTGGACTGGCGGCCGGGCGTCTACTCGGCTCGCTTCGCCGGCCCGGACGCGTCCGACGGCGAGAACCTCGCCAAGCTCCACCGCGAAGCGCCGGCGGGCAGCCGTGCCCGCTACGTCTGCGTGATCGCCCACGTCACCCCGGACGGCGACGAGCACCTCTTCGAAGGTCGCTGCGAGGGCACCCTGGCGGCCGAGCCCGCAGGCGGCGGCGGCTTCGGCTACGACCCGCTGTTCGTGCCCGAGGAGTTCCCGGACCGCACGATGGCCGAGCTGACGGACGAGCAGAAGGACGACATCTCGCACCGGGGCAAGGCTGCGCGCGAGTTCCGCGCCTGGCTGGGCCGCTGAGCGGCGGCGTGGTCCCGCGGCCGCGCGCGCGGTGTCGCCGTGGCCGGGGCGCTGAGCGGGGACGCGGTCTTGCGGTCGTGACGCGGTCCGGGCGCTGAGGGGGCCGCGGTCCTTCGACCGCACGCGGGGTCGACGCGACCGCGCGCTGAGCGGGGCCGTCTCCTTCGGGCCCGGGTGCGTGCGCTCGTGCGGGCGGATGCGGCCGGGCGTGCGGTCGCACGCGTGGTCTCGACGCGGCTGAGGGCTGTGCCCCTCCTGCGTCGGCCGTGTGGCGTTCCGCTCGGGTGGCGCGCGGGGTGCGGTGCGTGGTTCGGGAGCACACCGCCGGGCGTCGCGTCAAGAAATCCGTGCGCGGGCGGTGGCGACAGCGTGCGGCGGCGGTCACGGGTTTCTTGACCCGCCGCGCGCCGGCGCGCTCTTGTGCGGGTGAGCGGCTGCGTCGGATTGCGCCCGGGCGCGGGCATGCGCGTGTCCTTCGGGCCGGGTTGCCACGCGAGCGTCGAGTTTGTACCTGTGCGGTTGTTTTCTCGAGGTTCGCGTGGCCGGCGCCACGCGAGCGTTCGATTGCTCAACCAGAGGCCGACCAAGGCATCGTTCGCGCGGCAGGGCGGCGGCGAGGGGGGGGTCAGCTCGAGTAGCGCGCAGCGGGCTTCGTCCTGCCGGTGCGCTCTTGGGTGGCCGGGTGCGGTGCACCGGGCGGGGCCGCGCGCCGGTCCCGATCACGCGAGTGTTGGGTACCCAGGCTGAGAACCCGGTTAGTCAACGCTCGGCGCGGGCGAGGGCACCCAGCGCGGGTTCGCCCCGCGCGGGGGCTCGCCGGCCCCGGCCGGCTTGCCAGCCCGGAGCACGCCGGACGCGGCGGGTCAGGCCACTCGTGACGGCCGCAGCGCAGCGCCCCGAGGCCGGCGCACGGGTCGATTGACGCGACGCCCGACGGTGTGCTTCCGGTGCGGCGACAAGGGCCGGCGCGGCGCGCGCGGCGCTCCGCGGCGGCCCCGAACACGCCTCCCAGGGGGCACCGAGCGGCGCCCGCCCGGGCCTGCGGTGCCGAAAAACGCGCCCCAGAGCGACGAAACCGCCGAGTTGGCGCCTCGCCGCTCGTCGATCAGAACAGGTTGATGCCCGCGGCGATCGCGACGGCGAGGGTGACGCCGGCGTAGCCGGTGTAGCCGGAGATGAGGAGGACCAACGCCGTGACGAGGCAGAGGCCGACGGTGACGATCCAGGCGAGGCGGTTGAGCTGAGGCACGAGCTCGTATTGTCGCGGACGGACATGACGACGCGACTTACGGCTGAGGTGGCGCTCGCGTACGTGCGCGAGTTGTCGACGGATTTCCGGGCTGGGATCGTGCTGAATGGCGCGCTAGAGCCAATTGCGGGCGATCGTGAGCTGGCGGCGGCGGCGAGGGCGCTGTTCGAGGCGCATCCCGACGCGCGCGAGTTGCAGGCGGGAGCGGTGTTCGCGGCGCGCGGGGAGGACCGTGCGATCGTCGTCGTGACCGGTGAGTTCGCGCTGCAGCGTGTGACTCGCGGGGACCTGCGGACGGCGCTGTTTGGAGCGGGTGTGTCGAACGCGCAGGAGGGGTCACTTGAACGCCCTCAGGCGGCACTTGTGAAGGCGCTGGTGACAGCCTCGGCTGACGCTTTTCGGCGTCACAGAGCCGTTTGACGGTCTGAATACGTCCTTCAGATCTTCGCAAATTGCGGGTTTTTTCGCTATGGTGCGCCGACCCCGTCCGAAGGCACTGTTAGCTTCGGGCCTCCACCAGCCCCTGCGGGGGAAACACAGGAGGACGCATGACGAAGAACGAGTTCGTCGACCGTGTCGCGGCAGACACCGGCTTGAGCAAGAAGGATGCGGGTGCAGCGGTCGATTCCGTGCTCCGCTCCATCGAGAGCGCTCTCGGCTCGGGCGAAGAGGTCAACTTCACCGGTTTCGGCAAGTTCCACGTCGCTGAACGCGGCGCTCGCGAGGGTCGGAACCCGCGTACCGGCGAGACCATGACCATCTCCGCCAGCCGGGTGCCGCGCTTCACGGCCGGCTCGGGCCTCAAGAAGGCCGTCAAGTAAGTCGCGACCACGAGGGGCGCCGGCACTAACCCGCCGGCGCCCGGCTGGGCCCTTATCTGCCATGACCGCTTCCCATTCGGGCAACGGCCGGCCAAGCCCCAGTCCGACGTTCGGCGACCGGCTGTCTCAGGCCGTCGCCGAACGTGAGTCCCAGATCGTGCTCGGCATCGATCCGGACCCGGCCAAGTTGTGGCCGGCCGCGATCGACCGGGCCAGTGAGGCGCGGGCCCGGCTCGCGCTGACGTTCTCGGACGCGGAAGAGGCAGCCGGCGAGTCCCCGCCCAGCGCGGGCGTCGTCGCGCGCCTCGAGACGGCCGCCGCCGTGCTCGCGCACTGCCGCGCGATGATCGACGCGGTCGCGCCCGCCGTGATCGCCATCAAGCCCCAGCTCGCCTGCTTCGAGCGCCTCGGCGCGCCCGGCTGGCTCGCGCTGGAGCACGTCACCACTTACGCGCACGAGCAGGGCCTGCTCGTGCTGGCCGACGGCAAGCGCGGAGACGTCCCCGTCACCGCGGCCGCGTACGGCCAGGCGCTCGTCGCCAGCACACCGTCGCCGTTCGGCGCGGTCGACGGCCTCGGCGCCGACGCCTTCACGGCCAACCCGCTGCTCGGTCGCGACTCGCTCGAGCCGCTCGTGCAGGCCGCGCGCGACCACCAGGCCGGCGTGTTCGTGCTCGTCCGCACGTCCAACCAGGGCGCCGCGGACATCCTCGACACCCGGCTCGAGAACGGCGAGCGGCTGTGGGAGCACCTTGCACGGCTCGTCGACGACCTCGGCCAGGCCGGGCCGGCCGGGCTCAAGGACATCGGCGCGGTCACCGGAGCCACCGAGCCCGAGCACCTCGCCCGCCTGCGGGAGCTGATGCCGCGCACGCCGTTCCTGCTGCCGGGGATCGGCGCCCAGGGCGGCGACGTCAGCGCCATCGCGCCCGCGTTCGCCCCCGGGAAGGCCGGAGGGCTCGTCACCGCCTCACGCTCGATCGCCAACGCGCACGAGACCGCCAACCGCAGCCCGGCAGACGCTGCCCGTGCCGAAGCGGAGCGGCTCCGTGAGCAGGCGTGGTCCCTCTAGACTGAACCTCGATGGTCGGTCGCAACCCCGCGCGCTTCCTGGCGCCCATCGCGCTGATCGCCTTCGCCTTCGCGCTCTACTCGGTGCTCAACTCGGGCAACACGCCCGCGGGCGAGGACTCGGGCAGCCGCACGAGCCAGGAGGCGAACCCGACGCCGACGGAGACCGCGGAGAAGAAGAAGTCCTCGAAGAAGCGCAAGACCTACACGGTCAAGGCGGGCGACACGCTCTCCGCCATCGCGGAGAAGAACGACATGGACCTGGAGACGTTGTCGGAGCTCAACCCGGATCTCGACGCGTCGACGCTGTCCCCCGGTCAGAAGATCAAGCTCGAAGGATGAGGCGCGCCGCCGTGGCGGCGCTGGCTGCGGCAGCGACGCTCCTCACCGTCCCCAACCAGGCGCAGGCCCGGGATTGCCCGGATGCCGTGGGCGCGCAGGCCGCGATCGTGATCGAGGCCTCGACCGGCACGGTCGTCTGCCAGCGCCAGGCCGACAAGCGCCTGTCGATCGGCTCGGCCACGAAGCTGATGACCGCGCTCGTGACGCTCGAGAAGGCGAAGATGAGCGAGACCTTCACGGCGTCCGACTACCGGCCGGCGCCGATCGAGTCGCAGATCCGGCTCCTCCCGGGCGAGCGGATGAAGGTCTCCGACCTCATGCGCGGCCTGCTGCTTGAGTCCGGCAACGACGCCGCCGTCACGCTCGCCGAGGGCGTCTCCGGCTCGCGCAAGGCGTTCATCCGCGAGATGAACCGCCGCGCACGCGAGCTGGAGCTCGAGAACACGCACTTCGCGAACCCGATCGGGCTCGACCAGGAGGGCAACTACTCGTCCGCGCGCGACCTGGTCCTGCTCGCGAAGGTCCTGCGTGAGTACACGTTCTTCAACAAGATCGTCGACTCGCCGTCGGGCACGCTGAAGACCGGCGACCACCCGCGCACCTTCCGCAACCGCAACAAGCTCGTCGCCCGCTACCCGTGGGTGAACGGCGTCAAGACGGGCCACACGCGCGGCGCGGGCTACGTGCTGGTGGGCTCGGGCAGCCGCAACGGCATCCAGCTGATCTCGGCCGTGCTCGGCACGCCGAGCGAGGCGGCGCGCGACAACGACACGATGGCGCTGCTGAATTGGGCGATCCCGAAGTTCCAGCGCGTCCGCGCGGTGGTCGAGGGCAAGACGATGGCCACGGCCCAGATCCGCGACCGCCAGGGCGCGACGCTCAAGCTCGCCCCGGACCGCACGGTGCGCCGCATCATCGAGCGCGGCAAGCGCGACGAGATCACGACCACGGTCCAGGCGCCGGACGTCGTCGAGGGCCCGATCCGCAGCGGTCAGCGCCTCGGCCGCGTCGAGGTGCGGCAGGCGGGAACGCTGGTCGCGACCGTCGCGCTCGTAGCCAAGTCGGCGGTCCCCGCGCCCACTCCAGCGCAAAAGGCCAAAACCTGGGCGGCGCGCCCGTGGGTGATCGGCGGCATCGGAGTGGTCTTAATCGCTACGGTCCTGCTTGTGAGCCGCCGTGCCCGAACCAGCCGCCGGCGGCCGTCGCGCCGCGAGGCCCGCGCCGCATCATGATCGTCACCGTCACGCTCAACACGGCCATCGACAAGACGCTGTCGGTGCCCAACTTCCGCCTCGGCCGCCGCCACCGGACCGTCGAGCAGACCACGATGCCGGGCGGCAAGGGCGTCAACGTCGCGCGCGTGCTCAAGACGCTCGGCGCGCCCGTGATCGCCACCGGCCTGGCGGGCGGGGCGACCGGCACGCGGATCGTCGACCAGCTCACGCAGCTGTCCGTGCTCAGCGACTTCGTCCGCATCGGCGAGGAGTCGCGCACCAACACCGCGGTGATCGACCCGACCACCGGCGAGCAGACCGAGATCAACGAGAAGGGCCCGAAGGTCACGCCGCAGGAGATCGAGCTGTTCGTCGACAAGCTCCTGTACCTGGCCAAGGGCGCCAGCCTGTGCGTGTTCGCGGGCTCGCTCCCGCGCGAGGTCGACACGGACATCTACGCGTTCCTGATCCGCGAGCTGCGCAAGCTGAACGTCACGACGATCGTCGACACCGACGGTGACCCGCTCCGCCGCGCCGTGCGCGCCGAGCCGGACGTGGTCTCGCCGAACATCCTCGAAGCCGAGGAGCTCGTCGGCCACGAGTTCAATGACGACGAGGACCGCACGTACGCCGTCAAGGAGGTCTGCGACATGGGCGCCCGCGAAGCGCTCATGACGATGCCGGACGGCTGCTTCGCCCGCATGCACCCGCCGCACGAGGCCGACCCCGTGATCTACCGGGTCCGCGTGCGCGGGGGAGCGATCGAGCCGCGGGCCACGGTCGGCTCCGGTGACGCCTTCCTGGCCGGCTACGTGGCCGCCCGCTACCAGAGCAAGCCGGTCGAGGAGGCACTCGCCTTCGCGGTCGCGTGCGGCGCGGAATCAACCCAGCATCTGGGCGCGGGCCTCGTGGATCCGGACCGCGTTCAGCGGCTCCTCGGCGAGGTGGACGTAGAGCGGATGTCGGCGACTCATAACGACGCTCTAACGTAAGACCACCCGCCCGGGGTCTACGTCCGCTTCCCACCCTAGGATTTCGCCATGGAAATCGAGATCGGCCGAGGCAAGAAGGCGCGTCGCGCCTACGGCTTCGATGACGTCGCCATTGTCCCTTCGCGCAGGACGCGGGACCCCGATGACGTGGACATCACGTGGACTCTGGGGCCGTACCGCTTCGAGCTTCCTCTGCTCGCGTCCGCGATGGACGGCGTCGTATCGCCTGACAGCGCCGGCATCATCGGCAAGCTCGGCGGTCTCGCCGTCCTGAACCTCGAGGGCATCTGGACCCGCTACGAGGACGCCGACAACATCCTGGCCCGCATCGCGTCGCTGCCCAAGGAGCAGGCGACCCGTGAGATGCAGGACATCTACCAGGAGCCGGTCAAGGAAGAGCTGATCGTCCAGCGCATCAAGGAGATCAAGGCCCACGGCGTCGTCGCCTCGGCCTCGCTCACTCCTCAGCGCGTCGAGCAGTACTACGAGCTCTGCCTCGACGCCGGCCTGGACATCCTCGTGATCCAGGGCACGGTGATCTCGGCCGAGCACGTTTCCTCCTCGGGCCACGTGCTCAACCTCAAGGAGTTCGTCAAGGAGGTGCCGGTCCCGGTCGTCCTCGGCGGCTGCGCCTCGTACTCGACCGGCCTGCACCTGATGCGCGCCGGCGCGGCGGGCGTCCTCGTGGGCGTCGGCCCCGGCGCGGCGTGCACCACGCGCGGCGTGCTCGGCATCGGCGTCCCGCAGGCCACCGCCATCGCCGACGTGGCGGCCGCCCGCAACCAGCACATGCTGGAGACCGGCGACTACGTCCGCGTCATCGCCGACGGCGGCATGCGCACCGGCGGCGACGTCTCGAAGGCCATCGCCTGCGGCGCCGACGCGGTCATGGTCGGCTCCCCGCTCGCCCGTGCGTACGAGGCCCCCGGCCACGGCTTCCACTGGGGCATGGCGACCTTCCACCCGACGCTCCCCCGCGGCGCGCGTGTGAAGACGACGCAGAACGGCACGCTCGAGGAGATCATCTCCGGCCCGGCGCGCGAGAACGACGGCACGTTCAACCTCATGGGCGGCCTGCGCACCTCGATGGCCACCTGCGGCTACCAGGACATCGCCGAGTTCAACCGGGCCGAGCTGATGATCGCCCCGTCGCTGCAGACCGAGGGCAAGCAGCTCCAGCGCGACCAGGCGATCGGCATGGGCGTCCGCGGCGGGGATGTCGCGCTTGTCGCCGACTGAGGCCACGTCTCTAGGGCACGGCTCCTCGCTTCCGGCTGGCCAGCCGGTCGAGGAGCTCGCCCTCGAGCGCGAGGTCGCCACGGATGAAGTCGTCGTCCTCGACTACGGCGGACAGTACTCGCAGCTGATCGCGCGTCGCGTGCGCGAGCTGGGCGTGTTCTCGGAGCTGCTCCCGCACCATGTGGGGGTCGACGAGGTGCGCAAGCGCAAGCCGAAGGGCCTGATCCTGTCGGGTGGCCCCGCGTCCGTGTACGCGGAGGGCGCCCCGCGGCTGGATCCGGAGCTGCTCGAGCTCGGCATCCCCGTGCTCGGCATCTGCTACGGCATGCAGGCGCTCGTCCTGACGCTCGGCGGCAAGGTCGAAGGCGCGGAGGTCGGCGAGTTCGGCCGGTCCCAGCTGACCGTCGGCGAGCACGGCCGCCTGCTCGCGGGCACGCCGGACACGCAGGCGTGCTGGATGTCGCACCGGGACACGGTGTACGAGGCGCCCGAGGGCTTCACGGCGCTCGCGTCGTCCACGGAGTCGCCGGTCGCGGCGCTCGAGGACGTCGAACGCGGCCTCTACGGCATCCAGTTCCACCCGGAGGTCGTCCACACGCCCTACGGCCAGCACGTGCTGACGACGTTCCTCGAGGACATCGCCGGCGCGTCGCGCACGTGGTCGGCGGCGAACATCATCGACGAGCAGGTCGAGGCGATCCGCAAGCAGGTCGGCGACAGCAAGGTCATCTGCGGCCTCTCCGGCGGCGTGGACTCGTCCGTGGCCGCGCTGCTCGTGCACAAGGCGGTCGGTGACCAGCTCACGTGCGTGTTCGTGGACCACGGGATGATGCGCCAGGACGAGGGCGAGCAGGTCATCCGCGCGTTCCGCGACCAGTTCCACGTGCCGCTGGTGGCCGTGGACGCCGAAGAGCGCTTCCTGGAACGCCTGAAGGGCGTGTCGGAGCCCGAGGCCAAGCGCAAGGCGATCGGCGCCGAGTTCATCCGCGTGTTCGAGGAGGAGGCCGCCAAGATCGGCGACGCCAAGTTCCTCGTCCAGGGCACGCTGTACTCGGACGTGATCGAGTCGGGCGGCGGCACGGGCGCGGCGACGATCAAGTCGCACCACAACGTGGGCGGCCTGCCGGACGACATGGAGTTCCAGCTCGTCGAGCCGCTCCGGGCGCTGTTCAAGGACGAGGTGCGCGCCGTCGGCGCGGAGCTCGGCCTGCCCGAGAAGTTCGTCTGGCGCCAGCCGTTCCCCGGCCCGGGTCTCGCGATCCGCGTCGTCGGCGGCGAGGCCACCAAGGAGCGCCTGGACACGCTGCGGGCCGCGGACTTCATCCTCCAGGACGAGATCCGCAAGGCCGGCCTGTACCGCGAGCTGTGGCAGTCGTTCTGCGTGCTCCCGGACATCCGGACCGTCGGCGTGCAGGGCGACGAGCGCACCTACGGCTACGTCGTGGCCATCCGCGCGGTCACCTCGGACGACGCGATGACCGCCGACTGGGCGCGGCTCCCGTACGACCTGCTCGAGCAGATCGCGTCGCGGATGATCAACGAGATCCGCGAGGTCAACCGCGTCGTGCTCGACATCACGAGCAAGCCCCCCGGCACCATCGAGTGGGAGTAGACCCCGCAGACGACAAGCAGCCCGGGGACGAGCTCCTCGGGCTGAAGTCCCGTCTGATCATGGGCGCGATCTTCGCGTGCCTGTACATCGTGACGTTCCTGCCCCGCCAGGCCGACTTCCCGGCGATCCTGTCGGGCGTCCTCGGCGGGGCCGTCGTCTTCCTGCTCCTGCGGGAGGTCGACGAGCGACGCAAGCGGCGCCGGCGGCAGGGCATCGCGCCCTACCAGCGGCCTGTGCGCCGCAAGCACCGCCGCCGGGACTAGTCGCGCGTCAGCTGTTCGCGGCCCAGGACCGCAGCATCGCAAGCGGGTTGATCGGGGCCCCGCCCGCCTGCCAGCCCGGCGCGGTCCAGGCCTCGAAGTGCAGGTGGCATCCGGTCGCGACGCCCGTGTCGCCCACGTAGCCGATCGGCTGTCCGGTGAAGACGGTGGCGCCCGTGGCCACCAGCGGCACGTCGCGCAGGTGCATGTAGACGTAGTCCGTGTCCGTGCCGTGGTTGTCGATGACCACGTAGTTGCCCGCTCGCGCGTGCCAGCCGGCGAACTTGACCACGCCGCCGTGCGCGGCGACGAGCGGTGTGCCGCACGCGGCGAACACGTCGTGGCCCTGGTGCCCGCGACCACCGCCGAACGCGGCCGCGCCCGTGCCGAACGTCACCTTCCCCAGCACCGGGAACTGGTCACGCGCGAAGTCGAAGACGACCGGCGGCTGGGCGACGCCACCGACGGTGACGCGGAACTCGTACGTGCCGGTGCGCTGGACCTTGCCGTTGGCCATGCCGTCCCACGTCACCCGCTGCGGGACCTCGGGGGCGACCTGCGGGATGTCCCAGTGCGCGATCACGAGCCCGTCGGGCCGGCGCGCCAGGTCGATGCTGACGTCGGCGGGCGCCGCGCCGCGGACGACGTACGTGAGCGCGGCGGGCTGAGCGGCGCCGAAGAACGCGCGCGGGGCGCGCACGCCGAGCTCGAACGGCGCGGACGGGGGAGAGGGCTCGACCACGAGCGGCGCGACCGACGGCGCCGTCAGCGCGCCCTGGCGGTCCACGACCGCGATCGGTCCGGAGACCGCACCGAGCGGGACGCGCACGTCGGCCGACGTCGTGCGCCGGGTGACCGCCTCGGCGATCACGTCGTCGGCGTCACCCGCCGCGCCGAGGAAGACGATCTCGTCCGCCTGCTTGAGCGCCTTGCCGCGGACGCGCAGGAGCGAGCCGTAGCGCGACGTGCCCGCCGCCCCGCAGCGATCGACGCACTGGAGCGTCGCGACCGCGGCCGGGCTGGACGGCGCGGGGGCCGAGGAGACGGCCGGCGCCGACTGGGCCGTGGGCGCGGGCGCGGTCACCTGCGCGTGGGCAGCCGACGGCGCACAGAGACCCGCGAGCGCGACCAGGTATGCGGTTGTCCGCGTCTTGCCTCTCAACCAGGTTCCCTCCATCAGGCCGGTGACCAAACCGGCGAAGGCGGGAACATATCGGCTGGGTCGGTCGGGTGCCCATAACGCCCCCGATAGGGTGATGGTCCATGGCCGTCCCGCTCTTCAACACGTCCGCCCCGCTCGCCGCCATCGACGCGGAGATCCGGGCGAAGGTCGCCGCGATCCTGGACGCCGGCGTCTACGTGCTCGGCCCCGAGGTGCGGGCGTTCGAGTCGGAGTTCGCCGCCTACACGGGCACCGACCACGCCATCGGCGTCGCCAACGGCACCGACGCGCTCGTGCTCGCCCTGCGCGCGCTCGGCGTCGGCCCGGGTGACGAGGTGATCGTCCCCAGCTTCACGTTCTACGCGTCCGCCGAGGCGATCCCGCACACCGGCGCGCGCCCCGTCTTCTGCGACGTGGACCCGGACACGATGTGCATCACGCCCGAGACGGTGAAGGCCGTGATGACGGAGAATACGAAGGCCGTGATCGCCGTGCACCTGTTCGGCAACGTCGCGCCGGTCGACGAGATCGAGGCGCTGGGCGTGCCCGTGCTCGAGGACGCCGCGCAGGCGGCGGGCACGATCCTCGAAGACGGCCGCCGCCCCGGGGCGCTGGGCACGATCGCCACCTGGTCGTTCTACCCCTCCAAGAACCTCGGCGCGTTCGGTGACGGCGGCGCCGTGACCACCAACGACGACATACTCGCCGAGACGATCCGCACGCTGCGCTTCCACGGGTCACGGGACAAGCAGACGTTCGAGATGGTCGGGCACAACTCGCGCCTGGACGAGCTGCAGGCCGGCATCCTGCGCGTGCAGCTGCCGCACCTGGACGGCTGGGCCGACGGCCGCCGCGCCGGCGCACGCCACTACGAGGAGGCCGGGCTCGGCGAGCTCGTCACGCTCCCGAAGGCCGCCGCCGGTGCCAAGCCCGCGTGGCACCTGTACGTCGTGCGCTCCGAGCGCGCGGACGAGCTGCGCACGGCGCTCAACGACGCCGGCATCGGGGCACGCGCGTACTACCGCACGCCGGCCCACCTGCAGCCGGCGATGGCGGAGTGGGGTGCGGGCCTCGACCTGCCCGGCACCGCCGAGGTGGCGCGCACCAACCTGGCGGTGCCGATCAGCCCGGTCCTGAGCCGCGCCGAGGCCGACGAGGTCGTCGCCGCGGCTCGCTGACCGCGCGGGTCGCTACGGGCTGATCGGCGTGGCCATGTCGCTCTGCAGCTCGGTCGCCGTGAGCGCCCGGTTGTAGATCCGCACCTCGTCGATCAGGCCGCTGAACCACTCGCCCCAGACGGCGTTGCCGCCGATCCGGAGCACGCCCGTCGAGGTGCGGATCGATCCGGAGATCGACGACGACGCGGCCTGCACGCCGTTGACGAACACCCGCAACGCCGACCCGTCATAGGTCGCGGCGAGGTGGGTCCACACGTTGGTCGGCATCGTCCCCGGCCCGGCGATCCCGCGGTCGGCCGATGTAAACACGTGCGCGGCCGGGCGGCTGCTGGTGTCGTCGGCGTAGAGCGCGTAGATCAGGTCCGACGGCTGCTCCTTGATCAGCACCGTCCGCCAGGCGCCGCCGATCGTGGTCGGTCGCACCCAGGCCTCCAGCGTCATGCCGGTGGTGAGGTCCAGCACGTTGGCGTCGGGCACGTTGACGCGGTCGTTGACGCCGTCGAAGCTCAACGCGCCACCGAAGCGACCCGCGGTGGAGCGGGTCGCCCCGTCGACCGTGCCGGTGTTGCCCCGCCCGGAGGCGTCGGTGGCCGAGGTCCCGCTCGTCTCGTCGAATCCCCAGGCGCCGACGAGGTTGGACGGCGCCGCCGCGACGGTCAGCGTGACGGGGATCGTCTTCGGTGAACCCGTCGCGCCGCTGGTGGTCGCCGTGACCGTCACGTTCGCCGCGTAGGTCCCCGCCGCGAGCCCGGTGATGCTGGGCGTGACGGTGACGGTCAGCGGCGCGGAGCCCGACGCGGGCGTGGCCGTGAGCCAGGCCGCGTCGTCGGCGACCGTCACGGCGAGCGAGCCGCTGCCGCTGTTGCTCACCGCGAGCGTCTTCGCGGCCGGGTTGGCCTGGCCGAGGGTGGCGGCGAACGCGAGCGTGGTGGGGGTGACCGCCAACGCCGGTGGCGGCGGCGCGGTGATCGTCAACGTGACCGGGATCGAGGCGGGCGACCCGGTCGCGCCGGCCGCGGAGACCGTCACCGTCCCGGAGTAGGTGCCCGGGTCGAGCCCGGCGATCGACGGGGTGACCGTGATCGTGCCGCCTCCGCTGCCGGACGCCGGCGCGGCGCTCAGCCACGAGGCGTTCGTCTCGGCCGTCCAGGTCAGCGTCCCGCCGCCGCCGTTGGCCACGGTGAGCGTCTTGGCGGCCGGGGCCGCTCCGCCGGTGGTCGCGCTGAACGCGAGGCTCGACGGTGAGACCTGCAGCGACGGTGGCACCGGCGCGCTGACGGTGAAGGTCACCGGCACCGTCGACGGCGACCCGGTCGCCCCGGGAGCAGTGATCGTGACGTCGGTCGTGTACGTCCCGGCGGCGAGACCGGAGACGTCAGGCGTCACGGTGACCGTGCCCGCGTTGGTGCCCGAGCCGGGGGAGACGGACAGCCAGCCGACGCTCTCGGACGCCGTCCAGGAAAGCGTTCCGCCGCCGGCGTTGCTGATGGCGAGCGTCTTGGCGGCTGGGCTCGTCGCGCCGACGGTGCCGGAGAACGACAGCGCTCCGGGGCTGACGGCGACGGTCGGCGGTGCGGGCGCGCCCGCCTTGAACACGACCGTGGCCATCGACCAGGTCGTCGACGCGCCGGTGGAGACCCGCGCGGCCGGGGTGCTGCCGCGCGCGGCCGCCGCGTCCTCGACGACGAACTCCATGTCCGACGCGGGCGAGACGTTCACGCGTTGCGTGAAGCTCGGGTCGGCGGTGAGCGTGCGCGAGAACCCGCTGTCGGCGTAGAAGCCGAGCGCGAGCCCGCCGTCGCCGGTCACCGCGGGCGTCGCGCCGGAGGTCACGGAGCCGGCGGCGGTGGTGCGCCCGGTCGCGGTCTTGAGCACGTCGACCGCGCCGGCGCCGGCCGCGGGCGAGAGGTTCGCGTACTCGAGCGCGGCCGCCCCGATGTCCGCCGCGCCCGTCGCGGTGACGGTGATCGTCGGTCGGGTCCCGTCACCGGCGGTGATCGGCGCCGACCACACGCTCAGCTCGGTGTCGTCGGACGCCACGACGCGCGTCAGCATCGTGTACGTGTTCCCCGCGGAGTCGGTGACGCCGAACGCCTTCGCCTTGCCGAGGCTCCAGACGCCCGCCATCACGACGATCCGGTCGCCCACGGTGACCGCGTTGCCCGGGGTCAGCTGGAGCGTGGACTGGTTGACGACGCGTCCGTTGACCTGCTGAACGAACCGCGGCGCGGAGCTCGGGGTCACGGCGTTCGACGCGGCCGAGTCGGCGCCGTCGCCGACCGCGTTGGTCGCGCGCACCTTGAACGTGTAGCTGGAGCCGTTGACGAGGCCGTCCACGACCGCGTTCGCCGGCGCGGGCGAGCCCGTCACGGTCGTGGCGGGCTTGGCCACGGCACCCAGGTACGGCGTGACGGTGTACGAGGTGATCGTCCGCCCACCGTCCGCCGGTGCCTGCCACTTGACGGTCGCGGCGCCGTTCGAGCCGGATGCGGTGACGTTCGCGGGGACGCCCGGCACGGTCGGGGCGGTCGGCCGGACGACGTTCGAGAGCGCCGAGACCGGCCCGGAGCCGCTCGTGTTGCTCGCCTGCACGGTGAAGCGGTAGTCGCTCGTGGGCGAGAGGTTGGACACCGTGACCGCGGTCGCGGGCGGGTCGCCGTCGACGACGGTGGGCGTCTGCGGCTGGCCGTCGGCGATCGGGGTGATGACGTAGCGCGTGGGGGAGCCGCCGGTCGCGGGGGCGAGGAAGCTGACCGTGGCGGAGCCCGGCCCTGCCGTCGCGTTGACCAGGGTCACGCCACCGGGCGGCAGCTTAGGCACGAAGGCGACGTCGACCCCGTAGTTCTCGGCCTCGTACGTGAGGGTCGGCCGCGTCGCCGAGCTCGCGTACGCGTAGACGCCGTTCGCGACGCCGCCGTTGGCCGACAGGGCGTGCAGCGGCGGCGCGTCGAGCTGGTTGAGCCCGAGTGGGCCCGGGACGTAGTAGCCGTTCGGGTTCGCGGAGTAGTGGCCACGCGGCGCGAAGTACGACGCGGTGTAGACCGTCCCCGCCTTGATGCTCACGGGCGTGGAGAACGTCAGCTGCTGCCATCCGCTGGCGGACTCGCCCGTGAACGTGCCGCTGGCGAGCAGGGTCCCGCTGTCGCTCCAGAGCTGGCCGGTGTGCGTGCCGGTGTTCGCCGCGCTCTTGTAGAAGCGGACGCCGGTGATGGCGCCGTCGACGTCGGACTTGAAGCGCACCCCGACGGTGATCGGGTTCGCGTCGTCCTGGTCGATGATCGCCGGCGTGACGTTCGGGCCGTAGAGGCCGCACGGGCACCCGACGCCGACGGTCACGCCGGCGGACGGCGTCTCGAGGTTGCCGCTGTCGTCGACGGCGCGCGACCGGATCCGCGTGCTCGGGGCGCCGTGGGCGTTCCAGGTGTAGGACCAGGTGTCGGTGCCGGTGGCCTTGCGCCACGTCGAGCCGCCGTCGGTGGAGACCTCGACGCCGCCGACCACGCCGCCGACGTCGGTCGCCGTGCCGGTGATCGTGACGCGCGCCCCGTCCGTGAGCTCGGCTCCGGGCGCCGGGCTGGTGATGGTCGACTGCGGCGCCGTGGTGTCGGTCGACCGCGTGACGGCCATGAGCGTCGGCATCAGCGTGGTGGCCGTCGCGCCCATGTCCGTGAACAGGTTGATCGTGGCCTGCTGCATGACCGGGTCCGGGCTGGCGCCCGCCGGCGGTCCGGTCGCCGACCATGCGTTCGTGACGTCGAGGCCCCACGACCACTGGATCGTGCCCGCGCCGAACACGAGCGCGCCGCTGCGCGCCTTGTAGAGCGTCAGGTTGTGGGTCTGCGTGGTGCCGAACTTGGTCGTGCTGCCGTAGTCGGTGAAGGACTCGACGTTGCCGACCGTCGTCGAGGAGAGGTTGAACGACCCGGCCGGCCGGAAGCCGTTGTCGACGTCGACGTCCCACTCGTAGCCGAGCGTGTTCCCACCGGGGGCGAGCGTGCGCGTCGCGCCGCTGCCGAGGTTCTCGATCGCGGTGTGCCGCCAGAGCCGCAGGCCCTTGTAGGCCGCCGGGACCTTCAGGTCGGACGAGCCGGAGTTGACCACGAACAGCTGGCCGGTCAGCGCGTTCTCGGGCACGACCCCCTGGGACTCCGGCGCGAAGCGCAGGTCGCGCCACGTGCCGGTCCACGTCGTCGGGTCGGTGGCCCCGTTGAAGTGCGTGTCCTTGTACGACACGAGCGTCCGGTTGGCGCCGCCGTCGACCGCGCTCGCCGTCCACCGCGTCTTCCAGAAGATCTCGTTGCCGCTGAAGAACGTCAGGCTGACGCCGGCGTCCCGGGCCGCCTCGACGTTGGTGCGCTCCGGGCCCGACCAGTACTCGTCGTGCGCGCTCGAGACGATGACCTTGTGGTCGAGCAGGCCGGCGGCGTCCGTCGACGCGTCGACCTGGCTGGTGTAGCTCAGGTCGAAGCCGTTGCGCTCGAGGAAGCGGATCAGCTGGTACTCGGCGTAGAACAGGTACGACCCGCCGTTGTCCTGCTCGAGCGTGCCGTCGAACGGGCGGTTGTAGGACACCGCGAACGCGGCCTTGTACCCGAGCGGGTTGCCCGGCGGGCAGGCGACGGTGCACGTGTAGAGGCTGTTGCCGCCGTAGACGTTGTAGGCCTGCCAGGTCGAGTCGGACGTGCGCACGAGCACGTCCGAGGGCCGGGCGTCGTCACGCACGACGAACGGGATGTGGCTGCGGCCGCCCGTGTCGCTGCGGCGCAGCACCGCGACGTAGACGCCGGACACCGACTCGGCCGGGACGGTCCACGACGCCGACACGCCCCAGTTCCCGCAGTCGATCAGCCCGGTCGCGGCGGTGGTCACGCACGAGGGCTGGGTCTGGGGGAGCGTCGCGGTCGGCCGGATCCCCCCGGCCTGCAGACGCGCGCCGCTGCCGTCGTAGTAGCCGAGGCGGTAGATGTCGATCGTGTAGGCGGAGGCGGGCGTCTTGATCTTGAAGACGACCGTCTCGCCGCGGTTGACGCTCATCCGCGTCGCGTAGCCCTGGATCGTCACGTCGCCGCGACCGGTCACCTGCCAGGTGCTCGGCGCGCTGCCGGGCTTGGCGTTCTCACACGCGACGGGGTTCGCGCAGGCGGCGTGGCTCACCGCCGGGCTGATCGCCAGCAGCGCTGTGGCTGCGGCGACCGCCACGACCAACCGACGACGAATGGGTCCAGCCGGGTATGGCGTGAGCATCGCTCCTCCTGGTTGGAGCGATACTCTCCTCGACCGCTACGGAATCCCAGTGACCGAAGGTATAGGTTTTCGGTCAGGGTCCCTCAGCGCCAGTGCTCGAGGCGTTCCGCCTCCGGAACGTCCCGGGCGACGCGCGCCGGAACGCCCATGACCAGCGTGCCCGGCGGCACGTCCTTGGTGACGACGGCACCCGCCGCGACGAAGGCCTCCTCGCCGATCGTCACGCCCGGGCAGAGCGTCGCGCCGCCGCCGACGCGGCAGGCGCGGCGGAGCGTCGGCCCGGCCAGCGCGTACGCCTTGTCGTGCCGGCCCATCGTGTCGTCGTTGGTGGTGGTGACGCCGGGCCCGACGAAGACGTCGTCCTCGATCGTCATGTACGCCGTCACGTAGACCTGCGTCTGGATCTTCACGCGGGCGCCGATCGTCGTGTCGTTCTCGACCGTCGAGCCGCGGCCGACGACGGAGCGCTCGCCGAGCGTCACCCGCTCGCGCACGAACGCCTGATCGCCGACGATCGCGTTCTCGCCGATCACCGAGCCCGCGAACACGATCGCCTGGGCGCAGATCACGGCGCCCGCGCCGATCTCCAGCGCGGGCAGCTCCGCGCGTGACGCCGTGGAGGAGCGCGCGAGCTTCGGGGGTTTGCCGACGATCGCGCCGGCCTGGATCTCGACGCCTTCACCGATGACGGTGCCGGGGTAGATCACCGCGCTGGGATGGATCATGCCGTCATCCTGACGAGGGCCTCGACGACGCGCTCACCCGCGCGGCCGTCGCCGTAGAGCGGTGGGCGCTCGGCCGGAAGGGGGCGGGCCAGCGCGCCCCGCGCCGCGTCGGCGTCGAGGTCGACGAGCACGTTCCAACCGGCGTCGACCGTCTCGCGCCACTCGGTGGTCGAGCGGAGCGTGATGCACGGGACGCCCGCGAGATACGCCTCCTTCTGCACGCCACCGCTGTCGGTCAGCACCGCGCGGGCGCCGAGCACCAACGCGGTGAACTCGAGGTAGCCGAGCGGCGGTGCCAGCACGACGCCGTCCAGGGCGTCGAGCAACCCGGCGGCCTCCAGCCGCGCGCGAGTGCGCGGATGCAGTGGAAGCACGACCGGCAGCGGCATCCCCGTCAGCACGTCGACCAGGGCACGCAAGCGCGCGGGATCGTCGACGTTGCCGGCGCGGTGCGCGGTCGCCAGCAGGTACTCGCCCGAGCGGACGCCGAGGCGGTCCAGCGTCGCGGTGTCGGCCCGGGGCGCCAGCAGCTCGAACACGTCGACCATCACGTCGCCGACCACGTCGACCGTGCCCACCACCTGCTCGGCCCGCAGCGTGGCGGCCGCGGCCTCCGACGAGCACAGCAGCAGCGTGGACGCGTGGTCGGTGAGGACCCGGTTGAGCTCCTCGGGCATCCTGCGGTCGTACGACCGCATCCCGGCCTCGACGTGCGCGACCGGGACGCCGGCCTGCGCGGCGGCGAGCGCCCCCGCCAGCGTCGAGTTCGTGTCCCCGTAGACGAGCACGGCATCGACGCCGTCGAGCAACGGCGCGATCGCCGACAGCATCCTCGCGGTCTGCTCGGTGTTGGTGCCGCCGCCGAGCTCGAAGTGGTGCTCGGGGCGCGGCAGCTCGAGCTCGTCGAAGAAGACGCGCGAGAGCGCGTCGTCGTAGTGCTGACCCGTGTGCACCAGCACCTCCTCGCCCACGGCCCGCAACCGTGACGAGACCGCCGCCGCCTTCACGAACTGGGGGCGGTTGCCCACGACCGTCAATACGCGCACGGCGGGCAGCCTGGCAGATCCACCCTAGGGCCGACGGCACGAATTCCGTCCCGTGAGCCTGGTCGTTCGTCTGGGACCCGCGGGTTCAGCGATCGAGAGGATCGTCGAATGCGCAAGACCTGGCCGCTCCTTCCAGCCCTCCTCGCGGTGAGCGTCGCGTCGCTCGCGACACCCCAGCTCGCCGCTGCACAGGGAGGCCTCGTCGCCGCCTACGGATTCGACGACAGCGGGTCCACGACCGCGGGTGACTCCTCCGGCAATGGGAACGCCGGCACCATCGTCGGCGGCGCCACGCGCAGCGCGGGCCGCTTCGGCTCGGCGCTGGTCCTCGACGGCGTCAACGACCGCGTGCGCGTCGCCGACGCCGGCTCGGTCAACCTCGCGTCGGGCATGACGCTGGAGGCCTGGGTCAACCCGAGCGTGTCGAGCGGCACGCGGTCGGTCATCGTCAAGGAGCGCCAGGTGGACGCCTCCTACGGCCTGTTCCACGCGAGCCCGTCGGTGCCGGGCATCAAGGTCGCGACCGACGGCCGGACGACGTTCGCCAAGGGCGCCTCCGCGTTGCCGCTGAACGCCTGGTCGCACCTCGCGGCGACGTACGACGGCGCCACGCTGCGGCTGTTCGTCAACGGCGTCCAGGTGACGACGTCGACGGCCGCCGCGGGGCCGATGGTCCCTGGGCCCGGGCCGCTGTCGATCGGCGGGACGGGGCTGGCCAGCCAGTGGTTCAAAGGGCTGATCGACGAGGTCCGCGTGTACGACCGGCCGCTCGCGGCCGCCGAGATCCAGGCGGACATGGGCCGGGCCGTCGGCCTCCCGGGCACGCCGGTCCCCGCGCGCAAGGACGTCTCGGGCTCGTGGACGGCGCCGCAGGACTGGCCCCTGGTCG
This sequence comes from Solirubrobacter pauli, assembly GCF_003633755.1. Lineage (GTDB taxonomy): Bacteria > Actinomycetota > Thermoleophilia > Solirubrobacterales > Solirubrobacteraceae > Solirubrobacter > Solirubrobacter pauli. The sequence continues at coordinate 4,209,014 of NZ_RBIL01000001.1, forward strand.
CCGTGCACGCGTCGATGTTGTCCGACGGCAAGGTCGTGGCCTGGGACGGCTTCGCGGAGGCGGTGAACTCCGAGCACGTCTGGAACCCCGAGACCAACGCGTTCGAGGAGGCGCCGTCCGGCATCAACCTGTTCTGCGCCGGTCACGCGCTGCTGCCGGACGGCCGGCTGTTCGTCGCCGGCGGCCACGAGCTGGCGTACGTCGGCCTGCGCGACACGCGGCTCTACAACCCGTTGACCGCCACATGGACGGCCGGGCCCGACATGGCCCGCGGGCGCTGGTACCCGACGACCACCACGCTGCCGGACGGGCGCGTCCTGATCGTGTCCGGCGACGGCATCACGCCGAACAACGACCCGTTCTTCGTGCGGCCCTCCGACACGATCCCCGAGATCTACGACCCCGCCGGGAACACGATGGTGTCGCTGGAGAACGCGGGCCGGCGGATGCCGCTGTACCCCTACATGTTCGTCGCGCCCGACGGCCGGGTGGTCGACGCCGGGCCGGACCGGACGACCCGGCTGCTGGACACCCGCACCGGCGCGTGGTCCGAGCTCACCAGCCGCTCTCCGATCGAGGGCGGCAGCGCCGTGATGTTCCGGCCGGGGAAGATCCTCACGACGGGCGCGTGGACGGACACCGACCAGGGCGCCGCGCCGCCGATCACCAACCGCTCGGCCGTGCTCGACCTCGACCAGGCCGTGCCGGCCTGGCGCGACGTCGCCCCGATGAAGTGGGCGCGGACCTACCACACGCTCACCGTGCTGCCGGACGGCGACGTCCTCTCGGTCGGCGGGCAGGCCCGCTTCCTCGCCAACAGCATCGCCGACAGCCCGGTCCTGCAGCCGGAGATCTGGCATCCGGAGACGGACACGTGGACGCCGATGGCCTCCAGCGTCCGGCCGCGCGGCTACCACAACACGTCGCTGCTGCTCCCGGACGGCCGGGTGCTGCTCGCCGGCAGCGGCCGGCTGGACGGGTCGCTGATGGCCAACGAGAAGACGGCGGAGATCTTCTCGCCGCCGTACCTGCACAAGGGGCCGCGGCCGACGATCACCAGCGCGCCGGGCGCGATGGGGTACGGCGACACGATCGACGTCGTCAGCCCGGAAGCGGCCGACGTGACCAAGGTCAGCCTCGTCCGCATCGGCTCGGTCACGCACAACTTCAACATGGACCAGCGCTGGCAGCAGCTGAGCTTCACGCGTGCCGGCGACACGCTGCGGATCGACGCCCCGACGTCGGCCAACGACGCTCCGCCCGGCGTGTACTACGTGTTCGTCATCAACAGCGCCGGCGTCCCGTCGAAGGCGGCGATCGTCAGCATCGCGGCCGAGCCGCAGGCGCCCGACACGACGGCGCCCTCGCAGACGCGTGACCTCGCCGCGACGGGTGCGGTCGGGAGCGCCACGCTCACGTGGACCGCGGCCACCGACGACGTCGCCGTCGTCCGGTACAACGTGCACCGCTCCACGGACCCCGACTTCGTCCCCGGCCCCGCGAACCGGGTCGCGAGGGTCACGCAGGGGACGACCTACACGGATGCGGATCTCGCCGGGGGGACGTACCACTACCGCGTGACCGCCGAGGACCCGTCCGGCAACGTCGGCGCGCCGTCGGAGCGGGCGACGGCGACGGTGACCGCCGCCGCCGGCCCGGTGCCCGTCGCCGCGTACGCGTTCGAGGAGGGCACCGGTACGACCGTCGCCGACACGACCGGTCGTGGACACACGGGGACGATCCGGCAGGCCACCTGGACGACCGGCCGCAACGGCGGCGCGCTGAGCTTCGACGGGGTCGACGACTGGGTGTCGATCAACGACGCGGCGGACCTGCGCCTCGCGACCGCGCTCACGATCGAGGCCTGGGTCAACCCGACGAAGGTCGACAGCTGGCGGACCGTCGTGATGAAGGAGCGCACAGGCGATCTCGCCTACGCGCTCTACAGCTCGGGTGAGAACCGCCCGAGCCTGTACGGGACCAACGGCTCCGTGCAGACCTCCAGCGCCCTGCCCACCAACACCTGGACGCATCTGGCCGCGACCTACGACGGCGCCACGTTGCGCTTCTTCGTCAACGGCACGCAGACCGCGTCCGTGGCGAAGACGGGCGCGCTCACGGCGAGCGCCGGCCTGCTGCGCCTGGGCGGCAACGCCATCTGGAACGAGTGGTTCGCGGGCAAGCTCGACGACGTCCGCATCTACGACAAGGCGTTGACGGCCGCGCAGATCCAGTCCGACATGAGCACCCCCGCGGGCACGCCCGCGCCCGCGGACACGACCGCGCCGTCCGCGCCGGGGGCGGTGACGGCCACCGGGGCCCTCGCGCGCGTCGACCTCCAGTGGGGCGCGGCGACCGACAACGTCGGCGTCACGCGCTACCAGGTGCACCGCTCGACGACCGCCGGCTTCACGGCGAGCTCCACGACGCGGATCGCCACGGTCGAAGCGGGGCTGACGTACGCCGACACCGCGCTCGCGCCCGGCACGTACTACTACCGCGTGATCGCCGAGGATCGGGCGGGGAACGTCGGCGCGCCGTCGGCCGAGGCGTCGGCCGTGGCCACCGGCGACACCACGGCGCCCACGGTGGCCCTGACCGCTCCCGCGGCCGGCGCGACCGTCCGCGACACGATCACCGTGACCGCGACCGCCGCGGACGACGTCGGCGTCGCGGGCGTCCGCTTCCAGCTCGACGGGGCCGACCTGGGCGCCGAGGACACCTCCGCGCCGTACTCGGCCTCGTGGACGACGACGACCGCCACCGCCGGCCAGCACGTGCTGACCGCGATCGCGCGCGACGCGGCCGGCAACCGGACGACGGCCGTCGCCGTCCCCGTCACCGTCGACAACTCGCCGCCGCCCGGGCCGGCGCCGATCGCCGCGTACGGGTTCGAGGAGGGGACGGGGGCCACGATCGGCGACGCGACCGGCAAGGGCCATACCGGCACGATCACCGAGGCCACGTGGACGACCGCCGGTCGCAACGGCAAGGCGCTGAGCTTCGACGGCGTCAACGACTGGGTGACGATCCCGGATGCGGCGGACCTGCGCCTCGTCGGCGCGATGACGCTCGAGGCCTGGGTCTATCCGACGAAGGTCGACGGGTGGCGGACGGCGATCCTCAAGGAACGTCCCGGCGACCTCAGCTACGCGCTGTACAGCTCCGGTGAGCAGCGGCCCAGCGTGTACGCGACGACCGGCTCGGCCACGGCACCCAGCGCGCTGCCGGTGAACACGTGGTCGCACCTCGCGGCCACCTACGACGCGACGACGATCCGGCTGTACGTCAACGGCGCCCAGGTGGCCAGCGCCGCGCGCGCGAACGCGCTCGCGGCCAACACCGGCGCGCTGCGCCTGGGCGGGAACAACGTCTGGCCCGAGTGGTTCGCCGGCCGCCTCGACGACGTCCGCGTCTACGACAAGGCGCTGACCGCGGCGCAGATCGGCGCGGACATGGGCAAGCCGGTCGGCTGAGCGGTGCCGTGCGCGGTCCGGCGAATTTGGCCGGACCGCGCACGGTCTCACCTTTGGTTCAGTGCGAAGAGCGGCTCGGTGTCCGATCCTTGACACATGTCACGTGGTCACATCGCCGCGGCTCTCGCTGCCGCCACGCTCGCGCTCGGGGTCCCTGGGACCGCGCAGGCCGTCTCACTGCCGCTGGAGGGCTGGTGGCCGCTCAACGAGGGGTCAGGTCAGACCATTCGCGACTGGTCCGGCAACCGCAACAACGGCTACCTCGGTGCTTCACCGACGGCCGACGCCGCCGACCCCAGTTGGATCAAGGGCGTGTTCCTCGGGTCGGCCCTGCGCTTCGGCGGCGGGCAGTTCGTGACGATCCCGGACGCGCCCTCGCTCGAGCCCCAGCGGATCACCGTCGCGGCCTGGTTCCGCGGCGACGCCTCGCCGGGCAAGTACCGGTACATCATGTCCAAGGGCTTCTTCGAGTGCCAGACGGCCTCCTACGGCCTCTATACGGGCATCGGCGGCGGGCTGTCGTTCTACATCGCCAAGAACGCCTATGACTTCTACGTGTCGCCGGCCGCGCCGACGAGCGTCTGGGACGGCAAGTGGCATCACGCCGCCGGCACGTTCGACGGCACGACCGTCCGCCTGTACATCGACGGCGTCCAAGTCGGCTCCGGCACGCCGTCGCCGACGCCCATCGACTACGACCGGGCCGACGGCACCGGACACATCGGCGCCAACGAGCCGGCCGTCTGCGACGAGGACCTCACGCTCGTCGGCGACGTCGACGGCGTCCAGATCTGGTCCGAGGCGCTTCCGGTCGACCGCATCTGGAGCGTCCTCAAGCCGATCGTGGCGCTCGCGCGGTAACGCACCGGCGCATCTCGGCCTCACCGCGGCGGTCCTTCGGGGCCGCCGCTCGTCGCTCTGAGGCCGTCTCGCTATCATGCTCCGTCGCCGCGCGGGCCTCGCGTGGTGCATCCACGCCTTGTAAAGAATGAAGACCTACGTCGCCAAGCCCACGGACCGCGAGCGCAACTGGCTCGTCGTCGACGCTGAGGGCCAGACCCTCGGGCGTCTCGCCACTCAGATCGCCGACGCGCTGCGCGGTAAGCGCAAGCCGACCTACACCCCGCACATCGACACCGGCGACTTCGTCGTCGTTATCAACGCGGAGAAGATCGCGGTGACGGGGCAGAAGCGCGCTGAGAAGATGTACTACCGCCACTCGGGTTACCCGGGCGGCCTGAAGTCCCGCACCTTGAACGACATGCTCGAGCGCCGGCCGGAAGAGGTCATCCGCCTCGCGGTCAAGGGGATGATGCCCCGCAACCGCCTCGGCCGTAAGCAGCTCACCAAGCTCAAGGTCTACGCGGGCCCGGAGCACCCCCACACTGCACAGCAGCCGCAGCCGATGGCGCTGATCGCGAGCAAGTAGGAGCCATGGCCGAAAGCAACGACAACGTCAACGAGACGCCCGAGCCCGAGGAGATCTCCTCCGAGGACGTCGTCGGCGGCCAGGAGACCCCGAGCGCGGACGCCCTCGATCGCGAGCAGGCGATCGTGGACGAGACGCCCGGCGAGTCCGAGATCATCGCCGCCGAGGAGACGTCGATCACCAACGCCGCCGAGGCGGCCACCGGTGACGACGAAGAGCTCGAGTACATCGAGGAAGACGAGACGCCGCGCGTGAAGCCGGCGATCCCGGGCATGGACCTCGAGGTCGACATCGTCCGTGAGGGCGACGATCGTCCGCGCTACAGCGAGGACGAGGACCCGGACGCCGAGGAGGAGACCGAGGTCGAGGGCGAGGAGGAGCTGCCGCAGACCATCGCGGACGCTTCGATCGACCTGGCCGCCGGCGCTCGCTACCGCGCCACCGGCAAGCGCAAGACCGCCGTCGCGCGCGTCACGCTCAAGCCGGGAACGGGCCAGTACCTGATTACTGGCGTCGCCAAGGGCGAGAAGTCGCTCGAGGAGTTCTTCCCGCGTCACACGCTGCAGCGCACGATCCGCCAGCCGCTCGAGACGGTCGGCTACGAGGATCGCATGGACGTCGTCGCCACCATGCACGGTGGCGGTGTGTCCGCCCAGGCCGGCGCCCTGCGCCACGGCATCTCGAAGGCGCTGCTCGAGGCCGACCCCAACCTCCGCTCCGAGCTCAAGCGCCGTGGCTTCCTCACGCGTGACGCACGCGTGAAGGAGCGCAAGAAGGCGGGCCTCAAGAAGGCTCGTAAGCGGCCGCAGTTCTCCAAGCGCTAGTGTCGGCGGCGCCTTCTCGCGCCGCCCGCAAGCTGTTCGGCACCGATGGTGTCCGCGGTGTCGCGGGCGAGTTCCTCTCTGCGGAGCTCGCCCTCGCGCTCGCGCGTGCCGCTACGGCGCGCGTGCAGCGCGCGGATCGCCCGGCGCGTGTCCTGATCATCCGCGACACGCGCGAGTCGGGTGAGATGCTCGAGGCCGCGGTCGCGGCCGGCGTCGCCGCTGCGGGCGGAGAGGCCCTCATCGGTGGCGTCCTGCCCACGCCCGGCGCTCCGCTGCTGATCGCCCGGCACGGCTTCGACCTCGCCGCGGTCCTGTCGGCTTCGCACAACCCGTACCGGGACAACGGCATCAAGTTCTTCGGTGGCGACGGCTACAAGCTGTCGGACACGACGGAGGCCGAGATCGAGGCCGCGCTCGAGGAGCCGCCGGTCGTGCCGGAGCACCCCGGTCGCGTGCGGACGTTCCACGGCGCGCTCGAGGACTACCTGCGCGCGCTCCACGAGCGGTTCTCCCACCTCGACCTCACCGGCCGGCGCATCCTCATCGACTGCGCGAACGGCGCCACGTTCCGCGCAGCGCCGGAGATCTTCCGCCGGCTCGGCGCCGACATCGGCGTGATCGCGCACGAGCCCGACGGACGCAACATCAACCACAAGAGCGGCTCCACCCACCTGGAGCGGCTGCGCGCGGCGATGCAGGCCGGCGACGACGAGATCGGCTTCGCCTTCGACGGCGACGGCGACCGCATGCTCGCCGTGGACCGCACCGGCGCGGTCGTCGACGGCGACGAGCTGATCGCCCTCGCGGCGATCCACCTCCGCGAGCAGGGCCGCCTGCCCGGCAACGGCGTGGCCGTGACGGTCATGACCAACTACGGCTTCCACACGGCGATGAGCGAGCACGGCATCGAGGTCGCGACCACCGCGGTCGGCGACCGCTACGTGCTCGAGGCGCTGCGCGAGCGCGAATGGTCGCTGGGCGGCGAGCAGTCCGGCCACATCATCGACCGCAACTTCGTCCCCTCCGGCGACGGCATCGCGTCCGCGCTGCTCACGCTGGAGGCACTCGGCACCGAGAACCTGGCGGACCGGCACGGGATGGAGAAGCTGCCGCAGACGCTCGTCAACGTGCGCGCGGACCGCTCGGTCGCCGAGGCGCCCGACGTGCTCAAGGCCGTGCAACGTGAGTCGGCGTCGCTCGAAGGTCGCGGTCGTGTGCTGCTGCGGCCCAGCGGGACGGAGCCGCTCGTCCGCGTGATGGTCGAGGCCCCGACCGAGGGTGAGGCCCAGACGGTCAGCGCCCGCCTGGTCGCGGTCGTCGAGTCCGCCGCGCTTTAGCGATCGCGTCGCGGAAGCCGGGGGACCCGGCGTGCGTTGACTAAGTAGTCGTGTACGCCGTAGAGAGCACCTCGACCCTCAAGCGTGCACGCAACGCGATGCGCACCGGTCGCCTGCGCGAGCGCGTCGGGGGCACGGTGCTGCTCCTCGGCACCTGCTCGCTGCTGACCGACATCTCGTCCGAGATGGTGTCGGCCATCCTGCCGCTGTACCTGGTGGCGACGCTCGGCTTCTCTCCGCTGCAGTACGGGATCGTCGACGGCATCTACCAGGGAGCGAGCGCTCTCGTCCGGCTCGCGGCGGGGTTCCTCGGCGACCGCTGGGGTCGCCACAAGGTCCTGGCGTCCCTCGGCTACGGCATCTCCGCCGTCTGCAAGCTCGGCCTCGCGCTCATCGGCGGCGCCTGGGCCGGGTTGAGCGCGATCATCCTGCTGGACCGCACGGGGAAGGGCATGCGCACCGCCCCGCGCGACGCGATGATCTCGCTCACGGCGCCGGAGAAGGAGCTGGGGCTCGCGTTCGGCGTGCACCGCGCCATGGACACCGCGGGGGCGATGATCGGGCCGCTCGTGGCGTTCGCGCTGCTGGCCGCCGCGCCTGACTCGTACCGCACGCTGTTCCTGATCTCGTTCTTCGTGGCGATCCTCGGCCTCGGCGTCATCACCCTGCTCGTGCGCGAGCCCGAGAGCCGCCGGCCGGTCGTTGAGACGGAGAAGCCGGACCTGCGAGCCGCGATGCAGCTGCTCAAGGGCGCCGAGTTCCGCGCGCTGATGATCGCGGGCTCCGCGCTCGGCCTGACGACGGTGAGCGACGGCTTCGTCTACCTGGCGCTCAAGGAGCAGGTCGACTTCGACAACGCGCTGTTCCCGCTCCTGGCGACCGGGACGGCCGTGCTCTACATGCTCCTCGCCGCGCCGCTCGGGCGGCTGGCCGATCGCGTCGGCCGCGGGCGCGTGCTCGTCGGGGGCTACGTCGTGCTGCTCGGCGCATACTGCCTGTTGATGGCTCCGTCCGCCGGCGTGGTGTCGCTGATCCTGGTCCTCGCCCTGCTGGGCACGTACTACGCCGCCACGGACGGCGTGCTGATGGCCATGGGCAGCCGCTACGTGCCCGAGGAGCTGCGCGGCAGCGGGCTCGCGCTGCTCGGCACCGCGACCAGCGTCGCCCGGCTGCTCGCGTCCGTGCTGTTCGGCGTGCTCTGGACGGTCCTGGGGCTCGAGGCGACGATCATGATCTTCGGCGCCGCGCTGGTCGTCGCCATGGGGCTCGCGGTGCGAGGGCTGCGGATCGCCGATGCGTAGTCGCGCGGTCGCGTTCGGCGCGCTCGCCGTGGTCTGCATCGCCGCCGCCGTGATCGCCGCCGTGGTCGCCATCTCCGGCGCTCGGAGCGACCGCCAGGCCTCCGCCAAGGCGGTCGCCGCGGCGCGTCCGAAGGCCACGGAGATCCTCGCCGGTGGCAAGCCGTTCGCGGTCTTCCGGTCGGTCGACCAGGCGCACGCGGAGACGCTCGGCCGCCTCTCGATCGCGGCGCTCGACGGCGGCCGGCCGGGCCCCGCCGTGCCCGCGGGTCCGACGTGTGCCCGCACGGCGTTCGCCGCCGGGAAGGGCCTGTGCCTGGACCTGCTCGGGACGCAGATGTCGGTCAAGCTCCTGGACGGCCGGATGCAGCAGGTCGGCCAGTTCGACCTCGCCGGCATCCCGAGCCGCGCGCGCGTCTCGCCCGACGGCCGGTGGGGTGGGGTGACGGCGTTCGTCGTCGGCCACGCGTACGCGGCCCCCGGTGAGTTCTCCACGGTCGCGACCATCATCGACATGCAGGCGGGCAAGCCGATCGCCGACCTGGAGAAGGACTTCACGGTCACCGACAACGGCAAGGTGCTGGACGCGCGGGACCGCAACTTCTGGGGCCTGACGTTCGCCGGCGACGGCGACACGTTCTACGCGACCGCGGCCACCGACACGCGCACGTGGCTGATCAAGGGCTCGATCGCCGCGCGGCGCGCCGAGACGATCCACGAGAACGTGGAGTGCCCCTCGCTGTCGCCCGACGGCACCCGGATCGGCTACAAGCAGCTGGTCGGCCGCGATCCGACCCGATGGCGCTTCACCGTGCTCGACCTCGCCACCGGCGCGGAGACGCCGCTGGCCGAGAGCCGGTCGATCGACGACCAGCTCGCCTGGCTCGACGACGACCATCTGCTGTACGGCGACGGCAGCGTGACCTGGAAGGTCAAGGCCGACGGCTCGGGCAAGCCGGAGGCCTGGCTGCGCAACGCAGACTCCGCAACGGTGCAGGAGAGCGTGGCGGCCGCGCCGTAAACTGTCTTCGCACCCCTGCCGGAAAGGAGGCCGATTCGCGTGTGCGGCATCGTCGGCTACGTCGGACACCAGTCGGCCCAGGAAGTTCTGCTGGGCGGCCTGGAGAAGCTTGAATACCGCGGATATGACTCCGCCGGTCTGTCGGTCCAACACGACGGCGCGCTGGAGTCGATCCGCGCCGTCGGCAACCTCGGTCGCCTCAAGGAGGCGCTGCAGCAGACGGGCGACGGCGGCGTCGCCGTGCTCGCGCCGCCCGCGACCACGGGCATCGGCCACACGCGCTGGGCCACCCACGGTCGCGTGACCGAGGAGAACGCGCACCCGCACTACGACCCCGGCAACCGCGTGCACGTGGTCGTCAACGGGATCGTCGAGAACTACATGGAGCTCAAGAACGAGCTCCAGGCGCAGGGCGCGCACTTCACGTCCGAGACGGACGTCGAGGTCATCGCTCACCTCATCGCCAACGACCTGGACGAGCACGGCCTCGTCGAGGCCACGCGCCGCACCTACAACCGGCTGCGCGGGCACTACTCGTTCGTGGTGCAGTCCTCGGAGGAGGCCGGCGTCCTCGTCGGCGCCCGCAAGGAGTGCCCGCTGATCGTCGGCCGCAGCGAGGGCGAGCAGTTCCTCGCGTCCGGCATCCCCGCCTTCCTCGCCCACACGCGCACCGCGCAGGCGCTCGAGGACGACGAGCTGGTGGTGCTGACCGCCGACGGCGCGCGCTTCATGACCGCCGACGGCGTCGAGTTCGAGCGCGAGACGCACGAGATCGACTGGGACGCCGACGCCGCCGAGAAGGGTGGCTTCGAGACGTTCATGCTCAAGGAGATCCACGAGCAGGCGGACGCCGTCGCCGAGACGATCGCCGACCGGACCGTCCGCCCCGACGGCGTGGACCTCCCCGAGCTCGACGACGAGCTGCTGCGCGGCACGCGCCGCATCATCATCGTGGCCTGCGGCACCTCGTACCACGCCGGTCTGATCGGCCGGTACGCGATCGAGGAATGGGCGCGCGTCCCCGTCGAGATGGACGTGGCGTCCGAGTACCGCTACCGCAATCCGGTGGTCGGCCCGGGCGACGTCGTGATCGGCATCACGCAGTCCGGCGAGTCGCTGGACACGCTCGCCGCCATGCGCCTCGCCCGCGAGCGCGGCGCGACCGTGATCGCGGTGACCAACATCATGGGCTCGCAGGCCACGCGCGACGCCGACGCCACGGTGTACACCCGCGCCGGCCTCGAGATCAGCGTCGCAGCCACGAAGACGTTCGTCGCGCAGGTCGCCGTCATGTACCTGCTGGCCCTGCGGCTCGCGGAGCTCAAGGGCACGCTGGACGTCGAGCGCCGCACCGAGCTCGTGACCAAGCTCAAGCGCATCCCGCACGACATCGGGGAGTTGCTGGCCCACGGCACGGACGCCATCGACCGCGTGGCGGAGCGCCACTACCAGCAGGACTTCTTCCTCTACCTCGGCCGTCACGTCGGCCTGCCGGTCGGCTTGGAAGGCGCGCTGAAGCTGAAGGAGATCTCCTACATCTCCACCGACGCGTACGCGGCGGGGGAGATGAAGCACGGCCCGATCGCGCTCCTGGACCAGGACACGCCGGTCGTGGTCGTGGCGACGGACTCGCCCGTGCTGGACAAGGTCATCTCCAACATGCAGGAGGTCCGCGTCCGCGGTGCGCACGTGATCGCGGTCGCCAGCGAGGGCACCGACCTCGCCGAGCACGCGGAGGAGACGCTGTCGGTCCCGCCCACCGACTGGATGCTCCAGCCCCTGCTGGCCGTGATCCCGCTGCAGCTCCTGGCTTACCGGGTCGCGCGCCTGCGTGGGCTGAACGTCGATCAGCCGCGCAACCTGGCGAAGACCGTCACGGTCGAGTAAGCCCGGAGTTCTCGGCAGTCGTCGCCGCGGCCCACAGACGACTGCCGAGCTCCTCGCCCGCGGACGCGGGCAGCACGAGCTGGGCGCCGGCGAGGATGAGGTCCTCGGGCGTCGGGTCGGCCTCGCGCTCACCCGCGAGGGCGACGCGCCGCACCCGGGTCAGCCGCTCGTCGGCGGCGAGCCGCCGCAGCAGCGAGGTGGAGGCCATGTCGCCGGTCGACGTGCCGACGACCACCGCGTCCGGGCGTAGCTCGACCGCCAGCCGCAGCGCCTCCAGCCCGTCGTCGGCGACGGCGGTCACGGCCGAGTCGCCGATCCCGGCGAGCACCGCGTCGGCGCGGCCCGGCACGCGCTCGACGATCACGACCGTCGGCACCGGCTCGGCGACCGCCTCGGCGCTGAGCAGCTCGACCTCGAGCTGGGAGCGCACGAACTCGGTGCGCTGGGCCGCGGCCGCGTGCTGGGCCAGCGTGGCGGGGATGCGCTCGCCGTCCGGCGGCCGCAGCGGAAGGGTCACGGTGAACAGCGCCCCGCCCTCTTCGGCCTCGCCGAGGGAGACGTCGCCGCCGTGCAGCTCGACGAACTCGCGGACGATCGCCAGGCCGAGGCCGGCTCCGGCCCCGGGCGCGCGTCCGTCGCCGGAGAGCCCGGAGCGGAAGCGGCCGAAGACCCGGTTGTGGTGCTCCGGCGGGATACCGGGGCCCGAGTCGGCGACCACGAGCGCGGCCACGGTGTCGCCGGCCGTGAGCTCGACGCGGACCGTCCCGGCTTCCGGGGTGTGACGGATGGCGTTGGCCAGCAGGTTGGAGACGATGCGGCTGACGCGCTCGACGTCGAACCGGGCACGGACGTCGTCGGGGGTGTTGACGACCAGGTCGATCCCACGGTCGAGGGCCAGCGGCTCGAACTGCTCCGCGACCGTGCGCACCGCTCCGGCGAGGTCGGCGTCGACGAGCGCGAGCTGCGCCTCGCCGTGATCGGCCTTGACCTGCTCGAGCATGTCGTTGACCTGCTCGAGCGCGCTGAGGGCGGCGAGCCGGATGCTGCCGAGCTGCGCGCGCAGATCGGCGTCCTTGGCGGTGTGCAGTACCTGATCCGAGCGGGTGACGACGACCTGCAGGGGCGCGCGAAGGTCGTGCGAGAGCTCTCCGAGGAGCCGCTCGCGGTAGTCGTGCACCCGTGCCAGCCGTCGCGTGAGCGCGGACAGCTCCGCGTTCTGGCGCTCCAGGCGCTGCTCGACGCGCTTGCGGTCCGTGATCTGCCGGCCTTCGGCGACGATGAAGGCGACGCGCCCGTCCCGGGCGCGCAGCGGCCTCAGGGTGAGATCCAGGGTGCCGATCGACTCGCCGCCGTTCTCCACGTGCAGGTCGGCGTCGAATCGGGTGAAGCGCCCGCTGGCGGCGGCGGTCACGGCCTCACGCAGCCACGTCACCGTGCCCTCGCCGACCCCGGTCCACCACGCGGTCGTCCACAGCGGGAGACCGATGACCTCGCTACGGTCCACACCGCCGGCGATCAACGCCGCCGGGTTGACGTCCAGCACGTGGCCGCGGTCGTCGAGCAGCAGGATGAAGCTCGACGACTTGGCGTGCAGCACCTGCGCCATCAACGCCCGCGTCTGCGCGTCACCCTCCGTTCCACGCTCGTAGCGCTCGCGCAGGGCCTCGATGGCATCGAGCGATGTGGTCCAGTGATCTAGGCGGCGTCCGTGCAGAGTCATCGGCGGTGCACAGCGAATCTACGCGATGCGAGCCGTTTCGGGTGGACTGTCCGCCGCGGGTGGACGGATGGACGGGCTCACGGGACCTCGCGCCGAGGCCCCGGAAGCGGCGTCGCCGCGCTAGGCGGCGGAGACCAGCGCGTTCATGTGCGCGTACCGGCTGGCCTCGGTGCGGTTGGCCACGCCCAGCTTGCGGTACGTGTTCGAGAGGTGGAACTTGACCGTCTGCTCGGTCACCCACAGCTCACGGGCGATGCGCCCGTTGGTGTAGCCCTGGGAGACGAGCCGCAGGATCTCGAGCTCACGGTCGGTGAGCGGGCAGTCCGTGACGGCCGCCTTCGGCGCGACGCGGGGGCGATGCACGACGTTGTCACGCGAGATCTCGCGCAGGAGCGTCGCGAGGCTCACGGGGTGCACGGCCTTCGAGATGATCGCGTCGGCGCCGGCTTCGAACGCCTCGCTCAGCACCTCGTCGCCCATGCGGATCGTGAGGTACACGCGCTTGGCGTTCGGCAGCAGCGTGCCGAGCTCACGCAGTCGCGAGAGCGCGAGCTGCGGGTCCTGCGTCTCATCGACGATCACCAGGTCGGCCTGCAGCTCGCTCACGCGCGGGCTGATCTCCGATGCGCCGTCGATGAAGCCGACGACCTGGAAGCCGGCCGTCTGCCGTAGCGCGAGCCGGATGCTTTGTGCGGCGAAGGAGTTGTCCGCCACGATCACCAGTCGATTCACTGTCGCCACCTCCGTGGGCTTGAGTCCGATGCGTTCAGGTTGCCGCCTGGACGATCGGGGGGGAAGGTGATGTTCCGAGGGGGCCGAGGTGGCTTCGCAACACCCTCCCAGGGCAGGTCCTCCCCCCGGCGGGTGACGTATCTCCCCCTCGTCGGCAACCGCTTTGGGGCGCTGCTGACCCTCCGACGGGCAGCGAAGTCCTCAAAGATGGAGATTCGGATCAGCGTCGCGTTAGCTCAAGAAGTCCAGCGTCAATCTGCCCGTTGTTCGACCAGCGAGCGCACCCGGGCTCGGCTGAGCGTCGGACTTAGGGAAAGAGAACTTGACGCCACAATCCGCAGCACGACTGACCATCCACGACGAGACCGTCGAGGATCACCCCTTCGCCGGCCGGCGCCGCCTCGCGCTGGTGGGCTCCGGCGTGACGCTGCCGCTCGCGCGCCACACGCACACGGACGGTGCGGTCGACGGCGCGAACTTCTCGCTGCTGCGGCGCGAGTCCAACCGCCGCCGGCTCCTCGCCGGGGCGGACCTGCTCGCCGCGGTGACGGCCTTCGTCGTGACGATGCTGGCGTTCGGCGCGGATGCGCCGCACGTGAGCGCGCTGCTCGGCACCCCGCTCGTCGTCCTCCTGTTCAAGGTCGCGGGCCTGTACGACCGCGACCAGATGCGCCTCGTGCACTCCACGCTCGAGGAGGCGCCGTCGCTGCTCCAGCTCACCGGCCTCTTCGCGCTCGGCACGACGCTCGTCGTCCCCTCGTTCGGCCAGCACGGGCTGACGAGCGGCCAGATCGCGTCGCTGTGGCTGCTCAGCTTCGTGCTCACGGTGGGCGGGCGCTCGGTCGCGCGCTTCATCGCGGGCAAGACCTCGCCGGTCGAGCGCTGCCTCGTGATCGGCGAGCAGGAGATGGCCGACCGCTTCCGGGACAAGCTCCGCTCCAGCCACGCGCGCGCCGACGTCGTCGCGACGCTCCCGCTCGTCAACAACGAGTTCGACGAGTGGAGCACGCCCGAGAGCCTGCGCGGCATGATCCAGAACCTGCGCGTGGACCGCGTGATCATCGCGCCCACGACCACCGACGGCAGCGGCGTCGCGGAGCTGATCCGCGCGGCGAAGGCGGCCGGCGTGCGCGTGAGCGTCCTCCCGCGCCTGTTCGAGGTCGTCGGCTCGGCGGTCGAGTTCGACGACGTCGACGGCCTGACGATGCTCGGCGTGCGCTCCTTCGGCCTCTCGCGCTCCTCGCGCGCGCTCAAGCGCGGGTTCGACCTGCTGCTGACGTCCCTCGGCCTGATCGCCGTGGCGCCGATCCTCGCCCTGGTCGCGATCGCCATCAAGCTCGACTCCAAGGGCCCGGTGCTGTTCCGCCAGACCCGCGTCGGCCGCGACGGCCGTCACTTCGGCATCTACAAGTTCCGCTCGATGGTCGTCGACGCCGAGCAGCAGAAGGACCGCCTGCGCGACCTCAACGAGGTCGGCGACGGCATGTTCAAGATCGCGCGCGACCCGCGCGTCACGCGCGTGGGCGACATCCTGCGCAAGACGTCGCTCGACGAGATGCCGCAGCTGCTCAACGTCATCCGCGGCGAGATGAGCCTCGTCGGCCCGCGGCCGCTCGTGACCGACGAGGACGAGCAGGTCGTCGGCCTGGACCGCAGCCGTCTGCATCTCACGCCGGGCATGACCGGGCCGTGGCAGGTGCTCGGCTCGCGCGTCCCCATGCGCGAGATGGTGGCCATCGACTACCTGTACGTCGCGAACTGGTCCCTGTGGGCCGACATGAAGCTGCTGCTGCGCACCGTGCGCCACGTGGCGCGGCGCGGCAACGTCTAGCGCGTCAGGCGATCAGGCGCAGGGCGGGGCGTGACGTGCCTCCGGAGGCGGGCCGCGGCGTCGCGGACTGCCGCGCGTCGGCACGGGCCGCCGACGAGCAAAGCCCGACTACGACGAGCGCGATGAACGTCCAGATGACTCCGATGGCGACCAAGACCATCAGCAACATGCCGGCTCCTCTCCCTCACTCACGGTGGGTAGTCGATACCCACTCGAACGGCATCCTGACCTGGATGCGCACGGGCACTATACGAATTTCCGCCCCCCGAAGGAATAGGGGCGCTCAAAAGAAGCCGCGTCGCCCGTTCGTTCTCTCTTGTGCATGACCCGCGCACGTCGCCCACAGCGCATCCTCGCCGTCGCGTCCAGCGGTGGTCACTGGGTGCAGCTCTCCCGTCTGAAGCCGGCCTTCGAGGGCCATGACGTCGCCTACTTGACGACCGAGCCCGGCCACCGCCGCGAGGTCGGCTCGGCCCGCTTCTACAGCGTTCCCGACGCCAACCGCAACGCCAAGGGCAAGCTGGCGCTGGCGACGGCGAAGCTGGTGTGGATCGTGCTCCGGGAACGCCCGGACGTGGTCGTCTCGACCGGCGCGGCGCCCGGCTATCTGGCCTTGCGCGTCGCCAAGCTCGTCCGCGCGCGGACCGTGTGGGTCGACAGCGTCGCCAACGTCGAGGAGCTGTCCATGTCGGGACGGCTCGCGAGCACGAAGGCGGACCTGTGCCTGACGCAGTGGCCGCATCTCGCCGAGGGACGGGTCGCCTACGAGGGAGCCGTGCTGTGATCTTCGTCACCGTCGGCACGCAGCTCGCGTTCGACCGGCTGATCCGCGCGGTCGACGAATGGGCCGCCCGATCCGGCGAGGTCGAGGTGTTCGCGCAGATCGGCCCGGGGGCGTACCGGCCGCGCCATCTGGAGTACTCCGACTTCATCGCACCGGACGAGTGCCGGGAGCGCATGGCGGCGGCCGACGCGATCGTCGCCCACGCCGGCATGGGCACCATCATCGGAGCGCTGGAGCTCGGGAAGCCCGTGCTGGTGATGCCGCGCCGGGCCGACCTCGGCGAGCACCGCAACGACCACCAGTTGGCCACGGCGGACCGGTTCTCCACCTTCGGTGGCGTTCAGGTCGCGGCGGACGAGCACGCGTTGCAGGCGCGTCTCGACGCGTTCGGCGCGCGTGCCGACCAGGCACCGATCGGGCCCTACGCGTCCGACCGCCTGCTTGGCGCGCTGAGCGCCTTCATCAACGGCTGAAACCTCGGGCCTCCCCCAATTCGGGGATTGCAGACCGGGGTTCGCTCTGTTTTCATGCGGACCGCCCGTTGGTCGCGGGCAGGCCGGACAGGGAAGCCACGACGGCGTCCGGCCGAATTGCCACGGGAGGTGGCTTGTTCGTGCCGGAAGGCGCGCGAACGCGCGTCCGGCTTCATCTGTCCTGCAGGGGAAACTCATCGATGTCGATGCATCGCCGGTCCGCGTGCGCCATAGGCGCCGCGGCCATCACACTCGCGCTCGGTGCGACGGGGTCCGCACAGGCTGCTGATCGCAGCGCCACGCCGTCCACGTTCGCCAGCGTCTTCGCCGCCGCTCAGCCGGGGGACCGCGTAGTGCTGTCTTCGGGCAGCTACGGAACGTTCAAGGGGTCAGCCAAGAGCGGCCCGGTCACGATCACCGAGGCGTCCGGCGCTTCGGCGACCATCGGGCTGAGCTTCAACGGCGCGAGCAACATCGTGATCGACGGCTTGACGATCACCGGCGCCGAGGTGCTCAACAGCACCAAGAACATCACGATCCGCAACAGCGACTTCACGGGCGTGATCCGCCTGGACGGGCTCGCCAACAGCAACGTCCTGCTCGATCACAACACCCACATCAACATCAACGCGGGGGGCCAGTACGCCAGCCCGGCGCGGATCGCGTTGCCGTACAACAGCCAGACGCACTCGGGCGTGACGATCCAGAACTCGCTGCTCAAGGGCGGCGACTCCGACGGCATCCAGGGCGGCGTCGGCGTCAACATCATCAACAACGAGTTCCGCGACATCCTGGAGGCGGGTGGCACCAACCACACCGACGCCATCCAGCTCATCGACGCCCCCAACAGCGTCGTCCGCGGCAACTACATCGTCGACAGCAGCACCGGCATCGTCGCCTACGACGGGCTGCGCAAGGCCACGATCGAGAACAACGTGGTCGACCTCACCGGCAAGGGCAAGCGTCCGTGGGGCATCGAGATCTACGCCGACAACGGCTCGATCATCCGGCACAACACCGTGGTGTACGCGACCGGATGCGCCTGGAACGGCACCTGCGGCGCGATCGACATCAACCGCAAGACGACGATGTCGCCGGGCACGGGCACCGTGGTCGTCGACAACATCGCCACCGAGATCCTGCTCCAGAACGGCTCCACGGTGGCGCAGCGCCGCAACAACCTGCTGCGCCGCGGCGCGGCCAGCGGCGACCTGACCGGCACCCCCGTGTTCGTCGGTGGCCTGCGTCCGCCGACGTTCGACGGCTTCGCGCTGACGACGAGCAGCCCGGGCGTCAAGGCCGCCTCGGACGGGACGAACATCGGCGTCGTGCCGACGACCTCGACGACGCCCACCCCGACGCCGTCGCCGACCCCGAGCCCGACGCCGTCGCCGACCCCGAGCCCGACGCCGTCCCCGACCCCGAGCCCGACGCCGTCGCCGACCCCCACGCCGACGGCCACCCAGGCCGTGTGGACGGCGCCGACGAGCGTCCGCGTGGGCACCGCGGTCGTCCTGGACGGCACCGCTTCGACCGGCGTCGCCCCGCTCGCCTGCACCTGGTCGTTCGAGGATCAGTCCGGCGGCGTGATCTGGGAGACCATCACCGGCTGCAAGCTGACCAAGACGTTCCAGACCGCGGACACCAAGTACGTCAAGCTGACGGTGCGCGGCGCGGACGGCCGCACGAGCTCGCTCAAGCGCTCGTTCGCCGTGGCCTCACGCTACAGCCGCGGCTGAGTCGGCGATAGCGAGGATCCCGGTGCCGTAGCCGCTCTCGGGGTCCTGGATGCGCGCGACCGCCTCCGCGCGGGAGCGCGCATCGATCTTCCGGAACGCCGTCGAGAGGTGGGTCTTCACCGTGCTCTCCGCGAGGAAGAGCTCGTTCGCGATCTCACGGTTGGTGAGGCCGCGCATGACGAGGCTGAGGATCTGCTTCTCGCGGTGCGAGAGCGGACGCGGCGCGATCTGACCGCTGAGCGACCGCGGGACGACGAGCTGGCCGGCGGCGACCGCACGCGCGGTCGCGCCGAGCGCCTGCTTGAGCTCGCTGTCGATCACGATGCCCGTGGCGCCGGCGATCAGCACCCGCCGCAGCGACGGGTTGCCGGCACCCGCCGGGACGATCGCGAGCACGGGGCACTTGTCGTGGGCATCGACGAGGTCGCGGATCTCGCGCTGCCGCGTCGCGTCACTGCGGCGGGACAGCGCCACGAGCACCGTGCCGGGCGCGAAGCGGTCTCCGTCCGCGATGGCGAAGCCGGCGGCGTCGAGCAGCCCTGCGGCCTGATGGCGCATGTTCTGGTCGTCGCCGACGATCGCCGCGCGCGGCGTGCCGCGGAGGTCGACGTAGGGGATCGACGATGGGCTCATAGACCACCAACGCAGCGGGTCCGGCGACACTTCCGCCGCCTCGACGTTCGGCCCGTCTTTCATACGGAAGTAGTGCCGTCACCGTGACGTTGGTGTCAACGGACATGGCCAAGTACGAAGCATCCCCGCGCGCCGACGTCATCCAGCTCGCGATGGCGGCGGACGCCGGCTTCATGATGCCGCTGGGCGTCGCCCTCACGAGCCTGTGCGAGGCGCACGCGCCGGGCGAGCTCGCGGTGACGATCCTGCACGACGGCGTTCCCGCCGCCGACATCGCGCGCGTCGAGCGCAGCGTCGCCGGCCGCATCCCGCTGACCTGGCGCCAGGTCGCGCCGGAAGAGGTCGCCGGAGCGCACTTCTCGACGTTCCTCACCGCCGCTTCGCTGTTCCGGCTGCTGCTCCCGCAGTTCCTGCCCGAGCAGATCGAGCGCGTGATCTACCTCGACTGCGACGTCGTCGTCACCGCCTCGCTGCGCGAGCTCTGGGAGCTCGAGCTCGGGTCGACCCTCCTCGCCGCCGCGCGCGACGCCGGCTCCCCGTTCCCGGCCGGGCCGTGCGGGACCGAGTGGGAGCGCCTCGGCCTTGACCCGGGGGCGCCGTACTTCAACACGGGCGTGCTCGTCATCCCGGTCGCCGCGTGGCGCGAGGCCGACGTCCCGCGCCGGACGCTCGAGGTGCTGCGCGCCTCCGAGCCGCGCTGGGGCGACCAGGACGGCTTGAACGTCGTGCTGCAGGGCCGCTGGACCGAGCTCTCGCGGCGTTGGAACCTGCAGACGCCCGACGTCGACCGCCGCGGGCTCGCCTGGGCGCTCTGGCGTGACGACGTCGAGGCGGCGCTCGACGCGCCCGCGATCATCCACTACACCGAGCGCGAGAAGCCGTGGTCGCCCGGCGCGCCGCACCCGCTCGCGGACCGCTGGTACGAGGTGCTCGACCGGTCGGACTGGCGCGGCTGGCGCCCCGGCTCGGGGTCGCGGTCGCTCGTGCGGCGCACGGGCTCGCGCGTGAAGTCGGCCTGGCGTGCGCTGACGGCCAAGCCTGTGAGCGTCTCGGCGTGAGGCTCCGGCGTCGCTCGTCGGACGGCTCGGCGAGCCTCGGCCGGCAGATGGGCCGGGCGGCCGCGTGGAGCAGCTTCGGCTCGATCGTGATGCGCCTCGGCAGCTTCTCGGTCGGCATCGTCGCCGCGCGGCTGATCGCCCCGGACCAGTTCGGCGTCTTCGCCGTGGCCCTGACCGTCCACGCGATCATCATCAACGTCTCCGACCTGGGCGTGAGCGCCTACATCGTCCGCCACCGCGGGAAGCTCGACGCGGTCGGCCCGACCGTCACGTCGATCGCGATGATCTCCGCCGCGCTGCTGGCGGGCGGCATGGCGCTGGTGGCTCCCTGGCTGTCGCGCGAGCTCGGATCGGTGGAAGCCGTCGATCCGGTGCGCGTGCTGTCGCTGACGGTGCTGCTGGCGGGCATCAGCTCGGTCCCGAGCGCCGTGCTCACCCGCGAGTTCCGCCAGGACAAGCGGTTCCTGGCCGACCTGCTCAACTTCCTCTCGTCGACCGGCATCCTGCTGGCGCTGGCGCTGACCGGCGGTGGCGCGCTCGCCCTCGCGTGGTCGCGGGTCGCCGGCCAGGCCGTGTCGACGGTGGTCCTCTTCGCCGCGTCGCCGGAGCGCTTCCGGCCGGGCTTCGACCGCGCGGTCGGCTCCAAGGTGGTCACCTTCGGGGTGCCGCTGATCGCGTCCAGCTTCCTCGGCTTCCTGATCGGCAACGTCGACTACATCGTCGTCGGCCGGCTGCTCGGCGCCGAGCCGCTCGGCTTCTACTACCTGGCCTACAACGCCGGCAGCTGGCCCTACATCATCCTGTCGCCGATCGTCGCGTCGATCGCCGTCGCCGCGTTCTCGCGCGTCCGCCATGACCGGGCGCAGTTCGCGGACCGGATGAGCACCTCGATGGCCGCCCTGCTGGCGATCGGCATCCCGGCGAACGCGCTGATCGTGGCGCTGGCCCACCCGCTCGTCGGCGCGATCTACGGCTCGCGCTGGGCACCGGCCGCGGCGCCGCTGGCCTGGACGGCCATCTACGGCGCGCTCCGCCTGCCCGCCGACCTGTTGACGAATGTGACGATCGCCGAAGGCAAGACGCGCGGGCTGCTGGTCCTCCAGCTCGTCTACCTGGCCGTGCTCACGCCGGTGACGGTGTGGGGCGTGCACGTGTGGGGAGCGGTCGGCGCGGGCGTCGCGCACGTGATCGCGATCGCCGGCATCCTGCTGCCCGGGTTCCTGATCATCCTCGCGCGGACCACCGGCTTCGGGCTCCGGCGGCTGCTGGCGGCCGCGGCGCGGCCGTTGGCCGCCTCGCTCGTCGCGGCGACCGCGGCGCACCTGGTCGCCGACCGGGTCGGCGGGGTGTGGCCGAGCCTGCTCGCCGGCGGCTCGGTGGGCGTGCTGATCTACCTGGTGCTGGTCGCCTCGTGGGGGAGGAGGCTCGCAACCGCCGCGCGCGCCCTGTGGACGAGCGTGGAGGAGCCGGAGCCCGAGCCCACGAGCCAGGAGCTGGTCGGCGCCCATGCCTAGCCGCCCCGCGCTGGCGGAGAACGAGCGCACGTTCGAGCGGCTCGTCCGCGTCGTCGAGCGCCGCGTGGCGGCCGGCCGGTTGGAGTCGGCCGCGGGCTGGGCGCGCGTCGCCGCCGCGTTCACGACGACCAACCCGCACGGCGCGCTGCGCGAGCCGCGGCTGGACGCGGCGCTGGACGCGGTCTCCCGGCGCACGCTCGGCCCGGCCACGCACCGCCCCGAGGCGGGCCCGCGCCGCGTGCTGCACGTGCTCAGCGAGGGGCATCTGATCGGCGGCCACGTCCGGATGGCCCTGCGCTGGGTCGCGGCCGACGAGGCCAGCCGCTCGAGCGTCATCGTCACCCGCCCCGGGTGCGAGTCGGCGGAGCTCAGCGCCCTGGTGCGGGAACGAGGCGGCCAGGCCACCGTGCTGGAGGCCCGGTCGCTGCTCGCCCGCGCGCGCGGACTGCGCGCGGCGGCCGAGACGGCCGACGTCGTCGTCTGCCACACGCACGGGGAGGACCCGGTGCCGGCCCTCGCCTTCGGCGGCGACTACGCCGGCGCACCGGTCGTCATGGTCAACCACGCCGACCATGTCTTCTGGCTCGGCGTCGGCAACGTGTCGCTGATCATGAACCTGCGCGACGCGGCGGCGGAGGCCGCGGCCACGGCCCGCGGGTATCCGCGGGCCAACCTCACCGTGGTGCCCACGGCGTTGCCGTCGGTGGCGCGCGGGATCGAGCGCGACGCGGCCAAGAAGCAGCTCGGCATCGATCCCGGGCAGGTCGTCTTCGTCACGCTCGCGCGCGCGGTCAAGTTCGCGCCCGCCCCGTGGCACCCCGGGTTCGTCGACGTCGTCGGGCCCGCCCTGCGCGCGAACCCGGCCGCGACGCTGGTGGCCGTCGGCGCCGACCCGCGGGACGCCGCCTGGGCGGCGCTCGCACGCGAGCTCGGTGGGCGCGTCGTGCTCCCGGGCGAGCAGCCCGACCCCACGCTGTACCTCGATGCCGCCGACGTCTACCTCGACTCGTTCCCCTTCGGCTCCACGACGTCCTTGATCGAGGCCGCCACGCGCGACGTCCCCGTGCTGGCCAGCCGTGCCTACCCCGGCATGAGCCGGCTGATGAGCTCGACGTGCCCGCTCGACGACGTCATCGTGGGCGCGCCGGACACCGCCGCCTACCACGAGCGGTTCGCCGAGCTGACGGGTGACGCGGAGCGGCGTGCGCGCGTGGGCGCGGCGACGGGAGCGGCCGTGCGCTCGCGCCACACCGCGGAGGCCTGGCGCGCGAACCTCGAGACGCTGTACGAGCGCGCGGCGGCGCTGGAGCCCGTGCGCACGCGGTCGGCCCCGACCGCCGACGCGGACGACCTGGACCGCTATTCCGAGCTGCTGCTCGGCATCGAGTCGCGGACGCCGTTGCTGTGGACGATCAACTTCTGTCGCGACGCGTTCGACCGCGCCGACCGCGCCTCGGCGCTGGCGCGCACGGTCGGCGTGCGGGCCGCGCAGAAGGCCCGCCGCACGGGCGCCGGGCACGGTGCCACGGCGGCCACGTGGCTCGTCCCGTTC
The DNA here is from genome assembly GCF_003633755.1 of Solirubrobacter pauli. Lineage (GTDB taxonomy): Bacteria > Actinomycetota > Thermoleophilia > Solirubrobacterales > Solirubrobacteraceae > Solirubrobacter > Solirubrobacter pauli. The sequence continues at coordinate 4,232,322 of NZ_RBIL01000001.1, forward strand.
GCCCGGTGAGCACGACCGGCGGGCACGTGCTCGCGTGCGTGCGATGAACTGCCGAAGAAGCCCAGAGGCCTCTCGAGCGTTGCTCTTACGTTGAACTCCTTCCTGCGCCATCATCGCCCCGTCCTGATCACGCTGGCCGTGAGCCTGATCGTCGGGATCGTCGCGGCCGGCTGGAACGCGGGCATGCTCCCGCTGCCGGGCGCGGAGAAGGTGCCGCCGCAGGCGGTGGCGCGCACGCACATCCAGATCGACGCGAAGGACCCGCCGGTCGTCCAGCGCGAGGTGCTCGGGCAGGACCTGCAGACGCTGATCAAGCACGGCGCGCTCCTGAGCGGCGTCATGACCACCGAGCCGGTGATCGAGAAGATCGCGCGGCGCGCCGACGTCCCGCCGGAGCTCGTCTCGGCGAGCGCGCGCACCACGGACCTGATCCCGCAGGCGATCGCCGAGCCGGCGGCGCTCAAGCGGGCCAGCGACGCCCAGCAGGTCACCTTCCCCTACCGGTTCGAGGCACAAGCCCGCTCGACCTCGCCGATCATCGACATCTACGCGGTCGCGCCGACGCCCGACGAAGCCGGGCGGCTCGCCAACGCGACGGTCACCGGCCTACAGGACTACCTCGACGCGATGGCGGCGCAGCAGCGCTTCCCGGCGGGGGAGCTCGCCGTCCTGCGCCAGCTCGGCACCGCGCAGGGGCGCCCGATCCAGAGCAAGAGCCCGCTGATCATCGCGGTCCTGACGTTCATCACGGTCGCCGGCATCACCGCGGGGCTGCTGTGGGCGGTCGTGACGCTGCGGCGGCGCCGCGCGGGCGTGCCACCCCGCGAGCGTCCCGCGCCGCGCGGCGGCGGGGATTGGCCGCACACGACCCGCGTGCTTCCGTGGATGCTCGCGGTGTTCATCGCCCTGCTGTGGTTCGCGCCGTTCAACCAGATCGAGCTGGGCGTGTCCGCGCCGATCGACCTCAAGCTCGATCGGCTGGTCCTCCCGTTCCTGGTGATCGCGTGGCTGCTGGCCTTCATGGCCGGCCGGGCCTTCGCGCCGCAGCTGCGCTGGACGGCGATCCACACCGCCGTGGCGGTGTTCCTCGGCGTCGCGTTCCTGAGCGTGATCCTCAACGCCCGCGCGCTGGACTCGTCGCTGGAGCTGGACCTGCCGATCAAGCAGCTGCCGCTGCTGATCTTCTTCGTGTCGCTGTTCGTCATCACCGCCACGGGCGTGCGGCGCACCGAGGTGCGGCCGTTCATGTTCTACACGCTGCTGCTCGGGGTGACGTGCGCCTTCGGCGTGATCATCGAGTTCCGCTTCAAGCAGAACCTGTTCTTCAAGTTCGCGGACATGGCGCTGCCTCCGATCTTCCACGTCGACGCGGTGGACCCGTACGAGACCGACGGCCTCGGGCGCAGGCTCGTCCGCGGCCCGGCCGACGTGCCGCTGGAGACGGTCACCATGCTCTCGCTCGCCTTCCCGGTCGCGCTCGTCGGCCTGATGCAGTCCGACCGCTGGCGCTCGCGGCTCCTGTACGGCCTCGCCGCCTGCATCCTCGTCGCCGGGATGTTCGCGACGTACCGCAAGAGCGCGCTGCTCGCGCCCGTCTCCATCTTCGTGACGCTGGCCTACTTCCGCCGCCGCGAGCTGCTCAAGCTCGCGCCGCTCGGCCTGGTGCTCCTGATCGTCGTCAGCGCGCTCTCCCCGGGCGCGCTCGGCTCGACGATCTCGCAGTTCACCCGCTCCGACGCCGCCGACGTGCCGACGGTCAGCGACCGCGTCTCCGACTACGACGCGATCCGCCCCGACGTGCTCTCACACCTCGCGTTCGGTCGCGGCTGGGGCGCGTACAAGGCGTACGACTACCGCGTCCTGGACTCCGAGATCCTGCACCGGCTGGTGGAGATGGGCGTCATCGGCCTGCTCGCCTTCCTCGCGATGCCGATCACCGCCGTGCTGGCGTCTCGCCACGTCATCCGGGCGCGCGACCACGACAACGCGCCGATGGCCCTGGCGGGTGCCGCCGGCGCGGTCTCCTTCATCGTCGCCTCGACGCTCTACGACGTGATGTCGTTCCCGCACGCGGCGTACATCTTCCTGTACGTCGCGGGCCTCACCGCGGTCGCCATCGCCGGGCCGCGCCCGGCGGAGCCGGCGGAGGAGCAGGTCGAGCCGCAGCCTGAAGCGGAAGCGCCGCCGCAGGCGGCCGAGCCGGTCCTGGCCCGCCGCTGAGGCTGGCCCGCGCCCGGCTCAGCCGAGCCGCGCGGCGGCCGCGTGACGGCTCGCGCGCAGCCGGGTGACCACGGCGGGCACGATCAGGACGACCGCGCTCCACCACACGAAGACCGCGAACCCGGCGGCGATCGCGCCCGCCGGCCCGCCGCCGAGCTTGTCGGTGCGCGCCTTCACGGCACCGGCGATCACCTTGTAGGGCTGCACGACGCTGGTGTCGCGCGGCGCGCCGAGGCCGTACTGCACCGGGGACGGCACGGGCGTCGGGACCGCGTTCTTCGGCGGTGCCGGGGTGGGCGTCGGCGCCGGCTTGGCGGCGAGCTCGCCCGACGCCTGCGAGATCGCGCCGATCGCCTCGACCATCGCGAGGGCGAACCGCCGAGCGGACTCGCGGTCGGGCGCGTAGGCGCCGACGTCGAGGCTGCCGAGCCGCGCGTTGGCGGTCACGGAGGCCACGAGGAACGCCGGAGCCGGTGTGTCGGCCTTGGTCGCCGCGCGCGCGATCGCCGTCTGCGTGACCGGCGTGCCGAGCTTGGGCTCGAGGACGCGCACGTCCTGGGGCTTGACCCCGAGCGTCTTGGCGACGCGCTCACGCGTCTCCTCGCCCGTGGACATCTCGGCCAGCATCTGGGCGCGCCAGCCGAGGCTCTCGGACCCGGCGGGCGTCGTCTTGACGAGCTGGGACGGATTCGTGTCCAGCTGCAGGCGCAGGCCGGCGAAGCCGCCGGTCTGCACCGGCTTGGACTGCATGTAGGCCGCCGCGGCGAACGCCGCGAGCAGGCCCGGCAGCCAGATGATCCTGCGGCTCCAGAGCGTCCGGAGGATCGCGACGATCTCCACCGGCCGGCTACTCCGTCGCGAGGCGCTCGCTGCGGGACGCCTGCGCCCAGCCCTGACGCACGCGCGAGAGGAAGATCAGCGTGGCGCAGGCGATGCCGAACGTGATCACGAACGTCAAGAGCGCCACCTGCCACTTGATGGCCGGGTTGATCACGGCCCCCTCAGCCTTGCCGAGGTCCACGAGGCGGATCTGGTCGGCCTCGGGCGTCTTCTGGGACGCGGCGATCTGCTTGAGGTAGGCGTGCAGCTCGGCGACCGCGGCGTCCGCCAGGGCCGCGGCGCTGTCGGCCGTCGGCGTCTGCGCGTAGATGTCGAGGATCGGCACCGTCGGGTTGGCGGCGATGTTCAGCCGGTACTGGTCCGTCGTCTTGACGAGGTCGCCGGCGGACTTGCGGTTGACGTCGTCCGCGCGGCCCTGCGGCAGCTTCGAGGTCAGGGGCGGCTCGATCATCAGCCGCTCGACCGGCACGTTGGCGCGGCGCGCGATCGCGGACCGCACCGGCCCGGTGGCGAGCACGTTCCCGAGCAGCACGGCGCGGTTCGTCAGGCCCTCGATGCTGTACGTGTCCTGGCGCAGATCGAGCATGACCGAGGACGGCGTGTCGATCACCACGTGGGTGGTGGCCGTGGCCATCTCGAACGAGCGCGGCGTCAGCGAGAACGGCGACAGCGAGATCTTCTGCACGCTCGAGATCGAGGCGACGATGGCCAGCAACAGGCTCGCGACGACGCCGAGCCGCATGTGCCACAAGAGCCTGATGCGCTTGCCGAACGCCATTCCTGCCAGAGCAACGGTCCCGGGCGTCCGCTTCTTGCACCGGCGCCCACGGAAGTTCTCCTGTCCGTCGAGCGTTCATCGAGGGACCATGGAGACCCGGCCCGACCTCAGCATCATCGTCGTGACCTACAACGGCCGCGAGATGGCCTTGACGACGCTGCGCTCGGCGCAGGCCGGTCTCGGCGACATCACCGCGGAGTGGTTCGTCGTCGACAACGGCTCCTCGGACGGGACCGCCGACGCGATCGAGCAGGCGTTCCCCGACGTCCGCGTGTTCCGTGAGTCCAACCGCGGGTTCGCGGCCGGCAACAACGTCGCGCTGCCCCACGCGCGCGGCCGGTACGTCCTGCTGCTCAACCCCGACGTGGAGATCGCCGTGGGGACGCTCGCCGACCTCGTGCGCAGCCTGGACGAGCGCCCGCGCGTCGGCGCCGCCAGCGTGATCCAGCAGGGCAGCGACGGGCAGGTGCTGCCGTCGATCCGGCGTTTCCCGTCGCCGGCGCGCGCGCTCGGCGAGGCGCTCGGCGCGGCCCGGCTGCGTCCGCTGCACCGCCTGCAGGAGCTCGACCTCGACTTCCCCGCCTACCAGCGTGAGCGCTCCGTCGACTGGCTGGTCGGCGCCTTCCTGGTCGTGCGCGCCGAGGTGGTCGAGGAGGTCGGCCTGATGGACGACGGCTTCTTCCTCTACGCCGAGGAGACGGACTGGTGCCGGCGGATCGCCGCGCGCGGGTGGGACATCCGCCACCTGCCGACGCTCACGATCACGCACCACGAGGGCGACAACAAGCGGCCCGAGATGGTCGCGCAGCTCGCGACCTCGCGTCGGCGCTTCATCTACAAGCACTTCGAGAAGCCCGCGGCGGTCGCCATGCACGCCAGCCTGGTGCTCGGCCACGCGCTTCGCCTCGCGATGCTCGTGCCGATGGCGCCGTTCAAGCCGGGCCTGCGCCCGCGCGTGCGCGCCGAGGCGTTCGGCCTCGCCGTCTTGTGCGGCACCGCCCAACCGCCCTTCGGGAGCCGTTGACCCGCGCAAGTGCGGGCCGGCTCGCGACGTTGACTTAGCAACGCCTTTCAAGGACAAGGAACTCACTCCAGATGGACTCGCTCAGCTCGACAACCCGGGGGACCCGCTCGTGACCCGCTTCGGCAAGGTGCTCGTGACCGGTGGCGGCGGCGCCATCGGCTCCAACGTGACGGATGAGCTCGTGATCGCGGGCGCCGAGGAGATCGTCGTCCTCGACAACTTCGTCCGCGGCCGCCGGGAGAACCTCGACTGGGCGCTCGCCAACGGCCCGGTGCGGCTCGTCGAGGGCGACATCCGCGACAAGGACCTCGTCCACGAGCTGATGGAGGGCGTCGACGTCCTGTTCCATCACGCCGCGATCCGGATCACGCAGTGCGCCGAGGAGCCGCGGCTCGCGCTCGAGGTGCTCGTGGACGGCACGTACAACGTGATCGAGGCCGCCGCGGAGAAGAACGTCCGGCGCGTCGTCGCGTCCTCGTCCGCCTCGGCGTACGGCCTCGCGACGGAGTTCCCGACGCGCGAGGACCACCACCCGTACGCCAACGACACGCTCTACGGCGCGGCGAAGGTGTTCAACGAGGGCCTGCTGCGCAGCTTCCACGCGATGAAGGGCCTCAACTACGTCGCGCTGCGCTACTTCAACGTGTACGGCCCGCGGATGGACGTCCACGGCCTCTACACCGAGGTGCTCGTGCGCTGGATGGAGCGCATCACCGAGGGCAAGCCGCCGCTGATCTTCGGCGACGGGTCCCAGACGATGGACTTCATCTACATGGGCGACATCGCGCGGGCCAACATGCTCGCGGCCGAGACCGAGCGCAACGACGTCGTCTACAACGTCGCGACCGGCGTCGAGACGAGCCTGCTCGAGCTGGCCCAGATGCTGCTCAAGGTCATGGACTCCGACCTCGCGGTCGAGCACGGCCCCGAGCGCGCCGTCAACGGCGTCACCCGCCGCATGGCCGACACGAGCCTCGCGCGCGAGGAGCTCGGCTTCGAGGCCGAGGTCCAGCTCGAGGAGGGCCTGACGCGTCTCGTCGAGTGGTGGCGGGCCGAGAAGGACGGCGCCCCGACGCAGCCGATCAACACGCTGGGGCGGGTCCGGGCCTGATGCAGGTTCCCTTCAGCAAGCCGTTCCTGCGCGGGCACGAGGGTGCCCGTGTGGCCGAGACGATCGCGACGGGCTGGGTCTCGCAGGGTCCGCGCGTGCGGGAGTTCGAGACGGCGTTCGCGGAGCGCGTCGGCGCGCTCGACGCGGTGGCGACGACCAACTGCACGACGGCGCTGCAGCTCGCGCTCTACGTTCTCGGGGTCGGCCCGGGCGACGAGGTGATCGTGCCCTCGCTGTCGTTCATCGCGACCGCGAACTCCGTCTGGCAGAACGGCGCGACGCCGGTCTTCGCCGACGTCGACCCGCGCACCTACAACATCGACCCGCAGGCGATCGAGCCGCTGATCACGAGCCGCACGAAGGCGATCATGCCGGTGCACCAGCTCGGCCTCCCGGCCGACATGGACCCGATCCTCGCGCTCGCGGAACGCCACGGGCTCGCGGTCGTCGAGGACGCCGCCTGCGCCATCGGCGCCGAGTACCGCGGTCGGCGGATCGGCTCGCTGGGCCCGCTGGCGTGCTTCTCCCTGCACCCGCGCAAGGTCATCACGACCGGCGAGGGCGGGATGATCGCGGTCAACGACCCGGCCATCGCCGCGCGCCTGCGCACGCTGCGCCAGCACGCCATGGACGTCTCGGACCTGGCCCGCCACGGCGCCAAGGACGTGATCATCGAGTCCTATCCCGAGCGCGGCTGGAACCACCGGATGACCGACATGCAGGCCACGCTCGGCCTGTGCCAGCTCGAGGACCTGGAGTTCATCCGGGACGAGCGTCGTCGTCTGGCGGACCGCTACACCGCGGCGCTTGCGGGGATCCCCTCGATCGAGCCGCCGTTCGACCCGGACTACGCCGACCGCACCTGGCAGTCGTACGCCGTCCGGCTCGTCGACGGCGCCCCCGACCGGGACACGCTGATGCGCCTGCTGCTGCAGGACGGCGTCCCCACGCGCCGCGGCGTGATGGCGATCCACGAGGAGGCCGCGTACGCCGACACCCAGGCCGTGCTCCCCGCCACCGAGGACGTCACCCGCAACACGCTCATGCTGCCGCTGTTCGCCGGCCTGACGGACGCGGAGCAGGACCACGTGATCGAGCGGCTCGCCGCGCACGTGGCCGCAGCCGTCGCGGCGTGAGCCCGAACGCGGACGAGCGTCTGCGCTCCGCGGCGCGCCGTGTGGCGCGCCGCGCCGGGGCGCTGCTCGACCGGCGTTCCGGCGTGGTGCAGGCGAACGTCCCGCGGCTGCGGCTCGCGGCGACGGCGCCGGCGACGCCGACGGTCTGGATGATCACGCCCGACTGGAACAAGCCGTCGGGCGGCATCCGCAAGCAGTACCACGCCGTCGACGTCCTCAACGCCGCGGGCCATCCCGCGGCCGTGGTGCACGAGCGGCGCGGCTTCCGCTGCAGCTGGTTCGAGCACGCGACGACGATCGTCGCGGCTGCCGACGTGGAGCTCGGCCCGCGCGACGTCATCGTCGTCCCGGAGATCTACTGGCCGTCGATCCGCCGGCTTCCGCGCGGGATCCGGCAGGTCATCTACAACCAGAACGCGTACCTGACGCTGGACGCGTTGGCCGCCGCCGGGCCGGCCGCGGCCGCGGCGTACGTCGGCAACCCGGATCTGGGCCTGGTCGCGGTCGTCTCGGACGAGAACGCCGAGGTGCTGTCCCACGCGTTCCCGGACGTGCCGATCGCGCGCGTCCGCCACAGCATCGACGAGGCGCTCCATCACCCCGGGGCCGAGGCCCGTCCGCGCCGGATCGCCTACATGCCGCGCCGGCGTGGGGAGGAGGCTCGGCAGGTGCTGGAGCTGCTGCGCCTGCGCGGTGCCCTGCAGGGGTGGGAGGTCGTCCCGATCGAGGGCCGGTCGGAGACCGAGGTCGCCGAGCTCCTGCGCACCTGCCGCATCTTCCTGAGCCTCAGCGAGCGCGAGGGCTTCGGGCTCCCGCCCTGCGAGGCGATCGCGTGCGGGTGCCTCGTCGTCGGCTTCGACGGGTTCGCCGGCCGCGAGTTCTTCCAGCCGCCGTTCGCCCGCAGCGTCGAGAACGGCGACGTGCTCGCGCTCGCCCGCGCGCTGGAGGCGCTGATGGTCGAGACCGAGTCCGACCCCGCGGCCGCGCGCGCCCACGCCGAAGCGGGCGTGCGGTTCGTGCGCGAGCGCTACTCGGCCGAGGCCGAGCGCCAGGACCTGGTGGCGGCGTTCGCGCCGCCCGCCTGATCCTCAGCGCGCGAGCTGGCCGCGGCTGCGGTCGTAGACGCCCGTCCGCTGCCAGCGCCGGTAGCGCAGCTCCCAGCGCAGGCGACGGCGCAGCGCGGCGGCCGCGGCCAACGGGCGCGTGAGCGGCCCGCGCGACGCGCTGGCGCGCCGGCGCTGCAGCTGACGCCACTCCGGCAGGCTCGCGGCTCCCGGGTCGACTTCGACCGCGAACGCGGCGAGATCCTCGACCGATTCCTCCGAGGCGCGGCCCCGGTCCACCATGTGGCACGCCGTGCGCAGCGTGTCGCGCGCGATCGCGCGGCTCGAGAGCCGGCGCAGGGTCTGGGCCTCGGGGATCGAGCCGGCCGGACCGGCGAGCAGCACGTCGAACGCCTCGCGCCGCTCGGACAGGTCCTTCAGCAGGTCCACCTTGCGGGCCGAGAGGCTGCTCGAGTGCTCGCGGTGCCACGCCTGGTCGGCGCCGTCGACGCGGGCCACGTCCGAGAACGCCGCGATCCGCAGCCACATCTCCATGTCGTGCGTGTGCGCGATCGGCATCTGGCCGCCGACGCGCGCGACGATCGAGGAGCGCATCACCACCTCGGGCGAGGTGATGACGTTGTAGCCGTCGCGGCAGCGGTCACCGAGCCACTGGCGGCCGGGCCAGACCGTCCACGAGCGCACGTGCGAGCGGTGGGCCGGCGGTTCGCCTTCGAAGTGGATTGGGTGCCCGTAGACGAGGCCGACGCTCGGGTAGGCGCGCGCGAGCGCCGTGGCGCGGGCGAGCGACCCCGGCGTCAGCAGGTCGTCGGCGTCGAGCCGGACCACGAACTCGCCCGTCATCCGCTCGAGGCCGTCGTTGAACGTCGCGACGGGGCCTTGGTTGACCTCGTGCACGAGCACGGTCACCCGCGGATCGCGCGCGGCGAGGCCACGCGCGACGGTCACGCTGTCGTCGGTCGAGCAGTCGTCGACGACGACGACGTCCACGTCGACGCCGTCCTGGGCGAGCGCGCTGCCCACGGAGTCCGGGAGGTAGCGGGCGTAGTTGAAGCACGGGATCACCACCGTCACGCTGGGCCGGTCTCCGGGCTCGAGGCCGCGGACGGCGCGGGTGCGATGCGTGCGCGTGACGGATGACATCCAGCCATCAACGCTGCGCGCGTCAGGGAACTTGCGCGCCGGGCCCGTCACGGGCGTCTCGTCCGAAATTCATACGTAACCGGTCAGGTCCCGACGTGAGTACTGGTGGTTTGTCCTCGTTACTCGGTACATGGAGATCGCGAAGGCGCTGCTGATGGTCGGTGGGGCGGGGGAGCACGTTCCCTGGCCGAGTGCGCCGACCCCGAAGGCGCTCTTCCCGGTCGGCAACCGGCCGATCCTCTTCCGGCACCTGGAGTCGCTGAGCGCCGCCGGCGTGCTGGAGACCGTGATCCTCTCCGACTCCTCGGCCAGCGTGCCGATCCGCTCCGCGGTCGGTGACGGGCAGCGCTGGGGCATGCGCGTCCGCCACCTCGAGTGGACGCCCGCCGACGGGCTGGCCGGCGCGCTCCGCGTGGGGCACGAGGACGGCTTCGGCGAGCCCGTGCTGGTGCAGCACGGCGGCTCGTTGGTCCGTGAGCGCATGCATCCGCACATCTCGGCCTTCGCCCGCGAGCAGCTCGACGCGCTTGCGCTGTACGGCGCGGGCTCGGCGTCGCCGTCGGACCTGGGCTACCTGCTGAGCGCCCGCGCCGTCTCGATCCTGCGCGACGCCGCCGGGGCCGTGAACCCGCTCGCGGGCGTGCGCGAGCAGGGCGGCCGCGTCCGCGAGCAGCGCGTCGACGCCTGCCTGCCCTCGCACGGCGGCCTCCAGGACCTGCTGGAGAGCAACCGCCGCGTGCTCGAGGACCTCGAGTCCTCCGTCGAGCCCGGCTCGCTCGACGCGACCACGATCCAGGGCACCGTCCAGGTCCATCCGACCGCGCGCGTCGAGCGCTCGCTCCTGCGCGGGCCGCTGGTGATCGGGCCCGGCGCCGTGATCAGCGACGCGTACATCGGCCCATACACGTCGATCGGCGCGGGCGTCGTGATGGAGGGCACGGAGATCGAGTACTCGATCGTCCTGCCGGAGGCCGAGCTGCGCTTCGTCGGGGCGCGCCTGGAGTCGAGCGTGATCGGCCGCGGCGCGCGGGTCGTCCGGGCGTTCGAGCTGCCCGGGGCGATGCGCATGTCGGTCGGCGACGGGGCCGAGGTCATCCTCCGCTGACCGCGGTCGCATCAGAACGAAAAACGGCCCGTTTCTCCATCGTCGCCGCGCGAGTTGTCGGTCTTCCGACACGTTGCTTCCCCATGGAAGCCTCCCGCGGCCTTGTGACGTCGACGCTTACCCGGTGCCTCGTGGCCGTCGCCGCCGCCGTGGTGCTGCTCGCTGCGTACTCCACCACCGACGCCCTCGCGGCCTGCGCCAACCCCGTCGCGTGCGAGAACGCGCTCCAGGGCACGCCGCAGGAGAACTGGTACAACGCCCGCGAGTCGGAGGCGATCCAGGGCTTCGCGACGCAGATGAGCGTCAACAAGGGCCAGACGATCGACTTCAAGATCAAGTCGGAGCTCGCGAGCTACACGATCGACGTCCTGCGGCTGGGCTACTACGACGGTGACGGCGCGCGCATGATGCGCGAGAACCTGCCGCACAACGCCACGGCGACCACGCAGCCGTCGTGCAAGACCTTCGGGACGGGCACCGCGCAGGCCAACACCGGCCTGATCGACTGCGGCAACTGGGCCGTCACCGCTTCCTGGCAGGTGCCCACCGACGCCGTCTCGGGCGTCTACATCGCCCATCTCGTGGACGCCGAGGGCCGCGGCAGCCGGATCATCTTCGTCGTGCGCGACGACGCGCGGTCGTCGGCCGTGGTCGTGCAGACCTCGGACGCCACGTGGCAGGCGTACAACACGTACGGCGGCAACAGCCTCTACACCTGCTCCGTCGAGTGCCCGGACGGCACGCCGCTCTCGTACAAGGCCGCGTACAAGGTCTCCTACAACCGGCCGCTGATCACCGAGGACCAGTCAGCGCTGTTCACCGGCGCCGAGTACTCGCTGATCCGCTTCCTCGAGCAGAACGGCTACGACGCCAGCTACATCAGCGGCGTCGACACCGAGGTCCGCGGCAACGAGCTGCTCGACCACCGCCTGTTCATCTCCAGCGGCCACGACGAGTACTGGTCCGCGACGCAGCGGACCAACATGGAGCAGGCGCGCGACGCCGGCGTGAACATGGCGTTCCTCACCGGCAACGAGGGCTTCTGGAAGACGCGCTACGAGCCGAGCGCCGACGGCAGCAACACCCCCGCGCGCACGCTGGTCTCCTACAAGGACACGCACTTCCCCGCGCAGGTCGACCCGGTCTCGTGGACCGGCACCTGGCGCGACCCGCGGTACACGCTCGCGGGCGCGGGCGTGACGCCCGAGAACGCGCTCACCGGCCAGTCCTTCATCGTCAACTCCGGCACGTCGGAGATCACGGTCCCGTACGCGTTCCGCAACCTGCGGCAGTGGCGCAACACCGACGTGGCCAACCTGACGCAGTCCACCCAGAGCGTCACGCTCGGCGACGACACGCTCGGCTACGAGTGGGACGAGGACCCCGACAACGGCTTCCGGCCCGCGGGCGCGTTCCGCTTCTCGGCCACGACCGTCCCGAACGTCGAGGTCTTCACCGACTTCGGCAGCACGACGAAGTTCGGCCAGACCGCGACGCACAACATGACGATGTACAAGACCGCGAGCGGCGCGCGGGTCTGGGGCTCGGGCACCGTCCAGTGGGCCTGGGGCCTGAGCGAGTGGAACGGCACGGGCGCGAATCCGGACCGCAACATGCAGCAGGCGACCGTGAACATCTTCGCCGACATGGACGCGCAGGCGACGACGCGCATCCCGACGCTGTCGGCCGCGACCAAGACCACGGACACCAGCGCTCCGACCGCGACCGTCTCGGTCGCCAGCACCGTCAGCGACGGCAGCGTGGTCACCATCACGGGTACGGCGACCGACTCCGGCGGCGGCACCGTCGCCGGCGTCGAGGTCTCCACGGACGGCGGCGCGACGTGGCACCCGGCGACGACGGGCACGACGAGCTGGACGTACCGCTGGGTCGCCCACGGCAGCCCGACCTCGACGATCAAGGCGCGCGCCACCGACGACAGCGGCAACATCGGCGCCGCCACCGCGGGCACGAACGTCACCGTCACCTGCCCGTGCTCGATGTGGGGCACCAACGTCACGCCCGCCGCCACGTCGGTGGACTCCGGCGACGCCGCTCCGATCGAGGTCGGCGTCAAGTTCCGCGCGAGCGTGCTCGGCACGGTCTCCGGCATCCGCTTCTACAAGGGCGCCGCGAACACCGGCACGCACGTCGGCAGCCTGTGGGACGCCAACGGCCAGATCCTGGCGAACGCGACCTTCCAGTCCGAGAGCGCCTCGGGCTGGCAGTCCGTGACGTTCTCCTCGCCGGTCACGATCCAGCCGAACACCACCTACATCGCGTCCTACCACGCGCCCAACGGCCACTACTCGGCCACGCGCGACTACTTCTGGCGGATCAACTCGCCGGGCCCGAGCGGCGGCGGCACGTACGGCGCGCCCCCGCTCCAGGCCCTGAAGGCCACCGGCACGACGCAGGTCAACGGCGTCTTCGCCTACAGCGGCGGCCCGACCTTCCCCGATCAGAGCTACGCGGCGGCCAACTACTGGGTGGACGTCAGCTTCACGCCGACGCCGGCGCCCGGCCAGGTGACCAACGTCGTCGCGACCTCCGGCGGCCGCACGTCCGCGAACCTGACGTGGACCCCGCCCGCGAGCGGCGGCACGGTGTCGTCGTTCAAGATCACGCCGTACATCGGCGCGAACGCCCAGGCGCCGATCACGGTGCCCGCCGACGGCGATTCGCACGCCACGGTGACCGGGCTGACGACCGGCACGACCTACACGTTCCGCGTGCAGGCGGTCAACTACAACGGCACCGGCCTGGCCTCGCCCGCGTCGAACGCGGTCACGCCCCTGGTCCCGGTGGCGCCGGCGTCGCCCTCGGGCGTCGTCGCCCGGCCCGCGACCAAGTCGGCGCTCGTCACGTGGACGCCCGCGGCGACCGACGGTGACAGCGCGATCACCGGGCAGACCGTGACCCCGTACGACGGCGCCGTCGCCCAGACCCCGATCGCGGTCGGCCCGAGCGCCACCAGCGTGACCGTCCCCGGCCTCACCAACGGCACCGCCTACACGTTCCGCGTCAGTGCGACCAACGCCGTCGGCGCGAGCCCGCAGTCCGCCGCGTCCGCACCGGCCACGCCGCAGTCGACGCTGTTCGACTTCGCCACGCCGACGACCGTCGACGCGGGCGACCCGTGGTCGGCCGAGTACGGCGTCAAGTTCAAGCCCGAGCACGACGGCAAGGTCACGGGCGTGCGCTTCTACAAGTCGGCGGCCAACACGGGCACGCACATCGGCTCGCTGTGGCAGCTCGACGGCACGAAGCTGTCGTCGGCGACGTTCACGAACGAGACCGCCTCCGGGTGGCAGTCCGTGACGTTCGCGACGCCGATCGACGTGACCGCCGGCACGACCTACATCGCCTCCTACTTCACGCCCAGCGGGCACCCGTCGGTGACCTCCGGGGCCTTCGCCTCGGCGCTCGAGAACGGGCCGCTCGAGGGCATCGCCACCAGCGAGAGCGCGAACGGGCTGTACCTGTACACGAGCTCGAGCACCGCGCCGACGCAGTCGTTCAACGGGACGAGCTACGGCGTGGACGTGCTGTTCGCGCTGCCGCGTCCGGGCCAGGTGACGGACGTCAGCGCCGACGAGTCCGGCCGCACCTCGGCGACGGTGCAGTGGACGGCGCCGACCGGTGACGGTCCCGTCGAGTCCTACCGCGTGACGCCGTACGTGGGCGCGAACGCGCAGACGCCCAAGACGGTCCCGGCGTCGGCGACCTCCACGACCGTGACCGGGCTGACCACCGGCACCACCTACACGTTCCGCGTGCAGGCGGTCAACGCCAACGGCGCCGGCCCGGCGTCCGACCCGTCCAACGCGGTCACCCCGTCGGTGCCCGTCCCGCCATCGGCGCCGACCAACGTCGTCGCCCGTCCGGCGACGGGCTCGGCCCAGCTCAGCTGGGCGCTCGCCACGGGGGACGGCGACAGCCCGATCACCGGCCAGACGGTGACGCCCTACGTGGGCGCGGTGGCGCAGACCCCGATCGAGGTCGGCCCGAGCGCGACCAGCTTGACGGTGAACGACCTCACGAACGGCACGGCCTACACGTTCCGGGTGAGCGCGACCAACGGCGTCGGCACGGGTCCGCAGTCGGCCGCTTCGGCGTCGGTGACCCCGCAGACGACGCTGTTCGACTTCGGCACGCCGGCGATCATCGACGCGGATGACCCGTGGGCGGGCGAGTACGGCATCAAGTTCAAGCCCAAGCACGACGGCTGGGTGACGGGCGTGCGGTTCTACAAGGCGGCCGCGAACACCGGCACGCACATCGGCAGCCTCTGGAACGCCGCCGGGAGCAAGATCACCTCGGCCACGTTCACCAACGAGACGGCCACGGGCTGGCAGTCGGTGACGTTCCCGTCGCCGATCGCGGTCACCGCCGGCACGACCTACGTCGCGTCCTACTTCACGCCGACCGGCCACCCGTCGGTCACGAGCGGCGCCCGCAGCTCCGTCGTCTCGAACGGGGCGCTGGAGTCGATCGCGAACGCCACCAGCCCGAACGGCCTGTACGTGTACTCGGCGACGAGCACGTTCCCGACGCTGTCGTACGCGGCGACCGACTACGGCGTGGACGTCATGTTCGCGCTGCCGCAGCCCGGTCAGCCGACCGCGGTGACCGCGCAGGCGGCCGGTCGCACGTCCGTGATCGTCGACTGGACGCCGCCCGCGAGCGGCGGGCCGGTCGAGACGTACAAGGTCATCCCGTACGTCGGCTCGACGCCGCAGACGGCCAAGACCGTGACGGGGCCGACGTCGGACACGACGATCACCGGCCTCACGAGCGGCACGACCTACACGTTCCGCGTGCAGGCCGTCAACGCCAACGGCACCGGCCCGCTCTCGGCGGCGTCGGGCAGCGTCACGCCCGACCAGCCGGTGGTGCCGACGGCGCCGACCGGGGTGGGCGTCCGCCCGGCCACGCAGTCGGTGCGCGTGAGCTGGACGCCTTCGGACCACGACGGCGACAGCGCGATCACCGGTCAGACCGTCACGCCGTACATCGGCGCGACCGCGCAGACGCCGGTCCAGGTGTCGGCCGCGGCCACGGCGGTCACGATCGACGGGCTGACGAACGGCACGGCCTACACGTTCCGCGTGACCGCGACCAACGGCGTCGGCACGAGCCCGCAGTCGACCGCTTCGGCCTCGGTGACCCCGCAGTCGACGCTGTTCGACTTCGACGTCCCGCAGACCGTGGACGCGGGCGACGCGTGGCCGGCCGAGTACGGCGTGAAGTTCAAGCCCAAGCACGACGGTTGGGTGACCGGCATCCGGTTCTACAAGTCGGCCGCGAACACCGGCACGCACACCGGCAGCCTGTGGAACGCCGCGGGTGACCGCATCGGCAACGCGACCTTCACCAACGAGTCCGCCACGGGCTGGCAGTCGGTGACGTTCGCCTCGCCGGTCCAGGTGACCGCGGGCACGACCTACGTCGCCTCGTACTTCACCCCGACGGGCCATCCGTCCATCACCGCGGGCGCGTTCACGCTCCCGGTGGACCGCGGCCCGCTGCAGACGATCGCCAACTCCGTCAGCGCCAACGGCCTGTTCCTCTACAGCGCCACCAGCGCGTTGCCGACCCAGTCGTTCAACGCCACGCACTACGGCGTCGACGTCCTGTTCGCGATGACGCTGCCCGGCCAGGTGACGGGCGTCACGGCCACGGCCGGCCAGCGCTCGGCCACCGTGTCGTGGACGGCGCCGAGCGGCGGCGGCGTGGTCACCCAGTACAAGGTGACCCCGTACATCGGCGCGAACGCCCAGACGCCGACGACGGTGACGGCCCCGAGCACGAGCACGACGATGACGGGCCTGACGGCCGGTACCGCCTACACGTTCCGCGTGCAGGCGATCAACCCCGGCGGCGTCGGGCCGGTCTCGGCCGCGTCGTCCGCGGTCACGCCGACCGCGCCGACGGCCCCAGCCGTGCCGAGCGGCGTCACCGCCACGGGCGACTCGAAGGCGGCGATCGTCCGCTGGACGGCGCCGGCCGACGGTGGCAGCGCGATCACGGGCTACACGATCACGCCGTACATCGGCGCGGCGGCCCAGACGCCCGTGAACGCCGGTGCGTCCGCGACGAGCGCCCGGATCAGCGGGCTCACCAACCACACCGCCTACACGTTCCGCGTGAGCGCGACGAACGCCATCGGCACGGGCACCGCGTCCGCGGCCACGGCGGCCGTGACCCCGCGCGCCTCGTTGTTCGAGGGCGCCACCCCCGGCGGCTCGCTCGACAGCGGCGACACCGACTCGATCGTCGTCGGCGTCAAGTTCACCGCCGAGGTCGACGGCTTCGTCACCGGCGTGCGCTTCTACAAGTCGGCGGCGAACACCGGCACCCACATCGGCTCGCTGTGGACGGCCGACGGCCAGCACCGGGCGTCCGCGCCGTTCACCAACGAGACGGCGACGGGCTGGCAGGCCGTGACGTTCCCGACGCCCGTGGCGGTCACGGCCGGAACGGTCTACGTGGTCAGCTACCTGGCCCCGAACGGCCACTACTCGGCCATCGGCTCGGGCTTCGCGACCGCGGGCGTCGACAACGCGCCGCTCCACGCGCTGGCGAGCACGACGAGCCCGAACGGCGTCTACGCCTACAGCGCCACGTCGGTGTTCCCGAGCGAGATGTACAACTCGACGAACTACTCGGTGGACGTGCTGTTCGCCCCGGGCGCATGACGGTCCGGCTGCGCCACGGCGTGCCGGCCGCGCTCGTCGCCGCCGCACTCGCGCTGACCGCGTGCGGCGGCGGGGACGCCCCGGTCGCCACCGGCGGCGGCGAGACGAGCGAGCACGCGCTGGGTGGGCCGAAGAACCCGATCGCCGCGTCCACGCCTGACGCGCAGGCCCTCGAGAAGGCGCGCGAGAAGGGGCACTTCAACGAGTCCGAGCCCCCGCGCGAGGACGGGCAGCCGGCCGTCGCGGAGACGGCCGGTCCCGGGCCGTGCGAGCTCGTGCCCACGGCCACCGTGCGGACCATCCTCGGCGGACCGGTCGCCAAGCCGACCGAGGCGCCGCAGGGTCCGACGTGCATCTACCGCACGCGCTCGGGCAAGGGCTTCCTGACCGTGAGCCTCGCCACGATCGGCGCCGATCGCACGCGCGCGCAGATCAAGGGCATCCCCGCCGTCTCGGTCTCCGGGCGCAAGGGCTACTGCCGGCGACCGGACCGGATGGCGCTGCACGTGCCGCTCTCGGACGGGCGTATGCTGACCGTCGGCGCCCCCTGCAGCACCGCGCGCGCGTTCGCCGTCAAGGCGCTGGCGCGCATCGACTCGTAACCACGCTCCGAAGGAACCGATGCACGCCACCTCCTCCGACGCGGCGGACGCCCCGCGCGTCCTGTTCATCGGCGGCACGCGCCGCGGGCATCAGGTGCTCGAGGCGATCCTGCGCACCGGGGAGCGGCTGACCGCCGTGTACGGGCTCGAGCAGGACGAGCACGAGGCCGACCGCTTCGACGAGCAGGTGCGGGCGACGGCCGAGCGGGCCGGGGTCCCGTGCCGGATGGGGCGGAGGATCGGGCCTGACGAGGAGCGCGAGATCCTCGAGGTGCACCGCCCGGACCTCGTCATCGTGGTCGGGTGGCGCACCATGGTGCCGATGAGCGTCGTGCGCAGCGCGCGGCTGGGCTGCGTCGCCGCGCACGACTCGGTGCTGCCACGCGGCCGCGGCTTCGCGCCGACCAACTGGACGATCATCCTCGGGCACGACGTGGGCGGGGTGACGCTGTTCCACATGACCGAGGCGGTCGACGCCGGTGACATCGTCGGGCAGCGCGCGATCCCGCTCGGCGCACGGGCTACGGCACCGGAGCTGTACGCGGCCGTGACCGACGCGACGGTCGAGCTCGTGCTCGAGCACCTGCCCGGCCTGAAGGCCGGCACGGCGCCCCGGATCCCGCAGGACCACACGCTCGCGACGTTCTTCTGCGCCCGCACCCCGGACGACTGCGACATCGACTGGTCGCGGCCGACGATCGAGATCGACCGGCTGATCCGCGGGCTCACGCATCCCTACCTCGGCGCGCGCACGACCTACCAGGGCGAGCCCTTGACCATCTGGGAGGCCGAGCCGCTGGTGCCCGCGCCGGTCTACGAGGGCCGTGTGCCCGGCCGTCCCGTCGGGTTCCCGGGCGACGGGTCGGTGGACGTGCTGACGGGCGACGGCGTGCTGCGCGTGCGGCGCGTCGCGGGTCCCGACGGCCCGGTCGACGCCGCCGGCGTCATCCGGTCCTTCCGGGCGACGCTCGGCCGCTAGCTAACGGCCCGGCGCGATGCCGGCGTCGGCGTCGCCGGCGGCGGTGCCGGTGCCCGGGCTGCCCGGCGCGAGGCGGTAGCCGAGGTAGCCGCCCGGGCGGTCGCCGCCCTCGAACACCGGTGCGCCGACGATGTTGCCGGCGCCGGCTCCCCGGCGCTCGCGCAGCAGGTTGCGCTCCTGGGTGCCGGACGCGCCGTTGCCCACCGTGATGGTGGTGGCGATGTTGTCGGCCACGACGGTCCCGCGGCCCGTGGGCAGGCCGGCCTTGGAGTTGAGGTCGATCGAGCCGCACGTCGTGTTGAACAGGCAGTCGCGGCCGTACACGACGGTGTTGTGGCGCACGGTCGAGCCGTTGTCGGAGTAGAGCTCGATGCCCCACGGGCGCCGGCCCTTGGCCACCAGGTCGACCACGTTGTGCTCGATCACCGCCCGCGTCAGCCCGCCGTAGGCGACGATGCCGGTGGACGTGTCGTGGATGTAGTTGCCGCGCACCACGGAGCCCGGGGCGCCGGTCAGCTGGATGGCGTCCGTGTGGTTCGGGCCACCCTTCTCGAGGATGTCGCGGAACTCGTTGTCGAGGATGTTCACGCCGACGCCGGACTGCACGCCGTCCGCGTCCCCGCCGGCCAGCAGCGAGTTGCGGATGGTCACGCCCGAGTGCGCGTCGCCGCCGTACGCCAGGGACACCCGCGCGGCGATCGACGTCTGCGTCGGGGCATCGATGTCCAGGAACGCGTCGTAGGCGAGCTCGATGTTGCTGTCGACCGGTCCGTCGATGTAGACGGGGCCGGTGAAGGTGGAGTCGACGATCGAGATGTCGCGGGTCGCTCCGCGGAGCTCCGCGCCCGGGATCTGCATGCCCTGCAGCGTCAGGTTGGCGGCGCCGTTGAACACCGGCGAGATCCTGACGGTGGCGCCAGGCTCCGGCGCGAGCGTGACCCGCCCGGGCTTGACCAGACCCACGAACCGGCCGTAGTCGCCCGCGGCGAGGCAGATCCGCGCGTCCGTCGGCGCGGCCTCGAGCTGGGCGGTGAGGTTGTCACGGCCGGCGTGCAGGTCACAGCGCGGCGGCGCGGGCGCGGCCTGCGACGACGGCGTCCCCGCGGCGCCGTCGGCCGGGCGCGGGCCGACGACCGCCGGGCCCGGAGCGGCGCCGTCGCGCACACGCGGGTCGCTGCCGGCGCGGATCTCGTCGCCGTCCGGCTGGCCGTCTCCGTCCGTGTCGCGCTTGCGCGGGTTCGTCTTGTACCGACGGACCTCGTCCCCGTCCCGCAGGCCGTCGCGGTCGGTGTCGCGCCTACGCGGATGCAGCTTGAGCCGATACTCGCGCAGGTTGCTCAGCCCGTCCCGGTCGCTGTCGGCCCGGTCGGACTTCTGCGTGGTCGAGAACTGGTACTTGCGCTCCCAGCTGTCCGGAAGCTTGTCGCGGTCCTTGTCGGTGGCGGCCGCGTTGCCGCAGCCCGCAGAGAGCCAGACCACCATCAGCACCGGAACGATCCGCTTCAGCCGGATCACGACGCGACTCGTGGAACATGTCCGGAGCAGATCCACGACGTGCCGCAGGATACCGGAGCATTCGGTCCGCGACGGTGGAAGTCCGGAGGGTTCCCAGCCGTTGGTTCGGTCGAGACTTCCTCGACCGAGCAAGGAACCCGAGAGATCATGACCGTCATCGCCGTACTCGCCATCGTGCTCGGCCTACCGGGCCTTGCCGTGGCGGTCCAGTTCGGCCTGCTGGCGTTCGCCTCGTGGGCGTACCGCGAGCCCAGGGCCGCCGCCAGCGGACGGATCCGCTTCCTCGTGCTCGTGCCCGCGCACAACGAGGAGCTCGTCATCGCCAAGGGTCTGGAGGCGATCAACGCCGACCGGCGCGAGGACGACCTCGTGCTGGTGGTCGCCGACCGCTGCACGGACGCGACGGCGTCCATCGCCCGCTCCCACGGCGCGCTCGTGCTCGAGCGCGGCGAGGACGAGGAGCCGGGGCGGGCCGCGGCCCGCCAGGCGGGGCTCGAGCACGCCCGCGCGCTCGAGTGGGACGCGGTGCTGATGCTCGACGCCGACTCGGTGATCGAGCCCGGCTTCTTCGTGGCCGCCGAGGCCGCGCTGCTCGACGGCGCCACCGCGATCCAGGCGCGCAGCGAGAGCAGCCGCGGCCGCTCGCTCACCGCCGAGGCGTCGGTCGCGGCGTTCACGCTGCAGGGCATCACACTCCCGCGCGGCCGCGCCCGGCTCGGGCTGTCCGTCCGCCTGCGCGGCACCGGCATGGCCATCCGCCGCGAGATCGCGCTGCAGCACCGCTTCCGGGCGCCGGCCTCCGAGGACCTGTTCTTCACGCTCGACCTGCTGCTGGACGGCGTGCGCTGCCGGCACGTCGACAGCGCACGGCTGCGCTCCGAGGGCGCCGACACGTGGGGCGCGTTCGGAGGGCAGAAGGTGCGCTACGAGGCGGGCCGCATGGCTGCCGCCCGCGCGTACGTCCCGCGCCTGCTCTCGCGCGCGCTGCGCCGCGGCGATCTGGCCGCGCTGGACACGGCCTGGTTCCTCGCGACGCCGCCGTTCGCGCTCGCCGCGCTGTCCCTGCTGCTCGGCCTGGGCCTCGCCGCCGTCGCCTCGGCCTGGACGCTGGCGTGGGTCTTCACCGCCGGGATCGCGGCGCTCGCCGTCGCGCTGCTGACCGGGCTCATCCAGGCCCGCGTCGGGCTGCGCACGTGGCTCGCGCTGCTTGCGGCGCCCTGGTACCTGGTGTGGAAGGCGGTCGTGCAGGTGCGCGCGCTCGCGAGCATCCTGCGGCGCGACAGCTATTACGGGCCGACGGCGCGTGCCGCGTCCCAGAGCAACGGCGAGGGGAGCTGACATGACCGCCGTGGCCGAGCCGGAGGCCGCCACCGCCGAGGTGGTGCCCGACGCGCGCCAACGCACCCACTGGCTCGACGGCGTCCGAGGCGCCGCGGCCCTGTTCGTGGTGCTCCATCACATGTGGCTGGGGAGCTGGCCGTTCTTCCCCGAGGATCGCGGCCCGGTGTGGCTCGGCTGGCTGCTCTACGGCCACCTGGCCGTCGCCGTGTTCATCGTCGTCTCGGGCTACTCGCTGGCGCTGGCCCCGCTTCGCCACGGGGGCGAGCTCGTCGGCGGCCTGCGCCGGTTCATCCGGCGGCGTGCCTGGCGCATCCTGCCCGCGTACTGGGCGGCGCTCGTGCTGTCGATGCTGCTCTTCGTCACCCTGATCGAGCCGTCGACCGGCGCCGGGACGGCCACCAAGTCGTTCGTCGTGCACGGGTTGCTGCTGCAGGACGTGATCGGGAACGTCGCGCCGAACGGCACGTTCTGGTCGATCGCCATCGAGTGGCAGATCTACTTCCTGTTCCCGGTGATGCTGCTGCTCGCGTTGCGCTTCGGCATGGTCCGGGTGGTGCTGCTGACGGCCGGGATCGTCCTCGTCGCGCACCTGCTGGCCGGAACGGACACGGTCCTCAGCAAGATCAACAACGTCAGCCCGCAGTTCCTGCTGCTGTTCGCGCTCGGCGTCCTCGCGGCGTGGACGGCCCACGGCCGCGCGCCGCGGCCACCCCGGTGGGCGCTGGCGGGCGTGGCCGGCGCGTCGGCGGCGGGGCTGGTCACCCTCGCGGTCGCCCAGGGCTCGCCGTGGATGGTCGGCCACTGGTTCTGGGTCGACGTCATCGCCGGCACCGGCTTCGCGGCGCTCCTGCTGCTGCTCTCCGACAGCCGCTCACCGGTGCGCGACCGCACGCTCGGCTCGCGGCCGGCCGTGTTCCTGGGCAGCTTCTCCTACAGCCTCTACCTGATCCACGGCCCGCTGCTGGCCCTGGCCGAGGAGCACGTCGTCGAGCCGCTCGACCTCTCGCCGCTCGCGCACTTCGCGGTGCTGCTCGTGCTCGTGCTGCCGGTGGTCCTGGTGGCGTGTTACGCGTTCTTCCGCCTGTTCGAGCGTCCGTTCCTCACCCGGCGGGACTTCGCCTCGCTGCGCACGCTGCCCGCCTGGACGCTCGTGGCCGGCCGCGGGCGCAAGCGCGCCGCGGCCGGCGAGGAGCTGCCGGTCTACCGCTGAGCGGCGGCTACGGCCGCGGGCTGATGCCCGCGTCCGTGCCGTCGGAGGCGAACAGCTTGCCCGGGCTCAGCGCCGTGAGCAGGAAGCCCTCGTAGCTGCTCGGGTCGGCGCCGCCGGCGTAGATCGGGACGCCCGTCCGCTCGCTGCTGGTGGCGTTGCGGCGCAGCAGGTTGTTGCGCCGCTGGGCAACCGTGGAGCCGCTCTGCAGCAGGATCTCCGTCGCGATGTTGTCCACCACGACGGTGCCGGTGCCGGCGGGCATGGTGGTCTTGCGGTTGATGTCGATCTGGCCGCAGGGGCTGTTGTAGATGCAGCTGGCGGCGTAGACGACGGTGTTGTGGCGGATGGTCGAGCCGTTGTC